>JAJACU010000037.1 GCA_022601345.1 Chlamydiota bacterium | reverse complement strand
CTCGTAAACTAAAAGTTTTTTTTCTGTTAGTTATGTGTCATTTTAGTATAAACAAAAGTTTTTTTTATTAATTACTTGCGTAATATTTATTAAAATGCATATCCAGTGAACTGTAAGAAGACTAGGTTCGCTTATAGCATCTAGCATGGATTCATAATCCATTAATGTAGACTAAAAGCTGGTTTTGATCAGTCTTGATAAATATTTATCATGCTGTAGAAGTCAAAACAAAACAGCAAGAAGGTTTACGAAGGAATAACAGTTGAGCAAATGAATTAAAAGGAATACGAGGCCTTTTATGAAGAGTAAGGAGCTTGACACCAAAAAATAAGCTTGAAATAACAAGAGGAAAATAAACATGTTGGCAAAAAAATCAACTAAAAGAAGAAAGACAGCAACTAAGAAGTCTGCTGCTTCTAAAAAGGTAGTTCGCAAGAAAGCTGCTAAGAAAGCTGTTGCAACTAAGAAAAGAAAAACTACAGTTCGCAAAAAAGCTGCTAAGAAAGCTGTTCGTAAGAAAGCTGCTAAAAAAGCTGTTCGTAAAAAAGCCGCTAAAAAAGTAGTTCGTAAGAAAAAAACAGCTGCTAGCAAGTCTAAAGCAACTAAGAAAAGAAAAACTGCTGTTCGTAAGAAAGCTGCTAAGAAAGCTGTTGCGACTAAGAAAAGAAAAACTGCTGTTCGCAAAAAAGCTGCTAAAAAAGCTGTTGCAACAAAGAAAAGAAAAACAGCTAATCGTCGTGCAGGCGCTAAGAAAGCTGTTCGTAGAAAAGCTGCTAAGAAAAAGTAGTCTATATTCTTTTAGTTCTTAAGAACTTAAATGATTTCATTAAGGGAAGGGGCGTCCCCTCTTCCCTTTTTATTATTAATTACAATTAGTTTGTTTTTTATTGATTTATTTAATAGAGTATTTAAACTTTATTAAGTTTATTTGTAATTAGGAGCTATATTGAAGTTCACCCGCCTTCACCAAGATTCCAAAAGTAATGCAAGAACAGGTTTAATTGAAACTGAGCATGGAGACATCGAAACTCCTATTTTCATGCCTGTAGGCACCCGAGCATCTGTTAAAACACTTACAAATAGTCAGTTAAAAGAAATAGAAGCCCAAATTATACTTGGAAACACTTATCACCTTATGCTCCGCCCTGGGATGAAAATTATAGAAAAAGCTGGGGGTTTGCATAAATTCATGAACTGGGACCGCCCTATTCTTACAGATTCAGGGGGTTTTCAAGTTGTCTCTCTATCCTCATTAAATAAAATTGACGATGCAGGCGTGCATTTCAAATCTCATATTGATGGTGCAAAGCATTTTTTAGGCCCCTGCGAAAGTATGAACATTCAAAAAATTCTTGGATCTGACATAGTTATGGTCTTTGATGAGTGTACTCCCTACCCCTGTACTTATGAGAATACGATAAAAGCCCTTGAAAGAACTCACCGCTGGGGAAAGATTTGTAGAGATTATGAGCTCAAATCTCATCAAAATTTATTCGGAATTGTACAGGGAAGTATTTATCCAGACCTTCGTGAGCAATCTGCAAAAGAGCTCGTAAAAATGAACTTTGATGGTTATGCCATTGGCGGACTTGCTGATTGTCACCTCAACCCAGTAATCGATGCAACCCTTCCTTTCTTACCCGAAGACAAACCCCGCTATTTAATGGGAGTTGGCAACCCAAGAGAATTAATTGAAGCTGTTATGCGAGGTGTAGATATGTTTGACTGCGTCCTTCCAAGCCGCAACGCACGCAACGGTTGCGCTTTCACTTGGAAAGGAAAAATCAATGTTAAGCTCAGCAAATATAGTGAAGACTTTTCTCCTCTCGATGAAGAGCTAGATTGTTACACTTCTCAGTTCTCAAAAGCCTATATAAGGCACCTCCTAAATGTTAATGAAGTTACTGGCCTTACATTACTTACAATTCAAAACCTTGCCTTTTACCTTGATTTTATGTCTAAAATCAGGCATGCTATTAAATTAAATACTTTAGATGAATTTTATGAAAAAATTTGTAAGATTTACCCTAATCAACAACTAAAAAAATAAGCATTAACAAAGGCTGATATATGAAAAAACTATATTCTTTAGCTCCTGCATTGCTAAGCACAATGCCACTTTTAGCAGATAGCGGAGCAGCTGTTCCTGAAAATAACTTAACGAAAACAATAAGCATCTTTGGAATTGTCTTAGCGTTCTTTTACCTTATCCTATGGAGACCTGAACAAAAAAGACGTAAGAAAATGAAAAACTTAAGAGACGGTCTTAAGTCAGGCGACAAAATCACTGCGATGGGAATTATTGGAGAGATTGCTGAGATTAAAGAAAACACTATTGTTCTTAAAGTTGAAGGCGCTAAAATTGAAATGCTAAAAGCTGCAATTAGCGAAATTCACCAGCCTGCTGAGCAAGCGGTGAAAGAGGAGCCTGCTGCTGAACCAGCATAAGCTTCTTAAAATTAAGAAAAAACCCTTGCTAGTCCTGCTAACAAGGGTTTTTTATTGCCTGTTTTTTTTAAACTACTTGCGTTCTGCAACATCATGGATTGCTTTTTGGTCACGATGACGATAAACAGGTGTTTCATCGTGAGTTTCCACTGTTTTATGAGTAATTCTTGAAACAGCTTCATCATCATCTTCTTTAATCTGTACTCTATGTGAATTATGAGAAATTACCGTTCCCAAAAACCCATTGAGAATTTCTTTCATTGCTGCAGCTGTAATAGTTTTTGAACTATTTAAATAACCTTGTAAAGCCTTTTCAATAGTGCTCGATCCGCTAGAAATAGAGTGAATTAAAGCTTGCTCTTGCGCTTGCAAAGAGCTTATTTTACCCTCAATTTTTGCATCTTCAGCAGCAGTTGAAGCGACCTGTTTGTTTAGTGCTGCAGCAGCTGCACTAATACTACCGTGGTTATCTATTATTGAAATTATTCCAGAAATACTTTTACCTATTGAAGGATACCTTTTAGCTAAATCGGTAAGCCCTTCTTTTACTGTCTCCATTACTAATTCATCAGATTTAATCTTACTTTGGTCAATGGCCATTCCTTTTTCTGCACTCAATTCAGCCAGTCTTTGAAATGACATTTCTTTTTTCAACTTCTTACCTTCTGGGCCAGACTTCTCTTTGGCTGGTAATTTGTTATAAGCTTCTTGAGCCTTACTATAAGCCTCAGCGTCTGCAGTAGCCGCCTTTTGTAACTTATTATAATCGCTCGATGCACTATTATAGCCAGCTAATACAGAGCTATATTCACTTTCTAAGCTTGTAAGTTCAGCTGTCAGAATTTTAACTTCATCCTTAGGAATGCTTCCACTCAGCTCTTTTTTTAAAGCTTCAATTTCTTGTTGGAGCATTGAAAGTCCAGATAACTGTGAAAGAACAAAATGCACAAGCTTTTGAACTAGCTCTTTAGAAACTTTGGCCACTGTTCTATTTGCAGTAAGCTGAGCAATAAAAGCTTCTATAATTGCATCACCAGACGCTTTTGGAGCTTCTGCTGACTTTGATGATTTAGATGGCTTTGGAGCTTGAGCGCCAACTGAAGAAGATTTACCTTTGCTTTTCGCACTTTCAAGCGTATCAATTTTATAGCCTTGAATATCCTTCAAAATGTCTTTTGCAGCTTTTCTAAGCAAACTCATTATAACAATTGTTTGGCTTTCTTGATATTGCACCTGAGCTGGGTTTACCCCACCTTTAGCACTTGTTTGAGCATTAGCTTCTACTTGCATAGAATCTCTCCTTTTAGTCTTCTGGATTTTGTTTCTCTTCGTCATCTTCCTTCAAAAGAGGGTCTTCTTTTTCAGTACCCAGCATCTCGTGAACTTTATCCATCGAATGACGAATAAGTGCTACAAAAGCCCCTTCTTGGGCCTCCTGAGCATTTTGAGTGATGCTTTGAGCCTTGGCAGCCTTATCCACCTCCATCTGAGGAGCACTTACTGAAATGACCTGTGAAACAACTAAACTATCCATATTATTATTAATCACGTATATTACTTTAACGTAACTATTATAGCATATATTTGATTTTTTGTAAAGTAAAAAATACAATTAGTTAACTAAATAAGTCCTCACTAACACCAGTAATATCTCAGATAAGACTCTGTTATTTGCCAAAAATGGACAATTTAACTAGATTTTAGCTCTAATACAAAAGTATCCTTTGAACCCTATAGTTAAAAAAAGAAGAAAGATGGCGAAAAAAGAGTTTGATTTTACAAAATTTAACCCCGAAGTTGCAAAATTTTTTAAGCACCTCACTAATGATAAAGCGCTGCAAGATAGACTTTACCGTACAGCTGAAGTTGTTGACGTTGCAAATATTGCAGTAGAACTAGGCTTTCAAATTACTGGTTGTGAAATACTAAAAGCTCAAGCTGGCCGCGTGCTTGAACTTCCTCAAAGCGACCTAGATCTACTAACTGCTGGAAAACAGGCTAAAGGAGGAGCTCAATGGGGTCGTTTTGGAAAAGGTTACTTAGAGCGCCCTGGATACTGGATTATAAAAATAGTAGACCTTAACTCTAAAATTCTTTCTCAGAATTCTAAATTTAATGAGCAGTTCAAGTCATTCATAAATGAAGTTCATCACAATTTAGAGCTTAAATCCAAGTTACAAAAGACCCAAACTTTTAATGAAGTTGCTAAACTTACAAAAGAGCATGACTGTTCTTTCTCTGCTGCAGAGCTTTTAAAATACCAAGCCAGGCGCATTCGGGAACTAAAAGATGAAGAGGCTGAAGCTGTATCTAGAGGGGCAGGAGATCAAGTTGACTAAATTTGCACAAAAAAATAGCCCTTCTTTACGAGTAAGAAGGGCTATATAACAAAAAAAAATTAAACAGTGACTTGCTCTGCAAGTTGTTGCAAGATTTGAGTCATTCTGTTGCTAAATTCTTTGAGATCTTTAGTATCAAGTTCTCGTTGATTTAAACGTGCTAAGTCATATACCTGACAAATGATTTCTTTAGCAAGTTTTGAATCCTTTTTCTTAACTGCATCAATTGAGCTGATAAGCGAGTGGTTAGTATTAACCACAAACTTGTGCTGAGAGGGGCCCATCATAGATGCGTCCATCTGTGATATGCGCATATACTCGCGCATACGACGTGCGTTTTCATCTATAACTAAGAAAGCTGGTAGGGCATCAGAAGCTAAGCTTTTAGCTTCAACTTCGACATGCTCTAAATTAAGCTCTTCTTTAATAAGCTGCGAGAGCTTACCCGCTTCAGTTTTTCCATCAGAATCTAATACAGTGTTCTCTTTTGAAGGATCTAGTAGAGCATCATTAAGCTCCCCGTCAATACGCATAAACCTGTTTGGAGCAAGCTTCCCTTCAAGAAAACCCATCACATGTGAATCGATTGGGCAACGAGAAACCAAAACTTCAATTCCTTTATCTTCATAAAGCTGAGTAAACGGGCTGTCTAACTGCTCTTCAGTGAGATAGAATATTTTCTCTTTGATTTCTGTATTACGCTCTACATATTCTTCAATAGTAGTCCACTCGTCTTTAAGGTTTTTCCATACAAGACAACCTTTTATGCGATCATAGAATTTCTCATCTTGAACAATCCCTAGTTTTGCAATGAGTTCAACGTCTTCCCAACAACTAATGAACTTCTCACGATCAGATTGGTAAAGTGCATTTAAGCGATCTGAGACTTTCTTCGAAATGTGTGAGGCAAGTTGCTTGACCGTGCGATCCATCTGAAGTGAGCTTCTAGATACATTCAATGGAATATCTGGGCTGTCAATACAGCCTTGAAGCATTGTCAAAAATTCAGGGATTAAATCTTGGCATTGATCCGTTACAAAAACTCTATTACAAAAAAGCTTAATTGAATTTTTCTGAGTTTCGTATGTCTTCTTCATTTTTGGAAAATATAAAATTCCTTTCAAATGAAAAGGGTAATCTACATTTAGGTGAATCCAAAAAAGAGGATCTGGTTCCATTGGGTTAAGGTGACGATAGAACTTCAAGTAATCTTCATCACTGCAATCTGATGGAGCTTTAAGCCAAAGAGGTTCAACGTCATTAACTTTATTATCATTGAGATAGATTGGAGTTGGGAGATATAAACTATAACGCTTAAGGATTTCTTTTAAGCGCGCTTCATCTAGGAACTCTTCATTCTCTGCATTGATGTGAAGAGTAATTTGAGTTCCTCTCGCCTCTCTTGAACCTTTGTCGATCTGATATTCTGTAGAACCATCTGACGTCCAAGAGACAGGCTCAGCACCCTCTTTGTAAGAAAGTGTCTCGATGTCTACTCGATCAGCCACCATAAATGCTGAATAGAAACCCAGACCAAAATGACCAATAATGGATTCCGCTTCGTCTTTATTTTCATATTTCTTTATGAAGTCTTCGGCTCCAGAAAAGGCAAGTTGAGAGATATATTTTTCAACCTCTTGTGAATCCATACCAATACCTGTATCGGTAAAAGTAATTGTTTTACTGTCTTTATCAATTTTTAAATCAATTCTGAATTCGTCGTCACTACATGCGTATCCTTCACGCTCTCTTAAAATTTTCACTTTCTGAATGGCATCACATGCATTAGATACAAGTTCTCTAACAAAAATATCTCTGTCAGAGTAAAGCCATTTTTTGATGATAGGCAAAAGGTTTTCAGAATGGATTTTTAAACTGCCTGTTGTCATTACAATCTCCCTAAAGGTTCTTTTTTAGAGGATCATTTTACCTAATTTCGACAAAAAAAAGCATCAATATTTACCAAATTACTCTTATTTAAGATAATTAAGACAATGGCAAGTGGGGCAATATATTTAAGAATAAGCAACCAAGGCACATAAACCCATTTATATTTTGAACCTTCAATAAACTCTTTTTTGCGCATCTCTGGAGAAATGGCCCATCCCACAAAAACAGCTGTTAAAATCCCTGAAAGAGGCAAAAACCAGCTTCCAGTCAAATAGTCGAAGGTTTCAAAAAAGTTTTTACCATAAACCTTTTCCCAAAGAGGAAAAAATTTTCCGGCTCCTGACAAAGCCGAAGGTAGGGCAAAAATAAAAACCGCACAAGAAGCCAATATTGCAGACTTCTTACGAGTCCAGTTAAAAGTTTCCATTGACGTTGCAACTAAAACTTCTAACAAAGAAATTGTAGACGTTAGGGCCGTAAACACGATTAACAAAAAGAAAACAGTCGAGATTAATAAAGCCCCCGGCATTTGAGCAAACAAGACAGGAAGCACTTTAAAAATTAAGCCAACCCCCTCTTGTGGCTGAAAGCCATACGTAAATATAATTGGAAAAATCATTAAAGCAGCAAGCAGTGATACAGATATATCTAAAAGAGCAATAATTAGAGCTGTTTTAGGAATATCATCATTAGAGTGCATGTAACTTCCATAAGTGATGAGAACTCCAAGCCCAACACTTAATGCAAAAAAAGCCATTCCTAAAGCGTTCAGCACAGTAGTAGCTGATAACGCGCTCCCTCTTGGAGAAAAAATAAACTTAAAAGCTTGTCCAGCACCCGATAGAGTCATGCTATTGATAAATAAACCCACTAAAATAATGAACAAAGCAGGCATTAAAATACGGCTCCATTTTTCAATACCTTTTCGTACGCCGCCAAAGACGATTCCTCCGGTCATGATCATAAAGATAAAGAGCCAAAAAACGTTCATCTGTGGGGATTTGTAGACAATGTCAAAGACCTGAACTATTTCATCATAGGACTTTCCTTTATAAAACTGATTGAGAGACATGAAAGCATAATTTAGTGACCAACCAGAAATTACTAGATAGTAAGATAAAATAACGAATGTTGTAATAACTGCAAGCCAACCTACAAGCCTCCAAATATGTGAGTTTTTCGCAAGCTCAGTAAATGCCAACACAGGTCCACGTTGGGAGCGTCTTCCCATTGTAAGTTCAGCCATAAAAACCGGTAGACCTATAAGGAAGGTGAACCCGATAAATAAAAGGACAAAGTAACCTCCGCCGTTTTCTCCAGCCATATATGGAAAACGCCAAAGACTTCCTAACCCTATTGCTGATCCAGCTGTTGCCAATAAAAAGCCAGCTCGTGTGGCCCAATGTTCTCTTTTTTTGTGCATAAAATATTTTTTTAAAATTTTCTGCAGTATTGTGATAGGTCTTATTTTCGTCAATAGAGCAAAAAAATTTTTTTTTTTAGTTTGAAATATATTTTAGATGAGAAGAATCTCTTACTTGTAAGTTATTTTTTAATTGGAGAAATCTTTATGGCTTCTAAGATACGTAAATTCACCGATGCATATGCAACAATGACTGTAGCAGTCTATGAACCTTTAGTTTTAAAGTGGGTGTCAGAATGGGGACTGAGAGAAATTGCCAGCATCAATGCAAGTCGAGCTCCTCTTTCTGAGACTATAGACCCCAAACATGGCGCTATTGCTGGAAAAATTTCTTTTGGGAAACCCAAATGGCCAGATCGACCCCAAGGAGGCCAGCCTCCTCCAATAGATCCTCCAAAACCATTCGAAGCTCCGGATTTAATTAACCCCGGTAATATAAGCCCCTCAAACTCCACTCCTTCAGCAGAAACACCCCACAGGGCCTTTATCTCCCCGGGAGAACACATGGCCATTACAAATGTAGCCAATGCGTCCCTAACATCTGTTTTGGATGAGCAAACAAACCGACTCAAAGCTTCCCCTATAATGTCTGAGCCTAAAACTGTCCCTACTGTTTCAGGACATAGTTTAAATGACTTAGCTCCGGATTTTGATTTAAAACAAGAACGAAATCATCTGTTTAGGCAATACTTTGATAATGCAAAAAGAAGTGTTGATGAAGGTCTTGAATTAGGCCACATGCTTCAGCAGGCAAAGAGCAAAGCAGGTAAACCCTATTACGGTTTTTTACCCTCAAAAGGTATGGAGGAATCCCTTTCACCAATTGGTATCGCTAATTTTTACAGACAACTCTATTACTATGAAAAAGAAGGATTTGGACCTATTGAACACTGCTTTACGGTCGCACCAAAAGAAAGCCTAACAGTTGTAACAACTTCTTCTCGCAAACAAATTCAAGAAGAACTTATTGAATTTGGTTCAGAAACTGTAAGTGAAAGGGCTTCAGAAGAGCGCAATCAGTACGAAGTTTCTGATAAAGTTATGTCAATGCTTCAACGCGACATGTCGGCTTCTATGAGTCTATCTGCCTCATATTCTACCCCTGTGTTCCAAGTCAGCACAGAAGCTACAGCATCTATGAATATCGCTAAAAATCGGTCTAAAGAAACTGCTAGTAAACGCTTAAAAGACGTTACGAAGCGCGCCTCGGAAAGAATAACAAAAAGCTATTCAGTCCAAACCCGCAGTTATGAAGAATTTACAGAAATGAATGAAACAACTCGCGTCATTGAAAACACTGAAGATAAACCCGTAAATTATGGACTCAGAAGAATCTTTAACCGAATTAAAGTAAAGGTTCAAGATGTGGGGCCTAAATTAGTCTGGCAGCTCCATATTAGAGATCCCGGAAGAGGTTTACAAACAAGCAAATTTGTTCATTTCATGGAAGCGAGTGAGATTATTCCTAAAAAGGATATCCCGGCTGACTCCCCTCCTAAACCCACAGGCGGTACAGATACAGGACAAACCCAAGTTGCCATACAGTTTCGCTCAGGAGCATTTTATATTGACCTAAAAATCAAAGAAATCAAGGGTCGAGAGATTGTTGCTGTGCAAATTGATTCTTTAAAAGATTTGTCTGAACCGGACAAAGAAGATGATAAAACACCTGCACCCTACAACAACTCAATGACAGGAAGCTGGGATGCAACTAAGCGTGAATATAATGGATCCTTAAAAATCAGACCTGGAAATGCTCCAAACGTCGGCGTTATGTATACTTATCGCTGGGAGCCTGATAAAGAAGCCCTTGATGAATGGCAAGCTGCTACAGAAAAAGTTAAAGGAGAAGACAATGCTGAAAAGAGAATTCAAGAATTCGAAAATAAAAAAGCTCTTCTTACTGAACATAGTAAAGTCAAACAAAGGCCAGCAAATGAACTTAGAAAGGAAGAAAGATATGAAATTTTAGGACGCATGGTAAGCCACCTTTTTGGAAATTCAAAAAACCCTTCTGTCCCTAATCCTAAAGAAATAGAATTTTTCCACCGCTTTTTTGATATTGATGCTCTTTTTGTATTTAGCCACCCGTCATGGTGGAATCCAAGAAGAAAAGCCTTAATCAACAGAAAGAAATATCCTATAACTGCTGAATCAGAACCTGCTAAGCTAGGATCTTCCTTAGGTTGGGAACTCCAGTTAGATGGCGACAACAGGCGTAACGAATTTCTCAACAGTGCTTGGGTGCGAGTATGTCTACCTTTAAAACCTAATAGAGAACGGCAGGCAATAGAGTGGCTTGCTGAGCATGTTGAAGGCAAACTTGGCTTTGATCTTGAAAAAGGTCCTCTGGCCGAGCTACTTAAATCAATGGAACTTCATCGAAAAAATGAAGCTTCACTTGGTCTTGGAAATGAAGATTACATCACTGTTGACTCTACAGTTGGAGCCCCAGACACAGCTTTAAAACCTGAAAATATCTACCCTGTCGTAGACGAGTTTACTGTGACTGTTCCAACTGAAGGCTTTATTTATGACAAAGTAGAGGTAGAATCATAAAACTTTAGGCGTGTCAATTTTATTTAAGTTAAAGAGAATCAAATGACAAATTTGAATTATAAGCATTTTTTTCAAAACTCTTCTAATTCCAACGATTTAAAATTCATAGGAGGTATCAGGCAAGCTCAAGAATGCACTTTTCTAATAGATGGAGTGGCTACTTTTCAGGCGATGGAAGAGGCCATTTTAAAAGCAAAAAGTCAAATTTTTTTGAGCTTTTGGGTTTTCAACCCACGCACTAAATTACTTTCTCGAAAAGCTAAGTCAAAAAAACTAAGCCGTTGGATTCACTTATTAAAATACAAAGCTAAACAAAATGTAAAAGTCTATATTTACATCAATGATTTCGATCCTGTTTTACAAGATGGCCTCCACAGTTATGCTTGGAAAAGCTTTAGGTATTTAAGAAACATGCAAAAGACTCTGCCTTTAAGCCAGCAAAGCAACTTTCAGATAATTACAGTTCGTCACGAAGCTAATGGAGCTCCATTCTATTTGCAGTCTAAGTTAAATACAAAACTCGATAGCGTGATAAAAAAATTTAATAATTACAAAAAGACAACAGCTCTATGGTATTTTGAAAGATCTCCAGCTCTTTGGCCATATATTAAATATGATACTAAGAAAAAGAAGTATTCATCTCGCGGGAAAAAAATTTCTTATCATCCAGCTGCGCACCATCAAAAATACTGCGTGGTTGATGAAGAGCTACTGATTGCTGGAGGATTAGATGTAAATAGTGGAAGAATTGATACGCCAAGACATAACTATAGAAAAACTGCGTGGCATGATGTTGACATCAGAATAAAAGGTGACATTGCAAAAGACGCAGCAAGAAATTTCATAGGAATTTGGAATCACAATAAAGAACGCTTCCACAACTTCCTTAAAAGTGCCAATAAAGAAGCTGAAGTGAAAAAAATAGATTTTAAACAAGTTGACACACTCAAATACAATGGCGTCATCTCTAATAAAAAAATTAAATCTGTTGGGTATGTTCAATGCCATAGAACTCTCTCTCAAGCTGGTTGGTTTCAGCCGGATTCAAATACTTTAGATGATGTCATGCAAAACTACAAAAAAGTAATTTCTAAAGCTGAAAAGTATATTTATATTGAGAATCAATATGTCAGGTACCTAGAACTTGCAAATTGGATTATTGCAAGGTGTAAGCAAATTAAAGATCTAGTGGTTATTTTAGTTGTTCCTGTTGCTCCAGAAGAAGTCTCTGCTAAGGGAGGTGCTGACCCTGTCACCAATCATGGAATAGCAATGCAACATACAATACTTACAAAATTGAGTAAGCTTTCAAAAAATAGGCTTGGAGTTTATTCAATGGTGAAGAAAAAAAAATCACTAAAAAAGCACCCTACTGACAGTTTTGGAAGCAATCAAATCTATGTGCATAGCAAAGTGCTTATTGTTGATGATGTATACGCATCTGTTGGATCAGCAAATACCAACGGACGAAGTTTTTTAGTAGATTCTGAACTTGCTCTTGGTATCTATTCTCCATCTAAAGTCAAATCCTTTAGAAAAAAACTATGGTCAGAACTTCTAGGCTCTCCAAAAGAAATGGCGACTTGGAAGCCTCAAAGTTTTGTTTCTAATTGGAATCAAATAGCAGATTACAACAAAAATAAGATTGTTCGCAGAAAAGGATTTATAGTCCCACATATCATTGATCGATTCAAAGGTAAGCACAGCTCGCTTATTCCTAATAAATACGCTGAAGTTATGGATCTAGAGACTAACAAAGATGAGTTCTACCTAGAAAAAGATGATAAAGCTCTTGTTTAAACAGGCCTTATTTTCGTCACTAGAGCAAAAAATAAATATTAAAATAATGGATGAAGCATTCCTCTAGCCATTTCCTCGTTCGATAACTATATTTTGCAATGAAAAAAAATCAGGATTAATTCAACTTTTTAATAGCATTTCTTTTTTTCTATAGGTATGTTTTAAGATACTATGACACGATTTTTTATAGCTCAAAATAACTATATTGTTGGTGATTTTCAGTTAAACGCTCAAAAAATTATCGACTCCATTGGTGAGGCCAAACAAAAAAACTGCTCTCTTATTGTCACGTCAGAGCTTGCACTTTTAGGCTACCCTCCAAAAGATTTACTCTATTACTCCTCACTTCTCGAAGAAAGTCAACAAGCTCTTGAACTAATTCTACCTAAAACAAAAGGCGTCACCCTATTATTGGGATGCGTTAGAAAAAATGTAGACAAAGGCAACTCATTATATAATAGCTGCGCTATTATTCAGGATGGCAAACTTATTGACTATTACGATAAGTGGTTACTTCCTACGTATGATGTCTTTAATGAAACAAGGTACTTTTCTCCGGGCAAAGAAGTTAAAGTCATTGATCATGATGGCCAAAAAATAGCTCTAACTATCTGCGAGGATCTTTGGCACGATCAGCTTGATGGGCTTTATGAGAAAAACCCCCTATCTGAAATAGCCTCTCATCAACCTGATGTTCTAGTGAATCTTTCAGCTTCTCCATTTGAATTGCACAAACTCTATAAAAGAATTAACCTCTGCAAAGAAATTTCACGTAAATTAAACTGCCCTATTTTATTCTGCAATCAAGTGGGCGGCAACGACAGTCTCATTTTTGATGGCTATAGCTTTGTTTGCGACTCAAAAAATCTTCTTTCCTTTGCCAAAGGCTTTGATGAAGACTCAATTGTTTATGACTCTGAAGAAGCTCAAACACAGCCTATTGCCAGCTATTTAAACCCCCAACAGATTTACAATGCTTTAGTCCTGGGTCTTAGAGATTATTTTCACAAACAAAACTTTTCAAAAGCTCTTGTTGGCCTTTCAGGAGGAATTGACTCAGCTCTTGTTGCAACACTTGCTGCACGAGCGATCGGCCCTGAGAATGTTAGAGTAATTTCAATGCCATCGAGATACTCTTCAAAGCATAGCGTTGAAGATGCCAAAAAACTTGCAGAAAGCCTCTCTGTTGAACTTTTAGAGATTCCAATTGAAACTGTACACCAAAGTTACCTAGATCTACTTGAAGGGCCTTTTAAGGGCCTAGAAGAGAATGTTACAGAAGAAAACATACAATCTAGAATACGAGGAATGATTTTAATGGCCTGTTCCAATAAATGGGGGCACTTAGTCATTAGCTGTGGTAATAAAAGTGAAATGGCAATGGGTTATGCGACTTTATATGGAGATCTTACAGGGGGACTAGCTGCAATCTCAGATTTGACAAAGACTCAGGTCTATGAGGTCTCAAAATGGATTAATTTTGATCGTGAAATCATCCCAAAGTCTATCATTGAAAAACCACCATCTGCAGAACTAAAACCCAACCAGAAAGACTCAGACAGCCTTCCTGATTATGAAATATTAGACCAGATTATCATTGATTACGTTGAGGAGCATATTGAGCCTGAAGCAATCGCTCAAAAAAATAAATTAGATTTAGAGCTTGTTAAAAGCGTTGTCAAAAAAATTCACTTAAGTGAGTACAAAAGAAGACAAGCTCCCATTGGTTTAAAAGTGACTCAAAAAGCTTTTTCAAATGGGTGGCAGCTGCCTATTGTTCATTCTCATCATCAAGATAAAAACCCTTGATGCCTACTTCTTCAAGGCACTGCTTCAATTTTTTTTCTTTCATCCAACTAGAAATTTTCTCTTTGTCGCTTTGGCTTAACTTTTCACGAGATTCTTTACAGCAGGCATCACTGAGCTCATTGAGAGCTTCATCGTGCATGCTGTAGCTCTTATACCCTAGATACTGACGCTTTTTCTCAATATCAAGCCAAGTATCAATATTAGATTCATTATGCTGTATTTGTGACTCCATGCGATCTAATGCTCGAACAAATTTAGCCTCTAAACTCACACCCTCTTCAAATTCCTTCCAAATCTCAAAGAGGTCGGATCTATCTAGTTCTTCTGCAATCTCTTTCATTGACTGCTCCTCTAGCTGGTATTTAGTTTCTTGGTCTATTTGAGTGCGAATATTAAAATCTGGCTTATCTCCTACCTTGGCTTCAACCAGGTCATGAATAATAGCCATAATTAGAGTTTTTTCTAGGTTTATGGGAGTTTTAAGTCTCGGCGCGATAAGAAGGATCATCAATGAAAGCCTCCAACTATGCTCTGCAACGCTCTCCTGGTCACCGTTTGATAACCAACTATGCCGCTTTTCCATCTTCAAGTTTTCTGATAAATGTATTATTTTTAGCACCTTAAGAATATAGCTCTCCATCTCAAACTCCCTTTTAATATTAACTCAAAGAACTATCACACATTCTTTTAAATCAGGTCAAACCTATTCTAACTATCTAACATTTAATTAATTAAACACAACGTTTAGTTAATTAATTTATTGACATTTTAAACAAAAACTGCTATAATTAATTAATACGATAAATTATTTAAAGGTATACACATGAATGGAGTTACTAAATCATCAGGCGTTTCAACCCCAGTAGAGGTAAGCACATCTCATCCAACGACTTCTGATCCAACTTACTCTACACCGACACCGACTCAAGCAGAGAGTGCTTCAAAAGTTGATCAAGCAGCAACAGACACAATTGCAGCAACACTGTCTTTAGCTCCTCACGAAGATAGCTCAGCGACTTCAGAGGCTGACTCTGTCAATATTAGAGGAATGCAATTAGGTGGTAAAAGTCTTTCATTTGACTTTTCAGTAAAAGTCAAAGGCCACAAGGCGCCAATGGACAGCAAAGCTCTGGGTCAGCTCGCAGTTGGCTGTAGAAGATCTATTGAGAGTGTGTATGCACGAAAAGAAAAATCACTCAAGCAAATCAATGAAAAAATTCATCAAGCTCAGGAGAGTGGCTCACGAATAACTCAAAAACTACGCAGACAACAAAAACAGCTTCAACAAGAGTTAAAGGTTTTTGATAACATCAAAACTTTTGATTTCAAAGTTAGAGATGGATCAAAAGACTTATTTCCAAAAGCTGTTTTAGTAATTAAAGCTAGAGACCCCATCACTCACAAAGAAATTACAACTGAAGTTTTGCTTGATGATGAGTTTACTGGTAAAGTCGTTATTGCTCAAAGGGCCATCAACATTTTAAAAAAGGAGCTATCTGCAAAGCAGCAAGCTCTTTCAGTAAAAGAAAACATCCCAAGTCGAATAGAGGCACTTAGAGCTCAAACTCTTTTATTTCAAGAGACATCTGAACAACACCGAAAACTTACTGCTGAAATTAGTAAATTGAAAGAAGAGCACCGAAACGCTATCAAAGCAGGTGGAGACATCTCTCAGCTGAAAGAAGAAATGCACAAAATTAACAGTAAAATTGCAGCTCTTGGAGATCCAGACAGTCACAAAATTGAAATTGTACAAGCTCTAAAAGCAGGAACACAAGACTTTGTGCCAGTTGCAAAAGTCACGATGTCAGTAAAAATTGATTCCGAAGACGAGGAAGATCAGTTTGAAGAAGTTACCATGAACGTTCAAAACACTCGCTACTTAATTCATCACAGTGGAATCATAAAAACAAGCCCTGAGCTTGTTCAAGACATTCAACGTGCAGCAGAAAAAGCACTAGCCAGTCAAACTGTTGAAGGAAAAGCTTTTGCAAAAAAAATAAAGGCATCTAGAGAAAGAGCTTTTGGACGCCCAGCTGTCAAATCAAATGGCCTAGCAAGCCAACAAGCTATGAGGGACTTACAACAAGAGCAGTCTAGGCAACTTCTTATGGAGCAAATGCGCCAGCAGCAGCAGTCAAGGTCCGACATTACAAGTTAATCAACAAGTGCCATTGTTGAATGAATAGATGAATTGTTATGTCTAAGCATCATTAGCCTATCAAAACCTACAGCAACGCCTGTGCACTGAGGAAGCTCAGCATTAGCCGCAATAAACTGCTCATCAATTGGAAGCACTTCTTTGTTCAATAATTCTCTTTTCTTATTTGAAGCAATATACCTTTCATAAAGCTCTTGATCCCCTACAAGCTCATCATAACCGTTTGCAAGCTCAATTCCGCGATAGTAGAGCTCAAATCTTTTGGCGACTTCTACACCCTCAATAATTTGCAGTTTTGCAAGGGCTGATTGATCTTTTGGGTAGTCTTTTAAAACTACAAGCTCATACTTTTCAAAGCAGGGCTCTACTTTCTCTGTAAAAATTATAATCAAAAGATCTGTGTAGCTCTCTTTAGATAGATCTACTTTAAAATTCAGGTTTTCCTGCACATAGTCTTTTAATTCTTGAAGAGATGCATCAACGTAATCTATCCCTGTTTTTTCCAAAAGAATCTCTCGGTAAGAAAAGGTTTGAATTTGATTTACATCTACAAAGAGTTTAACAAAATCTATTGTTTCATTGATAAGAGCTGGGTAGTCAAGTTTTTGTCTATACCACTCTACCATTGTAAATTCAGTATGGTGATGCTCACCTTTTTCGTGGTCTCTAAATACGTGACCTAAAAAATACGAATCTCCAATCCCTCGAGCTAACAACTTTTTCATGAAAAGCTCGGGTGAAGTATGTAAATAGCCTATTTTACTTTCACAAAATTTTACTTTTATTGGATCAATAGAATCATCAATGTTTGCAGTAGAGTTTAATATAGGACAGTCAAGCTCTAAAACTTCTCTTTCTTCAAAAAAGCTACGAACTTTTTTAAGCATATAGGCTCTGTCTTTAAGAGAGGCTATTGTTGAGAGAGTTCTATGCACGTGAGACATATTCACCTGTTCGAGTATCAATTTTTACTTTTTCGCCTTGCTCAATAAAAATAGGGACTTGAATTTTTGCACCACTTTCAGTAACGGCAGGCTTTAAAACGCGCCCTGATGCTGTATCTCCCCTAACACCTGGGTCTGTTTCTGTTAAAACCATCTCCATAAATGTTGGAGGCTCTACATTGATGGGATCGCGGTTATAAAAGATTATAGAATAAAGTAAATCTTCCATAAGCCATTGCTCAACATCCCCAAGCTGAGATAAAGGAATACTACTTTGCTCAAAGGTTGTATCGTCCATAAAAACTGCAGAATCGCCATCTTTATAAAGCATGCGCATCTGCGTCTCTTCTACATCTGCGATATCAAGTTTTTCACCAGAGCGATATGATTTTTCAATAACCCTACCGGTGTTTAGGTTTTTTATTTTGGTTCGTGTAAATGCTTGCCCTTTTCCAGGTTTTACAAACTGCAACGATACGACAACGTAGGGCTGTTTATCAATTTCAAGTTTTACACCTTGCTTTAAGTCATTTACTGAGATTTGCCCCATAATGTATTCCTAGTCAAAATAAAATATTGGCTGGTATTATAGTTCATCGACTGTTTTTTCTCTAGATTAACTAATCTTTTAAAACAGAGATCAGCTCTTCTTCAAAAAGATGAGGTTCTTTTGGCATTACATAAGGAATAGGGCGCTCTTTAATTTCACCCTTAACACGCTGCTTAGCAATAATAAAATTTTTCTTATATATTATCTCAGTATATTTGCGAGAGCCTGTAAAAACTTTAAGGCGCTGCATATGGTAGAGCCAAAGTACTGAATCAGGAGCTCTTCCAAAACGGTCTATCATTTCTGTATAAATTGTTTTTAAACTCTCCATTGTAAAAGCATCTCCCATACGTTGGTAGAGCTCCATTCTAAGGGGAAGATCAGGCACATATTCATCTGGGATGCGGCAATCAACGGGAAATTCTATTTTTGTTTCAGTGATTGTTTTAGGAGCCTGGCCTTGCATCGATAAAATAGTTCGTTTCAAAAGTTTACAGTAGAGATGGAAACCGATTGCTGATACATGGCCACTCTGAGAGGTCCCTAAGATTTCTCCGGCTCCTCTTATTTCTAAGTCTCGCATGGCAATTTTCATGCCTCCACCATAACCGCTACTTTCAAGGAGAGCAGATAGGCGCTTTTGTGCAATTTCCAAAACCATCTTATTTTTTTGTATTACAAAATAAGCGTACGCTTTGCGATTCCAACGTCCAACTCTGCCACGCAGTTGGTAGAGATCTGAGAGGCCATAGACATCCGCCTTATCAACAATAATTGTATTCGCATTAGGAATATCAACTCCACTCTCAATAATTGTAGTTGCAATTAGAATATCTGCTTCATGATTTTTAAACCCATGAAAGACTTGATCTAGCTCATCTGCGGGCATTTGACCATGACCGATCAATATCCTTGCCTCTGGGACTAGTTTTTGAATTTTTTCAGCATAGCGATATATTGACGCCACTCGGTTATGTACAATATAGACTTGTCCATCACGAGAAATTTCTCTTAGAATGGCCTTTTTAAGAGTATCGGGATCTTCTTCAA
This sequence comes from Chlamydiota bacterium, assembly GCA_022601345.1. Lineage (GTDB taxonomy): Bacteria > Chlamydiota > Chlamydiia > Chlamydiales > JAAZZY01 > JAAZZY01. Next base: position 95,413 of record JAJACU010000037.1, on the reverse strand, counting down.
TGATTTGAGATTTAATTGGTAATCTATCTTGAGGTGGCGAATTGATTAAAGAAATATCTCTTGCTCCAACAAGAGACATATAAAGCGTTCTAGGAATTGGAGTTGCCGAAAGCGTCAAACAATTAGCTCCCATTTTAAGAGATCTTAGATGCTCTTTAGCTTTTACTCCAAAACGCTGCTCCTCATCAATAATCACTAGACCAAGGTTTTTGAACTTCACATCCTTGCTAATTACACGATGCGTTCCAATAACAATATCAACCTTGCCATTTTCAAGTCCTTCTAAATACTCTTTTTGTTTTTTGCGATGAACAAAGCGCGACAACACCCCGATATTTACAGGAAAGTTACCCATTCTTTGGCAAAAAGAGTCAAAGTGCTGCATGGCCAAAATAGTCGTTGGCACAAGAACAACAACCTGAAAACCTCCATCAACAACAGCTTTAAAGGCTGCTCTCATAGCCACTTCAGTTTTTCCATAACCCACATCCCCACAAATCAGACGATCAACGGGTTTGCCAGAGTTAAAATCTTCTTTAATCGCTTCAATAGCTTGCAATTGATCTTCTGTCTCTGTGTATGGAAATTCTTTTTCAAATGAAATAAATTCTTCGGAATCTTTTGGGTATACCACTCCATCTTTAAGAGCACGTTGAGCGTGCATCTTCAAGAGTTCAGAGGCATAATCAACAATAGCGCGCTCTGTTTGCACTTTTGTTTTAAGCCAAATCTTTCCACCAATCTGATGAAGTTTAGGAGATTCGTGTTTGGCACCAATATACTTACTGACTAAATGGGATTGATCTAGTGGCACAAAGAGTTTAGCCTTATCAGCATATTCTAAATACAAATAGTCGACTTCCATTCCCAGGTGATTTTTACGTCGCTCACAACCCAAATAACGCCCGATACCATGTTGCATGTGCACAACATAATTACCTTGTTCTAGCGCCATAAATTCAATTGGGGCCGAATGGTAAGCTGTTCTTTGTTTTTTTCGTTTAATAACGTAGCGCTGAGTTACTTCAGCAGAAGAGACATAGGCAACTTTTTCTTTCGGAAAGACCCAACTACTGCTCCAGTTGCCTTTTCCAAAAGAGACATTCTCAGGCAATTTGTCATAGGTTGCAATCATTTGCTCTTTGAGCATTTTTTCTTCACTCTCACCCTGACACAGATAATGAAAATGATACTCTTTAAATCCCAATTGAGGCAGGCGCACAAGATAGGTTTGCTCTTCTTTGTGAACGATTTTTGTTTTTGCTGGAAATATTTCATCAAAAGGAAGAATTGGAACATCAAGTTTAACTAAATCATTAAATGGTGATTTGTTTAATTCGCCTTCAAAAACAACCTTTTGAAAAGGCTCTATTTGTTCTATAAGATTTTCCCAACGGAAAAGATAATCATTTTCTAAATCAAAGGCATGCGAGAGCTCTTGATACTTCTGTTTAAGTTGAAGTGGATTATCCACAAATATTATAGCATCATCTGACAAATAAGAAAAAATAGAGCTCTGCTCATCACTACTTTTTAGAAGTTCAAGTTCTTTAGTCGCAAAAATATCAAGTGAATTGGTTTCAGAAGTAGAAACTTGGTGAACAGGATCAAAAGCCCTCATAGACTCTATTTCATCACCAAAAAATTCTATTCTAAAAGGTTGCATTTCAGAGCTTGGAAAAACATCTATAATTCCCCCTCTAACAGCAAACTCCCCTTTATCATTTACAAGTGTAGTTCTTTGATAGCCAAGTGCAGCCAATTTTTCAATCAATGATCTAAACTCTATTTCATCTCCCACTTTTAGATTGAGTCTAGCTTCCTCAAACTGCTTTTTTAGTACTATAGGAACCAAAGCTGATTGTAGATTTGTAACAATAATTGTGCTGCCCCCTTGTTTTAAAAGAGCGTTTAAAACAGCAGCTCTCTCTCCAACAATATCTGGACTAGGCTCTATATTTTCCGAAGGAAGACTCTCCCACGAAGGCAGATCTAAAACTTCAAGCCCTTCAAAATTTGCAAGGTCTGTTGAGTAAATCGCTTCATGGCCAATTGAACTTATAACAACAATTTGCCTTTTCGTTGCATGCGACGCCACTGCAAGCAGCAATGACTTAGAAGCTTGCCATTGACTTGAAAGGGCAATACTCTCTGCAGAGTCTAATTTCTCTTTAAAGGAAGTAAATGTAGATAGTTTTGAAAATTCTTTGATCACTGTTTATTTAAATATTGCTTAACATTTTCAAAAATTTGAGGAATATTTGAAGGATTGGTTCCTCCAGCTTGTGCAAAATCCGGCTTTCCTCCTCCTCTTCCATTTATTGGCTCAATGGATGCATTTAAAATATCTTTAGCAGATATTTTCTTTGCAACCAGATCCTTAGAAACATGAGCTACTGCACTTACATCATCTCCTTCATGACAGCAGACAATGCAGACGCCACTGGGTAGTTTCTGCCCCATTTGAATAACAAAATCTCTAAGTTCTTTCTTTGAAACTGGAGCGATTCCTACTGCAAGAGCAAGACCCTTTACTTCTGTTTTTTCATTCAAAAAATTATCTATAAGATGACTATTGCGCTCTTTAGCCAGAGTTTTAAGCTGCTCTTGTAGATTCTTATGATCAAGAATAAGTAGAGTAAGCTTTTCAGAAAACTTTTGGGGCGTTGTTTTTAAAGATTTGGAGAGTTCTACAAGCTTTTGCTCACTCTCTCGTGAGTACTCAATAGCTGATTGGGCTGTGAGCGCTTCAATTCTTCTAACACCTGCTGCGATGCTTGTTTCTTTAGTGATGCGAAATAATCCTATATCCCCTAAAGCTCCAACATGACATCCTCCACAAAGCTCTTTAGAAAAATCAATGTCAACTACGCGAACTGTCAGCCCATATTTTTCACCAAAAAACTGTTTAATTTCTGATTTTTTTTGAACTTCATTAAATGGAAGTTCATAGATATCTAATGAGAAGTTTTCTCTTATTTTTTTATTAACGAGATCTTCTATTTCAATAAGTTGATCTTCTGATAAAGCTTTGTGGTGAGAAAAGTCGAATCTAAGACGTTCAGCTTCTACAAGTGATCCAGCTTGACGAATGTGCTCTCCTAAGACTTTCTGAAGTGCCCAGTGAAGCAAGTGCGTTGCACTGTGATTAGCTTCAATTTTTTGTCTTCTGACTTTATCAATTTCAGCAACAATTGTATCGCCTACTTTAATCTCACCTTGTTGCATTTTTCCATGGTGGACAATAAGACCATTAAAAGGAGATTGCGTGTCGCTCACATCAAAAAGGACACTGTCATTATAAAAAGTTCCGCTGTCTCCAACCTGGCCACCTTTCTCTGCATAGAAAGTACTTTTATCTAAAACTATAGAAGCTTTTTGGCCTTCCAATACTTGATCGACCCATTGGTCATCACAAATGATGCCCAAAACTTTAGCTTGCATATGATCTTGATCAAAACCACAAAACTCTGAGGCTCCATTTTTTTCTAGAAATTCGCTGTAAAAATCATCTGACACTTCTTGAGAAACATTTTTGTGTGTTTTTTTAGAGAGCTCTTTTGCTTGTTTTTCTAGCTCTTTAAAACGCGTGGTGTCAACTTTAAGCTGATTGTCTTTTGCCATAAGTATAATTTCATCTACAGGAAGCCCGTAGGTATCTTTAAGCAAAAAAGCATCATCACCAGATATCAACTTAGATTGATCATCTTTTGATTTTTTAATGATTTGATTTAAAAGATTACCCCCCTTTTTAAGAGTCCGAATAAAAGCTTCTTCTTCAAGAGTTAAAATTTCAGCTATTTTTTCTTCAGATTTTTTTAATTCTGGGTAATCTTCGTGCATTAGATCAACAAGCACTGGCAAAATTTGAGCCATAAAAGGTTTCTGAGCACCAAGTATTCGTCCATATCTCACGGCTCGTCTGAGTACTTTGCGCAAGACATAGCCTCTGTCTAGATTACTCGGTTGAGCTCCATCAGCGATTGCAAATGCCAAACAACGCAAGTGATCAGATATAACGTGAAAGGCTGCCTTTTGCTCATCATTTTGATCTTCATACTTCAAACTAAAGTGCTGTTCGCACTTTGTAATAATACTGCGCAAGATGTCTGTTTCAAAAACAGTGTCAACTCCCATTTTTAGACTTACAATTCTCTCTAACCCAACACCTGTATCAACAGACGGGTGTGGCAAAGTCTTTAGCGATCCATCTTTTTCCTTATTGTACTGCATAAATACGAGGTTCCAGAACTCAAAGAAACGCTCTCCTGACACATCCTCAGATGGATCTTTTGCTGTGCCAAATTCTTCACCTCTATCATAAAGAAGTTCTGAGCATGGCCCACACGGTCCTACATCGCCCATCTGCCAAAAATTATCTGCTGCCCCAAGCTTAATAATGCGATCTTCTGGCAAATGCTTTTTCCAAAGCTCATAAGATTCATCATCATCTTCATAAACACTAGCCCAGACCTTACTCAAGTCTAGCTTAAAGACATTCCCTGCCACTTCCCAAGCAAAAGCAATAGCTTCTTTTTTAAAATAGTCCCCAAAAGAGAAGTTACCTAACATTTCAAAGAAGGTTAAATGGCGCGTTGTATGCCCGACATTTTCCAAATCGTTGTGCTTTCCACCCACTCTTACGCATTTTTGAGAGGTGACTGCTTTTCTAGTTGGTGGCTTTTCTTGTCCTAGAAAATAACTTTTAAATTGATTCATTCCCGCATTGCAAAAAAGGAGTGTTGGATCATCATGAGGAACAACGGGTGATGAAGGTAGATGACGATGAGAATGTTTTTCAAAATATTTGATAAAGGCGCGGCGAATTTGTGTTGAAAGCATAATTTATTTTTATATTTGTAATATAGGACGGTCAAGGATAGCAAATATGTTATTTTGACGAAAGAAGATCGCACCACTAATTTTTAAACTTAATTTTATGAAATGTCTTTAGGAGATAATTTTTGAACGAGGCTCCCCTGACCAAAATCAATTTTTTTTGAAAAATCCAACACCATCACACCACTTTTTTCAAATTTTAAAGGTTGTGGTTTTTCAAGTAAAGAGACGCCAAAGGCTGAGAGAGTAGGAGCGTGCCCTATAATTAAAGCACTTCGAAAGCCCTGTTTATCAAGGTGCTTGAGAATTGTAAATGAATCAAAAACATTGCCTAAAGCAGGCTCTTTGAGCATATTAGCATCAGGATATTCTTTAAGAATAATTTGAGCTGATTGCTCTGCTCTTAAAAAGGGAGAGTATAAGATTCCATCAATTTCAAAGGCTTGCCTGTGCATGTAATTTGCAACTTGCAGTTGAACGTCTTGTCCTTCTAGTGTTAAAGGTCTGCTCATGTCGCTGCCTTGGAAATGGTCATCTGCTATTGCATGGCGCATTAAAATAAGCCTCTTCATGGTTCCTCCTTCTAACTTCTCTTTAGAATAAAACCCTTTTATTATTCAAAAGCAATTTTTCCTTTTATTCTTTAAAAAAACCTTTTATTGTACATACCAAATAATAAAAATAGGGACGACCATGGACAGCGAAGATAAACAGAACCTACAAAAAATAGCAGACACCGTTAGAATTCTATCGATGGATGCTGTTCAAAAAGCAAATTCAGGACACCCTGGGTTACCACTAGGTTGTGCTGAAATCGGAGCCTTCTTATGGGGAGAAGCAATGGACTATAACCCTGCTGATCCAAATTGGCTCAATCGTGATCGTTTTGTTCTTTCTGCTGGACACGGCTGTATGCTTCAATACTCACTACTGCACCTCTCAGGCTATAAAGTAAGTCTTGATGACATCAAGAACTTTCGCCAGTGGGGCTCTAAAACCCCAGGCCACCCGGAGTTTGGCCACACAGATGGTATAGAGGCAACCACAGGGCCTCTTGGCCAAGGTGTAGGTAATGCTGTAGGTATTGCATTGGGGTTAAAGCTGCTTGGAAAAAAATTCAATACTGACAAGCATCAAATTTTTACAAACAAAGTTTTTTGCTTAGCAGGTGATGGATGTATCATGGAAGGCATCTCATCTGAAGCATCAAGCCTTGCAGGACACCTTAAACTTAATAATTTTGTACTTCTTTACGACTCTAACCAAATATGTCTCGATGGCCCGTTAAGCGAGTCTTGCTCAGAAGATACAAAACTTCGTTATAAGTCTTACGGCTTTGAAGTCTTTGAAGTGGATGGGTACGACTTTGATGCTATGAAAGAAGTGATGGACAAGCTTAGAACAGAGCAAACTAAACCAGCCATTATTATTTTACACACCGTCATAGGAAAAGGATCCCCGCATAAAGCAGGTTCTCATAAAGCACACGGATCTCCTCTTGGACCTGATGAAGTAAAAGCTACTAAAGAAGCCCTTGGCTTGCCTTTAGAAGAGTTTTATATTCCTCAAGCTGTTATGTCTTTTTTTGAAAGAAAACGCGAAAAGCTCAAAGAAAGTCAACAAAAGTGGCAGCAGAATTTTGATCAATGGGCAAAAGAAAATCCAAAGTTCTACTCTGAGTTTGAGCTAATGGCTAATAAGCGCCTACCTGATGATATAGAATCACAACTCAAAGCCCTTGAAGTCGAGGACCCTATAGCTGGAAGATCTGCATCACAAGCCGTAATCAACCTCTTAGCAGGAGAGCTTCCTTTCTTGTACGGAGGCTCAGCTGATTTATCAGGTTCAGACATGACTATGATGAAAAACTTCCCAATTGTTTCACCCAAAGATTTCACAGGTCGAAATCTGAAATTTGGTGTACGCGAATTTGCTATGGCTGCTATTTGTGCAGGTATGTACCGAACACAAATGATTCTTCCTTTTTGCGGAACCTTCTTGACATTTTCGGACTACATGAGAAACGCTATTCGTTTAGCTGCACTATCCAAGTATCATGTTATTTACCAATTCACACATGACTCTATTTTCCTAGGTGAAGATGGGCCAACACACCAATCAATTGAGCATTATGCCTCTTTGCGTACTATACCTAACCTTCAGTTCTTTAGACCTGCTGATGCCAACGAAACTAAAATGTGTTGGCTAGCGGCGCTAAACTATGAAGGGCCTTCAGCAATTATTTTAACGCGTCAAAAGCTTGCTAACTTGCCTCACACCGATATTGCTTATAAAGAAGGTGTTGGTAGAGGAGCTTACATCATTGTAAAAGAAAAGGAAAACAAGCCTGATTTCACTTTGTTTGCAACAGGCTCAGAAGTAGCTCTTGCTGTTGATGTTGCAAATCAACTTGAAAAACATGGAAAAAGTGCACGCGTTGTTTCAATGCCCTGCTGGGAAATTTTTGAAAATCAAGACGAAGACTACAAAGAATCTATTGTAGGTGGAGACTTGGGTAAAAGAGTTTCTATAGAAGTTGGTGTTGATCAAGGTTGGCATAAATACATTGGACTCGATGGTATTGCAATTTGCATGGACTCTTTTGGAGCCTCTGCACCTGCTTCAGTATTGAGGACAGAATTTGGCTTTACAGTAGATTCAATTTTAGAGCGGATTTTAAATGGATAATAGCTTATTGCTTGATGCGTTGAGGTGTAAAAAAACACCTCGACCCCCTATTTGGTTAATGCGCCAAGCGGGTCGCTATATGAAAGAGTATAGAGACCTAAAAGAGAAATACACTTTCTTAGAGCTATGTAGAAATCCTGAACTTGCAACACGCATCACTCTTATGCCAATTGACAAATTTGGCTTTGATGCAGCAATTATGTTTGCCGATATCCTCCTTATCCTTCAAACACTTGATTTTGAGATAGGTTTTGGAACAGGTCATGGCCCTTTTATCAACACTAAAGATTACCTAAAACAAGTTGATCAAATTCCTCTTATGAGTGTGAAGGACACTTTGTCTTATATTCCCCAGACCATTCGATCTCTAAAAAAAGAATTAACAGTTCCTTTAATTGGCTTTTGTGGGGCACCTTTTACACTTGCAACCTATTTACTAGAGGGCAAGACTTCCCGAACTTTTGAAGAAACAAAAAAATGGATTTATAACCAGCCTAATCAACTGCATTTTCTGTTGAAAATATTGACTAAACAATCGATTGAATATTTGAAAATGCAAATCGATGCAGGTGTGGATGCAGTCCAAATTTTTGATTCATGGGCAGGTTTTTTCTCAGAGCCAATTCTAAAAGAGTTTTGCTTTCCCTACCTTGGAGAAATTGTTCAAGCTTTAAAACCCTATGATATTCCTATAATATTATTTGCGAAAGGCTCTTGTCTGCATGCAGAAGAGCTTGCAGCTCTTAATCCTTCAGCAATAAGTTTAGATGAAAGTGCAAACTTAAAGAAAATTTCAAAGAAAATTTCTTCAAAAATTGCTCTTCAAGGCAATTTAGACCCCGATCTTTTAATAGCCCCTATTAAAACATTAAAAGAGCAAGTTGAACAATTATGTAGATCTATGCATAACAGACCCGGATTCATAATGAACCTAGGACATGGCATTAAGCCTCACTGTCAGGAAGAAAATGTAAGATGCATGGTAGAGACCGTCAAAAATATGTCATATTAGGAGCTGGGATTTCCGGTCTCACGCTTGCTTGGTTTCTTAAGAAAAACGACCCTGAATGTGATCTCCTTATTTTAGAAAAATCCTCGAAAACAGGTGGTTGGATACAAACGCACAACACTTTTGGCTTTCTCTTTGAGATGGGGCCACATACTCTTAGATTGTCTCCTCCCTACCATAGCGCCTGTAACGAGCTCTTTGACGACCTTGATCTTACTAGCAAGCTTATAACTCCTGACCAAGCTTTCCGATCTCGTTTTTTGGCCTATGACAACAAGCTACATCCCCTAGACTTAAACCCTATCAATTTGCTAAACCCAAAATGCTTTATTAAACTTACCTACCCCATATTAAAAAACTTAATAAAGCCTTGTCAATTGCCTACAGAAGACAGCTCTATTAAGAATTTTTTTGAAGTTAACTTTGGAGAGTACATTACAAAACATTTTGTTGATCCACTTGTTATGGGAATAAAGGGAGGTCATATTGAAGATCTTTCCTTTAAATCGTGCTTCCCAACAGTTCACAAGATGGCCCAAAGCTCAAAGCCTATTCTACTAGAGCTTCTAAAACACAAAAAGAAAAGTAAAGCTGGGTATATTTCCTTTAAAGAAGGCCTAGGCACTTTAACAAATGCTTTGCACAAAAAGTTACAGGACTCCATTGAGTTAAAAACTGAAGTTCTTGGCATTGACAATGGCAAAAGGCCATGTATCATTACAACGAATGGAAAGATTGAATGTGATCACATCTTCTCGACGCTACCTTCAAATGCTCTTGCTAAAATTTTGGAAAGCCATCAATTAAACACTCAAAGTTTCTTAAAAGAACAAAAGCACATTTCATACAAAATCGTCCATCTTGGCTACAACGCAAAACTTGATTTGCCGAATGCTTTTGGATTTGTATCCCCATCATGGAGTCGCCAAAAAATAAGTGGTGTTATTTTTGATTCAAAGATTTTTCCCCAACAAGACTTTCATGCTCATCAGACACGGCTCACTGCTATGATTCATCAAGACTCTCCCCTTTTTGATTTATCAAAACAAGGGTTTGAAAAATCTTTTTTTGATGAGCTAAATGCACTTTTAAAGATTCATGTAAATCCTCAGTACTTCGAAGTCTTCGAACTAAACAATGCCATACCCCAATATGATATTGGACATAGTGAAAGTGTTCATCAATTTAATGAAGAGCTTAAAGCTAAGCTTCCATACCTTAGCTTTTGCGGCAGCTCATTTCATGGATTATCGGTGCCAATGTGCATTAATTATGCCAAGAAAATAGCGTCCTTGTTGCCCAAGAAAATGCACGAGAGCTTCTCTCGCTAGCCTTAATAAAATCTGGAATAAAGCTACAAGGGTTAGATCCTCTTGTATTGTTGAATGTAAGATAACCCTTAAAAGCCGCATTGCCATCAAACCCACAGGCTACTAAAGAACCTTCTTTGCCTGTTAAATCTTTTAGTAGGGTAAATCTCTCTTGTGAATTGTCATATACACGAACGTCTGCAAATGGCATTGATTCTTTTTCATTTTCTGTAAAAGGAGCAAGCCTTGCAATTTGCTCGACATGTAGTACAGCAGCTGAATGGCAAGTCAACCCATCTACATATAAATACTTAGTTGTTCCATTAGGCCCCGGTATTTTGTGGGGACAACGAGTATAAAAACCTCTACGAGTATCTATAAGTCTGCCTGTTGTACTGTCTACTGAAATCGTGATCCGACTTATGCATACAGGTTGATTTCCTAGTAAAGCTCTCTGTCTGTATAGATCAAGGCTGGCTACTGAGTTGGTTTTTTCTGAATTTACCTCGGGCACAATAGCTCCTAAAATTTAAATTAAGATCTTAGATATTAGTAAATAATTTGAGTTGTTAAAGAAATAACAAACCCTCTATGTGGTTTGAGTTGAAGCAGTATGTTTTTCTTCTTTCAGCTCTTCTTCGTTGATTTCCAGGTTTGCATGGCTGTCAGTAAGCTTTTTGAACTCAAACCCTAAGACTTTAACAGCAAACATCCACAAACAAATCACAATAAGCAAGAAAATTGCTATGTAAGGCGCAGATGCTGCAAAGCTCGAGCAGACCATTAGAAGGCCTTGATGGATTACAGATCCTCCGGATTTACCCAATCGAGAGCCTACACCGTCAATTGCCGCTTTGCCTTTTTTGCGAGACTCAGGCGTCAAAGGTAGAAATGAAATTTCTTTTGTAGCGTCAAATACTGTGTATTTACATCCTCGACTTAGACAAATCTGCAAAGAACCAAAAAATGCAACTAGTGCAAGAGGACTCATTCCTAAATAACCTTGAGTCAAGGTGTACATGCTACCTTTAAATAGCAGGCAGCCAAAGAAGCCTATACTTGTTACAAGAAGCATTGCAGGAGTAATAAATGCAGCTTTGGTCCAACCAAATTTTCTAATAAATATCGATGTAAATATAGCTCCAACAGTTGCAACTATACCCGTGGCTACTGTTACTTGGTTTAAATAAACACTGAAATCACTTGGATTTGGGTAAAGCTGTCTAACTTGGTCTTTCCATAGAACTTCGACTAGGTTAATGACCAAGTTGAAGGCCACAACTACAATTGCAATACAGATTAAATATTTCGATTTTGCAAGATAACTAAAGTTTTTACGTAACGAGAGTTTGAACTTATTTTTTGATTTAGGCTTATAATGCTTGCAGTCATGGAAAACATTGGTATGCATCCACCTAATTACTCCAATAATTATTATACCTGAGACTGCTATAACCAATGTTATGTAAGCAAGTGTATGAAACCAAGCGTCCTGAGTAGCACCCAATTTTGACGGAAGTCTGGAAAGATATATACACGCATGTCCAGCAGCAATTCCTGAGAAGTTCATACCTATTCCAAAAAAACCATAGAACCGAGTAGCCTCATTTACAGTAGTCGTTTCGTTTGCAAATCCCCAAAATAATATTGAAAGGATAATACAGCTCCAAAGCTCGCACATTACATAAAATAGTGTGAATGACCAATGCCGAATCATTGAAACAAATCCAAGAGCTCCTTTAGGTAAATGTCCACCTAAAAAATCTCCAAATTGATTCATCTGTAATGCTGAACTATTCGGATACATGATGAAGGTAAATGCTAAGAAATAAACGACAAAAATAGCTATAAGAATGTAGAAAACTCTTTCCATTGTATATTTATTTGAAAGCCTTGAGAAGAACGCTGTCATTAGAAGCGCTCCAGGAAGCATCACCCAAACTTTTACAAATGGAATAATCTCAGCACCAGAGGACTGGCCTGTAATTAAAACTGCATCTTTAGTGTTTCTTAAAATATTGTAGACAAAACCAACAAAGAAAAAGACGACAAACATCGGAATAAATTTCTTTAATTCATCCCTTCGAATTGGGCAAATGGCCAGCGCAGCTGATTTAATTTTAGTCAGCATGCCCCTTCCTTAATCCCAAAGTCTTCCTACTCGAGTTCCCGCGAGGGTTCGAAGCGCGATAAGAAACAAAAAATGTGTTTTTTTTCTTAATAGACTTCACTGCTATACGTTAGTAAATAACAAAGTATGCACTGATATTAACAGTGATATGTTGAATTTGTCAAGGCGATATAATAAATTGTTTTTAAGTAACTTATACGCAGTTAAAGCAAAGGAGTTTTTAGCTGGTAACTCTAAAAACTCCTTTACACTAATGCAAATTTGTTAAGCTTTTTTTTGATCTATTTCCAAGCTTTTAGCAGGCTCAGAAGCATCAGAAATTTCTGGTGTACCCATGACTGCTTGATAAACTGCTGAAATTCCTTGATAGGTAAGATTAACAGCTGCATAAGTCGCTTTGAAGGGAAGCTTCATTGCATAAACAGATGTATTAACAACTACGTCTGCAGCAATTTGAAGGCCTTTTGATAAAAGCGCTGCACTCCCAGCCCCTAACATTGTTCCACCAACAGCACCAGCTAAGACCCAGGTATTGTTGCCTGTCATTAAAGCTTTACCTGCCCCTACGAAAATACCACCTACCATACCAATAGTCCCAGATTTTAAAACTACTGGTGCCATTGCTTGGTCAATAAACTTAGATGTTCCACTTGACGTATCTTTGACATAAACGACTTGAGGGGAACCGTTTGCAATCGATTCAACTGACATAAAATCTCCTTATATATACTTTTAAAACTTTATGAGCTTGATTATACTGCCCAAATATTAAGAATTGTTAAAGATTACTAAGAGTTAATTTACCATGTCTAGATAGTCAATATCCTATTTTTTAGAAGAAAGAGCATCAATTCCTGGTAAATGGCCATTTTCCAAAAATTCAAGAGAAGCTCCTCCACCTGTAGAAATATGGTCAAAGCAATTTTGTAAATTCATTTTTCTAATAGCTGCAGCAGAATCTCCACCACCAATAACTTTAACGCCATTAACCTGAGATAACTTTTGAGCAATCATTTTAGTCCCTGTTGAAAAAGCCTCTACTTCACAAACCCCCAAAGGGCCATTCCAAAAAACAATTTCCGCACGATCGAGTTTTTTTGAGAACTCTTCTATTGTTTTAGGGCCAATATCTACTGCAATTAGATGTTCTGGAATCTGCATGTTGATATCAAGAACTTGCGTTTGTCCACCTTCAAAAATATGATCCGTAAAAAGTAAATCCTGAGGAAGAACTATGTTTAAACCTCTCTTTTCACATTCTCTAATAATTTCTCCAGCTGCACCTATATAATCTTCTTCAATAAGCGAATAACCCAAATTAAAACCTTTTGCTTTTAAAAAGGTGTTGGCCATTGCTCCTCCGATTAGAAGAGTATCCACTCTTTCTATTAAGCTTTTTAAAACTCCAATTTTTGTTGAAACTTTAACTCCACCTACAATGGCTGTGAGAGAACCTTTTGGATTAAGAAGATAGCGATCAAAGTATTCTTGTTCTTTTTGAAGTAAAAATCCTGCTACTGCTGTTTCAGGGAAACATTTTGCAATATCTACAATTGATGCTTGATGCCGATGGCAACAGCCGAAGGCATCATTAACAAAAACACTACATCCTTCTGCAAGTTTTCTTGAAAACTCTTGCTTATTTTCACCTGTCTCTTCTGAATGAAAACGCAGATTTTCAAGCATTAAAATTTCACCGGGATGAAGCGATTGTTTTAATTGATCAACTTCTGGACCGACACAGTCGGGCGCCATTTTAACCTGTTTTCCAAGTAATGAACTTAGCCTTTCGGCGCAAACCTTTAAACTTAGCCTAGAATCATACCGCCCACCAGGCCTTTTGAAATGGCTCATCAAAACAAGGGCGCAATTATGATCTAGTAAGTATTCTATGGTAGGCAACGCAGACCTGATTCGAAAATCATCTACAATGCTTCCATCTGCACTTAAAGGTAGATTAAAGTCAGCCCGCATCAAAACTTTTTGATTATCCAGGGCTATATCTTTTAAAGTTTTTTTAAACATACTTGTTTAAACTTTATGTTTTACTCCCATCTGAAAGTGCGGCGATAGCATCAGTATTATTTAGAGCTATGGCAAGATGTAGAGCTGTTCGCCCCTGATTGTCTTTCAAAGCTGTATCTACACTTGCTTCAACAAGCATTTGGATTGCTTCTTTTGCTTTTGGAGAGCTTACAGCATAATGCATAGCTCCATAACCATTTTCGTCTTTAACGCTAAGATTTGCATTCGCACCAATGAATTGTTTCACTTCGTTAATATTTCCAGATCCAATTAGGTTTAGAAGAGCAAAAGATACTTTCTTATGTGGGTTTTGAATCTCTTCTCCACCAAGTTCTGAAATTCTTTTAGCAAAAGAAGTATGTCCTCTTGCAATTGCTAAAGCATAAGGTGTGTAGCCTTGTATTTCAGCAGCGATAAGGTTTGATCCTGCTTGAGCCATTACATCAAGAGCTCTGACATTTCCATTTTCAGCACAAAGATGAAGCGCCGTTTTTCCATAAATATCTTGGGCCTCAAGTGGAACTCCTGCTTTTATTGCATTATTTATAGCATCCAACTTGTCATCTTTTGCAACTGAATGTAGAAGAGTTTTGTCTTCAGTGTCTCTAGCGTCTAACAAGGCTTTTCCGGTTACATTTCTTATGATATCGGCTGAAGTTCGACTGTCAGCCAGATGCAGTATATCGATCAAACCACTATATTGGGGGTTGGGGTTTTCACTTGAAACTACTGGCGAGTTTTCTGAAAGAGTTGCTATAAGGCGAGCTGTGTCATTAGCAAACAGTGCTTTTTGCAACTCACCTTGTTCTTGTTGGAAGACGATTCCACCTTTTTTTAGTAGGAACTGTTTAGCCTTTTCGTGACCTCCTATTGCAGCATAATACAAAGGTGTTTTACCTTGTAGATCTTCCCAGTTAAGTCCATTTATCAAAGTAGTGGTTTTTGTAAGAGCTTTAAGGGTTTCAACATCTCCACGAATCGCAGCATGATGCAATGAAGTCAGACCTCTGTTATCAATCACTAAAGGATTTGCTCCCGCTTTCAAAAGCTGTTTAACAGAAGCAAGCTGACCTTCTTGAACAGCTAAGTGCAAAGGCGTCAACCCACTATTATTTGGCACATCGATATTCACGTCCTCAATTGAAGAAAATGGGGCTAAAGCATCAATAACTTCACAATTCCCTTTTGTTGCGGCATAATGCAATGGGATGGCGCCATATTTATCTGTAGCTAGAGGATCTGCCCCCTGTGAAATTAATTGCTCAGCTATACCCTTAAAAGAGGTAAGGGAAGCCAAGTGGAGCGCTGTTAATTTATTTACATCTTCTACAGAAATATCAACTCTAAGAGCAAGTAGGTCTCTAGTCATACCTTCTTGATTAGTTGCTAGAGCTAACATTAATGGAGATTGTCCATCTGCATCTAAAGAGTTCAGTCTAGCCTCAGCTAATAATGCTGTTTGCAACCCTCTAGAATCTCTTCGAGCAATTGCATGGTGAAGTGGGAGTTCACCTTGGCCCGCAACAATAGCTGCATCAACATTTTTTAAAAGTTTTTCCACATTTGTATTTCTTAACTTAATTGCTGTATAGCGAGCAGATCTACCTTTTTCAGGAAAAATATCTGCATTTGCACCCGCATTAAGAAGGAGGGCTACGACCTCAGGATGATCATTCATAGAAGCTTTGAAAAGAGCAGTTTGCCCTTCATTGTCTACTTCATTTACTGAGACACCATTAGATAGCAAGGCTCCTACAATTTCAGGGCTTCCTCTTCCGGAAGCAAGCATTAGAGGAGTTAATCCATATGAGTCTGCTAATGAGCAGTCTGCTCCATTTGCTACGAGCCTATGTATCACGTTAACATGCCCGCCATAAGATGCCAAATGAATAGGGGTTAACTTGTCGTGTGTTGAGCATGTAGCAGAGGCTCCGTAGTACACTAGATTATCTACTGCATCGCTGTTTCCTTCCTGAGAAGCATAGTGCATTGCCGTTCTTCCGAGGATATCCGCTTTGTCAGGATTCTTTTTTTCTCTAAATAATACAGACATTATTGAATTGGAATCACTATTCATAGCAGCAAAATGCCAAACACCAGCTCCATCTGCATTTTCTATGTCTAAAGAAGCTCCTGAGCTATGTAGAGAGTTGAAACATGCTGCGCTGCCTTTAGCTGCAAGAAGTAGTGGGGAGCACCCTATATCATCTATAACATCTACTTTTGCCCCAGCCCTTAACAAAGCTTCTAGCGTACTAATGTCACCGAAAAGAGCTGCAAGGTGCAAGGGTGTTCTTCCATTTGCGTCACGAGCGTTAAGATCTGCTTTTGCTTCTATAAGCAACTTTACTAAATCAACACTGCTTTTCCCGTTGGAAGCAAGGATATGTAGGGGAGTTTCCTGTTTTAAATTACGCTGCGCAAGGTTTGAGCCCAACACAAAGACTTCTGCTGCTCCCAGGTTTCCTTCAGCTAATGATTTGGACAAAGCAGTTTGTCCTAATGCGTCCACTTTTTCTAAGTTAACCTGGTTTTGCTTGACTTTGTTACAGGCTTCGTCTTGCTCTGTAGAACCTAGGGTCGTAGAGTAAAGACTTCGACAAGTAACTTTTAATAACGCAAATATATTTGAAGGAATGTTTAATGGTGTGCTCCATATAGAAAGGTCACTTAAGCCTAAAATTTCTGAAACACTCTCTAGAAAAGTTGGAGGACAGACATCCGCAAATTTTTCTTGATATTCGGAAGAAATTTGCACATTGGAACCACCGCCACTTGTCATACCTACATTACCCATCTCAACAGCTCCTCGCTTTCATTAAAAGCTTTGCCCATACTTTAAATTAATTTTTGAGACTAATTTAAAGCTCAATGATGCAAAAAATCAAGAGTTTTATTTTGAATAATCAATTAAGTCACTTGAAAAGCTTCTCTGCAACGATCTGCAAAATAAGCATGTAATGAAGTGTCCATTGAAATTTCAGGATGAAAGGTACATGCTAAATGTAATCCTTGTTCTACTATTACTGGATTTTGGAAGTGAGTTGCAAGAACCTTGACGCCAGGTCCAATCTCTAAAATTTTAGGAGCTCGAATAAAACAACCCTTTACTAAAACAGTTTGTCCATCAAGCTCTGCATTTATTTCATCTTCAAAAGAATCTAGCTGCGTCCCATAGGCATTTCGTTCAGTTGTTAAATCCATCAACTCCAAGGTAGGAACAGGTGAACCTACAATTTTAGAGGAAAGCAAAATCAAGCCACAACATGTACCAAAAATAGGTTTAACGTGGCCAAATTCTACGAGAGCTTTCCAGAAGTCATTTTTTAAAAGTTTCAAATGTGCTGTGGTTTCCCCTCCTGGGAGAATCAAACCAGAGCATTTTTCGAGATCTTCCAAATGTTTGACAAAACAACATTGAACATCAATTTTTTTGAGACAATCATAATGCTTTTGAAAAGCCCCCTGCAGGGCAAGAACACCAATCAATTACCAGCCTCTTGTCGCTAAACGTTCATTCGCTTCGAGTAATGCTGAAGAAATTCCACCCATTCCTGACGACAGTCCTTTAGAAGCTTCAACAAGTTTTTCTGGCTCTTGAAAGTATGTTACAGCCTGGACAATAGCTTTTGCACGTTTTTCTGGATCAGATGATTTAAAAATTCCAGAACCTACAAAAACAGTTTCAGCTCCAAGTTGCATCATTAGTGCTGCATCAGCTGGGGTTGCAATTCCTCCTGCAGAAAAGTTAGGAACCGGAAGTTTTCCTGTTTGAGAAATTTGTAAAACTAATTCGTATGGAGCTCCCAAGTTTTTAGCTTCTGTCATTAGCTCTTCTGTGCTTAAGCCCATTAAACGACTAATACCTCTTTGAACATCTCTCATGTGCTGAACCGCTTCAACAATATCCCCTGTTCCAGGTTCTCCTTTAGTGCGAATCATGGCAGCCCCTTCTCCTATTCGACGTAATGCTTCACCTAAATTTCTGCAACCACAAACAAAAGGAACTTTAAATGGATGCTTATTGATATGAAAATGATGATCAGCAGGTGTTAGTACTTCACTCTCATCGATGAAATCAACTTCCATTTCTTGGAGCATTTGAGCTTCAACAAAGTGCCCAATACGGCATTTTGCCATAACAGGAACAGAGACTGACTTTTGTATAGATTGAACTAAATCCACCGAAGACATACGAGCAATTTTACCATCTTTTCTAATATCGGCTGGTATGCGCTCAAGAGCCATAACAGCTACCGCCCCTGCAGCTTCGGCTATTTGCGCTTGCTCTGGTGTCACCACATCCATGATTACACCACCTTTTAGCATTTCTGCGAGCCCTACTTTAACTTTCATCGAACCTTTATCCATTCTATAAACCTCTATTTTGAATGCGCTATTTTTACTTAAAAGGGCAATTTTTGTCGTTATAAAAAAGGGATAAAAAACAACTTTATAAGTTATGAAATGGATTTGAAGTTGTTGAAAAATCTTTAGTCTGGCGTCTTCTTTTGATTTCTGATTTTATTGAATAAGATAAGTCCTGGTCAAAATTTTTACCTGCAGCCCATTGTAGGTATTCTAGTGGAACTTCTTTCAATGGTCGCCCTTTGTGCTTACCCAGAGGCATTTTCTTTAACATTATTGGACGTTCAAGAATTTTTTGAAGTTGTTCAACGGTCTTGTATTTTTCAACGAGTCTTCTAAAAACTTCTATATTAACAATTACATCATTTAAAGCGCGATGAGCTCCTTCATTATTGATATTAAAATGCTCTCTTAAATTTTGAAGAGAATTTTGAGGGCTATCTCCATATAACCTAGCTAAGCGCAAAGTGTCAAAAAATGGATTGTTTCTGATTGTACTTGGAAGTCCATTTTTTTTCGCATCTCTGTTAATCAGGTGAATGTCAAATCCAATTCCATGTCCTACAATAATATGCCTGCCAATCATTTTTAAAATTTTCGGAAGAACTTCTTGAACTAATGGCTGGCCTTCAACCATCTCTTGTACGATGTTGTGAATCTTAATCGACTCCTCTGGAATCTTCATTTTGGGATCAACAAGAGAATCATAGATTTCAATTTCTTTATCTAAAGTAAAAACTACAGCTGCGACCTCTATAATCTGATCTTTTTCAAGATCTAGTCCTGTAGCTTCACAGTCAACGCAAACAAATGTTTCGTTTTTCATCAGCCCCATAATTCAATCATCCTATTGATTTCAAAAATGAGTTCTTTACGCCCTACATTTTTTGTTGTTGAGTAGTAGACAAATGGAATTTCAGAGCTATTTAATTTCTCAATATTCTTTTTCATTTGCTTGATCTTTTCATTCTTTTTCACTTTGTCTACTTTTGTAAAAACGATAAGGATAGGTTTTTTTTGGTATTGCACCCATTCAAAAAATTGTAAATCTTGCTCACTTGGGTTTCTGCGAATGTCTAAAAGAAGTAAGACAAGTTTTAACTCCTCTCTTTTTTCAAGATAAGGTTCAATCATCAGTCGCCAGCTATTGCGCATTTTTTCAGAAACTTTGGCAAAACCGTAACCTGGTAAATCACAAAAAACAGCCGTTTTATCTACATCAAAGAAATTCAATAACCGAGTTTTACCTGGCTTAGAAGATGTTTTAACTAAGTTTTTAGACCTAAAAAGGTCATTCAAAAGGCTTGATTTCCCCACATTAGAACGTCCAGCAACAGCAATTTCAAAAAGAGATTCTCCTTGATCGTCTTTTAAACTGGGGCTTTTATTCCAATTAGAGCAGCTTTTAACAAAGCTTATGGTCTTAAAAACTAATTTCTTCATATTCGGATTCTATGATAATTTTTCTTGATTGATTTTGATGCTCTAGAAAAATGTCAATACGCTTTTTAGGCAAGATTGAACGAATACGCTCTGACCATTCCACACAACAGATTCCTTCTGCGTCAAAATATTCATCAAACCCCATTTGTAAAAACTGCTCAGCACCTTTCATTCTGTAAAGGTCAAAATGATAAAATGATTTTAAACCATCGTAAATATTAAGATATGTAAATGTTGGGCTGTTGATCTCATTTGGATCAATCCCACCAATTGCATGAGCGACGCCTTTTATTAAGGTTGTTTTCCCAGCTGCAAGTTCACCGTAAAAAGCAATAATGCTATTTGCGTGTAATCTTTTTCCTAATGATGCGCCCAATTCAAAAGTTTCTTGGGCGGAGTTTGTGATAAACTCTATTTTCATCTAACTTTCAAGCCATTTCTCAATGTATGGCATAAACTCTTCGTGCTCTGCAAGGCCTTCGATAAACTCTGAAACTTTCTCTTCCGCAAGCTGTTCTTGTATATACTGAAGAAGACTGCCTTCAATCTCAAATCTATTTTGATTTTGAATTTCATCTAGAGCAAATGATTTAACATAGTCTTTTTTAAACTCTTCTAAAATAGTTTCTTTATTCAAATATAAGGCTCCTGTTAGAGCTGATGAGAAGACTACTTTTTCTACAGGTTTATCTACTTTTTCAATATATGTTTTGATAATTTCAGAATCTTCTGAAACAAAAAATCTTTTTACAACAAGTCCGTCTTTCCTTTCGGTGTTTTGGGGGCACTTAGAAACCCAGTCATAGATTGCATCTTGAGGATTGGGGTGTGTGTTGTTAGCAAAAACTTTCCCTGAAAATGGGCAAATATAGATTTTTTTAGTCTGATCGTTTACTGCAGCACTTTCTTGCCCAATAATAATACGTGTTTCTCTCCATATAAGATCTTTACTTTCAAGAACCTGTAGAGCATCGTCTAAGCTTTTAAAAATAAGTTTATACCGTGGACAAACAACAGGAGAAACCACATCTCTCTTGGCTATATAGTGGAGGTAACTAGTAATAAGGTCTGGTTTACGCTTTGGCTTCAAATAAGATAAGAAATCCTGTTTTAGAGCATCCAAAGTAGATTTTTTCGGCATGAGCACCTCAGTCATTGTCCTGATCGATTAAAAATTAAAAAAATATGATTTAAGATAACTCACAAGTAGATTTTACTTCAAGCTCAATCAATTGCACCTTTACTAAAAAGTATAAAAATATTATTATTGAAGTGATTTTATTTTAATGTTTTCGGTTGAGATAGTTGTTAAAAACATCTCTTCTCTTTTGACTGTTCAAAAAAAAAATTGAGGCAAATGTATGAGTTTACACATTAAGAAGTTGAATATTGATGATTTTGAAGAAGTTATTGAAATCAAAGACTCTACCTGTGGACTTCATGCATTTGTAGCCATACACGACACAACTTTTGGCCCCTCTCTTGGCGGCATACGTTTTCTACCTTACTCTTCGGAAGAAGAGGCTCTTAAAGACGCCCTGCGATTAGCTAAAGGAATGTCTTATAAATCAGCCTTAGCAAATCTAAAGGTTGGAGGTGGAAAGAGCACTGTTATTTGTGACCCAAGTAAGCCAAAGTCAAAAGAGCTACTTCACGCTTACGCTGAAGCCTTAAATTACTTAGGCGGACGTTATATTGGAGCAGAAGACATGAACTGCACGCTTGATAACCTTTCAACTCTTTTTGAGAGAACGCCTCATGTACTTGGACTTCCCGGAGAAGGCACAGGCTCCCCTGCTCCATTTACTGCTAGAGGCACATTTATTGGTATACAGGCTACAGCACAACACCTTTGGGGCACTACATCATTAAAAGGTAAAAGCATTCTTCTTCAAGGTATCGGAGGAGTTGGCATTCTGCTGCTTGAGCATCTATTTTGGGCTGGAGCCAACCTTTATATTTCTGATTTAAATGCTGAAGTTCTAAAGAAAGCCTCGCATGAGTTTGGAGCCCACATTGTTGAACCTGAAGATGTTTATGACTTTGAATGTGATATTTTCGCTCCATGTGCACAAGGAGGAATCTTAAACTCTGAAAATATTAGCAGACTTCGCTGCAAAGCTGTTGCTGGAGCGGCCAATAATCAGCTAGCCTCTGAAAAAGATGGGTTGAAATTAGTCGAAAAAAATATTCTCTATGCACCCGATTGTATTATAAATTGTGGAGGCGTAATTAGTGTTGCCTCAGGAATTAACCCTGAAGACACTCACCCCCAAAAAGTTTTGTTTCATACAGAGAAAATTTTTGATCGTTTACTTGAAGTCTATCAGCTTGCAGAAAGGCAAGAAACCTGCCCTTCACTTGTTGCTGATCAACTCGCCCAATCCCTTATCCTACATGAGAAAGAAAAACTAAATGCATTGGTCTAATACATCACTACTAACAACTCAACTTTCTAAAATTTTTAAATTGTTGATTGAAGAGTCTTTTCCAGACCTCTCTCAAGATCAAATTGCCCAGGTACTTGAAGTTACAGTTTCAAAACAAGCTGGGCACGGACACTACCAATGCAACAGCGCTTTAAAACTCAGCAAGCTTGTTAAGGATAACCCGCGAAGTGTAGCCAATAAGCTGCTTTTAAAACCTTCAAGCCTTATAGAATCTTGTGAAGTAGCTGGACCTGGGTTTATTAATATTACAATTTCAAAGGCTTTCTTAGAAAAAGAACTCAATAAGCTTTTAAAAGATCAAAGACTAGGAATCTCAGCAACAAATCATCCAAAACGTGTCATTGTAGAGTTCTCTTCACCCAATACGGCCAAAGAATTGCACGTTGGCCACCTACGTTCTACAATTATCGGGGATTGCTTATCGCGCCTTTTTGAATTTCTTGGGCACGATGTTTTACGACTAAATCACATTGGCAACTGGGGCACCCCCTTTGGAATGTTGATTCACTATTTGAAAACTAAGCATCCTAAAGTTCTCACAGGAGAAGAAAAGACAGATTTAACTCACTTAGCACTTTGGTATAAAGAAAGTAGAGTTCTTTTCGATAATGATGAAAAGTTCAAGAAAAGCTCACAAGCTCAAGTCATAAAATTACAAGCTCATGAACCTGAAGCTATTTTGGCATGGAAAAAAATATGTGAAATTTCAAGGGTTGGCTACCAAGAAATCTATGACTTGCTTGACGTGAAAATTACGGAACGAGGAGAATCTTTCTACCACGACTTACTTGAGCAAATAGTTGATTTATTTGAAAAGAAGAATCTAGTTAAAATCTCCAACGGCGCAAAATGTGTGTTTTTAGATGACTTCACCTCTAAAGTTGGCTCACCTCTGCCAATAATTATACAAAAGTCTGATGGCGGATATAACTACTCAAGCACGGATCTCTCAGCACTTTTTCAACGCATAAATGAAGAAAAAGCTGATCGCATTATCTATGTTGTAGATAATGGACAAAGCCTACACTTTCAAATGGTTTTTAAAGCAGCACAACTTGCTGGCTACTACAACCCATGTAAAACTGATGTAGATCACGTCCCTTTTGGTTTGGTATTAGGTTCAGATGGAAAGAAATTCAAAACTCGTAGTGGCGATTCAGAAAAGCTTATCGATTTGTTAAAGAAATCAATTGCTAAAGCAACTCATATAATAAATGAGAGAGACACTCCATCGTTAGACGTGGAACAAACGGCTAAAGTCCTAGGAATCAATGCTGTTAAGTACGCAGACCTTTCTAGTTTAAGAACAAAAGACTACACATTTAGTTATGAAAAAATGCTTCAGTTTGAAGGCAACACAGCAGCATTTTTACTCTATGCCTATGTACGCATTGTGAGTATCCAGACAAAGGCAAACTTTAAACTTCAGTCTCTTTTAAGCAGTCAAATTGTTTTAACAGAGCCTTCTGAAACTGAGTTAGCCCTCTCAATTATACAGCTGCGAGAAATCTTAGAATCTGTCGCTCATTCACTACTGCCCAATAGACTCTGTGACTATTTATATCAGCTCGCTGAAAAGTTCCATAGTTTCTTTAGAGATTGCCAAGTGCTTAATGCAGATGAGCAAAACTCTCGCCTACTTCTATGTGAGCTTGTAAAACGAGCATTTGAAATTGGTTTTTCTATTTTAGGATTGCAGACCGTAACTAAGATGTAATTAGTGCTGCGAAGCGTCTTTAAAGCCCTTGTACAAAGAGACAACTGTCATAATTCCAAGCGGAATAAATAAGGCGTAAACATACCAGGGTAAAACCAGTCCTATAACCACTAAAGTAAGAATTAAAAATTGTGCAGCAGTGGTAACTTTACCCCATACAATAGAGCGAAACTCCAATTTATCCCACCCCCTAGTTACTGAGAGATATATACCAAAAGCTATCAAACATATATCTCTTGAAAGCATACATGCCATTGCCCAAATGGGCATGTAGCCTGTTGCAACCAAGATACCCAAAGAAAAGAAAACAAAAAATTTGTCCATTATTGGATCAAGAACTGCTCCAAGCTGACTAACGGTTCCATGCTTTCTAGCAATATAGCCATCTAACACATCACTAATAACAGCTAGAATAATAGCTACTAGACGAACAGGTACACTATCTACAATAAAGATAAACGCAGCTGGAAGTCTGAGTAAAGTGAGTGTGTTTGATAGTGTAAACATTAAAGAGTCGTTGGGTTAGAGCCTTTCTTTTTTCTATAAAATTTATATCCAATAACACCAAATACTAAAAGAGCAAATATCGCAAAAATAATTATATTTGCTCGTTTCATATAAGAGAGCACTATTTGATAGTTTTCAGCAAGTGAGTAGGCCAAGGTAAACCAAATGGTATTAGAAAGTAGACACGCGATTCCGTCAATAATGATAAATTTAAAAAAGTTCATCCGAACCATGCCTGCTGACATGAACAAGAAATTTCGAACTCCAAAAGGTATGAATCTTCCAATGAGTAGAGTCGAAACCCCATATTTTGAGTAAAAGCGAGTGATCCTAACAATTCTACGATTATCTACCATCTTGCCTAGCAACTTCCTTTTCCTAAGCCAAGGTGTAAAAACTCTTCCGATCCAATACGAGAGCCAATCTGATAGATAGCAGCCCATAAAAACGAAAGCAAAAAGCTTATAAGTATTTTGAGGTGTAACAGTTGCAGCGACAACAGCACTCGATAAAACAACTAAATCTTCGCTAATGGGTAAGTTAAAACCCGCTAACATTAATAGAGAAAAGAAGACCCAATGAGCGTGACTGGCATTCTGAGAGAGAAGATCTATAAAGGGGGCTATCATTTAATCACTAAAAATTAGAAATTTACGCACTATCCTGTTGTTTTAAAAGGGCAGGATTAATTTATATATTTAGTTCCCTTTAGATTATTTATTGTTTATATGTAAAGTAGAAGTTGGGAAAGCAATCTCTGCTCCGTGTTTTTCTATTATTTTACCAACCCCAATATAAACATCTTGTTGTATCTGGAGCCACTCTTTCCAAACTCTAGATTTGGTGAAGGTGTAGATCTCAATATCTAAAGAAGATGGACCAAACTCTTTGAAATTAACGAGCTGGGCTTGGTTATCATCAATATCTTTATTTTCTTTGAGCATACTTCTTATGTCTTTAACAATAGGTTCAATGACATGAAAATCATCATACCGAATTCCAACGGTTGTTCTGATTCTTCTGTTGGTCATTCGAGTTGCATTTACTGTAATTTGTGAAGAAAACATTGAGTTTGGAACATAAAAAGGTCGTTTATCAAATCCTCTAACTCTTGTTAAATAAAATCCAATATGCTCAACAGTGCCCTGCATCTTAGCATCTAGGCTGTGAATCCAATCCCCTATATCAAAAGGCCTAGTGATATGAAGCATAAATCCACCGAAAAAGTTCGCAAAAACATCTTTTGCTGCAAAACCAAGTGTGACACCACCAATTCCTCCCAATGTTAGGAGAGCTCCAATATGAACACCAAGAGTACTCAGCGTTACGAGCACCGCAAGAATCATCAATGTAGAAGACACTAATTTTGAGACTAAGCCTATTTTAGCTTTGTCTGGCGGTACACCTGAATACTTATTACGTTGGAACCAAGAATGAATCAGCTGCTTTTTTATCTCAAAAGCAAGCCAGGTTGAACAAACTATAATAACTAAATTACGAAACTGTCCAAAACTTGATTGAAAACTATTTTGCAGTTGTAGTCTAACAACGAAAATATACCCTAAATAAGAAAGTCCAACGAGCCAAATCATAACCTTGATCGGGCGCATTAACCTTACTGTAAAATTCTCCATAAAAAGAGAACCTTTTCTCTTTTTAGAATGCTTGTACACGTTTTGTATTATGTGCTTAGCAACAACAGTTAAGGCTACAATTAAAATTAAGATAAAGGCGCCTTCAAGAATAACACCTAAACTTTTCTGGAGAAAATTTCTTAAGAAATCCATAGTAGTAAAAAATTTATTTTCATTGATTAAAAATATTATAAGTAGCATACACTAGCAAAGTTTATTTGTACACTTGGGATTACCACATATGAAGTTAGTAAAAGAGTCTTTATTTAGTTCAACAGTTCGTTCGTTTTGCATTTCCTTTTTTGCTGTAATTGGAATTATTGTAGCCTTTTTTCTCGTTTTGCTTGTTTTTGGTGCTGGAAAAAGTTCGAAAGCCACGGAAGCATCCATGTATGAAGCAATTGTACCTGATACAAATGGGCGAAAATATATTTTTGATTCGAATCAACCTCTTTTACTTCGAATCAACATTACGGGGCAAATTGGCCATCCTAATTTGAATACTGGGGCTCTGCGCTCCCTTTTAAATGAATCTCGCTCTGGACCTTTTAAAAGCCACCCTGTTAAAGGAATTTTACTCTATATTAACACTCCAGGAGGGTCAGCTATAGATTCAGAGTCCATGTACTATGCGCTCAAAGACTATGCCTTAAAATACCAAGTGCCCATCTACGCCTATGTAGAAGGGTTATGCGCATCAGGTGGCATGTATATTGCCTGTGCAGCAGAAAAAATTTACTCCAGTGAAACTAGCTCTATCGGTTCTGTAGGTGTAATTGCCATGTACTTCAACTATTCAGAAGGTATGCAAAAAGTTGGCGTTCAAAACAAAACGCTATCTGCAGGAGCAAATAAGGATTCAATGAATCCTTTTAAACCCTGGGCTGAAACAACTCCTGAGTCATACACTCGAAGAATTAGTTTAAGTTATGATCAGTTTCTTTCAGTTGTTTCAACTGCTAGACCCAAACTTACAGAATCACTGCTAAGAAACAAATATGGCGCTCAAATGTATTATTCGACAGATGCTGAAGAATATGGTTATATTGATGGTGCAGGTTACCAATACGACGAGACTGTTCAGATGCTTGCCAAAGCTGCTGATATTGCAGACAATAACTTTCAAATCGTTCAACTTCAACCAAAGTTTCACCTCTCAGACTTACTTGCTATGAATAATAAACTTATTGAAAGCCAAGGCTCTTTGAATTGGTTAAAGAAAAACATCTTAATGTTTATGAGCCCAAACAAAGAAGAGTTGATGAATATATATCTTCCATCCTACAATCAGTAGTATGAAGAAAATATTTATCCTGGATTCTTTAGGATATCTTTTTAGATCGTATTACGCGATCCGCCACCTCAATAGACCAACTGGAGAATCAACTAACGCTCTCTATGGGTTCATTCGCGCAATTTTAAAAATCATTAAAGATTTTGAACCGACCCATTTAGTCGCAGTATTTGATGGTCCAAATAATACGAAAAAAAGATCCGCAATCTACCCTGAATATAAAGCTAATCGCCAGCATCCACCTGAAGACTTACCTCATCAGTTAGAGTGGGCCTATGAGTTTTGTGAGATAGCTAACATCCCAAGACTGCGGGTTCCAAACGTTGAAGCAGATGATGTAATGGCAGCAATTGCTCTTTGGGCAGATCAAAATAACCACCAAGCCTTCATTTGCAGCAGTGATAAAGACCTTTTTCAATTAGTTCGTGACAATATTAGCATCGTAAATACCAACAAAAACAACCTCATCTACCAAGCTGATGAAGTTAAAGAACATTACGGTGTTTGGCCTTCCCAAATACGTGATTATCTAACCATCGTAGGAGACGCCTCCGATAATGTTCCGGGTGTCAAAGGGTTTGGTCCTAAAACAGCACAAAATTTACTCGTTCAAGCAGAGACTTTAGATGAGTTGATTGCAAACCCCGACAAATACCTAACTGGGAAGAAAAGAGAAACTTTTCTAAACCACTTAGACCAACTTGATTTAAGCCGCAGACTTGTGACTTTAGACTTAGATGTTGAGTTTCCTAAAGAGCTTGATTTTTACAGCCTTAGTTTACCTGAAAAGAATAAACTTGCAGTTTTCTTTGAAGATATGAATTTCAAGTCTCTCCTTAAAGAATTTCAACAAGAGGTTCTCGAAGAGACTCCGTGCGTTGAAAGAATGTCTATTCCAATTATTAATGATTCAAGCCAACTCGATGACCTCATTGAAGAACTCTCAAAGCAAAAGACAATTTGCTTTGATACAGAGACATCGCATTTAGCCCCAATCTCGGCTCAAATTGTGGGCTTAGGTATTGGATATAGAGAAGATAAAATTTGGTATATCCCCTTCAATGATCGTATCGAGAAAAGTGAGTTAGTTCGCAAACTAAAACCACTCTTTGAAAATTCAGATATTGGGTTTTATGCGCACCACATTAAATATGACATGCATATTTTGCTCAATCTGGGCATTGAATTAAAAACTATCTCAGATGATACAATTTTGCAATCATATCTACTTACCCCAAATATCCGACAACACTCACTAGATAACTTATCTCTAGAATACTTCAACTTTCAGAAAATTCCTATTAAAGATTTGATTGGAACAGGTAAAAACCAAAAGAGCATGTCTGATATTGAGATCGAAAAAGTTGCTCAATATTGTGGCGAAGATGTTTTGATGACCATCAAACTCAACAACCTTCTAAAAGAAAAAATAAAAGATCATAATCTGCTCAAAGTATACCAAGAAATTGAGCTTCCTCTTATTCCAGTTCTACTGAACATGGAACGTTGTGGGATTTATGTTGATGTTGAAGAACTAAAAGTTTTAAAAAAGTCATTAAACGAGAAACTTGAGAACCTCGAGCAAGCTACTTTTGCAATGGCTGGAGAAACATTTAACTTAAAATCTCCTAAACAACTCGGAGAAATTTTATTTCAAAAATTAGAAATCCCTACTACAAAAAAAACTAAAACTGGATATTCTACAAGTGCTGAAGCTCTTGAGATGATTGAACAAGCCCACCCAATTATTGAAAAAATTCTTGAATTTAGAACTTTAGAAAAATTACGTTCTACTTACGTAGAATCTCTTGTCAACGAGCCGTTTGATCAAACGCAGCGCGTGCACTGCAGCTTTAACCAAACTATTGCAGCTACGGGTAGACTCTCATGCCAAGACCCTAACTTACAAAATATCCCTATTCGAACTGAGCAAGGTAGAGAAATCCGCAAAGCCTTTAAACCGCAAAAAAAAGGTTGGTCTTTTTTGTCTGCTGATTACTCACAAATTGAGCTACGTTTATTAGCGCACTACAGCCAAGATCCACACCTGATTGAGACCTTCATCAGTAAAGGAGATGTTCACACTTCAACTGCCGCCAAAATCTTTAACCTTCCAATCAACGAAGTCACGAAAGAACACCGATCACTAGCTAAAGCAGTTAACTTTGGCATTATTTATGGGCAACAATCTTTTGGCCTTTCAAAACAACTCAAAATAAGCGTTGGACAAGCAAAAGAATTTATTGAAGCCTATTTTAAAGAGTACCCTAAAGTCTCTGACTATATTGAAAGTTGTAAACAAGAGGCTGCTGAAAAATGCTACACTGAAACACTTTTTGGTAGAAAACGCCCACTTCATGAAATCAATAGTAAAAATAAACTTTTAAAACAGGCTGCAGAGCGACTGGCTGTAAACTCCCCTTTTCAAGGAAGCAATGCAGATATTATTAAGATAGCAATGGCTAAGATTAATCAATATTTGAAAGATACGAATAAAAATAGTTTTATGATCCTTCAAATTCATGACGAATTACTTTTTGAAGTTGAAGACTCTGAGATTGAAGATGTAACATATAATGTAAAAAAAATAATGGAAAATATAATTCCATTAAAAGTTCCTCTAACAATTGATATAAAGATTGGCAAAAATTGGAAAGAATGTTAGCTTTAAAGAAAGTAGCTATTACAGGCGGCCTGTCATCAGGGAAAAGTACCGTTGGAAGCTTGTTTAGAGACCGAGATGCATATGTCTTAGACACTGACGCTATTGTTCATCAATTATTTGAAATCCCCAGTGTTCAATTGCAAATCATTCAGCTTCTTGGCTCTCAAGTCCTTGTAGAAGGAAAAATTATTCGTCGAGAAATAGCTCAAATAGTATTCAAAGATCCTGAAAAATTGGATCGCCTAGAAAAAATTCTTCATCCGTTAGTTCGAGAAGAAATAGAAAGAATATTTAAGGAAGTTTCTAAAGAAAAAAAATGGTCCATGTTTGTGGTTGAAATACCTCTTTTGTTTGAAACCCAATCTGACAACTTTTATGACGCTACATTAGCTGTAGTAAGTAGCCCTCAAATTTGTCAGCAACGGTATTCCCATAAGAACCCTTTGGTAGCTAAAGATTATCAACTAAGATCAAGTAGGCAACTTACTCATGAAGAAAAGGCCAAACGAGCTGATTTTGTCCTATATAACAATGGCAATTTAGAAGAGCTCAAAGAAAAATTTAATGAAGTATATTCACAAATCATCCAGTAGGATTCATTTATTAACCCAAATATTACAAGAGACATTAGTGTTATGAACGAAGAAGGCAATCCCTCAAAAGAAAAACCTGATTTAGAAAAAACTGAGAGTGCTAAAGCTCCAGTAGCAATAAATTCAGATAAACCTACCCTGCCTGTCAAGCCTCCACACCGACCCAAACGCCCTCCCATCAAGCAACCGAAACCTCCAGCTGTAAGCAACCTTAGTGAAAAACTAAGCAGCTCTCAAAATGACAATGAAAAAGCTAAGGAGCCAAAAAAAGAACGTGCTCAAGAGAAAAATTACGAACAGCATAGAGCAGAACACTTAAAAGAACATGCTGCAATTACCAAGGTTTCAGAACTCCAACGTATGAATGTTGAAGAATTAAATCGTTACGCAAAAGGGTTTGGAATCAAAAATCTTGGAGCTTTGTCAAAATCTCAAGTAGTCTTTGAAATAGTTAAATATAAATCTGATAAATTTAAAGAAATTCTTTATGGCGAAGGAGTTTTAGAAGTCCTGCCAGATGGTTTTGGCTTTTTGCGCTCACCTGCTTACAACTACTTACCTTCAGCTGAAGATATTTACGTCTCTCCAGCGCAAATTAGAAGATTTGAGCTGAAAAAGGGAGATAGTGTTTATGGCTCTATTCGCGCACCAAAAGATAAAGAAAAGTATTTTGCCTTATTAAAAGTTGATCAAATTAACAATACTCCACCTGAGAAAGCCAAAGAGAGAGTTCGATTTGAAAACCTTACCCCACTCTATCCTGAAGAGAGACTGGTTATGGAGACAAGCAAAGAGAATGTTACAACGCGTGTCCTTGACTTAGCCGCCCCCATTGGGATGGGGCAACGTGCTTTAATAGTTGCTCCTCCTCGCACAGGTAAAACAGTGATTATGGAAAAGATAATCAACTCCATTGCAAAAAATAATCCAAAAGTGAAAATTTTAGTTCTTCTTGTGGGTGAGCGCCCAGAAGAGGTCACTGATATGGCCAGACACGTTAAATCAGGTGAAGTTGTTGCATCTACATTTGATGAGCCACCAGAGCGCCATGTCCAAGTAGCAGAAATGGTCCTTGAAAAAGCACGCAGACTTGTAGAATATGGCCATGATGTTGTTATTTTACTAGATTCTATCACCCGTTTAGCGCGTGCATACAACACAGTAGAGCCACACTCAGGAAAAATTCTTTCAGGAGGTGTTGATGCGAATGCTTTACATAAACCGAAGAGATTCTTTGGAGCTGCAAGAAACATTGAGCATGGTGGTTCTTTAACAATTATTGCTACAGCACTTATCGATACTGGTTCTCGTATGGATGAGGTTATCTTTGAAGAATTTAAAGGTACTGGTAATATGGAACTTGTGTTAGATCGTCGACTTTCTGATCGTCGCATTTATCCAGCAATTGACATTGTTAAGAGCGGTACGAGAAAAGAAGAACTTCTTTACCATCCTGGCGAGCTTGAGAAAGTTTACGTTCTTAGAAAAAGCACAGCAGACTTAACCCCTGTTGACGCAATGAACCTTTTAATTAACCGATTAAAGAAAACTAATAGTAACGCTGAATTTTTACTTTCCATGAAAGACTAACTGTTATATTAAGAAATAAAACAGTTAATAATCATGGATGAATGCTTAAAAAATTAATTTCCGGCTTTTTATTTTTAGCTTTAGCAGGAGGTGGGTACTATTACTACACTCTCCATAAAGACACAGTCGATGAATATATTTCTCAATATGTAGATTCAAAGAGCTTTGCTACTTTGGAAGTTCGCTATAGTGCCAATAGCATTATGGAAAACAACAAAGAGACGCTTCTCAAAGATGAATTTCATAAATATTCGACTCCTGAGCTTCATTTTTACCCCTATATGCTGATGGAGGTAAAGTATAGCAAAAATAATAACACTACATCTGAAGGTGTTATTTTGTGGGACTTAGATGATGCAGAATTTGTAATTTCAACAACAACTTGGCAAAAAACGCATGGATTTGAGGACTGTATCACAGCAAGAGTTGATCACAACGACTTTAAAGTTATTAACGCTCTAGCCTTCAATGGAGGGCAACTCTCAAGAAAAGACCTCTCAGATAGAATTCGCATTGAAAATGAGGTTCTTGATCGATGGCTTGAGAGCTGCAGAAAAAAGAAAATTGTAGTCCAAAGTGGAAATGGTTTTCGCCTACACCTTGAAAAACCCAGGATTGCTATTCGACCAGAAACTACCCTGGACCATCATTTAGTTACTCAGACAATCAAAAACGTTAAACAACGACCGCGCAGATACACAATGCGCCAAGTCGAAAAAGTAGCTTACCTAGCATTTGGGGCCGACTTTACTATTAAGAAATCGACTGAAATATATCTTCCTGTATATAAAATAGATGTAAAAAATCCAGATGGCTCTCTTCTTACCACTTACTGGAATGCTCTAACAGGACTTCAAATTAGCAACTTACATGCAATTTTATAGATAAACATTGAAATTGATCGAGTATAGCTCATCTATAAAGTAAGAAACTTTGTGATAAAAGATCGGAAAGAGAGGGATTCGAACCCTCGGTACCCTTACGAGTACGCGTCCTTAGCAGGGACGTGCCTTCGGCCACTCAGCCATCTTTCCGTAAGAAAATGATTGGAAATCATACTCTTCTTATTCAGTTTTTTACAAGTCTTATTAAAAACCAGCATCTGCTGCTGCTCTTATTTTCTTTCTAAAATTAAAATATTTACTCCTAGAATGATCATAAAAAACTTTATTTTTTAAATTGACCATCATTGCTCGATCTCCTAAAAAGAGAAAAAAAGAAATTTAAAATTATGAATGATGTACACAGTGAACTTGAAAAGCTCTCAACTGAAGAGCTTTTTAAAAAGTTTCAGTCTGATGCTAAAACAGGACTTAGCACACAAGAAGCAGAAAAAAGGCTTTCCAAAGAAGGTCTTAATGAAATCCAACAGAAGAAAAAGAGCCAATGGATGACTTTGCTTTCTTTCTTTTGGGGACCCATTCCTTGGATGATCGAAATTGCTGTTATTCTTTCTGCCCTACTTGAAAGATGGCCCGATTTCATCATTATTTTGGCAATGCTTTTGATTAATGCAACACTTGGATTCATACAAGAATATCAAGCTGGAAATGCAATTGCGGCTTTAAAAGAAAAACTCGCCCTAAAATCTCGCACTCTTAGAGATGGAAAATGGTTAGACCTAGAAGCTAAACATTTGGTTCCAGGAGATGTCATTTCAGTAAAACTAGGCAATATTATACCCGCTGACATTAAGCTATTCTCAGGAGAATATCTCTCCGTTGATCAGTCTGCATTGACTGGAGAATCTCTACCTGTTGATAAAAAATTAGGAGAGGTTGCCTATTCTAGTACTATTGCAAAAAAAGGTGAGATGAATGCTATTGTTATTGCAACTGGCATGGATACCTTTATTGGAAAAACGGCAAAACTTGTAGATAACGCAGAAACTAAGTCACATTTTCAAGAAGCAGTTCTAAAAATTGGTCGCTTTCTTATTGCTGTCACCTTAATTATCTGCGCAATTATTCTGGCAGCTTCTATCTATCGCGTTGATATTGAAAAATCAACTCATGAGACTTTTGGACAAATGGCCATTTTTATCTTGGTATTAGTTATAGCTGGCATACCTGTAGCTCTTCCAGCTGTCCTTTCAGTGACAATGGCAATAGGTGCACATAAATTAGCTAAACTTAAAGCTATTGTGTCAAAGTTAACCGCAATAGAAGAGCTTGCAAACTTAAACGTTCTCTGCTCAGATAAAACTGGAACATTAACTAAAAATGAGCTCACGGTTGGAAATGTTATGCCCTATGAGGCTAAGGACGACCAAGAAGTATTGCTGTATGCCTCTTTAGCTTCCAACCAGGATTTACCAGACTCAATTGACAAAGCTATCTTAAATCAACTCCAAAAGAAAGAAGAGTTGAAAAATTTTAACTGCGATAAGTTTATCCCATTTGATCCTGTACGTAAATCATCTGAAGCTATTGTTAAAGCAAGAGAGGGCAACTCCTTTCATGTCTGCAAAGGGGCAACTCAAGTTATTTTAGATCTTGTAAAACCTGATACGGATAAACGTGAAGAAATACAAAAATCGATTGACGATTGCTCTTCTAAAGGATTTAGAACAATTGGCGTTGCAAAAAGTGACTCTGAAGGAAACACCTGGCAGTTTGTTGGGATTATTCCTCTTTTTGATCCCCCAAGAGAAGATACTAAAGAAACTGTAGACTATCTTAAAAACCTTGGCGTAGAAATCCATATGGTCACAGGTGACAACGCCTCTATTGCCAAACAAATATCATCACAATTGGATTTAGGCAGTAATATCGTTTCTATTTCTGAAATTAGTGAGAAAGGAGATCAAGCCTTTTGTGATGCAATTAAAAATGCTGATGGCTTTGCTCAAGTCTTTCCTGAACATAAATTTAAAATCATTAAAGCATTACAAGACAAAAAATATATTCTAGGAATGACAGGTGATGGGGTCAACGATGCCCCAGCTCTAAAACAAGCTGATGTTGGCATAGCTGTTAGTGGAGCATCTGATGCAGCTCGATCTGCAGCAGACCTTGTTTTAACAGAATCTGGGCTTATGACTATTACTCGAGCAGTAGAAGAGTCTAGGCGAGTCTTTGGGCGCATGAAAAGTTATGCCATGTATCGCATTAGTGAAACGTGCCGGTTGCTTCTTTTTTTATTACTCTCCATGCTCTTTTTAAATGAGCATCCCTTGTCTGCTATTATGATTATTCTAATAGCACTTTTAAACGACATTCCCATCATGACGATTGCTTATGACAACATGGAAGTCAAACAAGATCCTGTACAATGGCGTATGGATGAAGTTTTCACAATCTCAATAGGTCTTGCAATTGTTGGAGTACTCTCAACATTTGGTCTTTTTTGGATAGGATCCTACTACTGGCATCTAGATTTTGAGCACTTAAAAACTTTAGCGTTTATGGGAATTTTATGTGGTGGCAACTTAACCATCTATCTAATGAGAAACGAAACAATGCTTTGGAGTAATCCTTGGCCTCATTGGAAATTTATAGGAGCGACTTCTTTATCTCTAGTTATTGGAACCATTATCTCTGTTTACGGATTAGGAACTACCGACTTTTTAGGTATTGGTTGGAAATATGTAATTTACTCATGGATCTATATTTTTATATGGTTTGCGATTTGCTTTTTGACTAAACTAGTTTTGTATGCTATTTTCGGATTCAACAAAAAACGAGAACCCCATGCAAGAGACAACCGTCAACAGAAAACTAGCTAAAGTACCTCCTCATTCAAAAGAAGCTGAGATGATGGTACTAGGCTGTATGCTAACGAACATCAATAGCGTTAATACTGCTGTAGACTTATTGGATGACTCTGACTTCTATTTTACTGAACACCGTACTATTTTCTCTACAATCAAGTTTTTATATAAAAGCGATAAGCCTGCAGATGTACACTTAGTCGCTGAAGAGCTTAAGCGCAAAGACAAATTAAATACCGTTGGTGGGGTAAGCTATTTAACGACACTTGCTCAGTTTGCTGGAACTTCTGCACATATTGAGCACTATGCCCACCTTGTTCATGATAAGGCAATTTTGCGCCGCATGGCACGTACGGCTCAAGAAATTGAGAAAGAAGCTTTTGATGAACCTGAAGATGTTTTTTCAGCGTTAGATGACGCTCAACAAAAGCTTTTTCAAATCAGCCAAGCAAACCGTGCAAGCGTGGGCGTCAACGTTCCGGACTTAATTTCAGGAGTCAAGACAGACTCTATGATGCCTTATTTAAAAGAACTCGAAAAAAGACAAGAAGATTTCCAAAATCGCCCCGAAGGAGATCTGGGCATTACTGGAACACCCACAAACTTCTTAGACCTAGATAAAACAATCAATGGCCTGGGAAATTCAAATTTAATTATTCTAGCTGCACGTCCTGCGATGGGAAAAACTCTTTTTGCTCTTAATGTTGCTGCAAATGTTGCGCTGCTTAGCAAAAAATCTGTGGGCATATTTTCTCTTGAAATGGGTGCTGAACAACTGCTCCATAGATTAATTTGTGCACAATCAGGTGTAGAATCAGAAAAAATAGCTACTGGATCACTAAATGGCAGCGAGTACCAAAGTGTCGTCTCGGCTGTGAGTGAATTCCAAAAGCATAACATTGTTATTGATGACCAGCCTGGAATTAAAATTACAGACCTTCGAGCACGTGCGCGCCGAATGAAAGAAGCATATGACATCGAACTGCTCGTTGTAGATTACCTTCAGCTTCTATCAGGTTCAAACTCTACACGCAACTCTGAGAGTCGCCAACATGAAATTTCAGAGATTTCTCGCCTTCTCAAAAACTTAGCTAGAGAACTAGATATCCCTATTATTTGTCTTTCACAGTTATCGCGTCGCGTCGAAGAAAGAACTGGGCACCGCCCGATGATGAGTGATTTACGTGAAAGTGGAAGTATTGAGCAAGATGCCGATGTTGTTATTTTTATGCTTCGAAGAGACTATTACGATCCAATGGACAAACCAGGAATGGCTGAACTTATTATTGCAAAAAATAGACATGGAGCCATTGGGAATATTAACATTACATTCTTAAAAGAATTTGCAAAATTCTCAAACTATACTCCTGAAGCTGTCGGATATGAATAATTAATTCTTTTAAAGCAGCACAAAACACGGCACTAATTCCTATCTAAAATTAAAGAATGTTTTAAAACCCCCTATTTGATAAATTCTTTAATTCTCCTTAAATTAAAAAAGCTAATTTTCATGAAAACAATAATTGCCCTATCTGGAAGCCTTAGAAAAAACTCTGTTAATACTTTTTTGCTTCAAGAAGCTGCAAAGCTAGCTCCAAGCGGTGTTGAAATATTGATAGCCTCTATTGAAAATATTCCTTTATACAATTGGGATCTTGAGGATAAACATGGAATACCTGATGCAGTTGTGCAATTAAAAGAAAAGATTGAATTATCCTCTGGTCTACTAATCAGCACCCCAGAGTTTAACCATGGAATTCCTGGTGTTTTAAAAAATACTATTGACTGGCTCTCGCGTCCTGCAGCAGACATCCCCAAGGTATTTGGCAACCGTCCTACTGGAGTAATTGGAGCCGCTGCTGGACACTTTGGTTCTGCGCTAGCACAGGCTGCCTGGCTGCCTATTTTACAGTGCCTCAATGCAAAAGCGTATTTTGGAAAATCTCTTCATGTTGGATCATCATATAGTGTCTTTGATGAAAGCGGAACTATTACCGACTCAAAGGTTCAAAAAAGATTACTCGAATATGTTGAAGGTTTTGTCAAATTTGCTACTAAATCAAGTTAATATTTTAATTTCGGTTATATTTCCCTAAAATGAAGTTAGACTTTACTTTTAACGGAAATATCTCTAAAATTACTTTGTTTTTCTAAAATTAACTAAAAAACTTTGTTAAATAGATGTCATCAGTTCTCAAAAAACGCAGAAAGAAGATCTCAAAGCACAAGCGCAAAAAACGCCGTCGTAGAGATCGTCATAAGAAGAAGTAATTTTTTCACCCAAAAGTATGTGGTTATATCCCAAACACTATGATGTAATAGTTATTGGAGGAGGGCACGCAGGTTGTGAAGCTGCTCACGCGGCTGCAAAAATGGGCGCTCCGACTCTTCTTTTAACTATGAATTTAGATACTATTGCAAAAATGAGCTGTAACCCAGCCATTGGAGGAATCGGTAAAGGCCATATTGTGCGCGAAATAGACGCACTTGGTGGGCTTATGGGACAAGTCACAGATGAGTGTGGAATTCAATTTCGCATGCTCAACGCTTCTAAAGGGCCTGCTGTTTGGGCTCCACGTGCCCAAGCAGATAAAGTCGCTTATCAATTCAGAATGAAAAGTCTTCTTGAAGAGACTCCCAACCTCGATATTATTCAAGGAACTATTGAAGAAATCGTTGTTGAAAATGGCAGTGTCACTGGTGTAAAAACCAAAGAAGGCATTATCTACAACACAAAAAGTGTTATCTTATCAGCAGGTACCTTTATGCGAGGACTTATGCACCTTGGTGAGGTCAATATTCAAGGTGGCCGTGCAGGAGACAAAGCAGCTACAGGTATTTCAAAAAATCTTTTAGATTTAGGCTTTAATTTAGCTCGTCTAAAAACAGGAACTCCCCCGCGCATTCATTTTAAAAGCATCAACTTTTCAAAAGTAGAAGAGCAAAAAGGCGAAGAAAACATCCGCTTTTCTTTTGACGCAGTAAAAAAAGAACGCCTAAGACAAATTAGCTGCTATATCGCCTATACATCTATAGAAACTCAAAAGATTATCGAAAAAAATATCCATCGCTCTCCACTTTATAGTGGAAAAATACAAGGAGTAGGCCCTAGATATTGCCCATCTATTGAAGACAAGGTCACTCGATTTAAAGATAAAGAGCGCCACCAAATATTCTTAGAACCTGAAGGACTAGATACTCAAGAAGTATACGTCAACGGGATCTCAACATCTTTGCCATGCGATGTGCAGTTAGAAATGCTTCATAGCATTGCGGGACTTGAAAATGCTCATATAACACGGCCAGCTTATGCTATTGAATATGATTATGTCACTTCTGGGCAAATAGACTCGACTTTAGATAGCAAAAAAATTAAAGGCCTCTACCTTGCAGGTCAAATCAATGGAACAACAGGTTACGAAGAAGCTGCAGCCCAAGGGCTCATTGCAGCAATAAACGCAGTACTTACTGTAAAGAATAAACCTCCTTTTATTCTTAAACGCTCAGAATCTTATATTGGCGTTATGATAGACGATTTAATACGCCAAGATTTAGAAGAACCCTACCGAATGTTTACTTCTAGAGCTGAGTATAGGCTACTTCTAAGGCAAGACAATGCCGATCTTAGATTGCGCGCCCACGGCTACAAATTAGGCCTTATTAATGAAGGACAGCTCAATCGACTCAACCATAAAAAACATATTATTGACACCGAGTTAAAGAGGCTATCACTGGTCTTTACAGAAATAGACTCAAAAGGGTATTCATTAAAAAAACTTATTGCACGCCCCGAAATGAGCTATGAGCTAATGAAAGAAAAATATCCTGATAAAATTACAGCCTATTCAACTGACATTGAAAATCAAATTGAACTGAATATTAAGTATGAAGGTTACATAAAGAGGCAACAAGCTGAAATAAGTAAGTTTGATCATTTGGAAAAACTTTTTTTTCCCAAAGATATTAGCTTTTCCTCTATACTCGGGCTTCGCACTGAGGCAGTAGAAAAATTGAATAAGTATAACCCTGAAAATTTAGGGCAAGCTTCTCGAATCGCGGGAGTATCTCCTGCTGATCTTTCTGTATTAATGGTGGCGCTAGACGCTAAGAAGTAAATGAATTCTCCTATAAACTTCATTAAACTCAGCAATTGCCCCATATATGATCAGCTAGAGCTGGAAGAAGCACTGCTTCGAGCCAACGACCAAAATTGGTGTATAGTTAACATGGGTTCACCGGATGCTATTGTACTGGGCATTTCATCGAAACCCGAGGAAATGATTCATTTGAATCACTTGCAAAATAACCCAGTACCTATTATTAAAAGATTTAGCGGAGGCGGAACTGTCTATGTGGACCAAAAAACCCTTTTTATCACTTTTATCTGCAACAAAGAAGATACTGATACTGATTGCTACCCAGAGCCTATTTTAAAGTGGGGCAAGAATTTCTATCAAAATTTGTTTGATCACAATGATTTCAATTTAATTGAAAATGACTATGTGATGAAAAGCAAAAAGATAGGAGGCAACGCACTCTACATACGTAAAAATCGTTGGCTTCTGCACACGTCCTTCTTATGGGACTACGACATAAAAAAGATTAACCTTCTCAAGCAGCCTAAAAAAATCCCCGAATATCGCTCCAATCGCTCCCACAAAGATTTCATTACACCACTATGTAAATACTACCCAAGCGTTCAACCTTTAATAGACAAATTGCCTAAAGCTCTTTCAGATAAGTTTTCAATTGAAAAAACTTATTCAGAAATTCCCCAAGAGTTCCTCTCTATTGGTCATAGAAAATCGCTCAAAAAATTAAACTAATTTAAGCCAGAGCTAAATCGGGTTTTGGACATAGTTAGGCTCTTTTTTTCCAAGACGATATAAGTAAATCAACATTCTTGCCTAATGAATGGGTTGAATCAAGTTCCAAGTCATACTTTGCATGAAGATGAATGGATTCAAAATCTTTTTTTGCTCCACCAGCGGGTCTATCACCTCTTTCTAATTCTCTTCTCTCAAGTTCAGCAAGAGGACAATGAACTCCAACAAAATATACATCGAATGGTTTAAGTAAACGCAGTAACAAATTCATCCACTTTTCGGTTTCAATGATATGCTCAATAATTAAATTGTTACCGGCACGAACAAAAATGGGTATCGAATTATGGAAACCTTCAAAAAAGGAATCCCTATAGCTTGCCCACACAAAATCTTTTTTTCTAAATCGATCCATTGGCAAAATATCTGAATCAAAAAAATGATCTATAGAATAGTGCCAAAAAGGTTCATCCAACTTAGCTTGCAATGATTTTGCTATAGTAGTTTTTCCACTACTTGTAGCCCCATTTAAAAATATAATCTTTCCAAATGTCTTTTTAATAATGACCCTATTAATTTTAAATATACAATTAAAAATAGCAGAGATAAACTTGTTCTTTTTAAATAGCAATGAGATATTTTTATGAGCATTCAAAATTCAATGAAAAGCGCAGGGCTTGCTGCTGCTAATCTAGCTGCAGCCGGCGCATTACTTACCCTTGCTGCAACTCAGCTTGATAGCCAAAAAGTTTGCTTAAACATGGCTCCAACAAATGGATACAGCTCTAGCAACTACTGCCTTCCACAAATTACCAATATAAGACTTGTTAAGCCTTTTGCTAACTTTGCATCTGAGAGTTTAAGAGGAAATGAGGCAATAACTGGACCTCTTATTAGCACCACATCTTTAGCACTTGGGCTCTCTAGCCTACTTTTTGTTAAAAATGCAGTAAGGCATGCAAAAGATTTTATGTCTGATTTAAGAAAGATCTAGCTCTTTAGAACTTCCATAAAAGCGCTTTGAGGGATATTCACTTTACCAATTTCCTTCATGCGCTTTTTACCTTTCTTTTGCTTTTCCCAAAGCTTACGTTTACGTGAAATATCTCCACCATAACATTTAGCCGTGACGTTTTTACCCATTGCTGAGATGGTCTCTCTAGCAATAATTTTTCCACCAATAGCTGCTTGAATTGGCACTTTAAAGAGCTGTTTTGGAATCACATCTTTAAGCTTTGCACAGATAACACGCCCTTTAGCTTCTGCTTTAGATGAATGAACTAAGCAAGAAAAGGCATCAACAGGTTCACTGTTAATTTTTACATCGAGTTTAACAATGTCGCTTTTCTTGTAACTATGGAATTCATAGTCAAAAGATGCATAACCTTTCGTAGCTGATTTTAACTTGTCATTAAAGTCTGTTACCACTTCGTTCAAAGGGAAGTGATAGGTTAAAAATAATCGAGATTCACCAACACTCTCAGTTTTGACCAGGTTGCCTCTCTTATCATTACCCAAGTTCATAATAGCCCCCATATAGTCTGAAGGAGTCATTATATGGCATTCAACCCAAGGCTCTTCAATTTTTGTAATATGGGTAGGATCAGGATAGTGAGATGGATTATCTAAATCTTGCACCTTTCCGCTGTTTAGTGTGATGCGATAGATAACAGATGGCGCTGTGATAATAATATCTAAATCAAACTCGCGAATTACACGTTCAGAAATAATTTCAAGATGCAAGAGCCCTAAAAACCCACATCTAAAACCAAAGCCTAATGCTTGACTGGTCTCCTGCTCAATATCCAAAGCAGAATCATTAAGCTGCAAACGAGATAGAGCATCTCGAAGTGCTTCAAAGTCTGTAGTATCGACAGGATATATTCCAGCAAAGACAACTGGCTTAATTTCTTTAAAGCCTTTAAGAGGCTCGCTAATAGGGTTTTTCTGATAGGTTAGTGTATCGCCAACTTTCACGTCGTTAGAGTTTTTGATATTAGCAATCATGTAGCCCACTTCGCCGGCTCTTAACTCACTACTTACTGTTTCATTTGGAGCAAAGATACCTACTTCTAAAACTTCAAATTTCTTATTGGTAGCCATCATGAAAATAGGAGTTCCCTTTTTTATTGATCCACTAATAACGCGAATATAAACCATAACTCCACGATAGGCGTCATAGTGTGAATCAAAAACAAGAGCACGTAGATAACCGTCATCTACAATTTTAGGTGGCGGTATGACTTCTAATATTTTCTCTAGAATGCTTTCTATCCCTTTACCGGTCTTAGCTGAGCATTCAATAGCTTGAGAAGCATCTATACCAATGACCTCTTCAATTTGGTTTTTAACATCATCTGGGTTTGCTTGAGCTAAATCAATTTTATTCAATACAGGTAGAATTTCTAAGTTATGTTCTACAGCCAGAAAAACATTTGCTAACGTTTGAGCCTGCACCCCTTGAGATGCGTCAACGACAAGCAGAGCTCCCTCACATGCAGCTAAAGATCTCGAAACTTCATATGAAAAGTCAACATGGCCTGGGGTATCAATAAAATTGATTTGATATTCAACCCCTTCTTTTGACTTGTAATACATTGTCACTGGGTGTGCTTTAATAGTTATTCCACGCTCACGTTCAAGTTCCATGTCATCGAGTAATTGCTCTTGCATATCGCGTTTTAAAACGGTACTTGTAAATTCAATGAGTCGATCAGCAATTGTAGACTTACCGTGGTCGATGTGTGCAATAATTGAAAAATTTCTTATGTATTTTGGATCTATTTTAGGCATGTGTTAGTGTTTGCAGTTTTTCTTCTATTTTTTTGTTCCAGCATGCTACGCCACCAATATAATCATCATAGGTAGCTAACATGGGTTTTTCTAATTGGTTCTCTAAATATTTACGTACAGGTGTATACTGATCTTTTGGGTTGGCATCATGCCAGCCAATAGTTCCATTTTTCTTTAAAATCTCTAGTGCAAGCTCGGTATCTTTTTGAACGCCCTTAACTGAATGATCTCCATCAATAAAAATCATGTCCATCTGTCCATAATCATCAATCAGCTTACTTGCGACTAAATCATGAGAATTACCAATCAATTGAGTAAAACGACTTTTTCTCTCTTTGGTCACATAGCTTCCTATTTCTTCACTAGAGAGTTCTGAGTTATTAAACTTCTTTTTAAAAAACTCTCTTCTTGGATTGATATAGGCAATGGAGATTACTCTGCAATGAGGTAAAACCTGCATAAAGAAATCAGATGTTATCCCTTTATATGTCCCTATCTCAAAAATTTGTTTAGGCTGTGTGAATTCTAAAAGAGCTGCCAGGGCTAAATAGTCTTTTAAGTGCGTCATTCCTTCGGCAAGAAGAGCTGCTTCTTCAGCAATCAGTTCGAGTTCACCTCTACGCTCTGAATCAATTTCAAGCCAATCAAAAAAGGATTTCACTCTTTCAACAATCATGTTTTTACCTTGGGTTTATGCATTATATTGTGTAGCAGAAATACTTCCGCCTCTACCTGTCCAATTCGTATGGAAGAACTCTCCACGATCCTTATCCACCCGCTCATAGGTATGTGCACCAAAATAGTCACGTTGAGCTTGCAGCAAGTTTTGCGGAAGATTTTTGGTGCGAAGCCCATCATAAAATGAAAGAGCTGCTCCAAAACATGGTACGGGTATTCCGAGCATCACTGCTTGGCTAACAACTTGTCTCCAAGACGATTGAGCTCCGTCAATTGCTTCTTTAAAAAATGAATTGTAAAGCAAGGTTGAGAGTTGCTCATTTTCTTGATACGCCTCAGTAATTTTTGATAAGAAAGAGCTGCGGATGATACATCCCCCTCTCCACATAAAAGCAATCTGAGCGTAGTTTAGCTGCCAGTTGTATTCTTT
Organism: Chlamydiota bacterium; assembly: GCA_022601345.1. GTDB lineage: Bacteria > Chlamydiota > Chlamydiia > Chlamydiales > JAAZZY01 > JAAZZY01. Next base: position 50,714 of record JAJACU010000037.1, on the reverse strand, counting down.
TGCTGCTTCTTTAAAAAGCATGAAACCTTGAGCATAACTAATAATTTTTGATGCATAAAGTGCTTTAAAAACTTTGTCAATAAACTCCTCTTTATTTCCTTGAAACTCTGGGTTGGGCCCTTTGAGCTCTTGGGAAGCTAAAGTTCGCTCTTCTTTCATACTAGATAAATAGCGAGCAAAAACAGATTCTGCAATTAATGTTAATGGAACGCCAAGCTCTAAAGCGTTAACGCCAGTCCACTTTCCTGTCCCCTTTTGTCCAGCAACATCTAGAATTTTGTCTACAAGTGGCTCTTTATCTTCATCTTTAAAAGCTAGAATATCGCGAGTAATTTCAATAAGGTAGCTGTTAAGCTCTTTTTTGTTCCATTGATCAAAAATATCGCTAATTTCGTCAGTGCTTAGCCCTAGTGCTCCTCTTAAAAGATGGTAAGCTTCGCATATAAGCTGCATGTCGCCATATTCAATTCCATTATGAACCATCTTAACAAAATGGCCAGATCCTCCATTCCCTACCCAATCACAACAAGGCATATCATCTACCTTTGCAGCGATGCTTTGAAAAATAGGTGCTACATGTTGCCATGCATCAGCACTTCCACCTGGCATAATTGATGGGCCAAATCTAGCTCCTTCTTCTCCACCAGAAATCCCTGCTCCAATAAAATGAATTCCTTTAGCTTCTAGGCTCTTAAGTCTGCGCTCTGAGTCTTGATAGTGGCTGTTTCCTCCATCGATAATAATATCGCCTTTCTCCAAATGAGGGACAATTTTCTCTATAAATTTATCAACAACATCACCAGCTTTGACCATTAGCATTACTCGCCTTGGTCTTTTCAACGTTGCAACAAACTCTTCTACGGAATAGGTTCCTACAACATTAGTCCCTTTCGCTTCATCTTCTAAGAAACTTTTTACTTTCTCACTTGTACGGTTAAAAACAGCAACAGTATATCCATTATCATTCATGTTGAGGACTAGATTTTGTCCCATAACAGCAAGTCCTACAAGTCCAATATCAGCATTTGGTTCCATAAAAAAAAGATCCTTATTTAAAAAGTGAAAACTAAAAATACTTGAGAAAAAGCTGTTTGTCCAGTAATTTAATTAGCTAAAGTTTGTTCTCGTAGCTCAGCTGGATAGAGCAATTGCCTCCTAAGCAATAGGTCGCGCGTTCGAATCGCGCCGAGGACACAGCCCACTAGCTTTATCTCGACAAGAGTATACCCGCTCAAGTCTATCTTTTCACTGTAAATTTTGTTTATAAGAACTGCAGCAGACTCATTTAAAAGAAAATTTTAAACTTGCACATTGAGAGAAAATATTTAATAAAAAATTATTTACAGAGAGTTTTTTCTAGAGTTTTGTCATCAAGCTTTCCATCAAAATATTTTTCAATAACCTGCTGAAAAATGTTTTCACTTGGGGCAGCTTTGACAAACAAGGTCATAGATGACTGGAGCTTTATATTGTCTGGATAAGCAAAAATTTCATTAATACCTTTGCCATCTATATTCAGGAGGATCTTAGAGCACTCTAGCAATCTTTTTCCTAATAAATTGTGGTTATAGTAAGCCTTTGCTTCATCAAGAGATTTAATTGCATATTTTTTAGATAATGGGCTGCTTCCCAGACCTTCTATCTGAGGAAAAATATACCACATCCAGTGCGTTTTCTTTTTTCCACTATTAAGCTCCTCAACTACTGAATGGTAAGATTGCAATTGTGCAACAACAAATCTATCTAAGTTAGATGGTTCCAAACTATTTTCCTAATGCAGAACTTAAATTTTTTATTAATTTTGTAACAACTGTAGCATCTTCAAATGGTGTTTTTTTCCCATTTATTATCTGAAACTTTTCATGACCACGCCCAGCAATTAACAACACGTCGTGAGCTTTAAGCATATTTAGAGCATTTTCAATAGCTGTTTTTCGATCGGGTTCAACATAGATTTCTTTTTGCTGATCACAGCCTGATTTAACTTGCCTGCAAATTTCTTCAGGGTCTTCAAACCTAGGATTATCTGAGGTAATTATAGTGATATCGCTTTCATGGCTCACTGTTTTTCCCATTGAGGCCCTTTTATGTGGATCTCGATCTCCTCCACACCCAAAAACTGTAATGAGGCGGTTATGCTCTATTTGTTTTAAAGATTGAATAACATTTTTCAAAGCATCCTCAGTATGTGCAAAGTCTACAAAAATTTGAGCTCCATATGGATTCTCTATAGACTGCAATCTTCCCTTTGGAGCTAAAAGTCTCTCTGTTTTTTCAATGATTTGATCTATTGGTATTCCTGCAACAACTGCTGTAGCAATTGCAGCTGTTGCATTATAAACATTGAACATCCCAATTAGGGGAATGTTGACGATGTGTTTACATCCATCAATAGTTAGTCCAAATTCGCAACGACTTGCCTTCAAAACTATGTCTGAGATTAAATAATCTGCTCCTAAAGCTGTTCCATAGGTTTTAATCTGAGCTCGACAGTTATGCACAAGCTGATTTGCTTTTTGATCATCAATGTTAATTATAGCAGTTTTATCAGGAGATAAATGTTCAAAAAGTAATGCTTTAGACTCTAAATATTGCTGCATATCTTTGTGATAATCAAGGTGGTCTTGAGATAGGTTTGTAAAAACAGCGATATCAAAATCAATATTGTCTAATCGATTTTGCGTCAGAGCAACTGACGTAGCCTCCATAACAGCCACTTGCATTTTATTTTCAATCATTTGAGAGAGCATCTTATGGTTACTGACAACATCTGGCGTTGTTAGAGATGCATCGACTGATTTGTCACCAATTAGGTATTCAATAGTTCCAATTAAACCACATTTGCGTTCTCCAAAAAGCTGGCGAATTAGGTAAGAAGTTGAGGTTTTTCCATTTGTTCCTGTTATGGCAATTGTGTACAGCTTTTTTGAAGGTCTTCTATAAAAACGATCTGCAATAGAGCCTTCGATTTTGGAGGGATTCTTATGTACAATCTGTGTGTATTTTTCGAATGCCGGCTCATATTTATCTAACAATAGAGCTATCGCACCTAAATTTACGGCCTCTTGCGCAAAATCAATTCCTTTAAAACTTGAGCCATTTTTTGCTATAAAAAGATCCCCTTTAGCAATTAGTTTAGAGTTAGAAGAGATGCCTAAAATCTCAAGATTTTCACCATAGACTTCAACATCATGACTTTTAAACAACTCTCTTATTTTCATTGCCCGTTCCACTGCTCGTTTAGTTTTTTTAACTCTTGCGATTCTTTAAACCAAAATGTTTTTTCAACCTTGCGCCTTTGGTCGCCTAATGGGTAATGAAACGGATTATCAGGAGCTACTCCCAAGTACTCTAATGACCTTCTAGAAATCTCTCTAAAAACTGGAGCTGCACACTTTCCACCATAATACATGTAGCCAATACCGTGCTTTAAAGTGGGCTTGGGTTCATCCATTGAAACCAACAACACAAAGCGTGGTTTTTGAACCGGAGCTATACCTATAAAAGATGCAAAGTAATTTTTTTGTGAATACTTTCCATTTACAATCTTTCTTGCCGTTCCAGATTTACCAGCTATTGAGTAACCATACACATCAGCCAAATTCCCACTTCCAACATACTGCACAGAGTATTTAAGGCATTTCATGACTTCACTTGCAATGTATGGAGAAAGAATTTTTTTAAACTGATCTAAGCGTTGCTCTTCTTTATTATCAAATAGAATTTCTTCGCGCCCTTGCTCGTCTGTCTTAGATATTTTTTTGACAAAAGTAGGCTTCACAAGATACCCCCCATTTGCAAATGCGCAGTAAATTCGTGTAATTTGAAGGCTATTTACCATCAAATTATAGCCGATTGCTAATGAGTAAGGCGTTGGGACTGACCATTCTAATGTCCCATTAGGATTCTGCATCCCAGGACGCGGAACAAACCCTGGGTTTTCTAATGGATACTCTATTCCCGTTTTGCTGCCGAGACCAAAAATGTTACACAATTGCTCTCTATACCAATCGGAGCCCAACTCTTTGCTGACTCGGTCAGCGAGCTTGGCAAAATAGATATTGGTTGACCTTTGCATTGCGAGGTACTGATTATTATAGCGGTAGTGTCTTGGATCTGTTAAAGGTCTACTCCTTCCCGGAAAGTGACCTGAGCTTGTAGAAATTTTCTCGCAAGGATCAAAAAGTGGGTCTTTGCCCTTTCGCTTTAATTCTTCATTAGCCAACAAGCTAATAGCAATTGTAATAGGTTTAAAAGTAGAGCCGGGCTCATAGCTATCGCAGATGCTCTTTAAGTTTGTGTGTTCAATAGAGTCTTCGTTTTGATAGTATTGCTTATAGTTCTCTGGGTCAAATTTTGGATACTGAGCCATGGCTAAAACTTCTCCTGTCATCGGGTCCATCATCACAGCCCAACCTGACTTAGCCTCACACCCTTTAACCCCTCTTTCTATTTCTTCTTCAGCTATAGCTTGCAGATGATGGTTAATCGTTAAATACACATCCGCTCCATGAACAGGCTTTTTGGTAATCACCCCCTGATCTAAAGAACTTTTGGGAGAACGCATCAATTTTTTCTTACCTTCTTTTCCTTTAAGAAAAGAGTTAAAGTAATACTCTAATCCTCCTGTTGGAAGGCCTTGCCTTGTTTGCTCTTCTTTATTTTCTTGAATAGTATGTAGTAATTGCCCAAGTAAAGGGCCATAGGGGTATGAGCGCTTATAATCTGAAACGAAAAAAAGAGCATTAGAAGCTATTTTATTTTTTCTTGCATAGGGATACCACCATTTAGAGACTTCATTACGCTCATCTAAAGAGACCCACATACGCATTTTTCTTGATCTGCTTTTTTCATGTTGCATTTCTTTTAGAAAATGCTGTTGATCACCTATATCTAAAGCTAAAATATCTTTAAGTTTTTCGGCTATTTCAGTTTGTTTGTTCTGTGGAATTTGGTAAGGGTCAGCAAAGAGGTGAACTTTAGGAATATCAATTACAAACGATTGTTTCTTATCTTTTGTAACGGGAAGCAGACTGGTATTTGCAAAAAATTTGCCTCTTTTGAAAGGCTCTTTGACAATGAGCTGGTGCTGCATCCTTGCCACTTTTTGCCATTTTTCACCCTGAATAATTTGCACTCTAAAAAATTGAACGACTAATAGGGAAAATAGAGCAAAAATTGAGCACGAGACCCAAAGAACACGCTTATACTCTTTCATATTGTTTAATTATCTTTTACTGCTACCTAAGTAGATTGGCCATTTGACCAAAGACCTTTGATCTGCAGGCCCTATCTCCTCAGACGTAGACTCATATCGTTTTGCAATCTCAGAAGAGATGACCATCACCTCTTCCATAAATGGAAATTTAAGGTGACTATACTCGGGTTGCTTTGCAAGTTCAAGTAAATGCTGCGGGTTATTGAAATTTTCAAGCTGAAAAGCAAGTTGGACATTTTGTTGAGTGATTTCTTCGATCTCTTTTTCTATTGCAGGAATTTGAAAGCGCAAAGCTGTTTGTTGATTGAGCTGATCAACATAAAGAAATGATCCTAAGCCAAAAACAACTAAACAAATCAATACTCTAAATAGGTGCGCCATATTCTACCTAAATCCTTTCTAAAACTCTCATTTTTGCACTGCGCGCTCTTGGGTTGCGCCGACACTCTTCATCCGTTGGTCCTACGGGCTTTTTTGTTACCATTAAAGCTAAAGGCTTCTGCGACTCTTTTCCCATTTGAGGCTGACTTTTGCTCATAGCCCTGAAACTGTTTTTTACAATTCGATCTTCTCCACTATGAAAACTAATGACTCCAAGCCTTCCTCCAGGTCTCAAAAAAGGCATGGCTTTAGGCAATGTATATCCCAAAACTTTAAGTTCATTATTTACTGCAATACGCAAGGCTTGAAAAACTAGCGTAAGAGGGTGAATACTTTTTTTTGAAGATTTCCTTAAGAAAGGAGAAAGGAGATCAACTAGATCTTTTGTCGTTTTAAAAGGGTGTTTTTTACGCTCTTGAACAATCGTTTTAGCAGCAAAACGCCATTTAGCCACGTCACCGTATTCTCTGAAAATATCTGCTAGATCCTTTTCACTCCAGGTGTTGACAATTTCAGCAGCTGTTAGAGAGCAATTTCGGTCCATACGCATATCTAGTGGACCATTTTTTGAAAAACTAAAACCTCTTTCAGCTTGATCTAGCTGCATTGAAGAAACTCCTATGTCTAGGAAAATTCCATCAACTTTTGAGATATTTTTTTTCTTTAGTTCTTCGTGCATGTCACAATAATTTTTTTCTAAAATCACAACTTTTTTTTCAAAAGGCTTTAGTCTTTTTTTAGCAATCTCAATAGCTTGACTATCCTGGTCAAAGCCAATAAGTTTTTCTATCTCAGGGTGAGCTTCCAAAATAGCTAAACTATGACCTCCAGCTCCTAAAGTTCCATCGACAAAAACCTTAATTTTTAAGTCTTCAAAAAAACTCAAAAACTCATCTAATAAAACCGGAGTATGTCCTGGCTCAGTCACGAGATTTGCTGCCCTCCAATTAGTGGAAGATCCGATTTTTTGCTTCCAGGTTCTTTAAATGCTTCTTCGGCTACTTTTGCTAGATCTAAATCTTGATCTTGCCCATCTAAAAATTGGGTCAACATAGTCTCATAGGCTTCTTGTGGCCATATTTCAATTTTATTCATCACTCCTGCAATAACCACCTCTTGATCTATTCGAGCAGCTTTTTTCAGCATGGCAGGCAGTTTTATTCGCCCAACTTTGTCGCATTCTGTATGGAAAAGAGTTGAAAAGAAGATGGTTAGAAACTTTTGATACTTGGCGACATATTGAAGCTTTTGAAACTGCTCGATAAGTCGATCTATTTCACTTTTGCGATATATAGAAAGATTACCTCCCATGCCTAACGCTAAAGAAAACTGCATTACCCCGTTTTCAACGAGGCCGTATCTCAACTCATGAGGTAAAACCAAACGGTTTTTCTCATCAAGCTTACTTGTATGTGCACCACTAAAAAAATGAGTCATAGTTAATTTCCCACAATACCCCACTGTATACCACAATTTTACCGAGAGAAACAAATTGTTTTTAAAAATGCAGGTAAAATTACCCACAATAAATCCTTACAAAACTTGGAATAAATGGTTTATATAATTAAAAAAAAATAACAAATTGTGGGAAATAGTGGGAATATGTGTGGAAAACTGTCTTTTTGATGATTAAACAGCCCCTTTAAAAGCCTGTCAGAAGACTAAAATCAAAAAAAACAACCTAATTGAAAATGCTAAAAGAGAAACAAATCAAGCATGAGCCTTCCCAAGGAAAGCATGGCAGATGACGCAAAAGGTTTTACGACTTTTTGAGTAAACACTCCTGCTGCAACAACTCCACCAGCTCTCCAGATCCACTTAGACCAAATAGCATTGGGGATTGGATACACATTTTTAGAAACTTGGACAACCCTAGGTGCTGATGAATTTGCCGGCCGACTGAACTTATTTTTTTTATGGAGTAGATCAGCACTGTAGTAGGCTTGTCTTTTACACTGAGCTGTGATCTTTTGATCAATCTTCTCAGCACTCGCTTGTTCGAATTTATGAGCTAAGATCTCACCCACTAGTGGAGGGTTAAATGGCGATATTTCAGCTAAAGGCTTAATTGAAAAATTCTTAGATTCTAGACTTTGATTTCTCATGCAATAATCATACGCAGCGCTCACAGGTGATGCTAAACCAATAATTGGCAACTGATTTACAAGTAATGGATTTTGCAAAGCTGCATTATTATTAAGGTTTTTAGGCTGAGCGTTCAAACATGCGTGAGATTGATAGATAATTAGCATTGCTGTGAAAGCAAAAGTCGTTCCAAAAGAAATTTGAAACGCTTTTGATTTTATACTCTCATTTAGAGTTTGCAAAAAGTTGACTACTCTAGGTTGTTGGATTGAAACTACTGACATAAATTATTACGTCCTTATAAAAATATTTTGGTGTTAAGAAAAATTTACTTCCCATCAGTTATTTTTATTTCCCCTGACCATCGACGAACCTTTTCATTTGCTTGAAAGTATCTAAGAGGTTTCTACCCGCTTGTCTACTTATTTTCACACCTTTTTCTGCAGTTTTAAAATCTCTAGCAACTTGATCTGCTGTTGCACGAAAGGCTTGGTTTAAACCGCCTTGGGCTGCTGCTGCTCCATCTAAACTTTGTGCAGAAGGCATGCTACCTCGAAAATCTTGCGCAAATTCATCAAAGGTACCAGGAGGGTCATCAACTACACCCACAGTTGACTCTTCAAATTCTCCACCATCAAAACTTTGATCTGCAAGCTCTCTTATCTGCTCCATAAATGTTGGTTCAGCCGGCTTGCTAGGTATTTCTGCAATGGGACTTTCATCTTCGGAACCTGTAAGTTCTGCTACCACCTTCCTGAGTGTTTGTTCAACCGGCGCCGGCGTGCTAGGTATTTCTGCATTGTGACTTTCATCTCCGGAATCTGCAGCATCTGCAGATGGGCTTCCAAACTCTGCCGCTGAAGCTGCAGCCTGTCCTCCGCTTGCAAACAAGGATTTTATTCTACCTTTAACATTGCGATACAGTGACTGAGCTGCTGTATATCCTGCAGCAATCCCTGTTACTACTACCGTAGGAGTATCGCCCTGATGCCGGCAAAGAAAAGCGAGACTTCCTAAAGTTACAAGGGCACCTGTAGCTCTTATGTATAAAGAGCTATATGAAGTTTCCACGGGCTCCATTTTTGTGAGTTTTTTAGCTGTTTTTTGAAAAGTTGCGTTAGCAGAAGCTTTTGATTTTATTGGCGCAATACTCACATTAGAAAAAGTGCTTTTTATAGGACAAAAAAGATCCTCTTTTTTTGAAAAGAAAATTTCAGACACATTGTTTGCAACTTTATGATAAGCATCTTCAGAGTCTTTTTGACAAGTAGGTAAAACAGCATCCATGAATAATGACCTCAAACTACCTTTTGAGGTATTCAATTGGCTTACACGTTCTTTACCATCTGAAACTGGAGTTTGAGAAGTAGGGGTTGCCGCCTTTAGACATTCATCAAAAAAAGAGCTCGAGCTCCATGAAGAAACGTTCAACAATGCATGACTTTGTTCTGTAGTTTGATTCGCATACCAGTCTGCTTTAAGTGCAGTATCTTTAGTCGAAGATTGTGGGCTTATAGGATCATTCAGATTTGAAGAAGCGCTAGAGATAACACAAATGACTGTTACTGCCGATGCAGCTCCTAAGCTCACTTGAAATGATTGCGAACCTACAACTTCTTTTATCTTTGATTTACAATCTGAAATCACACTTGAAACACTTACATCTGACAACATGACAAAACACCTCTAAATTAAGTTGGATATCATGTAAATTTTACATCAAAATTGATTAAAAATCAAAGACATAACTTGGTTTTTTAAAAAATATTTAGTGCTAATTTTTTAGGGAAGAGCTGTCAATATATGCCCAATATTCGTTAATTCTATCTCCCTTGAAACGATACAGAGTCACCCCTCTGTATTTTACAGGCTTATTAGAGGCCTTAATACCATTAATATTTTTTTTAAAAACCCCTGTAGCTTCCCAATGAGACGTCACAAGCCCCTCTTCCTGAGTCAGACTAATGTTTCTAACCTTTAGATTATCAATAGCTTCTATCCACTTCTCCACTATCTGCTTGATTTCTTCAACAGATTTATAGTCCCCAAGAGGGCTATGTATCTTTGGATCTGATGAAAAAAATTGGGCCATGTGATCTGTTTTCTTTTGGTTCCAAATTAGGTCTTCATATTTTAAAATAATATCTTTACTCATAAAAGCCCTTCAAATGCATTAATTAAATTTTTATTTTATACTTAAAAACTAATTATTTAACCAGCTAATTTCCAAATAGTTTACCTTTACTTTAAACGATCTTTAAACAATACTTCCCAGTTAAAAACTAATTTTAGCCGTGAATAAAATAAAAAAATATCTCTTCGGTGCACTTATTACTTTTTTTGTGTTTGGCTGCTCTTCAAGATCCCAATGGAGCAATCTACAACCTCTCACTTCTCTACCTAAGTCAGCAAAAATTGAACAACCTGTTTGCGTTGCCCTAGTTTTAGGTGGTGGTGGAGCCAGAGGCGCCGCTCACCTAGGGGTTCTAGAAGCTTTAGAAGAAGCTAATATTCCTATTGACCTCATCGTAGGAAGTAGCATTGGAGGGTTTATAGGATCACTTTATGCAGATCAACCCAACAGCGCTTTGCTCAAAAAAAAATTGGAAAAAGTAAAACGCAAGCATCTGACATACTACAACCCGGTCATCATTCGAAATGGGCTATGGGGATTCAAATCAATGTCTAAATTTTTAAACTCCAATCTACAGGCCAAAACCTTCAAAGAGTTGCAGATTCCTTTGAAAGTTGTGGCTACGAATTTACTTGATGGTGAAGAAGTGGTTTTATCAGGTGGTGAGATTACCCCGTCAGTTTGCGCCTCATGCGCTGTTCCTTTCTACTTTCAACCTGTCTCAATCTATGGCAGACTTTTAGTCGATGGAGGGGTTATTGATCCTGTGCCGATTAAAGTTGCACGCCAATCCAACCCTAGGATAGTCATTGCTGTAGATATTAGCGGCACAGCTTCATCAAAGCGACCAAAGAACATGATTCAGGCAACCAAGCTAAGCTTTCAGATTGCAAACATCCAACATAGTGCAAACTCTGCAATGGATGCAGATATAGTCATTAAACCCTACATTGACTCTTCAGTTAGCCTTTTTAATCACAAGGAATATGAAGCGCTCTATCAATCAGGCAAAAAGGCAGCCCAAAAAGCGCTTCCAGAAATAGAAAGGAAGCTTCTAGAGATAAAACTTTCTAGTAATAAATAACCGCATATATGCTATATATAAGCGCATGAATTTTATACCTTACACTCAACAAACTCTAAATCTAGATGATGTTCAAGCTGTTTTAAAAAGTTTTGGTTCATCACTAATTACCCGAGGGCCATTAGTTGAAGAATTTGAGAAAAAATGCTCTAAATTTTGCAAGGCTAAATACGCTGTTGCCTTTAACAGCGGCACAAATGCTCTGACTGCAGCTGGATATGCAGCGCAGCTTAATGAAGATGACACAGTTGTAAGCTCCCCAATCACTTTCGTCGGCACTGTAGCTGGAGCCCTTCAAAAAACTCGAAATTTTAAGCTTGCCGACATTGACTTAAAAACAGGCTCCCCTAATTTTAAAACACTATCTAAGCCAAAAAATGGACGAGTATTTCTCTTTCCAGTGCATTTTTCAGGTATTGCCAAAACAATAAAAAAGCCTTTCAAAGAGTGCGTAATTATTGAAGATGGATGCCAAGCCTTTGGATCAAAGTATTTAGACGGCGCGCCTGTTGGATCTTGCCCAAACTCGGATATGACTGTCTTTAGTTTTCACCCCGCAAAAACAATTTGTATGGGAGAAGGTGGTGTCGTTACAACAAACTCCAAAGCCTACTATGAGCGCCTAAAGCTCTTTCGAAATAACGGCATTGTCAAAGAAGAGCATGAGAACCCCTGGATGTATCAAGTCAAAGACCTTACTACCAATTGTAACGTAACAGACTTTCAAGCAGCTCTAGGGCTCTCACAACTAGAACGCATTGACCATTTAATTTCAGAGCGTAAGAAAAGAGTTTTGCAGTATCGAGAAAGACTTAAAAACCTTAACTATATTAGCTTTTTAGAGGCTAAATATGATGACTATTCAGCTCACAACCTGCTGCCTGTACTTATTGACTTTGAGAAAATTGGTATCTCCAGAAAAGAGCTAATGAACAAACTTAAAGAAAGCGGAATTGGTACTCAGGTGCATTTTATTCCCTTATATCACCATGAATACTTCCAAAAGCATTTTCAAATTAATATTACTACATTTTCAAATACTGAGATTTATTACTCAAAAGCCCTTTCCCTCCCCCTATTTTCCCATCTCACTGAAGATAAGGTGGATGAAATATGTAATACTTTGATTAAGCTCACAGAAAATATTCAACTATTTAATTGAAGTGCATCACTGCTATATAAAATCTTAATTCATTCTTAATCTATTTTTGCTATTCTATTAGTATATAACATCTAAGACAATAATCTTTCTTAAAGGCTATTTATATGACTTTCAAATATGGGTTTACTGTTGTTCCTGTGTTAGCTGATATACTTCACGCTCCCCCTATTATTCGCGCTGGAGCCCATTTTTGTAATTTTGCTGCAAATTTCTTTCCCAGAGTCCTCAGTATAGGAAATTCTAAATTAGGAGATGTAGCTGAACAAAACAAATTAGCCCGTATTCAGTCAATAGTTGATGACCTCAAAGATGAACTTGGAATGAAAGAAATGCAGGTTGAGGTTAGAGTCTCACCTCATTTAAAACATCGCATAAGCTACCTTGGTAACTCTAAGTCTTCAAATGGAGCTCTTCTTTTGGTAGGACAAAAAGCTTTCGACGAATTCGAATCAGAAAAAATCGTTAAAAGTCCTCTTTATGAAAAGTGGCAAGCTGAGCTGAAAAATATCCCAGATGTTCCTCTTGAAATAATCGATTATTTAAAAACTCTTAGTGAAACAAAAAAACAAGCCATTATCGATCTCGCTAAAAAGTTTGAACATATCTACACAGAAAAAGAATTTAAGGCAGTGCTAGCAAGGGAGCTTTCTAATATTAATGAATCACACCAGCTACTTCAAACAGGTTTTGCTGCACATAACCTAGCCCTCTTTAGTATATTGCGCACAATACTTCCTTATGCAATTCCTGCAGCATTCTACTTAAAAGAGACCCTTTCAAGATTAGATCCAGACAAGGCAAATTTATTAACATTCTTTGCTCATTCTTCTGCTCCTACTGTAGCACTAGTAGCTATTGACATCACGAAGTACCTAAATTCTTCTATTGGAATATTGGGAGCTAACTTTTTTGCCTTTAGACGAATCAGCAAATCTATAAAAAATGAATCACAAGATTCTGAATTAGTGTGCTTCAAAACAAAAGAGACCCATGAAGGAATACTAGAGCATTACAAAAAACTTTTATTCCTGCACCCAGACCCGCTACTAAAAGGTGTAAAAACAACTAAAAAATACGTCTTATTTGAGAAAGAAAAAAAGCATAAAGGATCCTTTTTTAATCAGCGTTTTAACCTCTGGAGAAATAAGCATCCTCTTCAGGAAAAGGTTGAGGATGAAAAGTCTCAGGAAACTCCATCAGAAAAAACGCCAACAAATACTGCATTAGCAGTCAACATTTACAAAAAGATACTATCAGTAACCCGCCCTGTATCTAGTCTAGAGCAAATTATCTATAGCAATCGAACCTATCTTGCTTGGATGGGAGGAATAAGAACTTCCTATCAGATATTGAATAATCTGACCCAATTGAACCCATACACATCTAGATTAATGAGCCAAGTGGCGAGAGTCTTTTACAGCTTGATAGCTTAACATTTATATTACGCTTGCAGCCAAGATCTACAATCTTTAGTCCGGCTTTTGCCTCTTTTAACATTTGGATGATTTGCTCGTCTGTAAATCTTTTTTCATCAGTTTATGCTCCTTTTACAGGTTAAAATTCAGCATAAACTTCTATTTCTTGATGGACCTTTTTTCGGGGTGAAGGTTAATTTCTTTATACTTTTAATGTAGGCGCCTCTTTAGAGCTTAGGGCGCGGCCAAGTGGAGTATTATCAAATATGACAACCGATGAAGGGCGCTGACTTAAAACAGTATTCACAATAAAGTTCTTTAACAAGACTCTATTAATCGAGTTTGCCTCGACCCATTTTTCTAGAAGATTAATTTCATCCGTTGTAAATGTCATAATCCCACTTAAAAGCTTTGCCTGCATAATTAATAACTGGTATCGATCTGAAGCTTGAACACTTAAGAGCTCTTTTTCAAATTTTGAGTCTGGCCTTTCAATTTCTCCTGTTTGTAAGTTCACAACAAAAGCTAATGATTGAGTACTCGAGCTGCCGATTTTATCTCTTTGATTGATAAATTTTTTCCATTCCGCAGCTTCTTTTATATCAAGCATCACAACCTGAATACCTTGGTCTGTTTGAGTGACTAATGCCTCTAAGCATGGGTTTTGGCAAGAGCCGTATAAATCAGAGATTAAGCTATAGCCTGGTATATTGAAAAACTTAGAAGTTAAAATTTGAAATAGGTTACTAGTTCCATAAATGTTAGAATCAAAAAAGTCATATTTAGAGCCTACTAGAGAAGTCATACGAGAGATTGTCAAGCTGCCTGTTTTGCTAGAGGTAGGGTGACTTGCATAGTTTTGCCCTGCATTGGGTAAAATGGCATTAAGATCTAGCGCTGCATTATACGGAAATACAGTATTTGCCCATGTTAATTTACTAACGCTGCATGAAGGGCCGTGAGCCTGAACCTGTTTTTTTGTCTCAGTCTCAACTTCTGTTTTAACCTTTGTCTCAACCTCTGTTTCAACTTCTATTTCCTGCTCAAGGTCTGCAACTCCCTTATGCTTACCAAATAGTGATTGCTTAGGTAGAAATTTAGGTTCAATACAGTCTTGAATTTCTGTTTCGATTTGTTTCCACTCGCGTGATGAGAAAAGATCTTTATACTGGCTAGATAAGTGCTCAACATAGCTATTTAGAATTTCCACACTTTCAGTGAGCTGTTCCACATGACTGTATTGCTTTCTGGGTTCATCTTGAACTTCACTAATAAATAAAGATTTAAACTCAGAAAAAACATTTAAAGTTTCTTTTGCATCAAGATTTTGATTAAATAACTGCTCTAATACATGTTTTTCAATCACAGCCTTAATCTTTTGTTTTTGAGATAAAAGGTTATCTCCTGCTTTAATTTCAAGCTGGTTGATAATTGAATATGAAATAATATTTTCTAAACTAAGCTCTGTGGTATCTTCTAAATTTAACTTTGCTAGTATAATTTGTCTATCTTGCTCAGTAACAACAAAGTCAATAGCCTGACCTTTTTCTAGCCCACGCATGCGCCAAGCGGCTTGGGCAAGATCTCTCAATATCGTATGCTTTCCTACTGCCATCATAGCTCTTGCGTTAGGAGCTTGGCTTACATCAGCCCCAGTAGTTCTTTGGTGATCATATAGTGTGAAGCGCTGCTCTGGAGTCTTGGCTAAATTACTTTTGCTAAACTCAACAGGAGGCTTATCATCGTGAGTCATAACCATTAAAAGACCCTCTTCATTATAATAGGCAACCCCTTTATAACCCTGGCTTTTTTTTGTCTTGAGTATTTCTCTACAAACATCTTTGCGGTCTACAAAATCAAAATAGCCATTTAAATCGATAAAAGCACTCGTTGAAGGTTTTTTAATTAGCTCACCTAGATTTAAAAGAGCTGTTTGCTCGCTCTCAATGACAGTAACTTTTGGGTCTGATTTCTTAATTATCTGAGTGATTGTATTGCCTAAAATACCCAAAGAGCTGTGCGTCTCAATTTGAGTTGGGAAAGTCTCTGCATTCCACATTGTTCCGGTAAACCCTAAAATTGTATCAAAAATATGCTTGAAAACCTGCGGGTTTGCACTAATCCTATTACTATAAATTTTCACCTTGGGTAAAAAATACTTCCGAGTCATTGAAAGCTTCAGTTCATATGAGTTATTGACACTCTCCGTTGCTTTTTTTAAATCTTTGTCACTTAATTCAAAGCCAGTTGCTTCAGGATAGATTTTTTTTAGATCTTGAAACGCCGGTATTTGTTCAAGAGACCTATCTGGAAATAAAACGAGAAAGTTACTAGCCTCATCCTTGAGCATCTGAATTTCTTGTCTAATAATATCTTCAGAAATACCATTTTTTAAATAGTGTTGGATGGTGTAGTTAATCACTTCGTATTGATTACCAAACTGTGAAGTACTGCTAGCTTTTCCATGGTGATAAGGAATCGCTAAGACTTCTCCATCAATTGTTGCTGGACCGTAGTGCTCAAATAGCTTTCTATTTAGCGTTAGAGGCAAGAAGATATTAAGCTGAGCTTGAGCTAGCGCAATAATATTAGCAACAACTTCATCCTCAATCTCACTAATAAACATGTCTACTATCTCAGAAGATTTGCCAACTAGGTAGTCATGAAAAGCCTGTGTCTCTTCAATAGAGAGTCCCCTTAAAAATTTGGACATCGCAGGAAAATAAAAGCGTTTGTCAGAGGAAAGTTTTTTGATCACACCTTGAGCCAATTTAGCCTTAATCTGGTTGTTATAGTGGTTGATAGAAATAGGATTTGATTGAGCATTGAACATCAGAAAATCAAAATTGTAATCACCAGCAATGTCTGCATCAACAATCATTTCATAAATGATTGTTGATAAGTCAAGGTGTTGAGGGCTAATGCCTGTTGATGATGCTAGAGTAAAGTGTGTCTCATGCCTACAGTTAAAAAGTAAGTCAGCTTCATCAAATACTGGCAATGAAGAATATTTTAATTTTTTGAAAATGCTTTGGAATAACTTAATATTTGCTAAATCATGAGCACTGTCTTTATTTCCGTAATAAAGCAGCTCAATAAATTTGAGGTACATACTTTGCAAACTAGAGCTACTGAAAACTACAGCGTCTTGATTAGCAATTGCAGCCGTTAGCAAGGTGTCTAGTTCCTCAAGTTTTTTGGGTGTACACTTTGTTTTTCTTGTAAATTCAATTACTTTTAACTTTTGACTAAAGTGATCTACAGTTTCTCTAATTTCTTGTCCAACAGACTCAATCAAACTATCTGGCATTACAACTAAAGGAAGAGTTTCTTTATCTGCTAAGTGAATAGATAAAAGAGGCAAAATCACCTTAGATTTACCAAAGCCCATGATTGCTTCGATAATCAACCCAAGTTCACTGCTATCTCTTTTTTCTCTCGCAGCCTTTTCGAGTTCTGCTAATTTCTCTACCTGTTTAGGGTACAAAAGCTTATCAGAGTAATGTTCAAAGACAAGGTAGATTGGATGTTTGGCAATATCATAATTTCTTTGTGCAAAGCCAAATTCTCCAAGCTTCTGCACCCACTGACTCTTGTCTTCTTTAGACAATGAAGCATCTTTAACATGATTAGCGGCTACAAAAACGCGCTGGAGCTGTTGCAAATGAGTCGATTCTACAAGGTAATCTCTAAGCTGATGGTTTAGTAAAACGATTTGATCCGATGAGAGGCTAGGGTTTAACTTAGAGTAACCCCTTGAGTCTTGTTTGGTAAAAGTTAATAACAAATCATCAAGAGTTAGTTTGCTTTTTTTCTGCGCATTGATTGCTAATTGATGCGATTGTTTTTCAAAAAGATTTCTTGGCTCTATATTTGCAAGTTCAATGAGCTGACGCTCTTTCTCTTTTAAAGCAAGTTTATGACTTGCTATTGATCCAGGATTTTGAGAATCTGCTTTAAGCGTCGAAATAAGAAGATCTAGCCCATTTTCATTTGTTTTAAGTCTATAAGCAGGCTGAGGAGATTCCTTAAAAAGGTAATGCTCACAATCCGACTTTACGGATTTAAATTCCAAAGAGCTAAACTCTTCTTCAAAATTTTGTTTAAAAACTGTTTCTTGAAGGTGTGCAAAATACTGCTCACTTTGAGGAGTTCTGACCGTAGAGTGAACCTCCAAGGCATCATTTAGAGACTTTAACACATGCCTTTTTGAAGCAGGTGACGGTGAAAGGTTAAGCTCTTTTAAACCTTCTAAAGCAGTAGCCTCTTTTTTCTCTTTAATTTTCTTTTTAGGAACTGCAACTTCAATAGTTTTTCTAGATTGGCTCTTGGAAAAATCAAATAGAGAATAGAATTGGCGCGATGCAACAGCGTGCATTGTTGAGGAGACTAAATCACTAATTAGCAAACCTAGCTTAGCAGTACGTCCTAAACTCTTCGAATAAAGGTGATAGCCATCTTCCTCAAAGTAACCCAAAAGCTCATCTACAGATGGAAAATAATCAGGATACTCTGCAACTAAAACTAAAAAATCTGCAAAAGCCCGCATACTAGAGGATACATTATCATCAGTTTCATCTTTTTTCTGTCCATGATTGTATTGACTAAAAAATAGGTTCTGCTTGAAGTGGTCATAAGTTATACTACCTTCATTTCTTCGAGCGTTATATTCTTTTGCATAACGATAAAATTCCAGCAGCTTTTTGGGAAAATCACTGACAGCAGGAGACAGTAGTGATGCAGGTTCATTGACCCCCTTTATTCCTTTTATTTGCAAAATAAATGGAAGATTTAAAACTTTTAAAAGTTGCTCTAAACCACTCAAAAATTTGGGGTTGTTAAGTATAGTTGTTTTTAGCTGCTCTAAAATTTTAATAATATTAAGTGGATCAAGTCGCCTCGGCCCTAAATGTGGCAATTGAACAATTGACGGCCCTTTTAAAACTGGTTTTTTTTCATCAAGCTTTAAATCTTTGGCAAGGACTTCTCTTCGAGATTCAAAAAGAGAAGACCTCTTTACAAAATCTAAAATTTGAAATTCTTCATATGGGTTAAGTTCAAATGTATTTACATAAGAACGCCTCAACAAGTATTTGCTGTAAACATCAGTAATAAGTTTTTGTATTTTATTTTGATATGAATCAGTTAATTGAGTATCAAAACGAGCCAAATTATCAATCAAAATGTAACCAGCTAAAGTCTCAATAGCAATTGCTTTGGGATCGTTGTCATTATTTTGAAGCGACATTGATAAAATAGACATTAGAGAGTCTATTTCTTGTGTAGTGAGCGCTTTAAAAGTAGACTTTAGAGAGTTAAGCTCTTTTAGAGCATTTTTATATTCGTATGCCCTGAGATAAGAGTACACTAAGTAAAGTGCTCCACCCTTAGAAGCTGGCAGCAATGTAGGCCCATCGGCGTGATCTAAATCACTCAAGTTATATTCAAATAGTCCAAAGCGTTCACCAATAGCATCAGGCTTTAAATCCAACTCAAGACTTCTATCTAAACCTTTTTGACTAACTTTTTCATGATCACTTTGATCTATAAAATAAGGGCTCATCAATGCTTTAACAGCTTGCTTAGATTCATTTTCTAAAACAATTAAGTTGTATCCTTCTTTATGAAATAAACTCTTTTTGGAGGATAAATACAATCCAGGATAATTGAGACAAGCAAGGCGACGATTACCCATAGCCTTAAATTTTAAAGGTTTTTTATCAACAGCAATAAGCCTGGGGAATTCAACCTCGGAGATGGACTTCTTATCTATTGTAGAAAAAATATTTATAAACTTTGTGTTTTCAAAATCAGTAGTAAATTTAAGAGGAGTTGTCATTGGATTTATTAAAACTCTTCCTGTTTCTATATGCTTGACTTCATGGCTATCAAAGTCACTCTCAAAAACTTTTTCACCGCTCTTTTGATCTACAAAAAGAACCTGTTGCCGGCCTTTTGAGCTAGAACTTATCCAGTGAGTGTATCCTTTAATAAGGTTTAAGTTTTTGAACCTTACCCCCACTTGATCTATAAATTCATCAGCATCTACATATGTATACGCTACCGACTTATACATCTTTTCAAGAGAGGCTTTACCCCTCAGCTTATGTAAGTCACCATGATCGTCATAAAATGTGAAAAAATTACTATCGTACTTTGTTCCAGCAAAGTTTCTATGACCAAAAACTGTTCTGTACGTTGGATGTTCCGTACACGAAAGAGGAAGTTCAGAAATAGCCTTTGCCTTTTTCTCCAGAAGGAAGGAGCCTTGAAATAAATCATAAGACGCATCTTGACTTGTGCACAAGATGTTGGGAAACCCGTAAGATCTATCTATTTCCCAAGTATCTGATTCAGAAAATTGAAGTCCGATATTTTGAGCTAAACTGTTCATGTATTTAGAAGGGTTTTTTGAAACAATTTTTTGAAGGGATGGCAATAATCTATATATCGTTTTGTAAATATCTTCTTCCAAGTATTGGTCTAAAAATTGCTTTGAGTCATAAGACTCTTTCTTCGAGGTGAAAAACGTGTAAGATGTCATAAGGTCAGTAAATTCTTTGACACTTGAAATCCTATCCGTATCTAAAAATGAGCCAGCTATAGCTCGATGGATGTAAAACTTATCTAAACCACTAAGAGATGGGATCTTTAATAGATCTACTAGCTCTTTGCGCGCAACAATGAAAGGGTCCAATGCATCAGGTTGCACACTCTTAAAGATTCGCTGGATCTGCTGATTCATTCTCAAGAAGAAGACAGCTAGTGGATAATTACTTTCTGTTACAAAACGTTGGTGCTGATTTTGGAAAAACTTAGCGAGTTTAGACGCTAAAACAAGGCCATCTTTAGGCTCAGATAATTGTTTAAGCAACTGATTGTCGGAAAAAAGAAGTAAATTTAAATAGGTTTGATAATCTTTGTTAAGTATTTTTTTCCCATTTACTGGGTTTTGAAAATAAGCTATGGCTCGATCAATTCGCAAGGTTGGCTCTTCGCTTAGCAATAATAATTCTAATATTTGATCAGCATCAACATCTTTTGGAGGCCTAGCTGTACGACTCTTGATCGATCCTAAATTTAACGATTTAACAATAAAATCAAGTCCCCAATAGCTAGTAGTTCCTAAGTGATCAACAAGCTCACCTTTATAGAAAGAATTTTCATTAAGCTCAAAACGTTGCTCTCTATTATGTAAAAGATGGGCCTGCCAAAATGACAAAGCATAGGACAAGCTCGGGTCCTCAATTTTTGGAAAGTTCATCTCGAAGAGATGCCCTCCTTTACTGTGTACGTCTCCTTTAACCGTTTTATCATAAATACTTACTTTATCAGGCTTTAAGTTAAATTCAAAATTTCGACGGCCTTTATATCTAGTTTTGTAGCCCACTTTTTTTAGCTTGCTAAAGCTACCTTCTTCATAAGTTGCGAAAGTGGAAAATTCCACAACACCCGAACTAGGGTGATAGTTTGTGCATAAATGATCCATTTGAACAGCTTTTGCCATCAATGCTTTCCAAACTTTAGGCATTTTTATATCTAATATATTCTTTAGACCAAGAGTTTCTCCAACTTGCATCCAAAGAGGCTTGTCTTTATCTGAGTGATACTTTTCAAGAACCCTAGCTACCGATGGAATTAAGATTCCCATAAGAAAATTTGAAGAATCTCCAGAAGCAGTTAGGTCTGTGCTGTCATTTATTTCTTCATCTCCTCCACTAATACGCTGGTAGCCATATTTTTCTTGCGAAGCATATGGGAATAAAACAGGGATTTTGTCTTTGATGATGCCTACACCTTTTAAGTAAGCATCTATACTTTGGAGCTCTTTTTGTGTGTCAGGATCTGGATTAATAAAATGTGGAATTTTTGTTTTTTGGTAACCCATAAAAAGAAAGTTAAGTGGGTAACTTAAACCTACCGACTCTGCAATTTCTTTAGTGACAATCTTATGCATCGACAAACTCAATCTCATAAGAGGCAAATAGCTACTGGGAGTTACTGATTTTTGATTTTTTCCAAATCTTATATCACCGTATAAATTTGTATAAATCTTCTTGGAAAATTCAGAAAGATTTATGATGGCCCGATTTTTTTCTCTGATGCTTAAAGAACTAAAATCTAAACTGCTGATATGTCTTGTTATTTCATTAATGCTTTCTAAATAATACTCTTTGCTAAATTTCAAGAGCTTCTTATGAAAAGGGACTGTAGGATCACTTATACTTGCAATTTTGGCCGGGGTTATTTTTTTTATATCTTTTATACTAGAATATCGTTTTCTAGTATTATGTAACCCACTTTGATGAGTTTGGCTATCTTTGCTTAACTTAGGCAATGCAACAGCCTTTGCCTGCTTTAATTCAACAAGATCTTTATCACGCGCCATTGCCACGTATTTAGCCTCAGCATCGAACTGCTCTAGACGACTCTTCATTACACTTAACTTCTCATTAATAAGCTGAAGTTCTTCAACAGAGACAAGTTTTGAAAATTTTTCTAACTTAGAAATCAAAGATGTTGAGTAAGCATAGATGCTTTTTTTAAGTAGTTGTTGAAGAGAATCTTCAGGTTTCGAGGCACCCAGCTGATTAAAAAAACCATTTAAATTCCAAATCCCAAATTCGATTTCAAAGCGATGAAATTGCTCTTCACTTACCTGCATTCTAATCGCTTGAGCAAGAGATTGATAGGCACATGTTCCTGAAATTTGCGGCTCGACCCAGTTAGAGTCTTCTAAGTTGCCAACATAAAAATCACCTTTTATGGAAGCATCTGAAATTAATGCTTTATAAATATGGTTGTCACCCCAACTTGTCATACCCTTGTTTGACTTAAATTGCACAGTTTGCAGTTCAAATAGAGCCGTAACAAAAATAGGTTCAAGAAGATCTTGTAGTGAGATATTTCTTTTTTCAATATATGGAACTATTTTAGCCTTACCATCTTCAAAATAATGTAGGTGATTTTGAATACCAGCTCCCCTATTATCTAAACGAAAAGTATATTGGCCATTAGGTTGTTTATAAATTTCATAACTTATCGCATGGCCAGCAGATCTTTCGGTACCTATCCAGCCACCAAGAATGATAAGAGGCTCTCCTAACTCTAGTGGCTCTAGGTAGCTTTTGAGAGTCGCTGAGAGAATCCCCATTTTTTCCTTTTGGGATTCATCGATTTTAGCTGGGCTATCTTTATCAAAAAAGTCCTTATGAAAATCTAGTGAACGTTTTAGAGTGCTCGATAGCTTTACAGGAAAAAAAGTTTGACCTAGCGCATTTTGAAAAGACATAAACTCTGTGACATGAGTAAGCATATGAGTAAAATTAAAGCCTTCAAGTCCAGTATCTTTTGCAAAAGAATCTCCTACAGCGTGGGCTAGCAAATGCGCGGACTGAGGGTGAGACTTACCTTGAATCAAAGCTTTAAGGTATCCACTTTGGGGTAAAGTCTGTTTTTGACTTTTAAATTGTTTGTACACATCATGTATTGTAGATAATTTCACTCGAACTAGCTGTTCTGTTTTCTTGTCTAGCCCTCCGAAATTACTAAAAAAGGGTTTATGATTGATTAACTCAAAAAGACTCTGCAGTTGAGAAGAAACAAATTTTCGCTGTCCCTCCTCCAGTGAATGATAATGCTTTGCATATTTCATTGCTTCAGTATTGAGGTGAACATCATACTCTGATTTCAATGTTCCTGAAATCAGTTTTTTAAACGTCGGATGTGAAGACGCATGATCTAAAAATGCAAGAAATTCTTCAGGTTTTTCTTCGGGCTTCACCTCATCTAAAGAGCTTGGCTTTGAGCTTGTAAAAAGTTCCCACCACTTCTGCATTGTAGGCAAAAGACCTTCAGACTGACCCATTTTAGACATTCGCCAATGTTTGAATCGATCTATTATTGATGATACATTTTGGCCCACTTTATGAATTTGATCTGCAAATTTTATATCTCTTAAAAATTGAGGGACAGACGGATGATTCTTAAAACCCAACCAATTTGAAAAATCTATTTCCCCTTTTTGCTTTGGTAAGTAAGCTTCTAAAAAGTTTTCTAAGCGATGAACTTCTTTGTCTAGAACAAATTTTTGAGTGTCCGTAAGTTGCTCAAAAAGTAATTTTTGAGCAGATTTAGCTCTAGCAGGGAGAGTTGTCGACTCATGATAAATAGAGGTTCCCCACTGAGCGAGCTGTCCAAAGGCAAACAATCCAAGAGCTCCTACAAAAACTTTTTGAGTCCTCGAATAAGTTAAACTATCGGGCTTTGCAAGTTTTTCAAGGGCTTTGCTAGCACTTTGCTGAGATTTAGATCTTAAATTTAGCTCTCGAGAAGGCAAAAGCACTTCTTTAGATGGCAAACCATCTAAAAGTGTTTTTAGATCTATCTTCTCAAAACCTAGTGTGTGCTTATCGCTATTTAAGGATGCAATTGAATGTTGAGAAATTTTTGAAACAGCCTGCTCAAAACGCCCTTTCCAGTACTCGAGCTCAGATTCAACACTTGGAGTAATCGCAGCTATTGGATGAGCGATAGTTTTTAAGACATTTTTTGGTAAAGAAAACAAAGATGCTGTTGTGGACTGCGCAAATTCTATCCAGGTATTGGGCCTTTCCAAGTAGCTCTTAAGAGAACCTTTAGATTGCTTAAGCGCTTCTCGAACTTCGTGATGGGATAAAAGAAGATTCTGGTAATTTTTTTGGTCTTGAATTAAGCGTTTAGAATCTTGCTTTGAGCTTACTTTTTTTCTTTGCTTAGTTTTAGCTGGGTTTGACTCAATTGAGGTTTTCAGAAAATCTAACTCAAAGCGCACTTCTTTATCAAAGATCTCAAAGAAATCCTCTAAAAAATGGCTACACCAGCTGACAGTCTGAGAAATTTCTTTGACAATTGAAAGTTGCACTGCCTTATTGAGAGTCTCAAATTCCATGGCATCACAAAAAGCTGCAAGCTTCTCTAAACTCTTCAAGGTTTCAACTAAATTTTTAGAAGTAAAGTCTAAGCGACTTCCAGATTCTAAACCTAGTGTCTGCTCGTTAAGAGATGTTAGAGATTTTGTTAACTGATCATCAAGTGTTGTAAGCTTTGGCTGAAATTTACTGTACTCAGTGGCAAAAGTAAGCTTTTTTATCAGAAGCTGCGCTTCACTTTTTAAATGATTAACCCTAGATTGCTCAAACCATGAGGTTCTAGGCTTAGAGAGATGATCGATTAGTGTATTACACCTTTTCTTAAAGATGGGCCTCTCTTTTGTGTCTCTACTATAAATCCTCTTAAAGTCTAAAGATTTTAATACAGCATCAAAAAATTTTAAATCACTTGAATTGAGAGTCTCATAGCTGCTTGTCTTAAAGATACTCAAAACTTTTTCAGATAATTCATGAAAACTTTGAAGCTCTTTTTTTTCAGCTGTTTTTGCAACGCAGCATAGATAGTGAAGCTGATCAATGACATTATTTAACTCATCATCTGATGGAAGTGTAACCTTCTTTAAATCAATTGGGGTTGCCAAATCAAACTCAGGATACGGCTGATCAAATTCCACTTGATGGGGAATCATATACTGGGTTTGTGTCAGATCTTTTTTTGAGTTAGGAGTTAACATTGAAAAATACCAAAGCTTCATTTAAGCCTCTATTTTACCTGTAACTTATTAAGAATATATAAATTTTCTGTGGATAGATAGGGTCTAATATTAAAGGCTTTGCGTCACATTTTTCAAATAATATCTTTACATGTTGTAGGCCATTTGTAGAGCCTGGGCATCTGAGACTATAAATTTGTCCTTACAGCCAGGAATAAAAGACTTCAAAAGACGAAGCCCTTCTTCTCTATAGCCAAGCTGCAACATAGCTTTAATGCGATTGATTTGAATCGTCTGGCTCTTTGGATCCAAAGACCAGGCTTTATCAAGATATGTTAAGGCGTTAACGGGATTGTTAAGCTGCAAATAAAGAGCTCCAAGAGTGGCAAGGTCATAGGAATTCTCAGGATTTAAGACTGCTAGGGTTTCACAAAAAGTTTTTGCTATATCGTACTTTCCTTCTCGTATATACAAAAAAGCTGTTAAACGAAAATCTTCAATTTGATCGTCGTCCCATCCTAATATTTTATTCCAATTTAATCGACTCATATCTATGCCTGAAGAAACTTATGGATA
This sequence comes from Chlamydiota bacterium, assembly GCA_022601345.1. Lineage (GTDB taxonomy): Bacteria > Chlamydiota > Chlamydiia > Chlamydiales > JAAZZY01 > JAAZZY01. The sequence continues at coordinate 25,075 of JAJACU010000037.1, read as the reverse complement.
CACCCCATAATATGTTGGTAGTCTTCGTGCAAACCTGTAACTTGCTTGCAAAAATTTTCTATTAAATCTCTTTCTTTTAAACGAAGAGCTTGTTCTTTTGGGTCAGCATCACGGCAGTCAATACTTGCGACTCGATTCGATGCAACCTCACTTTTTTCAATTGCACTATCAGCTCCAAAGAAAAAGACTCTATTTTGAGCAAAACTAGCTGGTTTTTCAAAATAGGCCCAGCGTCTTTTTAGATTTACTCCAAAAAGGTCTACAAAAGCACTCGGCTTTGGATTATGATCTAAAACCTGTGCATGGTCAGAGACGATGCGTGTATCCATCGGGTTGCTGATATGGTGATCGCTATTAAATGATTCAATTCTTGCTTTGTCAATTGCGTATCTTGAATGTGCATCGATATTAAAGTTATCAACAGATGTCATCAAAACCTCATGTGTTCTATTGTAATTTTCTTATAAGAGAAACACTTTGATAGGGCAACAATTTTGTGTAAAACTTAACTTTTTTATCTGCCATTGCATAAAAAGTTCATCGGCTCAAATTGCTTGAACCTAATTTGCTCTTAAACAATACATTACAAAAACAAAAGCGCTTTTAAAAACTTAAAAAATTTACTATTAATGTTTTATAGAAATATAATGTAGAAAAGTATCTGCAGAAAATATTTTTTTTTAGCGTTGTGATTATGATTTTCAAAGGTTTATCAAGATCACAAAAAAGTTTCTAAGAATAATGTTGCGACGAAGAAAAGGTCATGCTACATTCCGCGCACATTTTATCTAATCAAAGTGATTGTGGAAAGTCTGTTGATAACTTTTGATTGCTTAAACAAGCTACTTTTAGGTAATAAATAGAAGGAACAAAGGAATAATATTTTATGCTACTATGTGAAGACAATCCGAAAATTTGGTCTCAATTTTTAGACTATGCAGAAGAACGTTGCTCAGCTACTGCCTTTGCTAACTGGCTAGCTCCTATTAAAGTTCTTCATGAGTCTGATGAAGGGCTTACATTAGAGGTTCCTAATGTCTTTGTTAAAGAATACCTCCTTGAAAATTACCAAAAAGATTTATCGGCTTTTTTTCCTGTTAAAAATGGTGAAGAACTACCCCTAGAGTTTGTTATTACTGCTCCAAAAAAAGAGAGTAGTAAAATAGTTGTAGAAGATACTTCATCTTCGATAATCGCTCCTATAGAACACAATGTCAAACTCAACAGAAACTATCACTTCGAAAACTTCATTGAAGGGCCTTCTAACCAATTTGTAAAATCAGCCGCTATTGGAATTGCACATAAACCCTCACGATCATTTAACCCTTTATTTATACACGGTAAAGTAGGACTTGGTAAAACTCACTTACTTCATGCTATTGGACATTCGATTCAAACAAGTCACAAGAACTTAAAAGTTCAATGCATAACTACAGAAGCTTTCATTAATGATCTCGTAGACAATCTACGCAACAAGTCTGTAGCACAGATGAAAAAGTATTACAGAGAACTCGATGTGCTCTTGGTTGACGATATACAGTTCTTACAAAATCGTCTGAACTTTGAAGAAGAGTTTTGTAATATGTTCGAGACGCTTATCAATATGAATAAACAAATTGTGATTGCGTGCGATAAACCTCCTAGTCACCTAAAATTATCTGAGCGCATGGTAGCTAGAATGGAATGGGGCTTAGTGGCTCACTTGGTTTCACCTGATTTAGAAACTCGAGTAGCCATAATTCAACACAAAGCAGAGCAAAGAGGATTAATTATTCCTCAAAACTTAGCCTTTTATATTGCTGAACGCATCTCTCAAAATGTCCGCCAGATTGAGGGAGCTGTCAACAAATTGTCTGCTTATTGCCATATTTTGGAGGCCCAGCTTACTGAAGAGGTTGTCGTTGAAGTTTTAGGTGAAATGCTACAACACTCACCGGATCAACACGTGTCGATTGATAACATCTTGAAATCAGTTTCACAGGTTTTTGATGTAAAAATTAGTGATTTAAAGAGTGGAGGGCGACTAAAAAACATCGTATTGCCTCGCCAAGTAGCCATGTATCTTGCTAAAGAATTTGTTAAAGAGTCTTTAACAACAATAGGCTCAGCTTTTGGAAAAACTCACTCTACAATTTTGCATGCCTGCAAAAATATTGAGCAAAAAATTAAGATCGATCCACAACTTGCACGTCAGCTGCAGCTAACAAAAAGAGCCCTTCAAGATCAGCTTTAGCTAACAGTTTGTCTTTGAGAACTTTAATTGCTGATTGACAATTAAAATCTCCTTTCATATTCCTAAGAGTGGGGAAACGAAAGGGCTTTAACTTATGCCTCGCATATTCTTTAAAAAGAAGATCTTAGATACATCTTCCATCCCTCAAGCAGATACTCATTCTGAAGAAGAAAAAAGAGAAGCCAATAAAATTACATTGGTAATCTTTGGAGTGGACAAGTTTGAGGAAACTGAAGTTAAGTGTTTTGATGATTGCATACCTACGCTAGATACAAATGATCTTGTATGGATCAACATTGATGGGCACCCTTCCCACCAACTCTTAAAAAAAATGCAAGACCACTTTAAACTCCACCCATTGCTAATAGAAGATTTATGCACAGAGCAACGCCCTAAAGTAGAGCCCTATGACTCCGTTCTCTATATTGTTCTTAGGTCATTATACTATGATCATGAAAGAGTTATGATTGAAAATGAGCAGATTAGCTTAATTCTTGGCCCAAATTTTATTATTTCTTTTCAAGAGCGTGAGCACCATTTAAGCACTTTTATCAAAGAAAGAATTCGAAGCAGAAAAAACAGACAACACAATCTGAGCCCTGATTACCTAATGTATACTCTCATTGACGTTGTAGTAGATAACTATTTTGTTGTTTTAGAAAAAATTGCTGAAACAGTTGATGATCTAGAAGAAGAACTAATTAACACAACAGATGCTCTTGTTCTTAGAGACATCCACTTGCTTAAGCGTGAAACCATAATCATGAGAAAAAGCATTTGGCCTCTTAGAGAGGTACTTTCCAAGCTACATAGAGGTGACTTTGAGCAAATTTCACCAAACATAACCCTCTACTTAAGAGATCTTTATGACCACACAATCCAAGTTGTTGATACGATTGAAACTTTTCGTGACATGATTTCGGGGATTTTAGATCTCTATTTAAGTAATATTGGGCATAAAACCAATGAAGTGATGAAACTGCTTGCAATTGCAGCTACGATATTTGCTCCCCTCACCTTTCTAACAGGCATCTGGGGAATGAACTTTAAGTATATGCCTGAGCTAACATGGACTTGGTCCTACCCAATTGCTCTAGCTATTATGGGTATTGTTATTGTTAGCATGTTTATTTTCTTTAAAAAGAAAAAATGGATCTAGCACTTCCAATTAATCTTACTTATTACCATAATCCTTATTTGCTTATAAAATTTAAGGATAAATAATGACTTCTTTAGCACCTGTCACAAATGCTTTTAGTAAACAATTTGTAAGCTTTTTAGCAATAACAAGCACCCTTGTCTTTTCAAGTACTAAGCCCGACTCGTCAACTGCTGAAAGAGTGAAATCATTTGCTGCTTCACTACCTTTATGTAGGAGTTTACCAAGTATATTTGGACCTATATGCGTAGCTGTAACAACTGCTTCAAGTTTTTATGCTGAAAAAATAGATTCGCACTGTCAATATGAGCCCGTAAGATTTTTCAAACAAAAATCCACAGAGGTTCTTCAAGGGATAGGCACTGGCACAGCTTCTACTTTTATAAGTATGGCTTCTCTTCTACCAATGGTTTACTATAAGATGAATAGTAATCGAGCAAACATAATGGCTTTTATCATTTTTACCTCTGGAAGTTTTGCAACTAACGAAGTCGTCAGAAGGTATAGTCAGACTCCTCTTCTTAGTCTGCAAAATGTTGCCACTCAGATAACCACATTCCTCATAATAAAGAAAATTTTAACACGAAAAAAATAGTCAGCCCTATCTTTTCACCTATTTAAAAGAAAAATAATTTTTTTTTCTTCAGTGGGATAATTACTTTGAGAAACAATAGGCAAGCAAAGTGACTTGTGAAGCATTTTTAAAAACTGTTTATTTATTGACCGGTTAGAAAAAACTTTACCTTCAACTATAGCTTGTGGCCATAGTTTTTTTTCACTACATAGCTTTAGGCTTATCAAACTAATAAGGGCTTTAATAAGAAATGAATTACGTGGGTTTTGAACCAGGTAAAAAAGCTTCCTAAGACATGGCTCTTTTTCTAACGAAATAACGAGTTGATTTTCTTTAATTTCGTAATAACAACTCGAATTTTGCAGCCTATAGTAACATTCATTTTGGCATTCAAAGCAAAAGATTTTCATGTCGCCAAGAGGTTTGTTACACAACTCACACAACGGCTTATAAAGCAGCTTTTTCAGGGACATTAACAACAACTTTCTTCCTCATAAATGAGTAGCGCGGCGCTGTACACGGGCCACTAACAGAAATGATAAAGGGCTCTGTTATTTTTAATAAAACATATTGTTTCATTTTGATTTTTACATTGAGGTTCCCATCAAAATCCATGTAAGAGAGTGCCGGCTGCTTTGCCAGTGTAAAATGGCAATGTCGATCATGACTGTAGACATCAACAAGTTTGGTCAAAACTATTTTTTGATCTTTCAATACAAACATAACTTTGCCTTCAACAGGGTTAAGCATTGTTAAATCTAAACCAAGCTTACTTATTAAATGCACAGGTATATCTAAAAGACTCGCCTGTCTTTTAGGAGACTTTTGAAAAGTAAAGTATCCATCGCCTTTAACTGTATCCAGATTATTAAAGTCACCTTTAAGATTTGAGACTTCAAATTCATCAATAATAAGTGGCTTGTGCTTCATTGTCCCTTGGTTGCAACGGTGAAGCAAAGATGGTTTGAAATCTTTAAGGCTGATTTTGGGAATAGTGAACTGCCCTTTATCTACTCGGATTGAATCCACGCAAAGCTCTCCAGATAAATCACTCAGTTTTAGATCTTTTATTTCTACATGGTCTTTATTACAGTTAATAATCGAAGATAAGCTTTTAAACTCAAAACCAAGCAAACCAAAGTCTTGCCCTCCAAAAAGGCCTTCAAAAGCAAAATCTTGAAAGCTATTTTTTGGTAGAGTTAGCTGACCTGTTAAGAAATAACCTTTACCCAAACCTAAACTTTTTAACTTCAAACCTAAGCCATTAGGAAGAGCTTCAGCCAGCTTGTCTCCCTGCATTTGAAGCTGCCCCATTAATACATTAGACTCCATCGTGTCCTTTTCAGGCCTATGCACAAAATCCCACCTTAAGCCGGCAACGGACCCTTTAATGCTCTTAATGATTATTGAGCCTGGCTCTTCAAGACACTCTATTTTGAGCCTTTTTTCAGGGTAAACTGCAGGTTCTTGGTCATAAACAGTAAGAGCAAAAGAGTCTTGTTTAAAGCTATCTTTTGAGTAATTAAACCAATAGGGCTTATTCTCTAAGGATGTTTGAGCTACAATTTTCAAACCTAGCGGGCCATAATCGAGCCTACATTGATCCAAATAATAATTTCGCTCTAAAAGACAATAATTACCCTTTTGTAGTTTAAGACCAAAACTGTAGTTTGGATTTTTTGAGTCAAAGTGAATATCCCCTTCTAATAAGCCCTCTTTTTTTATCTCAAAAGAACTTTGCGGAATTTCTAATTGCCATTTGTTTTTTAAGATAGAGCGAATAGACTGCAGACTATTAACGGGTACTGAGAAGTGAATGTTTCCAATTTTAGGTTCAGAGTTTTTTCTAAATTCTAAATTGTCTGCTGTAAGAGCCGCTTTAAGCGGTTGTTGAAAAGCTTCTAAAAAATGACTTTCAAAGTGTAAGACTTTAAACTCCTGAGAGTTTCCAGTAATAGCTCCTTCCACTCTATCATCTTGAAAAAGCAGATCATGAACTTTTAATCCAGAGGTCTTTCCTTTAAATTCACAACCGTAGTTAATGTCTCCTTTAAAATACCCTCCCTCAACTTTTCCGTGAACATCTAGCTTGCCCATGCTCTCTTTTAAGTATTTATTATCTGAAAAAGGATCAACAAGTTTGATTTTGTCTAAATTGCAATATAAACGTTTAATATCTGCTTGAAAACTATTGAAAATCTTACAATAAATCCCAGATAGCTGAAGATCAAAATCTTGGTTTGCAGTTAGTTCCACATCTCTAATAAAAAAGCAAAAGGGTTTTTCTTCAACTTTAAAACCACCTTTAATGTCATGATAAGTAAGGTCTTCTACTACTGTGGAATTTCCGCTCTGATAACCTTTAAGTTGAAAGAAACCACCATTTGCTTGGCCAATCTTTACTTGATCACCCCAAATAAAAAACTGATGTCTTTTCTGATTGAGATCATAAACCCACTGACCTGATAAATCTCCATCTAAGCTTAGCCATTTAAAAGCTGTTAAAGAAGTACTAGACACACTTGGGAGCATATTTTGTAACAGAGGAATGTCTTGCTGAAGTGAAGCGAGATTTCCTGAAAAATTAATATTGAGATAGTCTAAATTGAAAGCTTCATCGAGTGAAAAGTAAACATTTGTTAAGCCAACACTACCTACATGATTATTCTTCTGATCTAATACAATTTTTAGCGTAGGTTTTTTTTGAGCAACATTAAAGTAGAGCTTGCCCATCAACCTTGCGCAATCTTTATATGAATTTTTGATTTTGATATCAAAGTGGCAAGGATCATCATTAAATAAGTTAATTTTTAGATAGTTTGAGTAAAGCTCATACTCCTGCTTTCTATGTGACTTCCATATCCCTTCAAAATCTTGGATCTCAAAAATCTGTGTATCGCTGTCAAAAGCAAACTTACAGCCGACCTGGGTTAAGGGCTGCTCTGCTATAAAAGGAGCTGTCCCATTGCTGAGCTCCCCACCTAGAGCAACTCTCGTAGAGATATTCTCATCCTTCTTCTCAAGTTCAAAAAAGGCGTCATTAGGATTAATTTTCAACTCTCCACTAAATGGAAGTTTATCTATATAGGTGTAGCCTAGAGTGTTAAAAAGAGTTTTAAAATCATTAAACTGTCCACAAAATTGTTTTAAATTCAGGTTTAGATTTAAATCCCCGTTATTGCTGTAGCGCAACTTAAATTCTGAGTTTACTGACAATCCAGCGACACTCGCTTCCACAAATGGGGCATAGATGTACTCAGGTGTGATTTCAATAGAACCTTTGAGGTCATCAAAAGTCAAGTCACTATGTTTCAACAAAAATTGAGCATTTTCAACGTCAAGGTTTCCAAAATGAGTATTTTTGGTAAAGTCAAAGTAGTGATGCCCAATAAGTTTTCCCTGGCTATTTTCTAAATTAATTGAAAAGGTATTGTGGTCTAAATTTAAAGCATAGTGATCATAGCTCAAACTAAGCCCCTGTTGATCAAATTCACCATTAATATTTGCGCTTCCATTGAGTTTGAGAGATGTGCCTCCAAAAATAATTGGACTAATAAATTTTTCAACTGGAACACTCTCAATATTAAACCATCCACTTTGCAATGAATATTCAGTAGGAAGGTGAAGATTTAACTTTCTTTCAAAATAGCTTAAGGCTGGAGCTGTTTTTAAAGGAGTAATAAAATTCTGCCAAAAAATTCTAAATTGCTGTTCATTATTCCCTTCATCATTATTTCGTTTATGAATGCCAAACCCAAAATGGGCTGGAGAATATTCACCAATAGTGCATTTACCAGTGAGTGTCAAAGCTTGCTTATCCACCAAACCTTTGAGCGCTATTTGAACGTACTCTTCTTCAAAAAAAGGTTGGTAATATTTTGAAATATACTCAGGAGTAAATTTTAGATATTCGCTCCCCAATCCTTTAAGAGAAACATTCAAAGGATTCTCACTTTTTGCAACATCCCAGTCAACTTGAACTTCAAGGCCCGAGAAGGAAGACGAAGCCAAACTTCTCACAACATGCCCATTAGAAAGCTGGCAGGTCCCTTCTATCTTGTCGAGTTGATAATCTGATACAGACATCTCTTGGGCTTTAAAGTGAATTTGCCCGTCTACAGTTTTGAATGGATGAGCACAATCTAGATTCATTTTTACTGATCCATTCACACAAGCATTTTTAAGGTTCTCAACAAGCTCCACATGATTGAAACAGCCATCTTTAATTTGAAAGTCGTCAACTTCAAGATTTTGCACTTTAAAATCTTTCAAGTTACATCGAAAGTTTGCATCGAGTTTGCCCTTTTGAAATTCAATAGCTTTGGCTTCCGGATAAAATGGCATCAGTAGTTGCTGAATAAAATCAGCTTCATCCTCACTAAAGTTTGAAATTTGAGCATAAAATTTATGCTCATTATGATCGGAAGGATCCACAGAACATCTAATACGAGCCTCATCTTTAAAATGATTCTTCATGCGAACTTCTAGATCGCCTTTGAACATCTTTAAATACCCTGATCCATTAAGAGTTAACAGTGAGTGCCTGTTTCCAGTCGTGACGTTCCCTTCTAGGTGTAGTTTCAAAGGATCTTTCTGGTTAAAGGTAATCTGTCCTCTCATATCTGGAGACTTCAGTATTTCAAATTGATTTTTTTGATATAGTACTTGAGCTCCATACGGGATATTGACTGCCCCTTGACTCGAATCAATCCAAATTCCAACAAGGTCTTTGAATGAGTAATTGTCTTTTTCATTTAAGATTTGCGTCGTCTCTATATTGATTTCAGCCTTTGGAACATGAACAGAGAGCAGCGTTTTTTTATCATCTAAATGAAGCTCATTAAGCTCTAATTTGCTTTGCAAGACAGGCATATTTTCATCTGCGATCAATATCCCTACTTCACCATTGATGACACCTTTAGAACAATTTAAAGAACGATCTTCTTTGGAAAGCGATGAAACCCAAAAAGTGAGCATATCTTGAAGTTCCGCAATATTTGCATCTTTGAGGTTCAATTTAAAGTCTGTGGACTTTTCTTCTAAAGCAACCACCCCTTTATAGCTTGAAGCACCTAGTGTGATGCTAGCTAAAATCTCAGATATTTTGTCATCTTTTTGATGACTTTGAACATCAAATAACAAGTTTTGAGTGTGCACAGCCTCTTGTGAAGTTTTGTCGATCAACTCTAACTGCCCATCTTCTATTTTAAAAGAACTCTGAATCTCAAACCAGGTCTCTTTATTACTAAATAAATCTGTTAAAGAAGGTCTAAATTGAGGAGTTTTGACAACATGAATTTTAGGTTTCTGTAGGTTAAGGTCAAGGGTTACAGCTCTTTTAAGCCAGTCAATATGATAGTCAATGACAGCAGATTCAGCCTCAAGATAAACTCCGCCCTTTTTTGAAGCCTTTTTCTTAAAGCCAAGTTTGGGTTCAATAAGTGTAATTTTATTTTTTTTTAACTCAAAGTCATGGAAACTTACTCTTTCACCAAATGACTTTTCAGAAAAATACTTAAAACCTAGGCGTACCACATGAAATGTAATGGGCTTTCTCCAGATGAACACTGAAGTGAGCAATACTAAAACAGTAAAAAGAAAATAGAGCCGTCTATTCATTCCAATTCTAACTTATGTACAATTATTCTATCTACTTAAGGGCGACAAATTTTGGAAGTAATTTTAACAGCAAAAGTGAATTAAGTATATCTTTAGAATCAATTTAGAAACAAATTCTACTCTCTCTTAAATTAAACTTAAAATTTAAAAAAAAGACTAATCTTCTACAAGATCCAAAACTCTAGCAGCATGCACTTCATCTAGTCGCTGCAGTGGCATCTGATGAGGAGCATCTTTTATCAGTTGGGGAGAATCTTGAGCTTCATCAATAATTTTTTTCATTACAGCAATAAATCTATCTAAAGTTTTTTTCGACTCACTCTCTGTCGGCTCAATGAGCATGCATTCTTTAATAATTAGAGGGAAATATACTGTCGGAGCATGGATACCGTAATCTAATAACCTTTTAGCAATATCAAATGCCTTAATACCTTCAGCTAAAAATTTGTCGGCTTGCATTACAAACTCGTGCATACAATATCCCTTAATTGGAACTTTAAAACAGGAGCTCAAGTGATATTTAAGATAATTTGCATTTAATATAGCCATCTCAGAAATTTTCCTAAGACCATAATGGCCATGAAGTTGAAAATACAAGTATGCTTTTAGTAGTACTGAAAAATTTCCATAAAAGCTGGCAATAGCCCCAATGCTTTTAGGAGATTTCCAAAGAGTTGAAAGTGCCTTTTTCTCTTTAATAATTCTCGGTGTAGGTAAAAAAGGCTCCAGTTTTTCTTGGCACAAGACAGGTGCACCGCCTGGGCCACCCCCTCCATGAGGAGTTGAGAATGTTTTATGAAGATTGATGTGCATTACATCAAAACCCATTTCTCCTGGCCTACACAAATTTAAAATTGAGTTGAGGTTAGCTCCATCGTAGTAGAGTAATCCTCCACAATCGTGCACTAGTTTTGTAATTTGAAGTATATTTTTTGAAAACACTCCTATTGTATTTGGATTTGTAAGCATAAATCCAGCCACTTTATCTGAGAGTTTTTCTTTAAGGTGGTTGATATCCACATCGCCCGTTTCTGGATCTGATCTAATTGTTACAACATCGTAGCTACAGAGTCTTGCTGATGCAGGATTTGTTCCGTGTGCACTATCTGGAACAAGAATTTGCGTGCGCTTTTTGTCATTTCTATCTTTATGATAGGCCTCAATCATACGAATACCAACAAACTCTCCTTGAGCTCCAGCATTAGGGGCTAAAGTACCGCTACTCATGCCACAGAGTTTGCAGAGTTTCTCAATCAGAGTATAAATAATTGTAAGTGAGCCTTGGACCATTTCTTCAGAAGCAAGTGGATGCATGCTTTTATATTCAGTAAGCTGGGCTGCTTCCTCACAGATACGAGGATTAAGCTTCATTGTACAGCTGCCTAGCGGATAAAAATTAGTATCAATGCCCATATTGAGACGCTCAAGCGTGCTAAAGTGACGAGTCAGATCAATTTCAGATATTTCCGGCAACGCAATTTCGGTTGAGCGCAGCCATTTTTTTTCTGGTAGAAAATTACTCCAAGCGGCGTTTTCTTTTGGGAGGCTATAGGCTCTCTGCCCCTTTTGAGTCTTTTGAAAAATAGTTTGTGGCTTTTTCATCATAGTATTTCTGACGCAGCCTCCAAGTAACGATTTAATGCATCAATACCTTTCATCTCAGTCACATTGATAAGCAGGTGGTTTTGAAACTTTGGACAAAATTTCCCAAGCTCTATTCCAGGCTCAATCTTTTTGTCTCTAAAGTGCTTCATAACATCTTTAATAGGTACATCAAGTTTCACTACGAACTCATTAAATATACACTCATTATTTAACGCGCTTACTTTGGACAATTTGAGTAAGTTCTTCTGCAAATATGCCGTTCTTTGAAAATTTGTTAAGGCAAGTTGAGAGATCCCTTTTGGACCATACCAAAGCATGGCAACTAAACTTGCTAATGCATATAAAGCCTGGTTTGAACAAATATTTGAGGTGGCTTTTTCTCTTCTAATGTGTTGCTCTCTAGTTTGAAGAGTTAGCACAAAGCCAGAGTCGCCTGATCTATCTTTTGTTCTACCAACTACCCTTCCAGGAATTTGCCTTGCATGTTTTCTTTTACAGCTTAAATAACCTGCATAGGGACCGCCTAATTGAAGGGGTATACCAAAGGGCTGACAATCTCCAACTGCAATGTCAGCTCCTAGTTTTTCAGCGCATTCATAGATGCCATATGCAAGTGGATTGGCACAGAGAGCATTTACAATGCCCTTTTTTTGAGCTTGCTCAAATAGGGGTTTAACATCTTCAATTGCGCCAAAAAAGTTGGGATATGATAGCAAGAGTCCTGCGACATCTTCATCAAGAAGCTCTTCAAATTTTTCACGTATAATTTTCCCTTTCTCATCAATTGGAATAAGCACAAGTTCTATTTGTGAGGCTTCGACGTATTGCTTAACAACTTCCAAATAGTGAGGGTGAATGTTTTCAGCAACGAGCACTTTTTTTCTTAGACGGTTAATTCGACAAGCCATCAACATTGCCTCTCCACAAGCAGATGCTCCGTCATAAAGAGAAGCATTCGCCATTTCTAGCCCAGTTAACCTACAAATACAAGTTTGGAATTCATAAATGGTCTGTAAAAGCCCTTGAGATGCTTCAGCTTGATATGGAGTGTAGGCAGTAAGAAAACCAGACTTGCTAATTACAAAATTTACAATTGATGGAACATAATGCTGATAGGCTCCAGCTCCTATATAGCTTTCATAGCTTGTGTAAGTATTTTTGGCTCCAATAGCTTTAACTTCTTCAATGCCTTCACATTCAGAAAGCCCATCATCTTGAGAAGGCGCTGAGAGCAAAATCTCTTTTGGAATGCTTTGCCAAAGTTCTTCAAGGTTAGAAACCCCCATACTCTCAAGCATTTCTTGAATCTGATGATTTTTATTTGAGATAAAGTCCATGTTTACTTATTCACAAACCCTTCATACGTGGTCTCATCCATAAGGCTTTCCATCTCAGTTGGATCACCTAGATTGATTCTTATAAGCCATCCTTTATCTTCTGGGGATTCATTGATAAGCTCAGGATGATCTTGGAGTTGAGTATTTATTTCTGCAATCTCACCTGAAACAGGCGCATAAACATCTGCAGCAGCCTTCGTAGACTCTAAAACAGCCATCTCTTGACCTCTTTTTATTTGAACTCCAACTTTGGGAAGCTCAATATGAACAATATCACCAAGTTCTTTTTGAGCATACTGACTTACGCCAACCGTCGCTGTAGAATTCGTAATTTTAACCCATTCATGGGAATCACTATAATGCATTTTTGTTTGCTCCTATAATTGCTTGATAAAAGGAAGTTTTACAACTTTTGCGGTAACTTCTCTATTGCGTATCAAAACGCTGACTTTATCACTTTCATTTAATATTCCATTAACCATAACTATTGCAATAGATCGTTTAAGTGTTGGAGAAAAACCACCTGAAGTGACAACACCTCTTTTTTCTCCATTTATTAAAACATCTACTGGGGGCCTGGCAATAGCATTTTCGTCGAATATGACTGCTCTTTGAGATCTTTTATTTTCTAATTTTTTTAACTTACCTAATGCAGCCTTCCCTAAAAAATCAACTTCCTTTGATTTTACAACCCATGCAGCTAAGCTTTCGACAGGAGAAATCTGATCCGAGAGCTCATGGCCATAAAGTGCAAACCCCATTTCCAATCTAAGAGAATCTCTTGCTGCTAATCCAATAGGTTTAACAACATCATTATCTTGATCAAGAATATTTTTCCACAAATCTAAAAGGGCTTTTTCTTCACCATAAAGTTCATAGCCTTTTTCTCCTGTGTATCCTGTTCGAGCAACAATGATAGAGTCTCCCTGGTAAGAGAGTTCTTTAAAGCCCATAAAACCCAAAGCATCTAGTCCTACCATGTACTTAGAAAGGATTTTCTCTGATTGGGGTCCTTGTAGGGCTATAATTGCTTGCCCTTCAAAGTCAGCTGTGATTTTGACATCAAAAGGCTTTCCATATTTTATAAAATGATTGAAATCTTTTTTTCTATTCGAGGCATTGACAACTACAAAATATTTTTCACAAGTTACTCTATAGATGATTACATCATCAACAGCCATCCCTTCTTCGTCACATAAAACGGTATATTGGGCTTTTCCATCAACTAACTTATCGACATGATTTGTAGCTAGGTAGTTTAAGAAAGCTTCACTTTTCTCTCCTTCTACCCAGATTTTAGCCATATGTGAAATATCAAAAAGACCTGCATTCTCCCTGACCCAAAGGTGCTCTTTAACAGCACTTTCGTAGGTTATAGGCATTTGCCATCCAGCAAAATCGACAATTTTAGCACCTAAACGCAGATGCTCATCATAAAAAAAAGTTTTCATTAGTGGTTGCTATAATTTTCCAGTTCAACTTGGTCTAGCAATTCTGTTGCAAGCGCACTAATAGCTTCTTGAGAAAGGCGAGCGTGCAACTGTTTTTGCATTGGGTGACCTTCTTGTTTACTCTTTTTAAATAGTACCTGAGTGAATACAGGAACGCGGCTTTTAAATCCAACACAACTCCATTCACCTTCGCTAGCTTCCATCAATTTTTCCATTTCTCTAGAATTATTTTGATGCCTAACTAACACGTCATTTGAAGAATCAATCTTTAAGAAGGAATTAAAAGCATATGGCTCACAGTTCTCATCTTGCTGATTTGTATAATAGGCTAATGCATTTCTCATAGGAGAATATAGTCGATATTTACAGTAAAATAGGTCATTTAAATGTTGGGGTGCGCTACCTGAAAAAGCAGTGTAGTCCTCAATAATAGCTTCTTTAATAGGGGCTAAATATTCATCCAAAACTTTTTCTTTTACCTTAGGAAAATCTTGCTCGTTCAAAGCTCCTTTTTTATGTAGTTTTGTAAGCGTTTGATGAAGCATTTTTTCAGCAGTTTTATCTAAAAGAAGATCTTGATAACTTACAACCTTTGGTTTCTCTAATGGCTTAACAGATAGAATTTGATAGAAATGAACATCGTCAAAAGTAACGGGTTCTAAAAACTTATTTGATTCATCATCACTAAAAAACTGCTTTAAAAAGCTTTGTTTTTTTGAGAATAATTCAAGCCCCTTAAAAGGAAGTTTGTACCCACTTCGTCTTGCTTTAAAAGAATCCTTTTGGCTCTGAGTTTTTTCAAAAGCTAGAGTTAGCCAGTTTTCATCTTGCTTCAACAGCTGTTGTCTGATGTATTGATCCACCTGCATTTGCGTGAAGTAATCAACGTTTTCAAAAGCTGCCTGATATTCCTTAGGGCTCATTTTTTCATCTATATTTAGCTTGGGAAATCTAGAAACAAGTTTCTGGCAATTTTTGTGATCAGCTCTCCACTTCCAAATATCTTGAACGCTCACCGAAATTGCTGCCTGATTGACATCAATTTCTTTGTATTCCAATTCTATTGAATGTTCCACAAGTTGTGGAAACTTTTTTTCTAGTTCTTGGGTTGGTTTGAGAGCAAAATCTAAACCAATTTCTCCCTTAGGTTTTCCAAGAGCTGTCAGATAAACTTCAAATTTCCCTAGATCATTTAAAGAATTAAATTTTAAGTACTCTGGGGGTTGATAACGACAAATTTCAACTTGCTCAGTGGCGTATTGTTCAAAATCATTTAGAGTGAGGTCATCTAGCAAAGCTGAGTGGGCCGCTTCATTTAAAAAGTTTTGGAAGGTTAAAACTTCACGCCAAAGTGAAATCATCTGCATTTTATTCATACCTAAACGGTTTAGTTTTGCATGAAAATAACTCGTAGAGTCTGAAAATTCCTTTAATCCCAAAAATTGAAGTTGTTTGAAACAAAGGTCGTTGAGCTTTAACAAACTGTTTTCAGCTTCTTTATAGCTTGCTTGGTAACCTTTTTGTTTAGCAATACTGCTCACTTGAAGAACAAACTGACATACGTAGTCCATCATTTTCTCTCCAAACCAATCTTGTAGCGACCGATAGCCAAACAAAGAGATGGCAAAAGGAGCCATAGCTTCATCTTTTTGTATCCACTGGTACTGTGATTGCTTTTCAGATAAGAACTGCCAAAGAGCAAAAGGAGAAAAGTTGTTTTCTTCTAAAAATAGATCTGCACGAAGATCAAATAGTTTCGACGGATTTTCTTCTGCTTGAATTTGCTTTAAGAGTTCTGGGATGCGAGGTGCGTGTTTAAACCAAACATTCTCAGCACTGACATTGCTCATTTGTGGATGAGAGTATGGCTTATAATGTTTCTCTCTTGCTTGCTGCTCGACCCAAAATTCTTTTAATTCGTCTTTCTTTTTTTCAGCAATTAAACGAATTAATTTTGACTCAACTAGATTTTGAGTAAAAACATCTTCTGGAAAGAAGTTCATCCCTAGATTTTGACCGTAAATTAAAAGCTCGCCATTATTAGTTGTTAGTAAAGCCTTCAATCCATCGTAGTGAGACTGTTTAATTTTTTTTCCTGTAACAGTCCTAAAAAGAGTTCTATCATTCGAGCCTGAAAGGTTTTTTGGGAGAAGCCCGACAAACATTACTGAAGTTCCAACAAGAAGTGCGACAAACACGAAAAAAATCTTTTGATATTTTTTCAAAAATCCAAGCATTTTAAAGTTCTATTTTAAAATTAAAAAAAGTGAAAATAGCATAGATTTAAAAAAACTTACCACTCTTTTTCTAAATCTTTGCTCCTGCTCAAAACTTGAGTAAGGCTATCACTAAGTTCTGCTGTATTTTTTTTCTAAATGAGGCCACCTTTTCAATATTTAGGTGGTTTTCAACAAAATAATGAGTGTTTTGATGAATCGCTTCAAAAGTGTCTTCAAACTTTAAAATACTTTTAAGGTACTTTGAATCAGGCATAGCAACTGAAATGGTTCCATGATGCAAATAACCTCGCATAGTCTTTCTTTGAGCTGCGCCGCCAATTTTCTTCCCTTGATAGAGAACATCATACTTGGTAGCTTTTGCCATACAGAAGTTCAAAGCCTCATTCTTTTCACTTGGAGACTCTTCTTCTAAAAAATTAAGGCCCTCTTGCTCTTCAATAAGCTCCACGACACTTTGATAGACAAATTTATTTACAAAGCGGTAGTTTTCAAGAGTGTTATTAGAAAATTTTGGGTGATGAGATGGCATTAAGAAGGAAAATGCATAGTCACAAAAATGAAAGGTTACCCCCCCTCCTGTGACTCTTTTTGCCAGATCTAGCCCTAGATCTTCGACTCCTTGCATGTTAAGTAGTAAGGAGGGTTTAGCAAAATGTCCATAAGTGGCACTTGGCTTTTCCCAATCATATAGATGTAGGATAGGAAGCTGGTCTGGATCCAGCTCACTTAATAACTTTTTATCCAAAGCCATATTCTCTTGTGCTGAATTCTTGCCCGTGTCTAAAATTGTAATTTCCATTCAAATTCTGCTTAAATTAAGTGATTGTGTTTTTCTTTGGTCAATCCACAAAAAACTTTTTTATAGACCATCTTTTATAAAGCCTAATTCTTTTTGCTCTTCAAGTAAACAAGCTTTTCCTTAGATCCAGAAACTTCTAACGACAACAAACTCAAAGAAAAAATAAATATTACCATCTATTTATAAGTGGGATAAAAAAAAATAACCCCTCTTTTTTAAGGATTGCAACAATTAAACATTCATTACGTTTCTTAAAAAAATTTATAGAAAATTCTTTATTTCTTTGGTACAATACTGTATTTATATCCAAAAAAATAATTCTTAGATTTGCAAAAAATACATCAAATTTCTAAGGTGAAATTAGAAGCCCAAACACCAATTAATAAGTTTTTAATAGAGAGACAGTTATGTTTGACAAGTTCACAAACAGAGCAAAACAAGTTATCAAACTCGCAAAAAAAGAAGCGCAGCGCCTTAATCATAATTATTTAGGCACTGAGCATGTGTTACTTGGGCTTTTAAAGCTAGGTCAAGGTATTGCAGTTAACGTGCTTAGAAATCTTAACATAGATTTTGAAACTGTGCGTGCTGAAATTGAGCGACTTGTTGGATATGGACCAGAAATTCAAGTTTATGGTGATCCTGCTTTAACAGGAAAAGTAAAGCGAGTTTTTGAAGCAGCGAATGAAGAAGCAGCTAGCCTAAACCATAACTATGTAGGCACAGAGCACCTCTTATTAGGGTTATTGAAGCAAACTGATGGAGTTGCAGCTCAAGTGCTTGAGAACTTAAATGTTAATTTAAAAGAGATACGTAAAGAAGTTTTAAAAGAACTAGAAAGTTTTAATCTTCAGCTACCTCCAATCGGGTCAACGTCTACAAATCAACCAAATATGAATCAACAGCCCAAGGGCTATGAATCGAAATCTATGGCAAGCAATGAAAAAACCCCTGCTCTTAAAGCTTATGGGCATGATTTAACTGAGATATGTCGCAATGGTTCTATGGACCCAGTGATTGGGCGAACAGAAGAAGTTGAGCGCCTTATCTTAATACTATGTCGAAGAAGAAAAAATAACCCCGTACTTGTGGGAGAAGCAGGTGTAGGAAAAACTGCTATAGTAGAAGGACTTGCTCAAGCTATTGTCAAAGGTGACGTTCCTGAAAACCTTAGAAAAAAAAGACTCGTCTCTCTAGACCTTACACTTATGATTGCAGGAACTAAATACCGAGGTCAGTTTGAAGAGCGCATAAAAGCTGTCATGGATGAAGTGAAGAAAAATGGAAATATTTTACTTTTCATTGATGAGCTACACACTATCGTTGGAGCCGGTGCTGCTGAAGGAGCAATTGATGCTTCTAACATTTTGAAACCCGCTCTCTCTCGTGGCGAGATCCAATGTATTGGAGCAACAACCATTGATGAGTATAGAAAACATATTGAAAAAGACGCTGCTCTTGAAAGACGTTTCCAAAAAATTCACGTCGCCCCACCTAGTATTTCTGAGACAGAAGAAATTTTAGCAGGCCTAAAGCTTAAGTACCAAGAGCACCATAAATGTATTTATACTGACCAAGCAATAGTAGCTGCTGCAAATCTATCAGATCGATACATACATGGCAGATTCCTACCCGATAAAGCTATTGACTTGATCGATGAGGCGGGAGCCAAAATGCGTATTTCAATGATGAACCAACCCGACGACATTACTAAGCTCGAAGCAACTATTGAAGAGACTCGCCTCTCTAAAGAAGATGCTATTAATCATCAGGACTACGAAAAGGCTGCAAAACTTAGAGATTCAGAAAAAAATCTCAGAGAACAGCTTCAAAAAATACGTTCTGAATGGGAAGTCAACAAAGAAGAACACCAAGTTATTGTCGATGAAGAAGAAGTGGCTTCAATTGTTTCAAAACTTACTGGCGTTCCTTTAAACAGATTGACTGAAGGTGAAACTTCAAAAGTCTTGAAAATGGAAGAGATTCTATCTAGTAATATTATTGGACAAGATGACGCAATTAAAACAGTGTGTCGCTCAATTCGTAGAAGTAGAGCGGATATTAAAGACCCAAATAGACCTATTGGTGCCTTCCTATTTTTAGGGCCCACAGGTGTTGGGAAAACTCTCCTTGCAAGGCAGCTTGCAACTCACATGTTTGGTGGTGAAGACTCGTTAATCCAAGTCGACATGTCAGAATATATGGAGAAATTTGCAATTAGCCGTATGACTGGATCGCCTCCGGGATACGTAGGTCATGAGGAAGGAGGACAGCTTACAGAACGTGTAAGACAAAGACCCTACAGTGTGGTCTTATTTGATGAAGTTGAAAAAGCTCACCCTGATGTTATGAACCTACTTCTTCAGATTTTAGAAGAAGGACGCCTAACAGATTCATTTGGTCGAAAAATTGATTTTAGAAATACAATCATTATTATGACATCAAACTTAGGTGCTGACCTTATTAAGAAAACTCATGAAGTTGGTTTTGGAGCTTCTGAGGGTATTCCTAATTTTGGAGTGATTACTTCTAAGATTGAAGAAGCTGTAAAAAAACACTTTAAACCTGAATTTATTAACCGTATTGACGGCCTAATAACCTTTAGACCTCTTTCAAAAGAAGTCCTTAAGCACGTTGTTGAGCTTGAACTAAGTAAATTGCAAAAACGCTTAATTGATAAGAAAATTGAGCTTAGCTTAGACAAAGATGCGATTGAATTCCTTGTCAACAAAGGTTATCAACCAGAAATGGGTGCAAGACCTGTTAGAAGAACCATTGAAGAACACATAGAAGATGTTCTTGCTGAGAAACTTCTTAGAAATCCTTCAATGAAAACAAATAAACGCGGCTTCAATATCAAAAAGGGCAGCGAAGCTCTTGAGTTCACTGAAAAGGAAATTGAAGAAAAGGTTGAAGGTGAGACTGGCGATAAAGCACTTGCTGGAGATGAAGAATCTTAAGCGGGCTGCAGCTGGTTTAGGTTTGATTCCCAGGCTTTAATAGAGCTAAGCAACTCTCTCTTATCTAGCTTCTGCTTTAAGGCTTCTAAATTTTCTGGCTGATGGCAGAAAAAAGCAATTTTAGCGAGTAAATTTAGATGTCTTTTATCTTGGCATGCAAACAAAAAGAAAAGTGTGTGTACTTTTTCTCCATCTAAGGCGCCGTATTCAAGGGGTGTTTTAGGATGAACAACAGCCACTATGTCATTGGCACTAGACAAAAGAAATTCTCTAGCGTGTGGCACAGCAACTCCCCTGTTTATCGCCGTAGACATGAGTTTTTCTCGGTCGAGTAAAAGGTTTGTTAGTACCTCAGCATCTATTTCTAACTGTTTAGAAATGATTTCCATACTATTTCTAATGAGTTCTTCTTTCGATTCCCCTTCAACGTCTTTTAAGACAAGGCCCTTGTGCAAGGCTCTATATAAGTTAAACTGTTGCAAGCCTTTTGGGTGTTCTTTGGGATCAATATGCAGATCATCTAGATTAACCTGACGAAGCATCCATTCTTCAATTTCTTCACGATTAAAGCGATATTCCCCGCTTAATTGATAAGATGGAACCTTACCTTCTTTTGTCCAAGTAAGTACGGCTTCCTCTGAAACTTGTAAAAATTTTGATACATCGTTTGCTGTAAGATCCATTAGAACTCACCTTTCGCTCTTTTAAATGTTTCAATTATCTGTTTGGGGCTTGAATAGCTAAGTATTTTTTTTCTAACTTCTTCATCACGTAAAACTATCGTTAACTGTGAAAGTAAATTAAGGTAATCGCATTGTTTGTCATCAGGACCTGCAATCAGAAAAATCAATTTTACATCTACATTATCCATCGAATTCCAATTAATGCCAGTTTTCAAGATACCAATTGCAACAAAAAAGTCATCAAATTCGGAGAGTTTTGCATGCGGAATTGCAACACCAACTCCTATACCTGTCGATGCAACCTTTTCACGTTCAAGTACAGCCTGAAGAAATTCATCTTTGCTTTCTTCTAAATTGTAACACGAAACCAGACAGTCAGTTAATTTTGAAATGGCTTCATTTCTATTCTTCACGTCCAAAAATTGAATTGTAGAAGCATCTAAGTACGATGAAATATCCGTAAGTGGCTTTGATTTAAAATTTGCCTGTGTGCCCAAAGCCGCCTTCCCCTCTAGCTGTATCTACAGCTACTTTTTCAATTTTATTAAAGCTCGCATGAGTCACTTCAGAGAAAATAATCTGAGCAATTTTCATTTGCGGTTCGATAACAAATGGATCTTTTCCGTGATTAATAAGTATGACTTTAAGCTCTCCACAATAGTCAGAATCTATAGTGCCTGGAGTGTTTAAGACTGTAACTTGGTATTTGAATGCGTGTCCACTTCTAGGACGCACTTGAATTTCATAACCTGCAGGAATCTCAAATTTAAGCCCCGTAGGTACTAAGGTTGACTCTCCTGGCTGGAGAGTGAAATTCTCTCGTATATGCGCTCTTACGTCAGCTCCTGATGAGCCTTCAGTAGCATACTGAGGCACCTGAACATCTTCATCTAGAGTTTCAACATTTACATCGATATCATTCATCTGCTTGTCTTTTTAATCTCTTTTTCTAAACTAACAAGCTTAGCTCCTTTGAGATTTTCGAGCGAGAGCTTTCGATTTTTTTTTAAAAGTTTCTCCGGCATTAGGTACTTTATAAATGTACTAATTTTATTTTTAAGATCTTTTCTTCTTACAACGCAGTCTAACATTCCATGCTCTAACAAAAATTCAGATTTTTGAGCTTCTGGAGGCAGTTTTTCTCCAATAGTTTGCTCTATGACTCGAGGGCCTGCAAAGCAAATCAATGCTTTGGGCTCAGCAATAATTACATCACCTAATGATGCAAATGAAGCTGTAATTCCACCTGTTGTGGGGTTAGTTAAAATAGAGATGTAAGGAAGAGAGCATTTACTTAACTTAGCAAGGGCTGCAGATGTTTTTGCCATTTGCATCAAAGAAAGCGCAGATTCTTGCATCCTTGCCCCTCCAGAGGCAGAAACAATTACAACCGGTAATTGCTCACTAATTGCATGTTCAATAATCAATGTTAGTTTTTCTCCAACTACGGAGCCCATTGACCCACCCATAAAAGCGAAGTCCAATACACCTATCGCTGTAGGTTGCCCATCAATAGTCCCGACACCAGTAATAACCCCTTCTTTTCTTGAAGTTTTCTTTTGGGCTTTGGCAATTCTTGATTTATACGTCTCTGTATCTTTAAAATTTAGTGGATCTAAAGGAGATAGATCCTCATACATTTCTTGAAAGCTTCCTTCGTCAGTCAGCAGCTTAAGCCGCTCATAAATAGAAATACGATAATGATAGTCGCACTTTGGGCAGCAATTAGTATTCTGCTCAAGCTCTTTTAGATGAACAAGCTCTTTACAGTGCGTACACTTAAGCCAACCATCAAAACTTTCGCGCTTGGTTTCTTGAACCTTTATCTTCGGTTTACTCTTAGAAAATAACTTCATAACCTAAAATATTTATTAGTTTGAAAGACTCAATTTTAATTTATAAGGACATATAAATCAAGTGATTGGAAAATATCAAAAAATTAATTTGCTAAGCCTTTTTCAAATCTTTTATTGACCGTCTTCCAATTAGCTATCTGCCAAATTGCTTTAACGTAATCAGGCCGTAAGTTCTTGTATTGAAGGTAATAAGCATGTTCCCAAACGTCAATCCCAAAAAGAGGAATAAGGCCCACTGCTGAAAGAGGGTCTTGATTTTGACAAGTAGCAACTTTTAAACATTTTTTTTGAGGATCCATGCCAAGCCAACCCCATCCAGAGCCTTGAACAGCAGCGGTCTTAGCAGACATTTCTTCAATAAGTTTTTCCAATGAACCAAAGTAGTGTTCAATAGCTTTCAGGAGGTCTCCTTGAGGTTCTCCACCTTCGCCTTTTGGAGCTAAGTTCTCCCAAAATAAAGTATGGTTAACATGCCCTCCACCATTGAATTTAATGGCTGACTGCATCGCTATCATCTGATCTATTTGATTATTAGCCTCTAGAGCTTTGTATTTCTCTAATGCAGCGTTTAAATTGTTAACGTAGCCCTGATGATGTTTTTTATGGTGCAATTCCATAATTTCACGGTTAACAACGGGTTCCAAAGCTTCGTAAGAATATGGTAATTCTGGGAGTTTAAATGACATAAGACGTTCCTTGTTTTCTAGACAAAATACGCCTTATAATTTTTTATGTCAAAGCTGACTTAGCCCATAGTTGCCCTAGAGGCGGGTAAAGCTAATTTGCGCTCAAAATCATCTACAAAAATTTTGTTCAACCTTAGCAATTCAATAGCAAACTTTTTATACTCTAAAAGTTTTTCAGTATAAGCGTGAATACGCCTTTTTTTATCAGCAACCGTAGCTTTTGGCAAATCTAATAATATTGCACTGAGCTCAGTTCTAACTGATGAAACTTTTTTTGCTAAATCAGATCCAAACTTAAAAGCTTCATCTCTCTTCACATCTAGAAAACTGACTTTGAATCTTGCATCAAACGCGCTTTGAAAAGATGGAAAGTTTTCTGTCTTCATTGACTTTAGCTTTTTAGATATAGCCTCATGAACTCCTTCTACGTTATCTAAACCACTAATAACAAGCTTTGAAGTTTGTAGTTCAAGCATGCCCACTGCGTCATGAAGCTCTCCTTCAAGTTGTTCTAAGTAGTGTATGTTTGAATAGTCAACATCTCTTAGTACAACTGCAGCTTTAGAAAGTAGAGGCTCCAATTCAACATTAATGACGCTATTGAGCCTATTTAGATCTTCAAAAAGAATATCTGGAACTGCTTTCAAAATTTCAAGAGTGTTAAATGCATCTGAACGTTTAATCCCCTCATTCCAAAGAAATCCCAAAACAGGGTCAAGAATAACACTTCTAATTAAACCATTCGAGAGTCCATAAAGTTGCTCTCTTGGCTTACTATTAGCAATAGAAGTCCAAGATTTCCAAGCTCTAATTTGTTGATTGGGATCATTAAGAGCCATTAAAAGCTCATATTCAGTTTGCACAAAAGATGAACGCACCTTATGAGCAATTGATTTTACTTTCCAATAAACACTGTCAGCCACCTTATCAAATAGGCCTTTCATTTTCGCAGTCAGCCAGCTATCAGGATTACGAATCTTATCTCCTGCTTCTGGCTCATATGGCTCATGTACATTAACAACAGCAATATCGAGATTTTCAAGTGAGTATTCAGAAGGAGCAAGCTTTGGAGCATCGACTATTTCAAGTGCAGTAGTTGCCACATCTTCTACTAAACTTACGACTTCATCTGTTTGCACAGAAGCGTCACGAGTTTCAACTTCTGCTTTTTGAGGCGATAGAGCTATTGAGGCCAATGCAGGAGCTGGTTCCATTGTTAAAGTTGAAATTTGGGGAGAAGTTGCTATTGCCTTAAATCTCTTTCGAGGAGGGCTTTCAAATGTAACTCCATCCATATGGGATTCTTTCGACCTTTTCTTTCTAGCTTTACTAGCACCTACAGTGTCTAATATAAGAGGTGAAAATCTATTATTTGGATCTACCAATGCAACCATATTTTTTATCTCCAAAACAGTATTTTTTATACCCCAATTGTAACACTTGAGCGTAAAGATCTTATTAAGACATTCTCTATTTCTAATAAATGCTTGCAAACACCTTTTAATCTATAGTCAAACGAGAAGATAGATAATCTTCTAAGGTCAAGCGAGTCACTCTACCTTTGCAAATGACTCTTAAGTGCTTTGGAAGCTCATCATATATTTCAAAAAAAGAATTTACACCCGATGAGCTTGTAAAGACTATCTCATTGAAGCTCTCAAGATTAGGCCTGGGCTCACGATGATAAGGCCGACTATCGTATAAGTCTATAGCCTCATAAGAGATACTTGAAGCATCTAAGTACTCTTTAAGCAGCTTCCTTGAGCGAGCAGATTTAGGATAGAATAAATGAGAAGAGCTCTTCCAATTCATCCTTTTAAAAAGCTCAATAAGGCCTTCTTGAGACTCATTTTGAGCAACGTAGCTCGCATAG
>JAJACU010000036.1 GCA_022601345.1 Chlamydiota bacterium | reverse complement strand
CCAAAGGATGTAGCGAATGCGAAGTAAAATCTAAACAGGTCCCATTTGGTGTTTTTGACGCAAGAATTTTTCCTTTAATATTCTCTTTGAGATAGTCTGAGAGTAGGTCAGAATACTTTGATAGGTTATAGAGGCTTGATCTAATATTTTTCCCCAGCTCCTTTTCAAGATTTGGAATAATGCTTGTACGCATTTTGGAACGCAAATTGCTGCCATCAAAATTTGTAGGATCTATAATGGGGTTAAGACCTTCTGCTTCAATATACTTCATAATATCTTTTTTTGAAGATTGAAGTAATGGTCTCCAAACCGGCATTCCATTATAGGTTGAGGTCGGTTCAATAGCACAAAGGTTGGCAATAAAAGCTCCCTCTAACATCCTTTTTAGGACCGTCTCTTCTAAATCATTCCTATGGTGTGCTAGAAGAAGAGCTTGGTATTTTTTTTTCTTAAAAAGATCTAAGAAAAAGCCATATCTTTTTTGCCTAAAGATGTCTTCTACATTTTTTGTAGGCACTTTATCTATTGTTAAGAGATGAAAAACCAACTTATGCTTCATTGACCATTGTTTAAGGTTTTGAGCTTGCTCTTGACTTTCTTCTCTATAGTTATGATCGATGTGAGCCAACTCAATTTCTATGGAGTGCTTTTCTTTGAGTTCTAAAAGAAGCGAAACTAAAGCCAGAGAATCCGGGCCACCAGAAAAACCTACAAGCAGCGGTTTATTTTGTTTGTGGTGCAATTGCAAAAAATTCTCTAAACTTGTTCTAAGTTCTCGCATTTTCTCTTTAGGTTGTTGATTATAAAAGCCATTATAAATTAAATATTTAGCTTATGACAAGACATTTACTTATATTTAGAGTATATTGGCCATAATTTTAGTTAAGAGTCAAAAAAATACTATATGCCTATTATTTGGAGATACATTTACAAGCAGTTTTTCAAAGTTTTTTTACTGACCACAGCCTCTTTTATTCTAATATTATTAGTAACTCGTCTAAAAGAAATTGCTCGGTTTGTGGCCCTAAGCCCAAATCCTAAATATGTATTTGCCTTTATCCTTAATATAATTCCCTACATCCTACCCATTGCACTGCCAATTGCTGCATTGCTCTCTGCCATTGTTCTTTTTCAAAAACTTTCTCATTCACATGAGCTTACGGCTCTGCGTTGCGCAGGCTACAGTCTATTTTCAATAATGTTCCCTGTGCTAGTTGCCTCTCTTCTATTTTCACTCCTAAACTTTTTTATAGTTTCTGAGCTTACAAGCTATAGCCAAGTTTTTTCAAGAAAGATGGTTAATGAACTTATTACTACAAACCCTCTCCTTATGCTAGAGCATAAAAATAAGCTCAAAAAAGATAACCTCTTTGTAGATATGAGTATTTTAGAAAAAGGTAAACTCGCAAAAAACCTCTTTATAATAACTCCCGATAAAGCAAATAAACACCTAAACTTAATTTCCATGGATCAACTTGCTGTTGATGACGATCAACTTTTTGCTCCATCAATTAATATCATTTCTATGATGGATACTTCTGAGTCCAATTCCTACGACCATCTCGTAATAGAAAACGAAAGTAATGTAGCTACATCTTCGTCAGACTTAACTAAAATAATGCACAAGACGCACCTGCATTTGCAACCTCACCACTTGTCAATGCCCTATGTTCACATAGCCCTTGAAGTGAAAAGAAAACACCTACAAAGAGCTATTTTTGAAGATGATGCTATTGAGCAAAAGAAAGCTTCCGATAGTATCTCTGATCTACACTCTGAAATAGTTAGACGTATTTCCATTGGCCTTGCTGTATTTACGTTTACATTTATTGGGATCAGCTTTTCCATTGAAATTGGGCGCACGCGCAAAAAGAAAAATTTGGTGATTATAAGTGCACTTACAATTTTTGGTCTCCTATGCTTTTTCATTGGAAAAATTTTCCATCATCAGTTTTGGCTAGCAGCGCTCGTTTATCTAATTCCGCATGTAATTTCTATTTCATATTCTACTTGGAACGTAACTCGCACGATGAAGGGCATTGAATGATTTCGATTTGGACAAAACATATTTTAAAAGAAACCTTTAAAATATTTTTATTTTTTATTTTAAGTTTGTACTTTATCTACTCTTTGATCGACTACTCAAGCCGCATTGACTACTACAACAGTCTACCTACTCTAAGTGTATTCTATTACTATGTTTGTGTCTTATCTCAAAAGACAGAGCTCTTAATCCCCTTTGCCTTTATGGTCACGATAATTAAAGTGTTAACATCAATGAATAGTCATAATGAATTGGTTTCAATGCTAATGGCTGGCCGTTCATTTAAAAAGCTTCTTCAGCCTCTTTTTGTTTTTGCTACAATTCTATCCATTTTGCTTTACCTAAACTTTCAATTTTTAGAGCCTCAGGCTCAAAAACAAATCCAGCAAATCAAACAACAAAAAAAGAAAAGTAAAGACACTAAAGTCAAATCATTTGTGCTAGACGACGGGAGCAAGTTAGTTTTTAGTGAGTATAATTTTAGCGATAAAAGTTTAGAAAAAGTCTATTGGATCAAAAATTCTGAGAAGATTCACTATATGAAAAAGCTCTACCCATATAGCTCTCCACCGATTGGGCACTTTACTCTAGAATTTCAAAAAAATGATGCGAGTGAACTCAATCTAATTAATAGGTGCGATTTAAAGCCTTACCACGATATGCAAATGACTTTTGATCCTCTCCAGCAGTCGATTTTTTCTGTTCGGACTTACTCGATAACATCACTTATAAGATACTTAAAAAATCCAACAATTCTACTTAACGTGGACTCAGCAGAACTCTTGACCCTTTTAAACTACAAACTTGTCTTGCCCCTGCTTCCTATTTTCACGCTCATCGTTCTTGCTCCAATATGTACACGTTTTTCTCGAGGCATTCCCACCTTCCTTATTTACATGGGAGCAATCATTGGCATGCTTACTTTTTTTACTTCCATGGATGCGTGCTATATCTTGAGTGAGAACAAGCTAATTTTTCCACAATTTGCACTATGGATTCCCTTTCTATTGTTCTTTTGTTATCCAACAAAAAAGTTTATTCATTATTAGTTAGGAAACAGCGATGAGAGCCATCGCAGTAAGGCATCATTTTAGAATTTCCACAACCACAAATTGAAACGGTTCTATCTTTGTCAAAAGTTTCACGATAGGGTTCGACTGAAGTTCCCTTGTGTGAGCCATCACAATAAGGTGGATTTTTGGTTTTACCACAGCTACAAAATGATTTTTTATCCCCGGCTTTCACTTCAATTTTAAATGGTTCATCTTGCCAACGCATATACTTACCTTTTTTTTAAAGTCATGAGGATATTGTCTTTTCAAGAAAGAACGCAAGAGCTATTCGCCCCCATTCTTTCTTCTCTGCTCATTTTTGATCTTAGCCATCTCAATACGTGTCTCACGCCTTTGTTGGGCCTCTTCAAAGCGTCTTTTTTCTTCATTTGTTTCTGGAGTAACGGGGTGAGTTGGAGTGGGTTTATTGAATTGATCTAGAGATACAAGTGTAAAAAAAGCTGAAAGAACTTTTCTTGAGTCACTCTCGGGTGTTTCTGCAGTTACAACCCTTATACCTACTTCCATCGAAGTTTTCCAAGCTCTGTTGACGGCAGCAGAAAAAATTAGAATTTCACCTCTATTTGCAGGCGACAAAAATCTCATTGAATCAACGAGCAAAGTAGCACAAGTTTTGCCTGAATGCTTTTTAGCGCAAGCCGCTGCAAGCATATCTGCAATTTCCATAATGCGCCCACCAAAGACTGTGTTATTAGAGTTTAGATCTTGTGGATAGATCTCATAGTGATGCCCTTCGATAGAACTTTGTTGAACTGTTTTACTTGCAAGTTGCATAAATTCACCTCTTACTGCTTTATAAAAGTTTAAAGGTTTATCTACAAGGCAGCAGTTAACAAATATTTAATAAGCTTAAAACCAGCATATTAGTTACCATAAAATCGACACTCTCTTCTACATTAACTGAAGTTTCTTCTTCTAAATTAATTTGCATCTGCAAAATAAGAAGCTCTTCGTCTGAAAGATCCATCAACATAAAAATAGTCATTAATTTTCTATGAGCCTTTGAAAAAGCTTTTAAGTTTTTCAATTGCTGACTTAACATCATCGCACGTAGCTGGTCTAAGCTGCGCTGCAGCTCTTGCACGATATGAGTTGCGTTATTTAAAGCTCTTTTAGCTAAGTTATTGATTTTTTGATCGAGTGCTGAATTACTTGAAGTTTTGCAACCTCTCTTATTGGGGAATGCTATAGGGGCTAGATTTGAATTTATTTTCATAATAGGCATGATTTAAAAATCACACATATAAATCAATCTGAAGATTTTTTTTGATATTAACTAAGCTTTGAGATGGCGCTTTTTAAATGTTCAATAAACATTTCTATTTCACTTTGCGTGTTGTAAAAAGCAAATGAGATTCTAAGAATTGAGCTTACTCCAAACTTTTCTAAGGCGGGCTGCGCGCATAAATGTCCTGAACGAGTGGCAACGCCTTTAAAATTTAAAAGAGAAGCTAAGTCTAAATTGTGAATCCCCTCTACATAAAAGCTAATGAGAGCTGCTTGGTTTTTTGGTTCAGCAACAAGTTTTAGAGCTGGGATTTTTTTTAATTCTTTTAAAGCATAAGCTAAGAGTTTGCTTTCTTGCTTTTGAATTTTTTCATAGCCTATTGACAATAGATATTCAACAGCAGCTTTTAAGCCAATGACTCCGGCAATATTGGGAGTTCCTGCTTCAAATTTATAAGGCAGCTTGTTGTAGCTTGTCTTTTCTAATGAAACATGGTCAATCATGTCACCCCCTCCAAAAACCGGAGGCATTGCTTCTAGAAGATTTTCTTTCCCATATAAAACTCCAATACCTGTAGGACCATACATTTTATGTGCTGAAAACACATAAAAATCTGCATCAATATTTTTTACATCAACAGGCATGTGAGCTATTGCTTGAGCTCCATCAATTAAAACTTTTGCAGGACAACTGCTACGCACTAGCTTGATAATTTCTTTAACAAGATGACATGTTCCAGTGACATTGGAGATGTGCGCTAAAGAGACAAGCTTTACCTTTTCACTAAGAAGACTTCTCATGGCATTTAAATCGATTTCTCCATCATCAGATGTAGGAATAAATTTGAGTACAGCTTTGCTGCGTTTAGCTAACATTTGCCAAGGCACTAAATTCGAATGGTGTTCTATTTCGCTGATTAAAATCTCATCACCTTCATGAATAAAAGCCTCTCCAAAAGATAAAGCCAACTTATTAATTGCATCTGTTGTGCCTGAAGTAAAAATGATTTCTTTTTCAGAATTTGCATTGATAAGCTTTTGGACTGCAACTCGAGCTTGATGAAACTGAGCATCTGAATGCTTTGCAAGTTCATAGACTGCTCTGTGCACTGTTCCATAACTGCTCTTATAAAAGTTGGAAATTGCATCAATAACACACTGAGGTTTCAGTGTCGTTGCACCATTATCAAAATAAATAAGCCTATGCCCATTCATTTTTTGAGAGAGCATAGGAAAGTCTTGATCATAGTTATCAATATGAGAAGTTGTCATGAGAGCTCAAAGTAGTTAGATAGATCACTCTGTATTATTTTCTTAATATCTTTGTGAGAACTGTAACTTAGGACATCTCTGCAAAAAGCTTGCAATAGAAGTTTTTGAGCTTCTTTTTTTGACAAACCTCTAGATTGCAGATAAAAAAGATGTTCTGAATCTATCTGCCCTGTTGTTGAGCCATGCGAGGCTTTAACATCATCTGCAAAAATTTCAAGGTTAGGTTTACTATAACACTTAGCTCCTTCAGACAGAAGGCAGTTCTGATTTAGCTGATAGGCATTTGTCTGCTGAGCTATTGAATCGACGTAAATTTTTCCCTCAAAACTACCCATACTCTCATCATCGAATAAATTTTTAACAAGCTGACGTGAGAAGCACTCAGGAGCTTTGTGTTCAACTAAAATATAAGTATGAGCCTGTTGCTTTTTACGCAATAAAGATAGCATGCAGACTTCTGCTTGAGCTCTTACATCATTGAGGCGCACCTTATAGTCAGAGCGTATTTTTTGAGTTTCTTTTATGAATGCAACGCATTTGTAATGACTGTCTTTTTTTAAGCTTGCCCTCATAGCTTCCAAGCGCATTTCATTTGGAGCCTGAGGATAGTGCGTCTGGCGCAAAATTGAATGCTCTTCTAAATTGAAGTGAAAAGCAGGCAACGAGATTTGATTGTTTTTTGCGTTATTTTGAGACACAGTAATTAAATCGAGTTGGCTATTTCTTCCACAAGATGTAATCACAAGTGGCGCAGACACCTGGTTTTGTTCTCCATCACTAACTTCTATAATATGAATAGGTGTAGGTTCAACATGATTGCCGGGAACATAAATGAAAAGCCCTTGTGAATGCAGTGCTATTGAAAGCAAAACAAGTGGGTTCTTTTCATGTAAGACCCACTTTTGAAAAAGATTTTTCAAAAAGACACTATAACTTAAAAATGCTTCACCCAAAGGCTTAATAATAATACGATCACTTACCTTTTCAAGGTTTGAAAAGCGTGGTGTAAAGTGCCCATTATAAAACACCATATGTGGCATGTTGCTATAGGGTTTAACAGCTTCTTCAATAAGCTTAGTGTTGATATTTTCAAGGCTTGCGCCTTTGTATGGAGCTTTAGCAAGTTCCCTTAAGTTAATGTGCTGGAAAGCTTCATCTTTTGAATGAGGCAGCCCCATTTTCTCAAAGCACTCCCAAGCACTTTGACGAAAACTCTGGAGTTCGTCATTAGAATCTAAAAGTTCTTGATATGTTTCTTGAAAAGGAGTTGTCAAGCTCATGATGCAACAGTCTCCATAAGCCAATCGTAACCTTTCTCTTCTAGTTTATGTGCAAGTTCAGGTCCACCTGAGTGAACTATTTTCCCATCTATAATCACGTGAACATAGTGAGGTTTAACATAATCTAAAAGGCGCTGGTAGTGGGTTATTAACAAGATTGCATTTTGATCATTAAAATGTTGGTTGATCCCTTCAGCAACAATTTTCATAGAGTCAATATCAAGCCCAGAATCTGTTTCGTCTAAAATAGCAAGTTTTGGATTAAAAACATTCATTTGCAAGATTTCATTTCTTTTTTTCTCTCCACCTGAAAAGCCTTCATTAACACTACGAGTTAAAAATTCAGAATCTATTTGTAAGTGGCTTAGATGCGCAACAATTATTTCATCAAATTCATCTGAAGTAATAACCTTTTCACCTTTAGCTTTCTTCTGAGCATTAAAGCTTTGAAATAAAAAATCTTTATTGCTCACTCCTGGAACTTCAACAGGGTATTGAAAAGACAAGAAAAGCCCAAGGTGCACACGTTCTTCAGGATCAAGTTCAGCTAGATCTTTACCATAGAAAGTAATACGACCTTCAGTTATTTCATAGTCTGGGTGCCCAGCTAAAACTTTTGCCAGAGTCGATTTACCTGCGCCATTTGGACCCATTAACGCATGAATTTCTCCAGGGTTAATAGCCAAGGAAAGCCCGCATAAAATATCTTTACCTTCTGTTTGAACATGTAAATTTTCAATTTTTAACATTCTTATCCTACCGAATTTTCTAACTTTAACGTTAATAACTTTTGAGCCTCTTGTGCAAATTCCAGAGGCAACTCTTTAATGACATCACTACAAAAACCATTGACGACCATCTGAATAGCATCTTCACGAGACAGGCCCCTTGACTGCAAATAAAAGAGCTGCTCTTCATTCATTTTAGATGTCGATGCTTCATGTTCAACCGTTGCCGTTGGGTTCTTTGCTTCAATATATGGGAAAGTATTTGCAGAGCATTTGTTTCCAACGAGCATTGAGTCACACTGGGTATAATTTCTTGCATTTTCAGCTTTTGCCATAAGGCGCACAAGACCCCGATAGCTATTGTGTGATTGGTCAGCTGATATGCCTTTAGAAATAATAGTTGATGAAGTGTTCTTGCCCACATGTATCATTTTTGTACCAGTATCAGCTTGCATGTGGCCATTGGTAAGGGCTACAGAGTAAAATTCACCTACAGAGTGATCTCCTTTTAAAATGCAGCTTGGATACTTCCAAGTTATTGCTGCTCCAGCTTCAACTTGCGTCCAAGAAATTTTAGAGTAATCCCCCCTGCACTCACCCCTTTTAGTTACAAAATTATAGATCCCACCTTTGCCTGTTTCAGGGTCGCCTGCATACCAGTTTTGAACCGTCGAGTATTTTATCTCTGCTCCCTTGTGAGCAACAAGTTCAACCACAGCTGCATGCAGCTGGTTATTATCGTAAGCTGGAGCTGTGCACCCCTCTAAATAACTTACATAAGAATCTTCTTCTGCAATAATCAATGTGCGTTCAAATTGACCTGATTCTTTGTCGTTAATTCTAAAGTAAGTTGAAAGCTCTACAGGGCATCTGACGCCTTTGGGAACATAGACAAATGATCCGTCTGTAAAAACGGCTGAATTGAGAGTGGAAAAGTAATTGTCCCCAATTGGAACAACTGTTCCTAAATATTTTTCTATTAAGTCTGGGTATTTTTCTACAGCTTCAGAAATAGAACAAAGAACAACACCTGCATCAACAAGTTTCTGATGAAACGTTGTGCCAATAGAAACAGAATCAAAAACAACATCTACAGCTACATTTGAAAGTCTTTTTTGTTCATCAAGTGGGATGCCTAATTTTTCAAAAGTCTTTAAAATCTCAGGATCAACCTCATCTAAACTGTCGAGCTTCGGCTTTTTCTTAGGAGCTGAGTAGTAAGTGATATCTTGGTAATCTACAGGAGTGTAATTTAAGTTCGACCAAACAGGTTCGGTTTGCTGTTGCCATCTCTTAAAAGCTTTTAAACGAAACTCCAACAAAAATGGAGGTTCGTTTTTCTTTTTAGAAATTGCACGAATAACATCTTCGTTCAAGCCCTTAGGCAGGCTCTCCTTTTCAATAGGTGTGACAAAGCCATATTTATAGCTACTATCTTGAGAAGTGTAGGACGCTGTTGAATTCATAGTCTTTTTTATAAAATTTTAATTAGATAAAAGAATTATACATAGAATGAACATTAATTTCTATTGACTTAGAATAAAATTATGATATGACAATATATCATTCAAAAAATATTTTGGCATTTGTTCCCTATGGCAGTTGATGTAAAAAAACATAAAAGCAGATGGCTTTTCTGGGGCTTGGCAGTCTTTTTCTACTTATATGAGTATTTCATAAGAGTTTCTCCCACTGTTATGGTTCCTGAGCTAATGAAAACCTTTAATATACAAGCCGTTGAAATTGGCATTCTGTCAGCTGCTTATCTTTACGCCTATGCTTTTATGCAAATTCCCGTAGGAATGATGATGGATAGATTCGGTGCGAGAAAACTTCTTTCTTTTGCCTCTCTTGTCTGTGCAATTGGTTGCGCCTTTTACGGTCTAACAAATATCTATCTATATACAATTATAGGTCGAATTTTTATGGGGATTGGGTCAGCATTTGGCTTTCTAGGAATGGTTTACATTTGCTCTCACTGGTTTGCTAGAAAGCAAATTGCAACGCTCATAGCCATAGGAAATTCTTTTGGGATGATCGGTGCCATTGCTGGAGAAGGACCGCTTGCTTTGTCTGTTCTAAAATTTGGCTGGAGAGTCCCTATTCTTGCTTTGGGTGTTATTGGATTTGTACTTGCAGTTGTGATGTTTTTTGCTCTAAAAGCCGATGATGACTGCCATATAGAACAACACGAAGAAGAAACACGCGAAAACATCAATGTATTGCAAAACCTAAAAGAAGTAGCCTCAAATGGTCAATCTTGGCTTGTTGGAATCGGCACTTTTTTAATCTATAGCACGACTACAGCATTCGCTGCACTTTGGGGTATTCCTTTTTTACAATCAGCATATAGTTTTAAAAAAGATACTGCCAGTTTTGCTATATCAATGATCTTTGTAGGCTGGATTGTGGGAGGCCCCTTAATTGGAAAACTCTCAGATAAAATCAAGCACAGAAGAATAATCTTAATTATTTGCTCTATTTTAGGAGCCGCTGTAATGGCTCTTTTAGTTTACAAGCTCCAACTCAACATCGTGCTTTTATACATACTTCTTTTCTTAGTGGGTTTTTTCTCCTCTGCAGAAAACTTATGTTACTGTCTGGCTATAGAACATAATACACAAAAGTCAAAAGGAGTGGCTTCAGCTTTTATTAATTTTATCCTTTTTATGGGGGCGGCTGGAATTCCCATTATCGTTGGCTCATTACTTCAAATGGACTGGACAGGAGGCTACTCAAATGGCATCCCAATATATAACACGACAAGCTACAAAATAGCCCTTACGACATTTCCTGTTACCTTTATTTTAGCTGCAATTGTGTTCTTCTTTGTTAAGAAGAGTCCTTTTATGTCTCTACCTGGAACTGCCCATACTGAATAACGAAGCTCCTATAATTCAAAAAAAAGAGACTTTCTATTTAATATTAATAGAAAGTCTCTAAACTATAGGGTCGATGCTCGTTGCTTATTTTTTTTCTAAGCGATCTAAACTTAGAGCCCCAAAATCCATTTCTTCAAAAGGAGTATTGTAGAGAGATCCAAAGTACTGATCTATGACTTTTTTAGCACGTCCCTTCGAGTGCTTTTTTAAGCCTTTTTCAATTCTTTTGTGGCACTGAACCATGCGATTAAAGTGCTCGGCTTTGATTGAACGCTGACGCACAATCATTGGGAAAGCAAAAAGCATTGCGTTCATTTTTTCCTTATCTTCTTTTGACAGATTCTCACCCGTTAAGACTTTCATAAAGGCAAAGAAACTACAAGTAGAAGCGGCCCCAGAATCTAAACCATCCTTACAAGTAAAACTAAAGGAATCTGCAGAGCAAATTTCTATTAATTTTAAAGTTAAAAATTGGTAAAAAATCTCAATAAAATCCTGGCGCTCTTTTTGATCAAGCTTGGACTTGCTGTCAAAAAAGAAGCGGTGAATTTGCTGAATAAGTTTTTCTACAAACCCGTTAAAAATCTGCTCATCGATCCACCCTGGAAAATAGAAACCTGTTTCCGGAGAATGCAATTGCAAAACAATTTGCTTAAAGAAATGACTCATTGAACTTAAGTCTTTGTAAGCTCCTTTTTGCTGATAAAAATCAGATTCTTTACATAGGGTTACCACATCAATATTCTGATAGTAATCAGACTGTTTTGGTAAATCTTCTAAAAGTTTAGCTCTTGGATATTCTTTCCAAATCGTTCTATCTTGCACATTGATCATAAGATGCTTTTTGGACTCCTTAGAGGATTTAAAAGCATCCAATAGACCAACAAACTCATGGTCAATGTTAACTTTATTTACAAGTTCTTGATTAGTTGGTGAAGGCAATCTAAGCATAGAAATTGATTTCTTCCCAACTTTTAGGGTCCCCCACTCAACTGGAAAGTTGTTCATCATCAACGTATCGAACTCATCATTAACTCCATCATTCATTGAGTACAGAGTTTGAAAAAGTGGCCCCACAGGGTAGTTCATCAAGTATCTGCAAATATGAGTATAGTTTTCTTCAAACTGCTCCCATATCGAGTCACTTTTTGGATGAGCTGACTTTTTACTTACACTTGCCCTTCCTTCTTCAACAATATCATCAATAACAGGACCTAGACTCTTAATATCTAGATGTTGGAAAAAAAGAGACCAAGATAACAAATGAATAACATCTATTAGGTTGTGTAAAAAGATATTAGAAGAAGGTGGTGGAAACGATTTCAACTTATGATACTCAAATGACTCAAGAGACAACCTAACGTAGTGTTGAAAGTCTTTAAAATACTCAACAGTTGTTTTAATTGGACGAACCTGGCGCTTATTCTTAGGGTTAGCAGCCATCATCAATGCCATTAAAGCCATATTAATAGAACCAACCATCTCCATATCTCTATAGGTGGTAGACTCTTGGTAAAATGGCTTTAGGTGAGGCTTTATAAGCTTTAAAATCTTAACAGCTGACTTTTGCAAACTCCTGTCTAACCAGCAGTAAAGCCCGTCTGTAGGATCACGTTCTAAGTGAGCCCCTACATATTCTCCAAAATTACAAGCTAACTTTAAGTTTCTATAAAAATCTCTATTAAAAAAACGAGTTCCATCTTCTCGTTGCATGTAAAGCAACTCGTAAGAGTCATCAACTTTTACTTTTTCAACATCAAAAATAAACTGTTTGGCAAGCTTTACATCCTCGTCTTCTTCTTGTAGGGGGTGTTTAGTCAGCTCAAGCTTTCTTTCTTTGCGACTTAAGTCAATTAAAGAGACCTTATCTTCATCTTCAATGGCTATACGCTCTTTATAAAAGTTGGAGAGCTGCTTATATTCACGAGTCTGTTCAATTCCTTCTTTGTGAGATCCACTAAAAAGGTGAGTATAATTTTTAAGGTTATCTGAAGCTTTTCCAACCAAAAGCATGATCTTTTTAAGACCCGTTTGATTCTTGTCTTCATAAAAGCGGTTAAACTCTTTTTTATGAAAATTTTTGACATACTTCAAAACTGTCTTAAAAGTATCTGCTACGACCTCTTCAGTTTGATGTTGGCTCTTCTCTTCAAGCCAGTGAATTGCTTCTAAGGGAGCCCCCTCTTCCTCATCCTGGTCATGAACAATCACATGGTCTTCAATAATCCCTATGCGATCTCCACTATCCATCTCTGCGAGACTGGATAAGTTTTCTACTGCTTCTACTATGGTCAGATGACTTTGACGTTCTTCTTGAATTTGATTTGTCTTTTTCTTGCGAGACATAATGGCCCCCTATTATTTATTATCTTAACTTACTAATAGTTTATAATTAATTAATTAATCAAATAGTTAATTAATAATTAAAACTAATAAATAAACTTCTTATTATTAATAATTTACGCCATGCACATAGCGCTTAATTTCAAAGACTTATAAAGAATAATTTATAATAGACAGATACTTATATACTTATATTAGACAAATTAATAAAGACTTTTAATAACCCTTATCAATCTTTAATAAAGATTATACCATATTTAGTTAATTACAAGCAAACAACTTAATTAACTAAATGGCCGCACATTAGTAATGTAAATAATTTAATTTTTAAAATTTACTCGCGATATATTTCAAGTAATTTCGAAGAGTATCGCAAAGCCGTGAGCATAGAGAAATAAAGAGCCTTCTTTAGCAAGCAAAAGCTTTTCCAAAATCCTTGATAGCGCTAATGGCAAAAATCAGCGCTGAAGCGCCCGATGCTAAAGTATTTATTTTTGAGATTGGAATAGAAAATGTAGTGAATGGCTTTTGCCCAGTAACACTCGAAAATACGTCTGCCCCAAAATTAGCAAACTTTGAGCCTGCATTTGTATAGCTACATACTGTAAGTTCATTATTAAAATGAATAGAAGGACTTGACATAGAAGAGTAAACACCTCCTAAACAAAAATCTTGTTGAGAATTATGAAGTGCGGCTCCTGCAGAAGCTGTTGCAACAGCTATTTTTGCTGTGCCCAAAAGGCAATAACCCAAACGACCTACCAAACTCATGAATAAACTCCTCTAAATCATTCTAAATACTTGAGTTAGTATATTTTAATTCAACATTTTATTACAAGATTAAACTCCTTAGTTCCACCTTATATTCTTAAAAATTGATAGTCATTTTTTGAAACAATAAACCCTCCAATTTCTTTAAAGAGAATCTTTTAGACAAATAATTCTTAAGAGGGTTATAAATTTTGAAAACTCTTTGAGCAGTGGAGAAAAAGTGGAAAGACTTAGCGCATCACATAAACTAATAAAAAAACACCTTGTTTCAGGTAATATGATTCCTGGAGAAGAAATTGGCATAAAAATTGACCAAACTCTTACACAGGATGCCACAGGCACAATGGTGATGCTAGAGTTAGATGCTATGAGGTGTCAACGAGCAAAAACTGAAGTCTCTGCCCAATACATAGACCATAACCTTTTACAAACTGATTTCAAAAACCCTGATGACCATGTTTTTTTAAGAAGCGCATGTCAGCGTTTTGGCCTTCATCTAAGTCCAGCAGGTAATGGAGTAAGCCATCCTGTACACATGGAGCTTTTTGGAAGGCCCGGTGCAACACTGCTTGGATCAGACAGCCACACCTGCGCGGCAGGATCTATGGGGATGCTAGCTATCGGAACTGGTGGTTTGGAAGTTGCTCTGGCAATCATGGGAGAGCCATTTTTTGTTCGCATGCCTCAAATATTTGGGGTTCATCTAAAAGGTAAACTTCCTGCTTGGGTTTCAGCAAAAGACGTTATTTTAGAGATGCTCAGACGTCACGGTGTATCAGGAGGTGTAGGCAAAATCATCGAATATTACGGGCCAGGTGTTAAAACTTTATCAGCAATGGACCGTCATGTTATAGCCAATATGGGAGCTGAGCTTGGAGCTACAACCAGTATCTTTCCATCCGATGAAGAAACCAAAAAGTTCTTAAAAGCTCATGGGCGCATTAAGGATTACACACCTTTAAAGTCTGACTTAATGGTTAAGTACGATCAACACGATGAAATTGATCTCTCTGAGCTCGAACCTCTCATAGCCTTGCCCTCTAGCCCAGGAAAAGTTGTTTTAGTAAAAGATGTTGCTGGCAAAGAAATTTATCAAGCAATGATTGGCTCATCAGCCAACCCAGGCTTTAGAGACTTTGCTATTGCGGCTACAATTGTTAAA
Organism: Chlamydiota bacterium; assembly: GCA_022601345.1. Lineage (GTDB taxonomy): Bacteria > Chlamydiota > Chlamydiia > Chlamydiales > JAAZZY01 > JAAZZY01. Next base: position 9,325 of record JAJACU010000036.1, on the reverse strand, counting down.
GGTCGACACATTCACCCTGCTGTTTCTTTTGATATTAATCCTACCTCAAGACAAATTTTAGAGAGCTTAGTACATAGTGGACACTTAGCCCAGCTTATACATGCTGGTGGACGCATTCATCAAGCAGGATGTAATGGTTGTATAGGCATGGGGCAGGCACCTGCTACTGATAAAATTAGTTTAAGAACAGTTCCTCGTAATTTTAAAGGGCGTTCGGGAACACTTGAAGACCAGGTCTACCTTTGTAGTCCCGAAACAGCGGCAGCCTCAGCACTTACAGGTGTCATCACTGATCCAAGAGATCTTGGACCTAAAGCGCCAAAATTAACCCTTCCTAAAAAAATATCTCAAAACAAACAATATGTAGTAGCGCCACCAAAAAACCAAACAAAAGCCAAACTTATCATGGGGCCCAATATCAAACCTCTGCCTAAGTTTGAACCTATTAAAGAATTAGTTAAAGGGGCTGTTATTCTTAAAGTTGGTGACGACATCTCTACAGACGAAATCCTTCCAGCCGGCACTGAGGTTCTCCCTTATCGCAGTAACATTCCAGAGATAGCTAAATTCACTTACAAAGAGATAGACAAAACCTTTTATGAGAGAGCTCTAAACAAGCAAAAAGAAGGATTTTTTATTATTGGTGGTGATAATTACGGACAAGGGTCTTCTCGAGAACACGCAGCCCTAGCTCCTCGCTACCTAGGCCTAAAGTGCGTTATTGCAAAATCATATGCCCGCATACACCGAAAAAACTTAATTAACTTTGGAGTTCTTCCTCTTGTCTTTTCTCATAAAAAAGATTACGATTCTGTTGATGCCAATGATGAACTTGAGATTTATAATATCTATGAAAAAATGCAACATAGCGCTCAAGTTGACGTGCGCAATGTCACAAAAAACAAACACTTTTCAACTCAACTTGAACTAACGGATCAAGAAATCGGACTTTTGAAAGCTGGTGGACTGATTAATCTTGTCTTAAAAAAAACAAAATCAAAAGCTGTGAACCACAATTAAAACAGCCATAACTCCCATTGCCAAAGATTCGACAATACTTACAACACCTAGAGGCAAGTCTAACTTTGTGCCCATACAAGCGCATTTTAGATCTTTACCTTTGAACAAAGCTCCAAAAACACCAATCGCTAAAATAACCATCAGTATAGTTGTAACAATGCCCACAAGAGGCAAGAAAAAGTGAGAAAGATAGCCAATAGCTATTAAAAGCTCTAAAAATGGGTAAATATATCCATACATGGGAAAGCGTGCTGCAACTAAATCATATTCTCTAAAGCTTTGGCAAAAGCCCTTCAAATCCCAAAATTTTAAAGTTGCAAGAAATAGAAAAAACATTCCCGAAAAATTTACCATAAGGTACTTAAACGTATCTGCTGGACTAATAGCTAAAAGTGCTGCTGCTGCGATAGCAGACATAAAAACAACAACAATAAGTGGCCAATATCTCTTCATTAGACTCTCTCCTTAAAATTTTGTATATTGTGGGCGAAGTGATTTTTTTCTAGAAAAAAATGCTTAACATTAAAATTTCTGAATTTTCTTAGAGTAGCTTTATCGAGATCTTTTTTGCCTAAGAGAAAAAGTATCCCATTTGAGCATTTAACACACAAAACACTTATTATTAATAATCAATATTATTGAGCTTCTTGAAATTCTGCAGCATTTGATCCATAGATTTCTTGAGCTAAAAGGTTGCGCTCTAAGTCAATTTGGTCTTGTGCAATAGGAGCTTTAAAGCCAGAGAGGTAAAAGCGTGCTAAAATGCCAATATCACTATAGTCCCCCTCTTTGCGAGGAAAAAAATGAAAATGTACATGGGGAACGCTTTGACCCGCATCCTTGCCGTTTTTCTGTAAGATAAGATAGGAGGTGGCCTCATATGCCCTTTGAGAAGCTTTAAAAAGCTCTCCAATGGCTTTATGTGCTGAAAGCATCTCTTGGTCTGTTAAATCTTGTAGATGCTCTACGTGCCTTTTGGGAATAACAAGGCAGTGCCCTCGAATAATGGGCTTATAATCATACAAAATAGAAACATGCTCATCTTCATAGAACTTTTGGCTTTTCAAAACATTCTCTTGACAAAGGTTACAAGTAGAACTTGATTGAGCCTCTAAAAAATTAATGTTTAAAGCCACAATAGCTCCTATGATGATGAGCAGTTTAACTTTCAAAATGAACTAGTCCTTTAAGAAGGCCTTCACTATTTTTTGTTCATTGATAGGTTTATCGCCGTGGCCAGTCTGACACTGCTCAATTTTTTGAACAACATCATAACCCTTTACAACTTCACCGAAAATTGTGTGTTTATGATTAAGCCAAGAAGTTTCTGCTGTAGTTATGAAAAATTGGCTACCATTTGTGTTAGGACCACGGTTGGCCATGGCTAACATTCCAGGCTTACTAAATACAGCATCATTGTCAAATTCATCTTCAAATTCTTTTCCCCAGCAAGATTCTCCGCCAGCACCTGTACCAGTTGGATCACCACCTTGAATCATAAAATCTTTGATTACACGATGAAAGATAAGTCCATTGTAGTACCCTTTTTCAACAAGTTTCGCAAGATTTTCACATGCTTTTGGAGCGACATCAGGTTTAAGTTTGATTTCGATATCTCCTTGATTAGTTTCAAAAACAACATAATTAAGTTGAGTTTTTGTCATCGGTTGCTCCGCGTTTAAAAAATTAAATAAAACAAAACTCAAGCAAACAACAAGCCATTTTTTCATAGCTATCCCTTGGGTTTCAAATAGTTCTCCAGATTCTCAATTACAGCCCCATAATTGGGTTCTTGAGTTATCTCTTGAACAAGTTCTTCATAAATAATTTGATTGTGCTCATCTAAAATTAGCACACATCTAGCAAGCAGGCCCTTTAAGGGGCCTGTTGCAATTAAAAGACCGTAGTCTTTTCCAAAGCTACTATCAAACGCTGAAAGCGTTGTAGCAGACTTTAATTCTTTAGCAAGGCAAAAGCGGCTCTGCGCAAAAGGCAGGTCCTTTGAAATGTGAATAAGAATAAGGTTATCAAAATTTTCTAAACGGTTTTGAAATTCTATTACTGACTTTTCACAAACGCCCGTATCTAAACTTGGAAAGATGTTGAGTATTTTGATTTGCCCTTCATATGCATTTAGACTCACACGCTTTAAATCAGACCCACACAACTCAAAATCAACAGCTATATCTTTTTCATATAGGCGCTTTCCAGCAAGTTCAACATTGTTATCTTTAAAGGTTACCATAAAAAATTTTCTTTACGAGTAGACAGTTTAATCTCTAAAAATGAGAAAGACGACCCATATAAATTATACATAAATAAAGAGGATAGGCTAACAGATCCTTTAAAAAAGATCCAACCGAAAAGAGCAGCCCGATGAAGAGTAAAAATTGCTATATAGGTCATTATTTTTGTGAAAATGTTTTTACTTTTATCTGGTAAATAGTGAGTATTCACTTGGTTCTTAATTATAAGAAGAGAACTGCAACCCGTTAAACAAGTTTGAGAGAATAAAAGAATTTGCCTTGTGCTTATTTACTTCAAATTCCGCTGCTAGAGGTTAATATATGAAAAAAATACTTAAAACTTTATTTACTTGTTCTCTTTTTGCAGCTGCAGTAGTAGGTGTGTGGCAATATTATGAAACGCTACCTATTCGCGGTTCATATGAAACAGGCCCCATTAACTACCCCACTATCAACAAAGAAAATCTCAAATCTAAGCTTTCTAGCTGCTCGCGCCAAGAATTAGAAGATATGCGCTTAGCTGGCCTTGAAGCTATCAAATGGCATAGCCTCCTAGGGAAAGTTGATTCCACAGTAATTAGTGATGTTATTAGAAACTACGACGAATTTTATATCGGAGATCGCTATCCTTATGATGAAAGTGTTGATGAAGAAACACAAAGCTCATACTTCTATCACTCTCATCGCCCCAAAGAACACGGACACTTTCATGTCTATTTTTCAAATGAAGAAATTATGGATAAATATAAACCCATTGCTACTTGGGATCGCAAAAATAGAAACACTCATGTCGTTGCCATTTCTATGCACCCTGATGGCCTGCCCATCGGACTTTTCATACCCAATCAATGGGTTAGCAAAGATCAGTGGTATAAAGCTGAAGATATGATGGAAATTATAGGCCACTTTGAAATCAATCACCCCTACCCTTCTTGGGCTAGTAACCAGTGGATTAACCAAGTACTTAAACTATTTAAACCACAAATTAAAGAGGCCTTACAGGCAAGAGATCGTTTTGTTGAGTCGCATGAAGAACCTATAGAGCAGCTTGTCAAAAATAAAAAAATTGATGCTATCGCATTTATTGCACTTTCAATTCCAGATCAAATGGAAGTTATAGAAGAATTGCTAAGTGAGCAAGCGAGCAATTAGACGATCAAATAGCTTTTGACGTTTGACTTCATCTTTGCTCAATTTATCAAAGATTGTAGAATCTTTTAAAGACAAGCTTGATATTTCTAAATGAATTCCACTTAAAAGAGCTTTGCCTTTGCCGACATCGCAAAGAACAATAGCTGCTACATTATGTAAAATTGCATTTTTATAGTGCGCTAGTATTTCTACTGAAGGGGCAAATGCTTCTGCATTTTTAAAGTAACATCCACCGTTGTAGTATGTGTAAATAGCTTCATCAGCATGCTGAATCAGCGCTGCATGTGCAGATCGTTGGCTTTGATAGCTAAAAGGTTTGTCTATGTATATTGTTCCAACAGCTTGCCCTGGAAAAAAAGAGAGGTCTCTTTTCTCAATAACCTCATGCTCTTTATCTTTTTCAAAAACAATTTCGTCGGCTGCAAAGTATGCTCCTGCGCAAATACCTAGATAGGATCCACCATTTTTAACATATTTAGAAATTAGAGAAATCCCATCCCCTTTCAGAGATTTATAGTAAGGTATATCTCTGCCACCTGGAACAATAATAAGCCGGCAACTTTCCTGCCAATTAGATTCTAAAATGGCCTTGGAGTCAATTTGTTCAATTTCAAATCCATGACACACATTATTTTTTTTCAAAGATTGAACGATCTCTTTAAAAGAAGAACTTTCAACCCCTTTGTCAATGTAGATCAGAATTTTTTGCATACTCATTTATATCTCTTAAATAGCTTCTTTATTAGATTGTGCATGTTGCTCTTCTAAAACTGCGCCCATACTAGCTCCTAAACCAAGAGAAATCAAGGAACTGATTGGATTAATTAGTGACATTGTCGATGTTACGACTGCAGAAACAGTTTGGATAAGTGATTTCTCATCATCTGAAATCACACCTTTTTTTTGTCCGAAATCAGCAACGCAGTGTACTGCAACACCTGCTAATAAAACAGGAGCAGAATATAAAATAGAACTAGAAAAAGCTAATGAACCTAGCAAAGCCGTTGTAGCCATTGCTCCGATAAATGGAGGTGACTCGACCACTTTTTTTAAGCCTTGTAATTCATATATATTATGATCTGTTGCTGGGGCGTGTGATATATTACGAACCATGTGGCTTGTTAATGTACCCGTACATAACCCTACAAAAGTATGAACAGGATAAACTTTTATTTGGCCTGAAAAAAAACCTGCTGTAACCATAGTAGCTGTGAGCACTGCAGTTTTAGGGAAATGTTTGACAACATCTACTGCATATTGCTTAGAGGCACTTAACAAGCTTGGCACAAGATTGCTCATTTCAAAATCTTGTTGTGTACCTTTTGCCATATTACTCAAGCAATCTCTTCGCTCAAATTCAGCAGACCCTCTTAGATTGGGATGAATAGTCGTACTCATAAAAACCTCTGATAATTAATTTAAGTCAGCATTATCTATTAGAAATATTAAGGAAAGATAAAGGGTTGTTTAAGTTAATCACCTTAATCTATTAAAAAATCACCTTTATATTAAAATCAAATGAGAACTAGAATGAGCAGTATATAAATATTTTTAATGGAGAAAAGCTAAGAATGGCTGCAGTAAAACCCTCAAGTCAACAACCTTATACAAAGTTTCTGACTACGCAGTATGAAAAACTGTGCAACAATACTAAAAAATTAGCCACGCATCTAAAAAATAATGCCCAGACCTACATACCCACAACTATTGCAATTGCTGTTATTGCGCATCATCTCCAATATGAATGCCTTGTAGAAGAAACACCCACACTAAGCCCAGAACAACAAGACCTTTGCGCTAGGCTTGCTCTTTTACCTCAAGAGAATAACATTACGAGTGCGCTTGATGCCATTACAAACTTGAAATTTTCCTATCTAGATTATGAGTTTGATTTTAGTGCTACTGGATGGCTGTCAAAAGATTCTAAAATAACACCTGCAGAATTAATAATTCACTCAAACTGTGCTAAGCAAATTCAGAGCCTAACCTCGGAACTTCAAAGACCTAGCTTACCCTTAGAAAAACTAACAGCTACACTTCGAGCAGCAGCTGCAGCGGCTAATAATAAGTTGTGGCTAAAGCTGGCCAATAAGGTTCAAGGAAACGACTCCTATAAGAGTTTGCCTAATATTGACAAGGCAAAGTATTGGATATCTATATTTAATAAAACGCGAGCTGTTACAATGTATAATCCATCTAGAGCAGATTCATCAATGAGCTACTACGGCACGTCTTATGATGCTGCAAACTCTCTTACTGAGACTATGGGTAAACGCAGTTTCTTTACAACAACTGCTCAGCCATATTTATTAGAAAAATATCTTAAGTTCATGTTGGTGGAACTCCAAGCAACTGTAAGCTTGTCAGAGGTTGATCAAAAAGAAAAATATAGCATTTTAAAGAAAGTTTCAGACAGCATACCTCCTTTTAAAGACGACTTAAATACAGCAATAACAGAACAAAATCAGAGCAATAAAGTAAACATTTTTCAACTTGATAAACTCGATTTGTTGAAATTGTCTAACCCATCTTAACATTTTTTTAAAGCTAAGCTAAGCGCCCAGCTCTGAGCTCATGACATAAACTTCTGTCGTAAAAATAAGTGGCTGCTTTTGAAGGCTGGGATACTTTAACTCGACAAAATAAGCCTGCCAACCTTTTTGGGGAACTTCAAGTTCTACAACATATTGGTTACTTTCTGTTTTAGAAATAGGCTCTTTCTTCCAAATAGCACCCACTTCTAGGTATCGAAAATCTCTAGCTTCAGTGTTGTGGGCTCTCCATAAATTAACTTCTATGGGCTCGTCTTCGCATTCAAGCTCAACTTGATTAGGGTGTTTGTGGACCCAACTAAACTTTGGCAAAGCTCTTTTCTCAGCCATTACCTGATAAAATGCTCCAGCAGCCTGTAGAGCATCTTCAGAAAGAAACAGGTTGTGGGAACAGTTTGGAACATAGCGCAGATATTTAGGCTCTGGGAGCTCTTCAAAATAAAATTTAGAAGAGTCCGGAAGAAAAAATTCATCACCACTTGAGTTGACAATATATTTTGGCATGGTCAACAAGCTGCGATAGTGAAAGGGCTCAATAAGGTCTAGAAGATCTGAAAACTCTTCGGTATAGACCCAATTTTGAATGCCAATATCTTCATAATCATTTATAGCAGTAGCCCATTTGCCATATACATCAAAATGATGTGAGAACGATTCTCTTAAATTTAATAAATCAATAACCATAGGCATTACTGCAATAACGCGTTTATCGTAAGCTGCAACAAGCCATGATGTCCACCCTCTTTTAGAGAGTCCACAAACAGCAAATTTATTAATAGAAAAACTAAGTTTATCTTTAGAAAACTCCTCTACACAGTCCATAGCTTTTATAGCAGCTTTAGTCATCGGCACTTGAAGCGGCCAGTTTCTATCTTTTGTCTTGAAGTATTTATCCCAAGTATAGGCAATAATTTGATCTTCTTTGCGGCCCTTCTCTATGTAACGCTCATCAGTCTCATCCTTAAAGTTGAGATGCTGATTGGGCACGATGCCTAGTTCAACAACTGTCGAACATGACTCTAAAGCCCAACTTATAGAGCTTTGGCATGCTATTTGGCTACTTTCGTCGTCAAGAGCCCCTCCTCTAATCATCAAAAGTGCGCTGCTACATACTTTCTTTTTAGGGATGATAATCTTAAGAGGGTGTTGCCAATCTACTTGTTCAACTTCATCTGCACTTCTCCAGGACTGCGAGGTTAGGTGGATCAAATACATCTCATAATCAGCATACTTAGTATGCTCTAAAAGTTTCCATCTATATGCAGGCTCGTTTCTATTGATCCAATTTTTCAAAGAAGACCTTCCTCTAGGGTTGAAATTGCAGCATAGAGATTCTAGATTTCTTTATCAAAATAACTTTAAGGGCAGCATAACTCGAGCTCATCCTTAATTATAGCTTCGAATAATAGCTTCAGATTCAACATAAACCCAATAAAGATTTAAAACATATAATATACTGTATTTGAACAAGATAAGACATGTATTAAAATTTTAACTTTACACAAACTGCTATATATTAACATTTTAAGACTAAAATCTGTTTAAAGATTCAATTAAGAAGCCTCTTTAAAAATACTTAAATGACTCACAGTTAATTTTTTATGTTTTATTGAAAAACTTCTTCAAAATTGCTATACTTGGTTTAGGGAGAAAAAGAGTTTTAAACAATTAACCCAAAAAAAACAAAATTATTAAATAAGTTGGAGGCAAACAACATGAATTTACAAATCAGAGTACAAACAAGTAGACTAGTTGCTGAAGGTTTTGATACAAACCGAGTTGGTAGTCAAAAAGAAGGTATCGCAATTGTTACTGGAAAGATGGCAAAAGTGCAATTAGCACTTGGGCTTGCAGAAAAAGTAATGATTAACGGCAAAGAAGTGGTTATTAACAAACACAGTCGTAACAAATTTATTGCTAGAACAACAAAAGATTCTGGTGTAGATACAATCGGAAGATTTGGCAAAGCTCATAAAATTATTGATGCTGCAATCCAATCATCTACTCGCTCTACTCTAGAAACTCTATCTAACCACGTTCGCGCTCAAAAAATTGGCAATGTAGAAACAACACACTTTACTACAAAGCAAGGAACTACAGATCTTTTTAATAGAGAAGTAGTAGTTATTGAGACTGCTTTCAAAGACTCCCAAGCTAGAAAAGCAACAGAAAAAGCACAGGCTGCTTTTGAAGCAAAAAAAGCTACAGTTTGGGCAACTTCAATGGCTGATGTGGTTTCTGGGAAATCTAAAAAACCTGAAACTGTATTAGCAGAGCAGAGAGTCGCTGCAGCTAAAACTATTCAAAGAGCTTTCAGAGGCTTCCAAGCTAGAAAAAAGGCTCAAGTAAAGCTTG
>JAJACU010000035.1 GCA_022601345.1 Chlamydiota bacterium | reverse complement strand
GCAAATATAAGTTCAGATAATCCCATTAGATAGGAAAGGCTTACTGGGTTCAACGAGTAAAAAAATATGATTTTTACTTAAATCCCATGGGGTTTAGAGATAAAGTAAAAAATAAATAGAGAATTAAACATAAAAAGATCGCGCATGATTAGAGAGCTACGCTTAGAGCGCTTACTTCTTGGTTTATAAATTAGAGGATGTTTGAAGACGTTTGAGTATTGTTTATTCATAGTCTTCCGTATCCGGTTGAAGCCAATCAAAGCTGGCCTTGTTTTCTGGGCTAGCGTCAACAAATGCTTGAAATTGCTGGTATTGTAATTGTAATAAGAGCCCTGACATGTTCTGATCGGGGGCTATTAATATTAAATCTTGATTGTCTGTTAATATTGTCATGGTATTTATCCTCCTTTTAATTACCACTATTGAAAGGGCTTTTGCCTCTCATTTCCACAAAATATATTTATAAATGGTGTAAAATTAACTAAGCGCAGAAGCGCTTAATTGTGGCTCTGCCAGCATACAGACGCCACATGATTTTCATCATAAAGCGCTCGCTTAGAGGCAGTTTAAGGACTGTAATTTTATGTAAATTACTCATAACAATATCTTCGTTTCGTTAAACTAATTATATCAAATTTATAATTTAATTGCAAGGTTTAATTTACTAAAAGATACCTTTTATTAATCTACTTAGGTCATGGAAAGTAACAAAAACAAACAAACCAATAAAAATGATCATAAATGGAATGACAATTTTTTCCATTGTTTTAGATTTAAGTGGTTTACGAGTTATTTGTTCGTAAAGCGCAAAGCAAATCTGCCCCCCGTCTAAAACAGGAATAGGGAGAAGGTTTAAGATACCTAGGTTTAGACTAATGAGCGCAAGCCAATAAAGAGCCTCTTTGATCCCAAGTGACCATCCTTGCTGCATAACCTGTACTATACCAATAGGCCCTGAAAGCCATTTTGGGTTAAGTCCACCAGTGACTAGGGCTTTCATTGTATGGTAAATGTCTCCTGTGACCCTTCCAAAAAGAATATATGGAGCAGGGTTATAGTTGACTTGTCGATCTTGAAAACTAACCCCTAAAAATAATCTTTTTAGATTTGCATTGAAAAGAGTCATGGCCATTTCTCTTTTTTCAGGGTCAGCAATCTCTTCTATTTTGGACCTCTGATCTTCCATAAGAGAGGTCCACTCAGGCTTGTCGGCACTGGTAGCGATTTCTTGCATGGTCATTGGTTTAATCGGCTTGAGCAACTTAAGCATACCAGCAGTTTGAGTGTTTTGACTCTGCCCAATTGCTAACTTAAGAGTATTGAGATTTGTCCAATCGATATTTTGCTCGAAGGTATTATTGGCCTCTTCCCATGGAACAATAGGAAGATTTTTGTTGTTTGATTGAACAATGATATTGAATTCATGAGACTGCAAGCCTGATAACAGGTTTTGAAGGTTTTTAACTGGTTTGCCGTCAACTGCTGTAATTTTATCGCCAACAAGCAGCTTTGAATCTACTGAGTTAGAAGAAAAAGAAGCTGCCATATTATCTTTTTCAATGAAATGCATGGGCACTTCAACTTCAAGCTTTGATGATACTTGGTAAGGAAGCATAAGCAAGTCACTGAGTTTGCCCCCAATTTTTGCTTCGTACTTTAGGTCTCCAAGTTCAGATTTATAATCGCTAGAAGCTTTATACTCCCCAATTTTTGATAGAGGTATACGAGCTAGCCTTGTTTGGCCATTTCTCTCGATAGTTAAAAGTGAGAAGTTTGAGTTAAGAATCGAGTTGAGTTGCATATTAGAGAACATGAGCTCCCCATCAACCCATACAATGCGATCTCCATAGCTAAGCCCGCTGTCTGCCATGGGCGTGCCTTCAAAAATAGGGTTAGGTTGGTCGCCAAACTTATTGTAGATCATGTAGTTGGCAGGGCCTAAAATTCCTGCAGTCATTATACCGCGTTCTTTAAAGTCAGGATGTTGGTAGGATTTTACATCAATATCAAAGGGGCTGCGAGTGCCTGTAATATAGTCGTAGTGGTATCCTTTAACGCGAATAGAATTTTTACTGAGCATGGTGGACTGAAAGATGTCTTTAAAGCCATGGAACTTTCTATTGCTGTAGAGAGTAATCTCATCACCAGGGCGAATTCCTTCTTGGTAGAGCTGTGAGGAAGGGTCGACCCATCCGATGCGATTGGTTAAGTCATGAAAAGGTTTTTCTCGGCCTCCCATGGCCCAAATCAAAGAAAAAATTGCAAAAGCAAATACTAGATTGATAATAGGTGCGATAGCGGCTACTTTGATGCGGTCAAAAGGTTTTTTACTAAAGTAACCCCCTGGGATTTCATTGGGCTCAAGGCCTCCTTCTTTTTTCTCTCCAGCAATTTTGACATACCCCCCAAAAGGAATCCAGCCAATGCGCCATTGCACTCCATCTTTTTCCCAACTATATAGAGGTGAGCCAAATCCAATGCTGAAGGCCTCAACGTTCATTCCGACACGTCTAGCCATCCAATAGTGGCCCATTTCGTGAATAAAAATTAAAAAACCAAGTCCAAGTGCTGCTAAAATTAAATATCCGATTTGAATAAGCATTGTTATATCTGCTGAGCCTCCATTCTTGCAGAGCGGTCTATTTCAAGAATTTGCTCTACAGATTCAATTTGTTGTTTTTTGTGTCGTTCTAAAAGCTGCTGTAATTTTTTTGAAATTTCAATCCATCTAATTTTCTTACTTAAAAAACGTTCAACTAAAGTTTCATTTGCTGCATTTAGAAAACACGGAAAACTTCCACCTTGGTTTTGAGCTTCGTAGGCAAGTTTTAAACAAGCAAAACGATCAAAATTTGGTTCAAAGAATTGTAAATGATTGTGTCGAGTAAAGTCAAAGGGAGATAGCGTTCCTGGATATTTTTCTGGGTAGGTTAGGGCATATTGAATTGGAACTACCATCGTAGGCTCTCCCATTTGAGCAAGGAGAGTGTTGTCTACAAACTCTACCATGCTGTGAATGATGCTTTGAGGGTGAATGATAACATCAATTTTATCCATGGGGATGCCAAAAAGCCAGTGGGCTTCAATTACTTCAAAACCTTTATTCATTAAAGTTGAGCTGTCAATTGTGACCTTGCTTCCCATAGACCAAGTGGGGTGATTTAAAGCTTCTTGTAGAGAAACATTTTTTAAAGCATCAGCGCTATGATTTCTGAAAGGGCCTCCTGAGGCAGTCAAAACTATTCGTGATACATTTTCAATCGGCTGGCCCTGGAGGCATTGAAAAATAGCACTGTGCTCACTGTCGATAGGAATAAGAGTGCAATTATTTTTTTTACAGGCGCTCATGATAAGTTCACCAGCACTTACCAAAACTTCTTTATTGGCTAAAGCGATGTCTTTTTTTGCACTAATTGCTGCAAGCATAGGGGACAGTCCATCGTTTCCAACAATAGAGTTAACTACTAGATTGGCATCTGGGTGTGTAGCAACTTCTTTAATGCCTTCCATTGTTGAAACGACTTGAATATTTGGAAGTCTTTTAGCTAAGATGGCCGCCTTTTTTTCATCGTGTACACCAATAATTTTAGGTTTAAACTCTAAAGCTTGTTCATAAAGAAGTTCAATATTAGAGCCTGCGGCAAGGCCTACAATTTCAAGTTTTTCAGGTCCAAGGTGGCGCACAACGTTTAAGACATTTTTTCCAATTGATCCGGTGCTTCCAAGAAGAGAAATATATTTCATGAAGGTAAATAATTGTTAATTTTTAAAATTTTTTGTCATCATACTCAAACACCCTAATTTAGGCGAGCTCGTTTTTTATGTTTGAATAGGTGGATTTTCTTGCCATTTTTTTAATAAATTCCACCGCTTCAACTGTTCAACAAACTGTACAAATCCCCAGTTAACAAAAAAGAGTACATAGAGTGTTATCACTGTTATCCCACCTGTTGAAAGGGCTATTTGATAGCTCGTATATATGTGCCTGTTGATCGAAACTCCAAGAAACGATGAAAAGACTCCAATGCCCATTGCCAGTAAAATTTGAGAAGTTAGAGACTTTGCATGCATTTTTGCAATTAGAGGAGGAACAATGAAAAAGCTTAGCACGAGCACGACACCCACAGCTCTAAAGGAGCCAATTGATGTGATCGATAATAGAAAAATAATGAGATAATTGTAAAAAGAGAGTGAGACTCCACGTAAGTGCCCGTAGGTAGGGTCAAATGTTGTGAGCTTTAACCCTCCAAAAAAGATTAGAACAAGGCTTAGGTTGATTAATAGCATCTTCAATATGTTCGGTAGATCTTGGATGTGTAGAGCATCAACATTTCCTAAAACAAGTTCAATGCCAACATGAGAGTTTCTAGAGAAGAGTGATATAAGTACGATCCCTATAGCAAAAAGAGTTGTGAAAACCAGGCCAATTGCAGCATCTTTTTGAAGGCGACTAAGTTTAACAATGAGTTCCGATGAAAATGCAGTAATAAATCCTGTAATAATTGCAGCTACAAACATGGCTTGAAAACTCATAGAGAGATTAAAGCCTGGTAAAGCCGATCGCATAATTAAATAAGTAATTGCAATGCCAAAAAGAACGCTATGCGATAGGGCATTTGCAAGCATCGTCATTTTACGATAAATTAAAAAAACTCCAACGACTGCAGCAGATGCTGAGATCATAGCTAGGACTATAACTTGCAGTTCATCTGAAGCAATAGAAGTTTGGCCTGTAAGCAGCTGAAAGCATCTCTGAAAAAATGTAATCACAAACTCAGTCCAACAAGCACCCGAATAAGGGTTGAATGTGCCTAGCATATAGCACCTCTAGTAGGAATAGGTTGATTATGAGGGTCTTTTGTAGGGTTTTTCATAAGCTTTAGAAGTTCTTCTTCAATCTGAGGAGTAATTATATGTTCCATGTCTTCGGCATTATGATGTACTTTGTCAATGCCCACTCCGATATGAACTAAGTAGAGTTCCCACAGTCGATGCATACGTACAATATGTTCTGCGCGTCTTTTCCCTTTTGCTGAGAGGTGCAGGTTTCCATTAATCTTTAAGAGATTGCCTTTGAAGTCTAGGTAGGCCAAAAGTATAATAAAGTGAATTCTCGATAGGCTTTGAAAAGCAAAGACCGCACGTGGTTTTGCTCCTTTAGATGATTTTTTTTCCAGATGCCAAAGAGATTTTAAGATGTTTTCTTCATTACACTTTTTTTTGAATTTTACAATTCTCAAATAACGGATAGCCCATCCTCTTTTGGGAGCAAAAATAAGTGAAAACAAGCTAATTGCAGCGCTCACAAGTAAAATAGTAGGTCCAGTTGCTAAGGAGTGAGCGTAGCTAGAATTTTGAGCAACTTGAACAGATATAAAAATTCCTGTGTAACCACAAAAAAGTCCAATAACTCCTGCTAGGATGAACATGCGACTTAATCGATTTGTCCACTGTCTGGCAGCTATGGCAGGTCCAATCAACATTCCAGAAAGTAAAAACAGGCCAATGCTGCGAATGCCTATAGCAATGGATGCGATCAAAAGGCTGTAACACAAGATGAGAATGAATTTAGAATTTACTCCAACCGCTTGAGCAAAAATAGAATCTAAATTCGCAATCTGTATTTGACGATAAAAAAAGAAAACACAGAGAACAACAATGAGCGTAAATGCAGCATAGATGTATATGTAGTTGTCAGTAATTGTGGCAGCTTGTCCAAATAAAAAGACTCTTGCTTGTTTGTAGGCGCCACTATTAAAAGTTTGTAGGTAGCTCGAAAAAGTTAATCCAACACCAAAAAATAAAGTCAGAGTAAAGCAAAGCGCAGAATCTTTTTTTAAGTTGAGCTGCTTTTTTACAAAATTTAAAAGTAAAAGCGACAAAATACAGGTAGTTGCAGCGCCTAACAAGCCCCATATTAAAAACGACCTTAGAGATGTAAGTGCAACTAAAAGGGCACCTGCCATGATTCCCGGGTAAGTGGCATGTGCAAGGGTTTCTCCAAGTAGAGATTCTTTGCGAATAAAAACAATAACTCCAACAATTGCGCATGTTAAGCACATTAGCATGCAACCAAGTGTAGGGGCTCTCAAAATAGGATCAGTAAAGAAGCTTGTCATGAAGGCTTTACTCCAGCAATTCGATCTTGAGATAAAGTAAAAGTCTCTTCAAAAATGTTTGTACTTTGCCCGTAAGTTTTCTTTAGATTATCAGTTGTTAGCTCGGATGAAACCTCACCACATGCTATCAAACGCATGTTGAGAAGAATAATCCAGTCAAAGTGCTCTTGAATGCTTTTTAGGTCGTGGTGAATGACAAAAATAGATTTGCCTTTTTCACGCAAATCTTTCAAGAAACTGAAAATAACCTGGCTTGTGATGGAATCAACGCCAGAAAAAGGCTCATCTAAAAAGTAAATTTCAGCTTGTTGCAAAAGAGCTCGAGCTAAAAAGACTCGCTGCTTTTGGCCTACAGAGAGTTGGTTGATCTGACGATTTGCATAGCGAGCCATATTCACTCTTTCTAGAGCTTTTTTGGCTGCTTTGCGATCCTCTTTCTTAATAAATTTAAAAAAACCTAGTTTAGGGTAAAGCCCTTGCAAGACAAGCTCCTCGACAGTAATAGGAAAATCCCAATCTATAGACTCTCTTTGAGGAATGTAGGCAATCTTTTGTAATTGTGATTTTTTATCACTCCCTAAAATTTTGATCTTTCCAGTAAGGGGTTTGATCAGGCCTAAAATAGTTTTAAGAAAAGTGCTTTTCCCGGCTCCATTAGGCCCTACAATGGCAACCATTTTCCCGGTGGGAACTGAAAAATGGATATCCCAAAGCACTGAGATGCGATCGTAACTGACCGTGAGGTGCTCTACAGCTATGGCTAAGTCAGATGGGTTCATGAGCGTTCTCATCTTGCGTTAAGTATTGGTGAATCATTTGCGCATTGTAAACAATCATGTCTAAGTAATTTTGATCACTTGTATTTTCTTTCGACATGGTGTCTCCATATAAAGGGTGAGATGCAATTTCTACACATAGTCCAGATTTATTAGAAGCCTCTTTAATTTTGTAGAGAGAGTCTAAATTTACATTGTACTCAGGGAAAATAGTTTTAACTTGATTCTCCTTTAAGAAGAGAATAACTCTTTGTATGTCTGTTGTACTAAGTTGGCAGTCAGGAGCAAGTCCTTCAGGTGCAATAAACCGACTTTTCCAGCTTTCTGTGGAGCGCTCATCAACTTGAGATAAGTAGCCCCTTGCAAAGTAGTAAAAGGCGTCGTGGCATGTAATAAGGTAGCGCCTTTTTTCAGGGATATCTTGCATTAAGCTAAGGATCTCAAAGTGGGTCTTTTTCATTTTTTGCTGCAGCTCCAATCCATTTTTGTAGAAAAAGTCAGACTCTTCAGGGACAAGCTTTGAGAGCTGATCTACAATGAGTTGTACCCCTTTTTCTAAAATGGAGACATCCATCCATATATGGGGGTCTACTTGGTTATTTGTTTGGAGGATAAGTTGAGGATAGCGCTTTTGAATATAATCGCCTACAGAGTGGCTATTGAGGTGATTTTTCAAGTGTAGACTAATATTGGGGCTGTGCTCAAGTCCAAGGCCATTGTAAAAAATAAGATCTGCCTGACTCAGCTTTTCATCATCACCTTTTACAAGCTCATAAGAATGCGGGTCTAAATCTTTTTTTATTAAGGTCTGAACATCTAGCTTATCTTTAGCAATGTGCTCAACGAGATCTGACACCATGCTTATTGTGCAAAGTACTTTTTTGCGCGCACTAGCAGTGGAGTATCTGCTTTTTGATTTGGGGTTCGTGCAGCTAGTTGCAATAACTGCAGCTAAGCATACTAAAGTGATGTATTTGACGAACTGTTTCATCTTGATTCTAAAGATTAAAATAAAGTGAACATTATCCTATAAATGAATTATTCTTAACAAGGCAATATCATTCTAAAAACGGCTATTAAAGGCATTTTTTACTTACTGTTATTATTTAAATTTTTTAAGTTTAAATAAATTTATAAGTGAGAATTGTTATTTTAAAAATATAGTTTATTAATAAGCAGTCAAAGAGGTCAAATATTTATTTTTTTGTTAGTCGATTTATTAACAGGAAGTTCTTATTATATCCGAAAAGAGTCTTTAAATAATTTTGAGGAAGTTTG
>JAJACU010000034.1 GCA_022601345.1 Chlamydiota bacterium | reverse complement strand
TATTATATAATTGTAAATGTTTATTAACAAACAAACTTATATATAATATTGGAGTTTAGTTTAAAAAAATATATACTAATTTATTTTAAAGGCTATGTCATTGTAAAAAATATTTAAATAGTCAAAAGGTGAGGTGAAAAGCATTTGTTTTATGACCAAATCAGACTGTGGTTGACCTTACAACTCTATTTAGGTCTTTTTGTAGGATTATTTGCTTTTTCGAAGAGCTGTAAAATATTCAAGTCTTTTTTTCATTTCTCTTTCTTGACCGATAGCATTAGGCGTGTAGAAGCTAGGTCTTTGTTCTATTTCATCTGGAAAGTAGTTTTGTCCTGAAAACTGATCTTGGCTATCATGGTCATATTCATAGCCTTTATTGTAACCGAGCTCCTTCATTAGTTTAGTTGGAGCATTGAGAATATGCATTGGGGGATTGAGTTGCGATGAGTTTTGGGCAAGCTCCATAGCTTTTTTACTAGCTAAGTAGCAGGCGTTGCTTTTAGGGGCAAGGGCAAGGTAGATCGTGGCTTGAGCAAGTGCCAGCTCACCTTCAGGTGATCCTAAAATTTGGTAAGTCTGGAAGGCATTGAGGCATATTTGAAGAGCTTGATGATCTGACAGTCCAATATCTTCACTGGCAATACGAATAAGTCTTCTGCCTATATATAGAGGGTTTTCTCCACCATTAAGTATTCTATTTAACCAATAGAGAGCTGCATCTGGGTCTGAGCCTCTAACTGATTTATGCAGAGCTGAGATTAGGTTGTAGTGTCCATCTCCTTGTTTATCAAAAAGAGGGGATCTCTTTTGTAAAAATTTTTTGAGTTTTTCAACATCTAAATTGTCAGATGTTTGTAGAAGTTGAATATTTTCAATCATATTGAGGAGGTAGCGCCCATCTCCGTTTGAGACTTCTAATAAGAATTTTTCTGCATCGATTGTGAGAGGAAGTTTTTTATGGGCCTTTTCAAATCGCTTTATTATTTGAGATAGATCTTTTTTTTCGAGGGCCTTAAGAGTTAAAACTCGCATTCTAGAGAGGAGAGCATTGTTTAACGAGAATGAAGGATTTTCTGTTGTGGCTCCGATTAAAATTAACCTTCCGCTCTCTAAGTAAGGTAAAAAAAGGTCTTGCTGGCTTTTATTAAAGCGGTGAATTTCATCTAAAAAAATTACGACTCTAGGATTAAAAAGAGGGTTTTGCTCAGCATTTTTGAGCATTGCTTTAATATCAGTAGTTGATGAAGAAACAGCGGATAGCTGATGGAAGTTGTCGGTTAAGTTTTTACCATAAATGCGCGCCAGTGTTGTCTTGCCACAGCCAGGAGGGCCCCAAAATAAAATAGAAAGAGGTGTTTTTTTTTCGATGATTTGTTTTAAGAAGCTGTCAGAGCCAAGGATATGTTCTTGGCCTACAAGTTCTTCTAATAGCTTGGGCCTGAGTTTTTCAGATAAGGGAGCATTCACAGGCTAAGCTTTTAGTGCGTTATCTTTTAACCAGCAAATAATATCATCTGATTCATAAAGCGCTTTGTTGTCATGAACAAGGCAAGGAACTTGTTTCTTGCCACCAATCGAAATCAATTCTTCTTTATTTGCAGCATCTTCAATATTTTTCGTTTTAATATTTTGGATGTTGTTGTCATCAATAAATCTTTCGACCTTAATGCAATAAGGACATCTAGGGAGAACATACAGTGTTAAGTTGGTTGCAGAAATCATTGAGCTCACCGCCAAGTTAATTAAAATAGCAAATAAAAGTTTATTATATCTTTGAAAAAAAAGACTTCTCATCAGCATAGGGATCATATGGAGGCAATTTTATCATACAACTAAATATATGTTAAGTAAGTTTGAGTATCTTTTTACTAAAGTGTTGATAGGGATCGTTCTTTTGAGTTTTTTTTGTTCTGTGGATCTGCATGCATATCAAAGAAGAAAAGGTCATCAGCGCATTAAGAAATCTGGAGACCTCGGTCAATTTGTAGTCCCAGTTGGAGCAGCTTGTATTGCAGTTGCCCATGCAGATACAAAGGGTCTTCAGTATTACGCTTCTGCTTTTGGAACTACTATGGGGCTTGCATACATTATTAAGCCTACTATTAATGCTCAAAGGCCAAACGGTGGTAGGATGTCTTTTCCAAGTGGTCACACTGCAGCTGCGATGGGAGCAGCAGCATTTTTACATATGCGTTATGGTTGGATGTATGGGCTTCCCTCGTATTTAATGGCGAGCTATGTTGGGTTTTCAAGGGTTTATGCCTACAAACACTGGTTTAGAGATGTGCTTGGAGCAACAGCCCTAGCAATGGCAGCCAACACATTTTTCACTAAACCTTATTCTGAATCTAGATACCATTTTATTCCGGTATTGGAACCGGATCGGGCAGGGTTTGTTGTGCGTTGGGAGTGGTAGTTAATTCGTCATCGGGTAGCTTAGGTAGCTCTTTTAAGTTCTTTAATCCAAAATATTCTAGGAAAAAGGGAGTAGTTTCAAAAAGTGAGGGTTGTCCTGGAGCATCAAGCTTATTTTGATTTGAGACTAACTGTCTTTCGAGGAGCTGAGTCAGTGAGTAACTGCAATCAACTCCCCTAATATGTTCAATTTCAGCGCGTGTTATGGGCTGTCTATAGGCAACAATTGCTAGAACTTCAAGTGAAGATGGGGCTAATTTTATTGCTTTTGTTGGGTAGAGTTTTTGTAGATAAGTTTCAAACTCAGGTTTGCTTTGCAAGATGTAGCCTTCAGCAATTTCTTTAATTTCAAAAGCTCTTCCCTCACTCGAGTAATCTTCTTGTAAATGAGCTACTTCTTCTCGTAGCTTTTTTTTATCTAGCTCAAACTCGTCTTTTAAAATAGCTTGGATTTTTTTTAGAGATAGGGGGCTGTTTGAGGCAAAGAATAGAGCTTCTAAAACTTGTTTTATTGGATGCGTTTGGTCTGTCATAGTTTTATCCCTGGCTTTTTTTGATAACCCACTGGTCTTCAGATTGGTCAAGAGAGGCTAGTCCCTGTTTTAATATTTCAAGAAGAGCAATAAAAAGAGCAATAAGTTCTCCCTTGGGTTTATGAATAGAGAAAATATTGTGAAAATTAAGAGAATTTGACTCTAGAAGATTTTTCTTAAACTCTTTAATCTTATCAGATATTTTGTAATCCTCTTCTTCAATGAACTTAAGGTCAGATTGTTTTTGCCTTTCTAAAACTTTTATAAACAGTTCAGATAACATTGATTGCGGAGTCGATTTTAGCTTGGCTTCAGCAGGTGATGAAAAGCTTTGAAGGTCAACGCCTCTTAAATATCTCAGTGCTTGTTGGTCTTCTTTCTCAGCTAAGGTTTGTGCAATGTTTTTGAACTTATAGTAGTGAATAAGCTGCTCTATAATATCAACACGAAGGGTGCTTGCATCGATTTCACCTTCTGTGGCCGCTTGCTTAGGCAGCAAAGTTTTACTTTTTAGAAGCATAAGTGAAGATACAATAGATAAAAATTCTGCACCTAAATCCAAATCAAATTGATTTAGGGTTTTCAAATAGTTTTGATATTGCGATAGTACTTGCTCAATTATGACTTGGTAGATGTCTAATTCTTTATTTTCGATCAAATGAAGCAGAAGATCTAAGGGACCTTCAAAATCTTCTAGGCTAAAAACTGGGGCAGATACACGCATACTTAATACCAAAACACTTTTTGCAAAGGTATCAGAAAAGAGGTTTCTATGCAAGTCCTTTAGCATAAGAAACTACAGAAATTAGAAACTTGGAAAAATTGAAAAAAATTTTTTTCTAAATTTTTGAATAATAGGGGGTTGAAAGATCCAATAATTATTATTAGAAAAAGGTTGAGTAAATATTTTTTCAAACTTATAGGTTGGTATGTGGGGCCGCAAAGAGCGGAATTACCTAGCCTAGATTATTTGACGAAGAGGAGTCAAACTGTGAAACGAGCAACAACAAAAGTAATTTCTTTTCTACTTCTTTGGATGATTGGCATTGCAACGCCTCTTTTGGCACAGCAACAGTTTAATCTAAAACCTTCTCATGTTAAGGAGGTTATGGATGACATGTTTGTCTACCATGTGGAACAAAAAGAGATGAAACCAGAAATTGTTAAGCGCTCTTTTAGACTATATCTAGATAGATTCGATGTGCTCAAATACTACCTTACAGAGTCTGAAATAAGCACCTTTTACAACCCCTCTGATAGTATGCTCTCAGATGCAGTAAATCGATACTACAAAGGTGACCTTTATTATTATGAGCAACTTCAAGCTCTTGTTGAAACAGCAATTGTCCGAGCTAGGACAAATAGAGAACTTATGCGTCATGAGGTAGAGCGAAATGTTATGTCAAAAAATAACTCTCGAGCAAGTAATGACGGCTCAATTTCTTTTGCTCGTGGTCAGCCCGATTTAGTAAATCGTCAAAAGCAGCATATGCAACGCTTTATCACCATGCAAGATCGATCTACACCGTTTGTCGCAACATCTCAAGACTATCAAAAAATGTTTGAGTATTATGAGAGCCGCATGCGTGAGTATGAAAGTAACTATTACCCCGACAGCAATCAAAATGCTAAGCAACAGTCTGATCACAATCTTGCATTTCATACATTGAAGTCTTTAACGCGAAGTCTAGATACTCATACTGAGTATTTTTCTCCAGGAGAGACAAGAATGATGCAAAGTTCTTTGAGCAAAGGGTTTTATGGAGTAGGACTTGTTCTTCAAAGAGATTATCGAGGAATTACAGTTTATGAAATTACTAAAAATGGCCCTGCAGAGAAAAGCGGTGATATTGCAGTCGGTGATGAAGTTATTTCAATTAATAATAAAGAAATAAAAGATTTAAAATATAAGGAAATTATTGAGCTTCTTCACGGTGGAGAAAATGAAAAGCTTCAAATTTCTGTACGTACAGCTGACTCTCAAGGCAACTTAAAAGAGAAGTCTGTTGTTGTTTTCCGTGAGAAGGTCGGCCTAACGACTCGATTGATAGAAGTAGACTATGAACCTTTTCAAGACGGCATTATTGGAAGAATTACTTTGAATTCATTTTATGATAACCAAGCCGGTGTTAGTTCTTCAAAAGATATGAAGAAAGCTATTGAAAGCTTGAAGGCTCAAGGAGATCTAAAAGGGTTGATCTTTGATATTCGACAAAACACAGGAGGCTACTTTCTACAGGCTATAGAAGTTGCCGGACTTTTTATGTCTAATGGAGTTGTTGCAGCTGCAAAGTTTTCTGATGGAAAGCTTCATTATCTTAGAGATTTAGAAGGTAAGAAAGCTTATGGTGGTCCATTGGTTATCTTAACTTCACGACTTTCAGCTTCATCTTCAGAAATTGTGGCTGGAACTTTAAGTGATTATGGAATTGCTGTTATAGTGGGTGATCCACAAACTTTTGGAAAAGGCTCTGTTCAATACCAAACATTAACTCTTCCTAATCCTAAACATTATTTTAAAGTGACCATTGGCAGATATTATACTGTGAGTGGGAAGTGCACTCAACTAGATGGTGTTAAAGCTGATATTGTGCTTCCTTCAGAATACTATTATGAAAAGATAGGTGAGCAATTTGTAACAGCCCCACTTTCTCGTGACTCGATAGAGCCTGCTTACGAAGATAAATTAGCTGATTTAGATGCACGAGCTAAAGATATTTTTACTCGCTTTTATTTGCCAACTCTTCAAAAAAGAGTGGATACTTGGAAAGCTATGGTGCCTGATTTGAAAAAAAATAGTGCTAAGAGGTTAGCTAAAAATAAAGAATTTCAAGCTTATTTAAAAAATCTTGAAAATGGCCAGCATGATAGTAGATCTTCTCAAAAAGATGTTCAGCTAGAGGAAGCAACTAATATCTTGAAAGATATGGTCGAGATGAATCAATCGAAGAGTCATAGTAAATTAAATGTTTTCAGTCGGTAATATCTTTTCTTTATCTGCAAAATAACCGTTGAATAAAATAATCTGAGCTTCTATATTGATGCGTCAATTTGATGGCCAGATAGCTCAGTCGGTAGAGCAGAGGACTGAAAATCCTTGTGTCGCTGGTTCGATTCCAGTTCTGGCCACACCTTTTTAGATTCAAGATCCTAGTATATTACCAAACTATTCAATAACCTAAAGCGTGCTTGCATTTGCTAGGCTTCTATGACTTTGAAAAAATCAATCATTTTCTAGCCAATTTGCGATCATTTCCATTCTGTCTTTGTGATTAGTAAGGCAGTGGGTGCCCCCTTCTATTTCCCAGTAGGTTGCATTTTTTTCAAGATGCTTTAACTCTTTAAACATTTCTCTCCCATGATCAACCATAACGCGGTTATCTTCTTTCCCTTGAATAATTAACAAAGGCTGCGTGTTGCTTAGGGCTGCGCAATGTTTAACTGGGCTCCTATAGTTAAGCCAATCTTCTTGGTTTCCATTGAAAACGAGACCGAAATCATTAATGAACATTTGTTTCATTGCATCTCTTGAAGCAATGGTCGTGTGCAAGTTCATAGGCCCAGACAAGGATACAGCTTTATCAAAATAGGACTGTAAAAAGGGAAAGCGCTGGAGAGCAAGTAGCATTTGCATCCCGCCGCGACTAGCTCCGAGAATAAATCTTTTAGCTGGGTTTAACCTTAGCTTTAGCATAGATTCTATTTGAGGAATGTATGACACGAGGTTTTTCACATCATTTACATCATCACCACCAAATTCATCCTTCCCTTCAGATATGCCATCGCGGTACGCTGTTCCAATAACAGTATAATTTCTTATGCAAGAAAAGTCTGAAGCAGGGTTCATCAGACCAAGCATCTTGCTGCCTCCTCGCAAAAACACCACTAATGGGGCATTTTCACAGTCTGGTGTAAAGGAAATGTATCCTTTTACTATTTTTCCATCAGATGGATATTGGAAAGCAACAAAAGAGCGTTTTTGTTTCTCAATCTGGGCTTTGATGATGTCAGGGGTAATCTCGCTTTTTAAAAGCTGTTGAGTGATGTCCCTATAAGACTCTCCTTCTTCAATGTCATAGAATGGTGCATTTCTTATGCACATTCTTTCAATTCTTTTTGACTCCTGCGCTCTAGAGGATATAACTTGGGCGGAAGTGAAATCTACCTCTCCGCATAGATATAGAGGGCTCAGTGCTAATAAAACAAAAAAAGTAATCTTTGTCATCGAGTCAATTGGTGGTTAAAATTTATGTTATGAGCTATTTTAACACTAAGGAGATTTTTTATAAACCTTGTATTAGAGCAGCTGCTGTCAAATGATTAAAGAAAAAGTTTGGTTAAATCAGAAGATCTTTAGTTATTATTTGTGCAAATAGATATGTTAAAACCCTTTATACAATCTTTATATCCCAAAGCTATCCTTTTGAGAAAATTTTAGCAGAGGATTGTATTATGACAACTTTTGACCCAATAATTGGACAAACAAGCACGAAGGTAGGAGAAACCTACTCAACTAAAAATCATCAAAGTCACGATCCTGTAGTAGGAACAACGGCAACAAAGGTTGGAGAAACCTATACACAGACAAGCGGATATGGATCGGGTTTTGGTAGTAGTTATTACTACTCAAGACCTAGAACATACTCGCATATGCATTCTGATGGTTGTTCTTTAGTTATTGCGGGAATCCTTACAATAGGAATCGCTTTATTTGCTGTAGCCTTATCATCAAGTGGGAGTTCCTCTTCATACAGAAGGCCTCACTATAATTTATTCGCTAGGCCCCGTAGTAACTACTTCCATTCGAATTTATATTCAGGATCATCGAACTTATTTAATTCGTTTGGTCAATGGGGCAGTCATCGTAAATGTGATATTATAGAAATATGTAACCAGCATTTAAGCGGACGTAAATCAGGTTGTTATACAACTGAGCAGAACTGTCGCTGGGTTTAACAATTGCCCGTGTTTTTTAGAGGCTAAACTCTAGTGAACCCGTCACAATTTTTCATTACGCACTTTAAATATTTAAGTGTTATTTTCTTTTTGGGGTGCTATCGTTTTACTTTTTAATTTAAAGCGATAAAGGAACCTTATGAGATTAATGGATTGTTTGAGCCAAAGTTTAGCAAACACTAGCTATATTAAGTTTCAAGATACATCAGCTGTAGCTGCAAAAAAGCCATTTAGATTGTTGACTGTACCTAAGTCAGGAACCCATTTAATTGAAAAAATCCTGAAAAAATTAGGGTACAATAAGTGTGGTCCTCCTCATCATATATATTATGACAAGAGATTGAATTTTAGACAGCTAGACCCCAACATAGGCTATATTGCCTCTGTGAGAGATCCTCGCGATATAATGGTGTCTATTGTCTACTTTATTGACTCACTATTTAGGTCTAATCTTCGAGGAGTGCATACACCTGAATTTCTGGTCACTCGTAATAAAACCTTTCTTGTAAGATGGCTAAATGAAACTACTTTTGATGAAAAGTTAAAATCTGTAATCAATCAAGAAGGTGACAAAATAGGGGTCAATATGTATTGGCTTTTGAGAAAACAGCTAGAAGAAGCTAAAAGGTTAATGAGTATTAAACCTCTTCCTAAAAATATTATTGTAGTACGTTTTGAAGACTTAGTGGGCGTTAAAGGTGGGGGGGAACAAAAAAAACAGGCTACAGCAATTAATAAAATTGCCAACCACCTGAATATAAAATTATCAGATGAAAAAACTACCGAAATTGCGGATCAAATTTGGGGCAATACCCCTACTTTCAGAAAGGGTAAAATAGGGCAGTGGAAAGAGGCTTTCAAAAGAGAGCACCTCGAAGCTTTTAAGGCTAATCAATGGACAAAGTTTTTACTTGCATTTGGCTATGAAACAGATCCAAACTGGATGGCTCCATATCTTGATAGTTCACCTGATTTAAATGATGAGGCTAATGTTAAAGTGATTGGATAAAAGCTACTTTGAGATAAGATGCCTATTTAACTTTTCTTTGAAACTTGTAAGTCTCTCTTCAGCATGCTTTATTTTTTCAGATATAGAGATTTCTTTTTTGGGATCTATGAAGAATGGTTCTCCATATCCGATAACAATTTTTCCAAAGGGTTTGGGGATAATCATGCGGTCCCAGGATGAAAATCTCCAGTACTTTGAAGCACTCCAGCTAAATGGAAAGATTTGAGCTTTGGCAACCTGTGCTGCTACAATTACACCGGGTTTAATTTGATATGCTGGGCCCACGGGGCCATCAGGTGTAATAAGTACAATGGATTTCTTGAGTGTCTTAATAAATTCTCTTAGTGATTTGTGCTTGTCGAATTTGGGCACGCGTATAGTAAAGCCGTTTTTGTAAGACTCAGTAGCGAGTGCAAGCCATTCGCCATCTCTACTGTTACTGACATAAGCCGTGTAATTAGAGGAGGGCTCCATGTACTCTCCAAAGAAATTAGGGCCCAAGACAACTCTATTGTGCCAGAGCATAATAATTGAAGGGTGCTGATCTACTTGCTCATAAAAACCTTCTAGGCCGACAAGTTCTACCTTTGAAGTCCACAAAATAAAGCGCATAATTAATTTGACAAAAGAAGGGAAGAGCTTTTTTTGTATGGCTCGAAATAACTTTGATCTAGACAGTCGTTTCATAAATTAAAGAGCTGATTTCTTTTGCAACTACAACAGAAGGCATTTTTTCAGAGTTCATAATTTTAAGCATCTCTAAACAACCTTGGATGCTGTTTTTTCTAAGGTAAGAGCCTTCCTGGCAGAGTTGGTGCAGAGTACTAGCTACTTTTTGAGGAACAAAATCTAAGTAATATAGCTCAGGAAAGACGTGTTTATTGCAGATGATATTTACAATGCAGTAGTAGGCCATTCTAATTTTAATGATGTGGCGTGCTACAAATGCGTTGAAAGGAGAGAGGTGATAAACCACAGCGGTTGGGACTTTCATGACGCCAAGCTCAAAAGTAATCGTTCCAGATGTTGCAATAGCCGCATCAATTTTACTCATTAAGTGTAGGTTTTCTTTTGAAGACAAGAGAACAATATCTTTATCAAGCAATAGATTTGATTGTTGAATATATTTTCTAATGTGAGTCTCGAGTTTTTTTTCAGCAACTGATATGACAAAAAGGTATTGAGGATTATTAGATTTAAAAATCTCACAGGATTGTAAAATTTTAGGGAGGTTTTGTTTTATTTCATGTGTGCGACTACCTGGAAAAATACCAATAAGTGGTTTCTCTTTGCTTTTAGTGTCTAAGTTGAGTTTGTCTTCTGGTTTGGCTACAAATAGTGCTTGTTCTATTAGAGGGTGTCCAACATATGTTGGCTTTAAAGAAGTCTCTTCAAAATATTTATGCTCAAAGGGAAATATTGAGAGCAGGCTGTCTAAAGTGGCAGATAGAGTGTAGACTCGGTTTTTTCCATGGGCCCAAACAGTAGGGCAAATGTAATGGATAAGTTTACCTTGAAAGTCTTTCTTGCGAAGTGCTTTTGCCATTCTCAAATTAAAACCAGGAAAATCAATAAACAAAACAGCTTTCGGTTTTTCTTTTAAGATGAAGTTTAAAGTTTTTTTGAACTGATAAATGAGCTCGGGTAGCCTTTTAAAAACAGCGCTATAACCCATTACTTGGAAGTTTTCCATGGGCATAAAAAGATCAACGCCGATGTCTCGCATTTTTGGCCCTGCAACAGCTGTAATTTTTAGCTTAGGGTGAATTTCTCTTAATCTCTTTAAAATAGTGGCTCCATGTACATCACCACTTGTCTCTCCTGCGAATACAAATAAATCTATACTCATAGCGCCTCTCTAGCTTTTGACTCTCTTTTTATGAGCATAAGATTGCGTACATATGGGATAAGTCCTAAGCTATAGCCAAGGGCAGTGACTAGATCTTGTATGTAAAGGGCGTAGCTAAGAGTAAGGCTTGCACCAATTAAGCTTATCCACCAGAAACTAGAAGGTAGGATGCTTTGGCTTGCCTTTTCAGATTGCCACCATTGCAGCCAAAGGCGGCTCATAAATAGCGTTGCACCTATAAAACCTAAAACATGCCAAAGAGAAGAAACATCTCTAATTGACTTTGACCATGGCATCAAAGGATTGGAGATCCAACGCAAGTTTCCATATTCAGCATATACTCTTATCATAAAAAGGATAGTAAAGCTAAAGGTTATAACTGTTAAGCTTTTGATGAGCCTTTTCCATGAAAAAGGTTTTGCTCTACCTTTCATAAGAGCATATTGTCTAAAGGCGAAATAGAAAGGAAAAAAGCGAATAAAGTAAAGGTGAAATTGAACCTGCACTAAGTAATGGGCAAGCATAAGTACGTTTCCAGCTATTGATAATGTCCAAAAAGCTACAGTTACGTGGCTTTTCTTTTTGTATTCGCTTAGAAACCATTGCAGAACACTTCGTAACCCAAAGGGGATTGTAGCAAGCGTTCCCAGTCCAAAGTACACCCAGTGCTTAAATTCCAACTAGACATCCTCATTAACTTTATAGCGCAGCCGTCTTTTTCTCATCCAATAAACTACAAACATATCTAGCATGGGGCCAATGCTGCGGTTAAAAAGGTGGTATTTACTTTTTCCTTGAGTTCGTGCTCTATGAGAAACTTTAACTTCTCCAACAGACATACCCTCTACTTTAAAAAGAGCCGGGAAAAATCGATGCATTCCATGAAATCCTCTGATTTTAGAAAGCGATGACTTTCTAAAGACTTTCAAAGAGCATCCTGTGTCGTGAATTTGATCTTTGCATAGTCTAGAGCGCACAATGTTGGAAGGTTTTGAAATAATTCTTTTAAAGATAGTGTCTTTGCGTTTTTGTCGCCATCCACAAACCATATCATTTTTTTCTAAAGCGTCGAGTAGCTTGGGAATATCTTTAGGATCATTTTGTAGATCGCCGTCTAAGGTTATAATAAGCTCTCCAGATGCGAGCTTAAAACCTGCATCAAAAGCGCTTGATTGACCATAATTTTTTTTGAAAGACAGCACTCTAAGAGTTGGCATTTGCTCTTGAAGCTTCTTGAGTATACTTAAACTGTTATCTTTGGAGCCATCGTCAATATAGATAAGCTCCCATGGCTCATTTAATTTGTTCATGACCTCTTCTACTTCTGCAGCAAGAATTGGAATATTATGCTCTTCGTCTTTTATTGGGATTATTACTGAGTGTTTAATTAACAATTTTAGAGCCTTTTCTTTTAAAAGTTAGGAGTAATCCTACTGATAATTACATTATTTAACAATTTGTTTTTCAAGCCAAGAGGCTCCTTCATCAAAGGTTTGAGGAGAGGTTCCATGTCCATGTTGCCCAATTGAAGGACCGACAATAAGTTCAGCATTTGAAGAACGTATACGCTTTTGAAAGGCAGCTTCGGCAAGCTTAGATATAAAATTAAATGCACTGGCTGTACTTACTCTAACATCACGATTACCGATGTAGAGTCTAATTTTTTTCTTTATAAGAGAATTTAAAATGGCTTCTAAAGAAAGTTCTTCCAAAAGAGGATTTGAGTTGAGTTCTTGAAATTCATTAAGGGCTACTAAGTTTGTTACGGGCGCAAAGCCAAGGGCAGCTTTTACATGTGGATGGGCCGCTAGATGTGTGGCTATAAAACCCCCACGAGATAGCCCCATCACGCCAATTTGATTGGCCTTTGCAAGACTTGTGTCCACTATATGGTCAATGAACTTGTTTACATTTTGAATAAATACATAGAGTTTATCTAAGTGATCAGCCCAATATTGCATGGCTTTATATTTGTCAAAACCTTGGCCATGACCTGGAAGAGTGATTGAATAAACTCGGAAGCCTTTCTTTTTTAGAAACACTGCAGGTTGATTGAAAGGGTCTAAAGAAAGACTTTCTTGAGCACAAAGGGAGAAATAAATAACAGTGGGAGCTTCTCCTGCATCAAGAGATGGGCCTAAGTACTCGATATCCAAATCACAGAAATGAGGATAGGTTAGGGACTTCATATTTTGTTTCTGTTATTGATTCTTCGAAATTTACTGTATTCACGAGCGCAGCGGTCATCAACAAAAGATCTTAACCCTAAAAAACGCAAGGCAAGTGGAAATTTCTTGTGGCCCATCATCTTAAATTTTCTATTTTTCTTGTTAGGGTCTAAGGGGGTGAATCTATATTGGGCATTTAAAATAAAGGCAATGGTTTCTCGCATCCAACGAGGAAAACGAGGAAAGGGAGCAACAAGAGTGTCTCGTATAAGGTCTTTTGTTAAAGAGTAGATTTCTCCAAGGTGCGGCATCTTGTCTTGGTCTAAGTATGCTGTTTGAATTTTTCTCTCAAGTAGTGGAAACAAAAAGCAGGCAAGCAAGACATTCTTTTCGGGTTGATGAATTTCTTGTTGGTCTGCTAACTGAAGAAATTGGTGTGTTTGTTCTTTTGAGGCAACATCTAAGGAGTTTGCTAGCTGAGGAAATAGCAGGTGGGTAAAGCCATACTCATCCATCAACTTAAAGAATTTTGAAGACACTTTGGTTTCTAAAATTTTAAAAAGTTCGCCTAAAATACGGTCTGGAGAACTTTTTAAGATTTCTTCAATATTTTCTTTAAGAGCTTTTTGGGTCTCTTCTTCTATAGAAAAGTCAATTCTTGCTTGGAATTTGATAAGGCGAATCATCCGGACAGGATCTTGGCAAAAGCGAATAGTAGGGTTGCCAATAGTGCGTAAAATGCGATTTTCAATATCCTTTAGACCTTTGACGTAATCGATAATGGCATGTTCTTCAGGGTCATAAAGGAGTCCATTGATTGTGAAATCACGACGCATAGCATCTTCTTCTTCAGTACCAAATTCATTGTCATTGGTAATAAAGTTAGCATCTTTAGTCTGGCCTGCTCGGAAAGTAGAAACTTCTAAGACCTTATTTCCGAATCTAATATGAGCTAGACGGAAGCGTTTACCAATAAGCAGGCAATTTCTAAAAAGAGCTCTAATTTCATCAGGTTTAGCAGATGTTGCAATATCAAAGTCTTTGGGAGGAATATTTAGTAATAAGTCTCTTACTCCACCTCCAACTAAGTATGCGCTATATCCATGACGTTTGAGTCTGTGAATAACCTTTAGGGCATCTGAATCAATGGTCTTTTCAGAAATTGGATGTGAGGAGTCTAGAAAAATTTTAGGTGGCACAAAAATCAGATTGTTTTTTAATTTATTATTACAATCTTGCCATTTTAAAAAATAGACGATATTCGTCAAGAAATTAAGTGCTTTTATTACAAGCTGCTTTTTGCCGAATGAAATGAGCCACTATCTATGCTGCTTGAATCCTCTTGACTCGTCTCAGTTGATGGATTAAGAAATTTTTCAATAAATCTCATAACTGTCATTGGGTCATCTTCTATAATATGAGT
Source organism: Chlamydiota bacterium (assembly GCA_022601345.1). Classification (GTDB taxonomy): domain Bacteria; phylum Chlamydiota; class Chlamydiia; order Chlamydiales; family JAAZZY01; genus JAAZZY01. Next base: position 43,212 of record JAJACU010000034.1, on the reverse strand, counting down.
CTGCGCTTCTTCATGGATAGCTTGAGCCATACCTGCTGCAACTTGATGAAGATACCCACGCTGATCAAAATCTATTTCTTGAGGAAGTTCGAAAACTAAATTAATTTTAGGCCCTTGCATGTTAGGTTTGGAATTAGTCAACATTGCTGCAACCATACGCACAAAGATGGAATGCCTTACATCAGCTTGCTCTTCTACTGATATTGGAAATTCGCTGCATATAGCGTCTTTGATAGTAACTGTGGGTTTGAGGCTTCCTTTGTACTGGTGTAGTATGCAAGCATATTTTAATGCCTGATCTACAATAGAGTTAAATAATTTTTGAGTTTGAACCTTTTGATCTAAACCAGCAAGCTTGGGGACTTCAAAATCTTCTTGTAGTAAAACAGGGCTTATTTCTTCTTTGACAAAATGCATCTTTCCAAAAAGTGTAAAAAGCGCATTTCTTCTTTGAAGAGATATTAAAACATCTCTGTGATGTGCAGTGCGCGGTGCAAGTTCTTCTTTATCTAGACGACCCAAGTGTGCGTTTATACAGTAATGAAGAGGGTGAGTATCTGCAAGTTCTTGAGATTCCTCTGTTGGGAGCAAATTATGTTTGTGGTAACCACTACGTAGAGGTATCTTATGCAAAATGCGGGCTTGATGATCTTCTGTTTTAGTACTGTGTGGCATTACTTCAAAAGTACAGAGTTGAGTAAGATCTCTATCTCCTAAATCAGAGTGCATATCGTACCTAGGATCTATTTCTTGTATTAACTTTTGATAGTCAGAGGATTTTTTAGGATATGTGTAGTGCACAGAGTGAGTTTGTTTAAGCACTTTTGCTCTATCTACAGCTTCGTTGTGAACAGCTACTGCAACAGGGTTTGCATAAGGAGAATCCAAAGAAAAAGTTTTTAGGTTTAATTTTGAAAGCTCATGTGGGGTAAAGCTTACATATCTCCCATTGCAGGGAGCTGATGCAGTCTTAAGGACTTTTGAATAGTGGGTTTGAAGTTCATTAATTTGGGTAGTAAGCTCAGCACTAATCGGGTCAGATAATCGCCTCTCTAATACGCCATCTCGCATAAAATAAACTTCAAAGCGTATTTCATTTTGATGTTTTGAAAATCCTAAGCTTTTAACTTTTATATTTTTAGGTAATAGCTTTGGATTGTCTGTGAGCTGTTTTTGGTAAATATTTTCAACCTGTTTCCAAACCGAGGGGCTAACCTTTTTAGCCACAGCAATGCCTTCAGCATCGTGCTTCGTAAAGCTTTCTGTAAGTTTAATGCTTTGCTCTTTGCCTTGAATTGTTAAGTCAAAGGAATGTGTTGTTGTTGCTTTCTGAGCTTTTGGATTGAAAGCAACTTTAGCTTTCTCTGCAGCAGCAGAAACTTGAGGAGTGGATCCAGGGGGCAATGGACTTGCTGAGGGCATTCTGCCCTTGGATTGAGCCGATTGCTGTTGAGCGAGTAAACGCATATTTTCGCGTATTTGAGGATGAAGGGCTGCAATTCTTTGCTCATGCGTTGTCAAACCAGGTGCTGCATGAGGTAGCTTCACCCCGGTAAATGGGTTTACTGCATAAGGACTGCCACTTGTTGGGTCTACGGGTAGAGCCATGCCATGATACGGGCTGGATGTGTCGTTTACAGGTTGAAAAGTTGTCATAAACACCTAGAAATTAATTGATTCCTTAATATATTTTAACAAATAAATAGTTGTTTGTCAATTGTTTACTTGATTCTTTCAAGAGCTTTTTAAGTTTATAAACGTCTGTATTGTAGATGTTTAGAGGTTTTGTAAAGCGGTGGTTGCAGTAAAATATTTGGCTCGTTATCCTCCTGAGCTATTTTAAAAGGGATTCTTTATTGTGCGTAAGCTCTTTGGAACAGATGGCATTCGAGGACGAGCAAACCTCTACCCAATGAATGTTGAAACTATTCTAACTCTTGGTCGAGCATTTGGGCAGTGGCTTCGCCAAAGCAATAAAGGGAAAGTTAGAGTTGTTATTGGAAAAGATACTCGATTATCAGGGTATTTATATGAAAATGCTTTAATTGCGGGTCTTTGCTCAATGGGCATCGACACTTTAATGGTAGGGCCTTTACCAACTCCTGGTGTTGCTTTTATTACACGCGCTTATCGAGCGGATGCAGGCGTTGTTATTTCAGCTTCTCACAATCCGTATTATGACAATGGCATTAAGTTTTTTACCGCTGATGGGTATAAGTTTCCAGACTCTCTAGAGAAAAATATAGAAGAGCTTATGGAGCAAAAAGCCTTTGAAAAAAATTTACCCGCCGACGAAAAGTTGGGCAAAAATAGCAAAATTGACGATGCAGATGGTAGGTATATTGAGTTTGTAAAAGCGACTCTTCCAAGACGTTTTACCTTTGATGGTCTTAGAGTAGTGCTCGACTGTGCTAACGGTGCCGCCTTTAGAGTCGCTCCTCTTGCTTTTAAAGAGCTCGATGCTGAAGTCTTTTGTGAAGGTAATGAGCCAAATGGTTTGAACATCAACAAACACTGTGGAACGCTTCATCTTGAAGGCTTGCGCAAATCTGTAATTGAGAGAAGATCAGATGTTGGCATTGCTTTTGATGGAGATGCTGATCGTGTCATTATGGTTGATGAATGTGGTAACACCGTTGATGGAGATATGATTTTAGCAATCTGTGCAAAAGATATGCTGGATCGAGGTGAGCTTACCAATAATTGTGTTGTAGGCACAATAATGAGTAATTTTGGCCTAATTAGGTGTATGGAAGATTTGGGAATTAACTTTATTCAAGCACAAGTTGGTGATCGCTATGTCATTAGTAAAATGCTCGAGTATGGCGCAAATCTTGGTGGAGAACAAAGTGGGCACTTAATTTTTTCTGAACACAATACAACAGGTGATGGTTTAGTATCTGCGATGCAAGTTCTTCGAATTATGAAGCAAAGAAAAAAGAAGCTATCTACTTTGACAAAGATTATGGACCGCTACCCACAGGTGCTTTTAAATGTGAAAGTTTCTACGAAACCACAAATTAAAGAAATACCAGGTCTTACAAAATCTATTGAGAAAATTCAACAAAAGTTAGAGAATAAAGGGCGTGTGCTTATACGTTACTCGGGGACAGAAAATGTTTGTCGAGTAATGCTTGAGGGGCCTAGCATCTCTTGTTGTCAAAGATATGCAAAGTCACTTGCAGAAATTATCAAAGAACAAATTGGAATTTAGCAAATGTGTGGAATTTTTGGTTACGTTGGAGAAAAAAAAGCAGTACCCATCGTAATTGATGGACTGAAAATTCTAGAGTATCGCGGATATGACTCAGCAGGCATTGCCGGAGTCGAGAGCGGCAAGACTCTTTTTTATAAAGACATTGGAAAAGTTGATAGTCTTGCAAAAATGATTGCTCGTAAACAACTCAAAATCAATACAGCCATAGCTCATACAAGATGGGCTACTCATGGAGGTGTCGACACTAAAAACGCACACCCACATTTTGATATGAAGCAATCTGTGGCTATTGTTCATAATGGTATTATTGAAAATCACTTGAAGCTTAAAGCTCATTTAGAGCGTGAGAATATCGAATTTCTATCTGAGACAGACTCAGAAATTATTGCCCAGTTAATTGGCCATTATTACAATGGAGATCTTTTAAAAGCTTTACTGAAATCTCTCTTAAAGCTCGATGGAGCTTTCGCAATAGCTGGGGTGCACCAAAACCACCCGGACCAAATTTTTATAGCTGCAAAAGGTAGCCCTTTAGCTATTGGTATTGGAGACAATGAATACTTTCTTTCCTCAGATGTAAATGGGTTTTTAAAACACACTAATAAAGTGATTTTTCTAAAAGATGGTGAAGCAGGAATTTTGCATAAAGAAGGTTTTGAAATCTACGATTGCAAAGGTAAGCGAGCTGTCAAACAAATTGAACAGATAAAAAGTAACAACTATGAAATTTCAAAACTTAACTTTGAGCACTTCACTCTCAAGGAAATTCACGATCAACCCGAATCTATAAGTCGTTTATTTGTTTCTCGTTTTGAAGAAGAGTTTGGATCTGTTTGCCTTAAAGACATGGGCATTGACGAGAGCGAGCTTTTAGAAACTTCACGCATATTAATACTAGCCTGTGGCACTTCATGGCATGCAGGTTTTATAGGCTCTTACTTATTTGAATCACTTTCAAGAACTCCTACTCAAGTAGAAATTTCATCCGAATTTCGTTACAAAAACCCAATTGTTTTGAAAGATACGCTTGTTATTGCAATTTCTCAATCTGGTGAAACGGCAGATACAATTGCTGCTGTTCATGAGTTGAAAGCAAAAGGAGCTAAAGTCATTGCAATTTGTAATAGAGAAGAGTCTACGTTATCTCGCATTACGGATCACACACTTCTAATTAAAGCTGGCCCAGAGATAGGGGTTTGTTCTACAAAAGCTTTTACAAATCAAGTTGTGCTTCTATCATTGCTTGCTCTACATTTAGGACGAATGCATCACCAAAGTAAAGAGGAAGCTGTTTACTTTATTCGAGAGATTAAAAAGTTGCCGCAACTCGTTGTTGAAATTCTAAAGCAAAGCAAGCACATTGAAACGTTAGCTAAAAAATATAACCACTTTAACAATTTTTTCTATTTAGGCCGCAGTTATATGTACCCAGCTAGCTTAGAAGCTGCACTAAAGCTTAAAGAAATTTCTTATATTAATGCACAGGCCTATCCTGCTGGAGAGCTTAAACATGGACCTATTGCACTTATTGATAAAGATTGTCCAACAATTGCACTTTGTAGCAATCAACATACATATACCAAACTCTTAAGTAATTTGATGGAAGTTAAAGCGCGAAATGGACCAATTATCGCCTTTGCTCCTAGAAATAGTGCGGGTATTGAATCTATTGCTGATGATGTGTTTTGGCTTCCTGAGGTTTGTGATGAATTTGCATCTATTCCTATCTCAGTGTCTCTACAGCTTTTTGCCTATTATATGGCAAAGTTTCGTGGGTGCGACATTGATCAGCCGAGAAATCTGGCAAAGTCTGTGACAGTAGAGTAGGATTATGGGATGGATTTTGTAATCCCAACGAAATTATCATAACTTTCTAATTATCAATTACCACTACTAAATTTTGGAAATCAAATTACTTTGAATATCAACCGTACTTGTGAGCTTAAAGAGAAAAGAAATAAATGGAAATAAAACTGGCCACAACAAAGCCTAAACTGCATTAAAATGCAGTTTAGACAAACCTTGGGCAAATTTAGAATGACTCATAGGGATTTTCAAATAAGTTTTTGCAAATTCGGATTTACCTATGGAAGAAATTGAAGTCAGAAAATCACTCTTCAAATATTTAGCCCCTTAGTTAGTCGTTATTTTTATTGGTAATCGCGCTTCTTAAAACTGTAAAAGGCTTTTATTTTAACTCACTTGCACAGGCTCTTTTTGATCGATAATCTTAGAGATAAGCTTGCCTAAGTCATATTGTTTTACTAGGTTGCTCAATGGTTTAAAAAGTGGAGAAGGTAATTGATCAACATCTATCCACTGCCAGCTTTCGCATTTATCAGGTTCGTTATTAACTACAGTTCCTTCATAATCACTAACAAGCATAAATAGTGAGACATATTGCTTATTGTGTTCAGGATAAAAGTCATTAACCCAAGGACCACATAAAACAGATTTTGCCACTAAAGAGGTCTCTTCGATAAGCTCTCGAATGGCGCCCTCTTGAGGGGTTTCATTAAACTCTAAATGTCCACCCGGGGGCGCCCAAAAACCTTCCCCATGACTACCCAGCCTTTTTCCAAGAAGGATTTGATTTTCTTGATTAATAACTAGAACTCCTAAGCCAACTCTTGGAACTGGGTTCATGACGTCTCCTTGTTTCAATAGATTTTTAGTATAAAAAATTTAATTAGAGAATTTTAATCCTTAACTTAAATTCCATCAATATAGATTTTTGAATGTGTATCTACTTTATTTTCAGCAAGGGTAGAATCAATATTGACCATTAAGCAAAGTCTCCAACCTGAATTATGAGCAGCTAGTGCTCGATGAAGTGTACTGTTTTTGAAGCAGATAAGCGTCTTGTCGTTTATTTTTTCTGTTTGTGTTGCAAAGGCTGGTTTTTTAATTTGATGGGTTGAAGATGCTGTCTTGATTTTTAAATGACATGGGTTTTTATAAAACTTGATTGCACTTACTCCATTTTCATGATCACTGAGAAATAAAAGGAAATGCTTGCCATCTTCTTTAGGATGAATTTTTTTATCAAAAGGGATTCCACTACGCCATAGGGGTACGTCAGGATAATGATACATACTTGGGTAATGATCTTTCATAAGCCTGTGAATTCGTATATTTACTTTAGCTTTAACCATCTCTTTTTCTGTAAGCAGCTGTTGAACGGCAGTTATAAATTTTTGAGTAATAGGTCCTCCTACTTTTAGTCCATGTTCTAAACTGCAGTTAACAAGCATTGGTTCATTATTTATTTCAGAAGTAGATAAAACTTTTTGAATTTCGTTAATTTCGTTGATTGACTCAACGTTTGGAGTGAAATAGTATGTGTTATTTAAAGGTTGATTTTCAGATTTATTTTTTAATGCTTGTATTGATGAAGCTTTAATGTATGACTGGACTTGCCCCTTCTGAACATTTTGAGGTTTATCATGTTGAATTGTTGAAGGTAAATCGTGGAGAACTGCAACTCGAATAAATCCTCTTGTTCCTTGGTTGTGAGCCGGGCTAATACGATGTAATGAATGCTGATCCATCATCAAAATCTCTCCATCAGAGACTTGCGAGGTATGAATAGTTAACTTAGATTGGATTTGTTGATCAATGCTAATATAAACGTTTTTTTTTGGTAACACCAAGTTAACTTCACTTGTTAAAAATTCTGTATTGCTCACACCTTTTGGGTGATCGCTAAAGTTAACAATATAAACTTTTACTTCTGGATTAAATCTTGAATAATTTAACTCAAGATTAGTCAAAGACATTCTTTCTATAAAATCAGTATGCCAACCAGGAATTCCTGGGTATTCTCCTTTTTCTAGAGAGTGAATTCTAGAATCTACAATAAGATGCAACCTCGGAATTTTATTGTCATAAATCTTTTTTAAATAGGGCTCTTCAAGAAATTTCAATAAAAAGTATCGAGTTATTGGATCGGCATTAGTTAAAGCAAAGTCAAAATCTGCTGCATAAAAATCCGTTTCTTTTTTGATGGTCTCAGTTGAAAACAAGCCCTTATTTTTAGAAATAATTTTTGCTGACGGTAAAAAAGTAAGCTTGTAGCAATCTAATTGTTCAGAAATATTTTGAGCAAGTGACTCTGAAGGATCTAACTGATTTGACGTTACATTGACCAGGTTTTGCACGTGTACACCTTAGTCTTAGAAATTTTTAAAGAAAGCATGTCTCTAAATTTTATTGTATCGTCACAAATTAAATCAACTAGCTCATTTGATTCAATAATTTTAAAACCTTTGAGTAGCAGAAAGAAACTTAAAGGTAGCTGGCTTTTAATTCTATGAGGCTGTTGCAAACTGAAAAAATGTTTTTATAGGTCGTTGATTTGTTGAGGAAATATATACTTTATCAGTGATTTAAATAAAAAAATAAGATTTAAACAGATTATATATAAGTACTTTGTGATTCTGTTTTTAACTGCCAGATAGTCTATTCACTTGTGACTAAGCATATGGTGTGCTAAAATCCCTTTTGATTTTATAAATATAAATTTTAAGTAGCAGCGTTTCTACATGCTTAGGTTCCGTCATTTAATAGGCAGTATTTTATTGATTTCTGGTACCACCATTGGTGGTGGAATGTTGGGACTTCCAATTGCAACAAGTCAAGGTGGTTTTTTCCCTTCTCTGGTTATTTATTTGATTACATGGCTTTTCATGGCTTCTACAGGGCTGCTCCTTTTGGAGATGTGTCTTTGGCACGGCAAAGAAGTCAATATTGTAACTCTAGCTAAAAAAACCTTAGGAAAGTTTGGTCTCGTAATTACTTGGGTCGTTTATCTTTACCTATTTTATTGTTTAACTATTGCTTATGTTGTTGGAACGCAAAGTTTCGTCAACTTTTTTCTTGGGCAAAATGTAAATATCTGGTTTTCATCTGTAGTTTTTTTACTAATTTTTGCTCCGATTGTTTACATAGGTGCAAGAGCTGTTGAAGGCATTAACAATATTTTTATGTTCGGCCTTATTCTCAGTTATTTAATATTTATCTTTTTAGGTCTTTCACATATTCAACCAGAAAGACTCACCTACATGAACTTTAAGTATTCATTAGTTGCCTTTCCTGTGATTTTTGTTTCTTTTGGGTATCAAGGAATCGTTCCAAGTATCACATTTTATTTGAAAAAAAATGTTAAAGCTGTGCGCCTTTGCATCTTAGTTGGAAGCTTTATTCCATTTATAGTTTATATTTTCTGGGAAGCTCTTGTTTTAGGAATAGTGCCACAGAGCTATCTAACAGATGCCCTAGCAAATGGGCAGACAGCAATTGCTCCTTTTCAACATCTCATAGGAATGAAAAGAGTTGCCATTGTAGGACAGTTTTTTGGTTTTTTTGCTTTAGCAACTTCTCTTTTAGGAGTAACTTTAGGGTTAAGAGATTTTTTAGCAGATGGCCTTCGAATTAAGAAAGATGCAAAAGGTAAGGCATTTTTATGCTCACTGATTTTTATTCCCCCAGTCATACTTGGAATATACTGCCCAAATATTTTCTTAAAAGCTCTTGAATTTGCAGGTGGCATTGGAGGAGCCCTTATCTTAGGTCTTCTGCCGATTGTTATGGTGTGGTCTAAGCGTTATATAAAGAAGATAGACCATCAAGGCTACCATGTTGCAGGTGGTAAACCTTTTCTTATACTTCTTGCTGTATTTTGTCTTTTTGAGATCACTTTTGTAACACTCTATTCTCTAGGCTTTCTGAAATTTAGCTAGTCAGCTTTGTTAGTTCAAATATGATATTTAACCATCTTTATTAGTGGGGCTTACTTGAAAAATCTCTTAAAGGTAGATTCAAAATTTTAATTGACTCAATGGGATTTCAAATTTGCACTATTGTCTGTTTTTTGCTAAAATAGATATGAATAAAATAAATAATTAAAATCAGGAGTTTTAAATGAGCTTCAATCAACGAAATGTTTTTAAATCTACAAAGCCTCAAGTAAGCGTTGAAGGCGTCAATTCGTTTGCCACACAAGTCTATGGATGGATGAGTGTGGGACTTGCGCTTACAGCATTTGTGGCTTGGTTCACTTTTAAAACAGGACTCTATATCAAACTCATGCCTTTTTGGTGGGTAACTGCAATTGGAACATTTCTTATTTCTATGGGAATGGTGAGTATGATCAACCGATTGTCTTTCACAGCATTAGCAGGTATGTTCCTTAGCTATGCTAGTTTGCAAGGGATTTTCTTCGGTTGTATGCTGCCTGGTTATGCTGCAGCATTTGGTGGCCAAATCATTTGGGCTGCTTTTGCTACTGCTGCTATTGTTTATGGTATTGCCATACTCTACGGAGTGCTAACTAAGTCAGATTTGACATCACTTGGAAGAATTCTTTCAGTTGCAATGATTGGTTTAATTGCAATTACTCTATTTTATGTAGTGCTATCGATGTTTATGCCAGTTACTAAATTTACACTTATTATTAGTTATTTAGGTTTAGTCATTTTTACAGGGCTTACTGCATATGATGCCAACCAAATCAAGAAAATGAGTGAGCAGGTTGATGGTTATTCACTAGCTTCTTGTAAGTTATCACTAGTAATGGCTCTCAAAATGTACATTAATGTGATTATGATTTTCTGGTATTTGCTTCAAATCTTCTCATCTTCAAATCGTAGATAATATCTAATCTACTTTAGTTAAGTGTTTTGTAAATAATTACTTTACAAATAAAGGTGCCCTTTCTATTAGAAAGTCGGAGGGGCACTCATATGTCATTTGCTCAAAACGGACCGGTTAAGCTGTATTATGAAGAGCATGGCCATGGCCAGGCTATTATCTTGATTAATGACCTTCTTGAAGATCATCTTTTTTGGAAGAAAACTCTAGAAGATCTCTCTAAGTATTTTAGAGTGATTGTTTTTGATCAAAGAGGGATGGGGCAAAGCTCAGTACCTAGATCATCATTTACTGTTGAAGATATGGCAGAGGATGTTATTGCCATTGCCGATAAATTGGAGCTTGAAAAGTTTCATATTGTTGGCGACTCAATGGGGGGAATGGTTGCTCAAATTCTTGGACGTAAATTTGCTAAGAGAGTTGATAAGATTGTTTTGAGCAATAGTTATACTCATTTAACGCAAGTAACTCGATGGTCATTTGAAATTGCCTGCGATATATTTAAAGAACACCCCGATTACAATCTCTTATATAAGATGGTAATGCCTTGGTATTTTTCATCAAGATTCTTAGAAAGAGACGATGATCCTAAAGAAATACTAACAGCTCTAAAAAAGAGGAAGCATCCTTTAACTCATAAAGGGTTTCATAAGCTTGTTGAAGCTGTATCTAAATACAACTCAACTAAAATGCTTAAATATATTAAAGCACCAACCCTTGTTATTATTGCAGAAGAGGATATTTTTTGTTTGTTTAGAGATAGCAGGCAGATGGTTAAGGCAATTGAAAATCACAAAGTTGAGCTTATTGGCGGTGGACATAACTCCAAACTAGAGCACCCTAATCGCTACAATGAATTAGTTAGAAGCTTCTTTTTAGAGGATCAATAAAAGAGCTCGTCTACAAAAATATCTGCATCAAAAGGTTTCAAATCTTCAATAGATTCACCAACACCAATAAATTTAATAGGCGTTTTAAGCTGCTGTTGAATGGGAACGACGATTCCACCTTTAGCTGTCCCATCCATTTTGGTTAGGATGAGTCCAGTAAGTGGGGTATGTTGATGGAAAATGTGGGCTTGTTCAATAGCATTTTGACCAATTGTTGCATCGACAACCATTAGAGTTTCATGTGGAGCCTGATCAAGTTGCTTTTTTAAGACTCGCTTAATTTTTTCTAGCTCTTGCATTAAATGAGTTTTAGTTTGAAGTCGGCCCGCTGTATCAATAATAAGAATGTCAGCTTCTCTAGAGATTGCTGCACTTAAACTATCAAAAGCAACGGCTGCAGGGTCACTGCCTACTTGGGCTTTAACTATTTCTACACCAAGTTTTTCAGACCATGTTTGAAGTTGATCTACGGCTGCAGCTCTAAAGGTGTCTGCAGCAGCAATAATCACTTTTTTGCCTTGTTTTTTATAACTGTTTGCCAGTTTTGCTACCGAGGTGGTCTTCCCATTTCCATTTACCCCGACAACTAATATAACTGTAAGAGAAGAACTCAGTTTGATTTCTGCAGACTCTTCTTTAAGGTTTTTCTTGAGGGTGTCTTTAATGTAGCCAAGGATCTCTTCTGGGGCAACTTTTGGATTTTTTCTGAATTTTTCTTGAATTTCTTTAACAAGCTCGTTGCTCATTTTAGACCCAAGATCAGCACTATATAACGCGTGTTCTAACTCTTCTAATGTGCTTTCATCTATAGACTTAGATAGTATTTTTTTGATCTTGTCGCCTAGAAAAGTACGAGTTTTAACAAACAGTTTTTTTATGAATTTTACGACCATTTAACTTTTACTTTTTAAGTTGCTAGAAAAAACATTCTAGCACATATAGCGAATTAAGGCAGCAGTTAAAACTCAAGTCATAAAATATGCATTTACATGAATATCAAGCAAAAACAGTTCTCAAACGCTACGGTGTAGCTATTACTTCATTTGGAGTAGCTTCTAATGCTCAAGAAGTTGAAGATGTAATAAAATCTTTGAATCTTGAAAAGGCTGTAGTAAAAGTTCAAGTGCATGCCGGAGGACGTGGAAAGGCTGGAGGAGTTAAGTTTGCAAACTCTCCAGATGAGATAAAGAAAATTTCTTCAGAACTTATTGGCCTTAAAATAGTTAATCAACAAACAGGCAAGGATGGAATAGTTGCTCATCAAGTGATCATCACACCTCCTTGTGATATAGAAAAAGAGTTCTATTGTGGCATTATCATAGATAGGGAGCAAAAAAGACCTACTCTTATTATCTCTCCTGAAGGTGGAATGGAAATTGAAGAGATTGCCGAAAAATCTCCAGATCGTATTTTGACCGTGCCTTTATATGAAGGTGGTGTTTTTAAGCGGTTTCAAATCAACTATATAACTAAGTTTATGGGCTGGAGCGGTGATGTTGCAAAGCAAGGTGCTCAAATGTTAGTTTCCCTTGCAAAGGCCTTCTGGGAATTAGATGCCTCAATGGTTGAAATTAATCCACTTATTCTAACTCCTGATAACCAGCTTATTGCTCTTGATGCAAAAGTTACAATTGATGAGAACGCTCTATATCGACAAAAAGAGCTCCAAGATTACTACGACCCTACTCAAGAATCTCAGGCAGAAGTTAATGCTAAAAAATTTGATTTAGCCTACATCTCACTTGATGGGGATATTGCTTGCATGGTTAATGGAGCAGGACTAGCAATGGCCACAATGGATATTATTCATCACTACGGAGCAGAACCAGCAAACTTCTTAGACGTCGGTGGAAGTGCTACTACTGAGAAGGTGACTGAAGGCTTCAAAATTATTCTTTCTGATCCCAAAGTTAAAGCAATACTTGTGAATATTTTTGGTGGAATTATGAATTGCGCGACTATAGCTGAAGGACTCATCATTGCTGCTAAAGAGCTCGATATGAAAGTGCCAATTGTTGTACGCATGGAAGGAACAAATGTAGATCAAGGAAGAGCTATGCTAAAAGATTCTGGATTAGACTTAATTAGCGTAACAAGTCTAACAGAGGCAGCGCAAACTGTTGTAAAGCAGATTAAGTGAGGATATTTTAATGGCCGTACTTGTAAATAAAAGCACTAAAGTAATCACTCAAGGGATTACAGGAACTGCTGGGAAGTTTCACACTCAGCAAGGGCTTGAGTACGGAACCCAATATGTGGGTGGTGTTACTCCAGGAAAAGGTGGACAAACTGTTCTTGAGCTTCCTGTTTTTGATTCTGTAAGAGAAGCAAAGCTTATAACAGGTTGCACTGCAACACAAATTTTTGTTCCTCCTCCATTTGCTGCAGAAGCTATTTTAGAGGCAGAAGAAGCCAAAATTGATGTGATTGTGTGTATCACTGAAGGAATTCCTGTAAAAGATATGCTAGAGGTTTCAAGGGTGATGTCTCGCAGCAAAAGTCGTTTGATAGGTCCCAACTGCCCAGGTATTATTACACCAGGTGAATGTAAAATTGGAATTATGCCAGGTTATATTCACAAAAGAGGAAAAATTGGCATTGTATCAAGGTCTGGTACTCTCACATATGAAGCAGTTTGGCAGACAACTCAACTTGGATTGGGGCAATCAACATGTATTGGAATTGGTGGAGATCCTTTAAATGGGACTAATTTTATAGATGCTCTAGAGCTCTTTGAAAATGATCCTGAAACTGAAGGCATCTTGATGATTGGTGAAATAGGGGGGCATGCTGAAGAAGATGCAGCCGAATGGATACAGAAAAATTGTTCTAAGCCTGTAGCTGCATTTATTGCAGGAATTACAGCACCTCCAGGAAAAAGAATGGGGCATGCAGGTGCAATCATTTCTGGTGGAAAAGGAACAGCTCAGGATAAAATACAGGCCTTAGAAAAAGCAGGGGCTGTAGTTGCTAAAACACCTGCTGAGATGGGCACAGCAATGCAAAAAGCCTTTTAGGAGACAACTTGATAAAATTTGGACGCTCAATACCTATTGTTATACACCCTATATTCTGGTTAGTTGCAGGGGTCATTGGTTGGATGAACTCATGGACAATTTTGGGAACCCTTGTTTGGATGGGGGTTATCGTGTTGTCTTTATTAGTTCATGAATTTGGGCATGCTCTTTCTGCAAAATCCTTTGGTCAAACCGCTCAAATTGAACTTGTAGCCATGGGTGGGTTGACGTTTCATGATGGAAAAAAGCTTAAGGGGTGGCAGGATTTTTTAATTGTACTTATGGGGCCTCTCTCTAGTTTAATTTTAGCTGGAGCAGCTTTTCTTCTGCGCAATGCTTTGATGGGAATCTCTCCTCTCTTAACCTACGTTCTGACTCTCTTCGTATTTATTAATATTTTTTGGACCATTATTAACATGTTGCCTATTCTTCCTCTAGATGGTGGCCAGCTTGTTAGAATTGTGTTGGAAGGAATTTTTGGACACAAGGGCCTTAAGTTCACCTTAATGCTAGGGATTATTTTAGGAGTAGGATTTGGTATAGCTGCCTTTATAGTAGGTTATTTTCTAATTGGAGCAATTATGCTGCTGCTAGCTTTTGAGAGTTTTTCCTCGTGGAAACAAGTCAAAGGTATGACTTATCAAGATCGTGATCAAGACATACAAAAGAACTTAGAAGAAGCTCAAGATGAAATACGAAGTGGTCGCTTTAATGAAGCAAAACAGAAATTTGAAGATATCAGAGCTAAAACTCAAAAAGGTTTAATCTATGATGCTGCTTCAGAGCAGCTCGCCTTTATCTATGAAAAAGAAGGTCAGATGGAAAAAGTATATGAACTTTTAAGAGCATCTTCTAAAAACCTGTCTCTCACAGGGAGAACTTTACTTCACAGATCTGCATATTATAATAAAGATTACAAAATGACTCTTGAACTTGGCTCGCGTTGTTTTCAAGAAAATCAAGCTTATGAAATAGCTTTCATTAATGCTATGGCAAGCGCTCATCTAAAAGATGTTCGCTCATGTATAGGCTGGCTTGAATGTGCTCTTAAGCACGGCATGCCTGACCTTGAAAATGTTGTTCAGAAAAGCGAATTTGATTCTATTCGAGAAGACTCAGTATTTAAACAATTTGTTGCATCGCACTAAAAGAGCCTTAGAAACTTTTCAAAAAAATTATATTATAATTTGTTGAGAGTTTCTTGACGGTATATAGTGTATTTGGCATACCTGATTTTTCTATTAATTTTTTTAATAGGTTCGTTTATCAAGGCAATGGCCTTTATAAGTTGTCTTGAAAATCTTTATCTTGGATAAGACACCTACTTATAGAAATATATTTTATTAAATAAAAAGATCACTATGAATATGAAATACAAATTGCCGCGTCAAACTATTAAGCAGACAAACATTAAGACAATTATTGAGAGGGAACTAGACCGCCAAGGAACACCACTTGAGCCGGCTTCAAAAAAGCACTTAAAGGAGCTTTTTGCAGTGACTCAAACTATTGAGAAAACGGGATTGCCAGAGTATCTTGTTCTTAAAAAAATATCTGATCAAATAGGCTATGGAGTTTTTGTACATCCAAATGCGCAAGTTTTGAAGAAGGGGCAAATTATTGGCCCATATTCAGGAGTTTTATCTATTGAAGTAGAAAATAAGCCGGACGATTCTGCTTATGCTTTTGCATTAGTGACCGAAATGAAACTCAATAAAGAAGAGCAAAAAAGATTGGATGGTAAAAACAAGTTCGCCCCATCTCGCCACTATGCTTTAAATTTAGATGCTAACAACAAAGGCAATTTTACTCGCTTTAT
The DNA here is from genome assembly GCA_022601345.1 of Chlamydiota bacterium. GTDB lineage: Bacteria > Chlamydiota > Chlamydiia > Chlamydiales > JAAZZY01 > JAAZZY01. The sequence goes on along the minus strand of JAJACU010000034.1, from coordinate 27,618 downwards.
TAATCATTGTGAAAATCCAAATGTTGAAGCCATTACTCATCTAATACCTCCAAATAGTGAAGGTTTAGAAGAGATGCCAATCGAGGTGCTCTATATTGCTAAAAAAACCATCAAGCCAGGCGAGCAACTTTTAGTGTGCTACGAAGATGATGATGAAACCTATTGGGATGCTTATGGAGTAGATCCTGTTCCTATGAATCCTAAAACTTACAGGTTGGGGTCCGATCTTAACTTTATTAAATAAGCTCTATATTTGCATGTTCATTGCTGCGTGAAATTGGTTTTGCAGCAAAAATAAAGTGAGGAGCTTTATTAGAGGATATAATAGTAGACTTTTCTATACCTCAAATTGACCGACTAACTAAAGTGATCTGACACATAAAAACCAAAAATGTCTGTGATTTGAAAAAACTTAATAACTCTCTTATATGAAGTTGTAAAGATATACCAACAGGCTTAACATTATAAGATAAATAAGGTTTTAAACATGTCATTATCTTTTGTGAGTGCTTTTGAAGGTCCGTGCCCAGATTCAAATGTATATGAAAAATGTGACACATGTAAACAAACTTTTTTTGTTGGTCCTAATGTAGGATGGAAAAAGTCTGCTTGGAGTATAGGCCCGTGTTCTACTTATTTTGATGTTACATCAATGATACAGTTGCCATTTATTCGCAACGAAGCAGCAGGCCCTGGTACTGTAGTAGAACAATTTGAAGTTTCGGATTACTTAGATCTTGCTCTTAGAACCAATCGATCAACAACTGGAAATTTCATACAGATAAATGATTTTTATAGAGAAGAAATTGTAGGTAAATATGTTTATGGAGGTCCTGAAGTAACTCACTATGACTATTTCCACACTAGTTGTAATCCAAATCGTGTGACTTCTGTAGTTAAAGAACGGTTTACCCATAAACCTGATGAGATGCTTGGTAGTGGTTGCTATATTCCAGCAAGTTGTAACCCTATGTATCAAGACAGCCAATCCGAAGATGGTGGAGAGTTAGCTCTAATGTAAGATTTTTCTATACCTCAAATTGACCGACTGCACTAAGGTGATCTGCCACATAAAAACCAAAAATGTCTGTTGTTTTAGATGTTCCTTGGATTTCTTTTTCAAGCGAGACAATATGATCAATAGTTTTAGCTTTTACATTGCAAGCCTTATCATATGAAATCCCAATAAGCTCCTGTCCAAGAGCTGTAGCTCTAAATTAGTCATTTTTTTTGGCTTTAATAGCCCAAAAGGGAACTGAGCAAAGTAGAGCAAGTCCAATAATTAAGAAACCTTCATAAAAAATAATACTGCCTGTATTGACTCCATCTGGTGGAACAAATCCCAGGAAGAATACAGCAAGAGACACAAGAAATCCAACTCCAGCTACAACGCAAATACCAATTTTATTGTCCCCAAAAACCTTATAGGCACGCTTTAAGTTGGGTTGGGTAAAACGAAGGTAGATTGCCGCAGCAAACATAAGTAGATACATTACAAGATATAGCTGGGTTGCAAGGGCAGCTAACAGCCAGTAAGAGCTATTTATATCTGGCATAATAAGAAAAACAATAAGTAAAGCTGAAACAACTAAGCCTTGGAAGAGAATGACCATATAGGGGACATTTTTGCTGTTAGTTTTATCAAAAAACTTTGGAAGCAGGCCATGTTCAGCAGTTGCGTAGATCCCTTTTACAGGACCAATAAGCCAAGTACTGACTTGAGCCATTGTTCCAATGGCAACTAAAAGAGCCAACACAGGGGTAAACCATGGGATGTTAAATGACTTAAAGAATAGAGAAAAGGCGTCCATAACACCTGCTACTAAGCTAATTTCACCTTTAGGAATAATAAATGAAATAGCTAGAGAACCTAGGGTAAATAAGAGCACGATAATCAATGAGGATGAAAAAATAGCTCTTGGAAAGTTCTTATTTGGATTTTGAACTTCTTTGGCGTGAACAGCTGACATTTCCATACCCGCAAAACTAAAGACAATCCCAGCTGTAAAAACAAGGTTACCAATGTTCATTTTAGGTAAAAAATTAGCTGCAGTCATACTGATTTCTAAGGGTTTTCCAATGCACCACCAAATGAGCCCAAGTAGAATAATTAATGCACCAGGAATAATAGTTCCAAAAATAGCTCCAACAGAGCTGACCCAACCTGACGCTTTCATACCTAGTAAATTAATAATAGTTGTTGCCCAAAAAATCCCAAAGATCATAGCAATCATGTAGATCTTATTTTGAACAAGAGCCGGATTGATTAAATATGCAATTGTCGCTGCCGCAAAGCTCAGAGCTGTTGGAAACCAAATGACGTTTTCAATAAACTGCATCCAAATAGCTTGGAAACCCCACTTCTTTCCAAATGCTTTTTCAACCCATAAAAATATCCCCCCAGTTTCGTGGAAGGCTGTGGCAAGCTCAGCTGAAACAAGAGCTGAAGGTATTAGAAAAAGAAGTGCACCAGCTATGTATATAAAGATGATACTGAAACCATATGAGGCAGCAAGTGGCAAGCTGCGAAGACTTGCAATTGCAGCCACATTGATCATGGTCAACATGAACATGCTAAGGACTTTCGAGGAAGATTTTTTTGTGGCCATTGTACTAATTACTTTTGTAGGTCAAAGACGGCTTGCTTGATCTTGTTGTGCATCGTCTGAGCTAATTGCTGCCCTTGAACCGGATTGGTTTGTTGGTTAAATTGATGCAGGTCTTTGAAAGACAATGGATTTCCTTCAACGGGTTGGTCCCAAGGAAGGTGGGGATGGATAGTATTGAATAGTTTAATATGTCCATTTTCTTCTGAAAAATTGTCTGCTCTAACTTGGTTAGAATCAATTAAGATTTTACCATTTTCTAGAGCATTATATAAAATAGATCCATTTGCTTCAATACTTTGAGCACTCGTATTAATAAGAACAGAGCTGTCGCTGTTAATTTCATCAGCAGTTACATTAATTAAAACACAATTTTTAATTTTACCTTTATGGATAGAGCAGTTAATTAAAATACTATTTTCAATTTCTAGTTGTGATGAAGTAATACGGTTTTCATTTTTCAAAGGGATTGAAAAAAATTGTTTTAATGCATCAGCTTCGGGGCTTTTTTCAACAAGCTTTAAACAGTTCTCATAGTAAGATTGCATATTACCATAGTCCCACCACAGAGTCTCTGCTCCCATTGATGAAGTTCCAAGAAGTGTTTTAGGTGTAAATTTTTTATTGAAGCTCGTTTTGAAATTGAATAACCTATCAAAGTGACTTTGAGCAAACTCTAGCGTTGCACCTTTGCTTTTAAGGATACTGCTGTAGAGTTTTTTTTCTAATGATAGTGGCATCCAAAGATGAGGGTCGCTATCAAAAGAGTCTGATTTTTGATCAAGCTCAGTAGAAAACAATTTTAGAAAATCTGACAAAATTCTTTCAGATAAGGAGAAAGATCCCAGACTAAATGCAAGTTTTTCATCATTTTTGAGTGAGAGATTTGAAAAGTCTTGATATGAGAGTTTTTCTAGTTGTTTCATCTCACCGTTAGGATTGACAATCACAAACCCGTATTTGGAGTAGCCATTTTCGAGCCATTCTTGTTCAGTTGGGCGATGCTCGATTGGTTTAACTAAAAGATCTATTTCATGAGTCGTGTCTTTTAATGATTCACTGGGGATAAATAGTTGATCTCCCCAAAAGACGCTCAGCCTGCCTTTTCGGTGTGGAGCAAGGATAGATGTTTGTTTAATAACAGCTTCTAAAAGTGTAATAGGCGTAGAGTAATTTTTTCTCCAAAGTCGTCCAATAAGTTTGATGCGTGACTTGCTATTGTATTCACAGCCTGTCATTGGAGTTAAGCGCGTTCCTTTTCCTGCGGTGTGATAAATAGCAATAGAGCCATTTGCTTTGAGTTTTTCTATGAGATCGACATGATATTTTTTTTGAGCCAGCTCGTTGGCTTTTGTAAAAGCGTAAAACGTTCCAAGAGCATTGCCTGCTCCATTTTTCCAGTCTTCTACAACTGTAATAATTAAAGCATTATCCTTAACAATTTGACCGCGCATTTGGTCTAAACGCTTTTGCCAAAATACTTCTTCGTGACTTGAAGTTACAGAAACAATAATAATATCCATCCCATAGGAGAGACTTTGAATATTTTGAAGGTGTTCACTAAGCATATATTACTTCATATTGATCGTTACATATCTCGTGATCTTACCATAGCGAACTAAAAGAAGAACACGCTTATTTTTTGCAGATTCTGCTAAATATTTTTCAAATTCTTGAACATTATTTACTTTGTGTCTGTTCACTGAAAGAATCAAAGTCCCTGGGCGTATAGATGCTATGGCTATTTGAGAGTTAGGTTTTACTTGTGTAATTATAACTCCATTTAGATGTTCATATCCAAACCTGCTTTCGTATTCAGGGGTCAAGTTCTCTACAGTAATGCCCAAAGCATTTTGAGAGGGAATTGTTGTTGCGCTTGCTCCCTCTTGGTCTGATGGATGCAAGCCAATAGTGGCATTAAGCTGCTTAACTTTCCCATCTCGATTAATAGTTAAAGTGACTTTAGTTCCTGGTTTTAACAAAGAGACTTCGTGTGTTAAATTCACCTGATTTGTCAAAGGCTTCCCGTTAAATTTTAAAATAACATCTTGTTGCAGTAGCCCTGCTTTTTGAGCAGGGGAATCAGCTGTTACTTCTACAATAACTACACCATGATGAGAATCAAGATTAAGGGCTTTAGCAAGGTCAGGGGTAAGAGGCTGCGCACATATACCAAGGTATCCAGTTTCTATGTAACCTTGGTCAAATAATTGTTCTGCAATATGTTTTGCTATATTACTTGGAATTGCAAAACTTAGGCCCATGTAACCCCCTGTTTTAGTTACGATGGCTGTGTTAATTCCAACAACTTCTCCGTTAATATTTAAAAGGGGACCTCCTGAACTTCCAGGGTTAATTGCCGCATCTGTTTGTATGTAATTTTTCCAACGTGAATTACCAATACTGTTTCGTCCAACTGCGCTAATTACCCCAACAGTGACTGATGCCTCAAACTGGAGGGGATTGCCAATGGCGATAGCCCATTGCCCAATTTTTACTTTGTCAGAGTCTGCAAGGGCTAAAAAAGGAAAATTTTTACCCTTAACTTTAATAAGAGCAACTTCTGTATTGGGATCGCTTCCTACTATTTCTGCATCGTATTCATTGCCATCATGAAGGGTAACTTTAATTTCAGTTGCATTTTTTACTAAATGGTTGTTCGTTAAAATATAACCGTCATCAGATACAAAAAATCCCGATCCAAACCCTTCAGTAGGCTCTGTTTGTTGAGGAACTGAACCAAAAAAATGGTAAAAGAAATCGTTGAATTCAGGGTTGCTTGAATTATGCGACTCAAAACTAGCTTTGATGCTTACTACAGCAGGAATCGCATTTTCAGCGACTTGTGAAAATCCCTCTGAGACTTCCTTTAGTACTGTTATGGGAGAAGATTGTTTAGAAGAATTGGTCATAGGTGGTGTAAGAGGCTTGCCAAAAGCATTGAGTTGTAAGCAGCTAATAAGGCAAAAGCAAAGAATTGTTAAACTTCTAAGTCTCATTGTAAGTTCTCCTTTTTTGGAAGAAATTACCAAAAAAGGAGAATTATTTCAATATTTTGAAAAAGGAAAAATGCGCAAGGAACCTAAATGATAGCTAAAAGTTCCACTGAAGTCCTACAAAAGGTGTAATAGATCCTAAAACTTTTATTTTAAAAGGGCGAAGAAGGCCAAGGCGCATGTTATTTGCCTGTTGATCTAGCTTTCCAATATTTCTTGTCTGTCCCCATTGAATGTATTTACATCCAAAAACTCCTGAAAAAGGAAAATTAGGAGAAGCATTGAATACACGGAATCCACCTTCTGCCATCCATGCGTAGTTAGCAATGATTTTTTGACGAATAGATTGATTCATTGAGCTGAGCCCAACTGAGTTTTCAGCATTAATCAAGCGGTTGACAACAGTATTGGTCCAGCTTTGCCAGCTTACACCATTACCCCCAGCGATATAAGGTGAGATTGCGTATCCTTTGAAGATCAGTGGATAAGGTAGCTCAAAGTAGAATTTGAGCATAAATGAATCTAGAGTTAAATGTGATCTAAGCTGATTCTTAACTCCGCGAAGAGGCGCACCTCCAAAAGTGCGGGCATCTGCACCTGTTAATGGAGCTGTAGAGACAAAGATACTCTTTTGTGTTTGATAGGCAATAGCACTCTTGAACCATTGCAAAAAACGGTATCCGAGAACAAATTCATACACTGGAGTAATATTATATCTAAGGTGTCCTGCAAATGGGCTTTCTCCATGCTGGGTGAAGTTTACAGAGGGAACTCCACCTAGGTTTCCTCTAATTTTATCAAAGATTAATATGCCCGGACCAATGTTTACTTGGGTCATTAAGCTAAATCTTTTCTGTAAGTTTTTGACATTAGTGATATAGGGGGCCCAAGTGGTTGTTACTTTTGAATTGATTTTGTAATTATAACAAACTGGGAAATCCCATTGCATACCCAAGTAGGGTGAAAATGAATACAAAATCTTTGCTTTAATGGGTTTTACAAGGCCCATTGAAAGACCATTTTGATTCTCAACATTACCAATGTTTCTAACTTGACCCCATTGATTGTATCTGCAGCCGGCTACTAAAGAGAATAAGAAATCAGGGTTTGCATTTCTTATTTTTAAGCCGGCATCTGCCATCCATGAGGCATTGGCAACGATGGTGTCTCTTAGATATAAGAAGTTATTTCTATATGCACCGCTAAGAACAGATGTTCTTTCAATTTTGATATCTGTCCAGCTTTGCCAAGAAGGTCCAACTCCAGCACTGATGAAAGGAGTCAGGGCCATATTTTGAATGACACCGGTAATGAGGTCACAAGAGAGTTTGGCCATAAAGGCATTAAGGTTAAGGTACGACTTAAATTGATTTAGTGAAGAATCAAATACTTGTGGACCCCTACCTGGAAGCCAGCGAGACAAGATCATTGTTTCATTTTGGTATAAGTATGAGATGCCTAGCTCTAGCCATCTGCTTACTCTGTAGCCCAACAAACACTCAAGTAGTGGAGATTTAGTATAAGATAGGCGGCGGTCTAGAGGAATTGAGGTTCCTGATCCAAAGAATAGCTCTTGGGGTTGACAAGCCAAATTTCCTCGTAGCTTAGAGAAGTATAGGAAACTAGGGCCTATGTTTACCTGAGCTGTCACACAAGGTTGCTTGTAAACCATTTTAGGCGATGAAAAAAACATTTCATCTGTTTGTGTGCTTTGGCCATTAATCATATAGCCTTTTGTTACGGGGAAGTTCCAATGCAAGCCTATGTAGGGGGCAAAAGAATAGAGAGTTTTGATCTTAAAAGGTTTTGTCAAACCGCGTTTAAAGTTTCCTTGTTGGTCAAATTTTCCAAGGTTTCTAGTTTGACCCCAATAGTTGTACTTACAACCCGCAGTCATTGAAAAATTTGAATTAGGATATGCCGAATGCACTCGAAAGCCCGCATCTGCCATAGCTCCGACGTTTGCTATTGTTTTTTGGCGATAAGGAACATCGGCACTTACAAAATCAGGTCCTGGTAGGGCTGGGCTTTGCGTTTGGAAAATGCGGTCAGTGATGTTGGACCAACTCTGCCAACTTACACCAGTAGCTCCTGCGCCATATAGTGAAAAAGCCATTGTTTTTACGACCATTGGCCATGGGAGCTCAAAATAAAATTTAGCCATTAAAGAATTGAGTTGGAGATCTGAATTAAACTGTATGCGCGCTGTTGGATCTGTTCCATTTGTTGAAAGAAGTGAACGAGTCTGAACATAAATATTCGATTGATTTTGATATGAAATTGCAGTTTTAAACCAGTTTGAAAATCGATAGCCCACAATGTATTCAAAAAGGGGAGTTTTGCTATAGCTAAGGTCTCTTTTATCAGGTGTAGATCCAATCATACTAAATAGGAATGGAGGTTGGTTGCCTAGATTTCCCTGAACATCAATATAGTATAAGAACCCAATTCCAATATTTACCTCTGAAAACACAGCTTCTTTTTTCTGAAAATCTCCCACCCAATTAAAGTAGGGCATCCATTTGTTTTGAGGTTGATAAGAAGTGGGGGTTGTTTTGATTTCTGAGGAATGCGTAGCTGCTATCTCAGAGTGATGAGTTGCTTCTTGGGTATCATTTGCAAAAGTGTAAAATGATGTGACTAAACAAAGGCTAAAAATAGTTTTTATGTAATTAGGTATTAAGCGCATATTTCCTCGTCGGAGTAAGCTAATTAATGGCGAAGCTTTTTATAGCGCAACAACAAAATTATTAAAAGTTTAATTTACATATAACCTTTCAAATTAAAAATTCCACTGAAAGCCAATATATGGAGTTACGGATCCGACAATTTGTATTCGAACAGGTATTTGAATAGCTGCGGTAGAATTGCCAAATTGATTTTTTGCGCTTCCTAGTTTGCTCAATCTGCCCCACTGAGTATATTTACACCCTACTTGTAGTGAGAAAGCTTCCATGAAGGAGTTATTGCGAATGCGAAATCCAGCATCACATTGAAATGCAAAATTACTCATAATAACTTCTTTTAGTGGATCTATGACATTTAGGTAACCGTCAGATATTTGTGAATCTGAAAGTGAGCGAATAACATAAGGGTTTGACCATGTTTGCCATCCTACACCACCACCAAATCCTGCATAAAGTGAGGAAGCCCAATTTCTAATTAGGAGTGCAAATGGGGTTTCAAGAGTAACTTTACCTAGAAGTGCGTTAAGAGATAAGAAAGTTCTTAACTCAGTATTTGGGACATCGTTTGGTAGTAGAGGAAATACTATTGGATCTCCTTGAAATACTTTTGAGCTTACAGACATTCTTGGTTGATATAGATAGCTAAAGGCAAAATTAAATGCGTGGTGGAATCTGTAACCAATTGAATAGTCAAAAAGAGGAGCTACATTGTAGTTCAGATGATCTAAATCTGTTGCATTTCCAACATATGGAGCCTCCGAAACAGGTTCAACAGTAAGGTTCCCTCTGACCTTATGAAAAAATAAGAAACCAGGGCCAATATTTAATGAAGTAAAGAGCCTGTTTTTTTGTTCTATTTTTGCACTTGATCTAAAGCCAAAAGAAGATGCCTTTTTATATGAGAATGGCGCTGTTGGAAAATTCCATTGCGCTGCAATATAGGGGGTAAAGGAATACATTATTTTAGCTTTTATTGGACGAAATAAACCTTTACCAAAATTATCTTGTTCGGTGGTTTTACCTATGTTTCTAACCTGTCCCCATTGGTTGTATTTACAACCAAATAAAATTGAGAATAAGAAATCTGGAGTTGCATTTTTTAGTTTTAGTCCAAGATCAATCATCCAAGAAGCATTGGCTATATTTTTATCCCGTATTTGTAGCAGTGTCAATCTAGATGGAGTAGTTCCTCCAGTGTCTTCTCTTAGTGTTTGACCCGAAGTCCATGACTGCCATGATGCACCACAACCTGCCCCTAAATAGGGGTTGAGAGCCATTTTTTTGATGACTGCTGCATAAGGAAATTCAAATCCAAACTTTAGCATCAAAGAGTTAATAGAAAAATATGAAATATAAGTGAGTTTTTCTAAGGCATCTGACCTAATTCCTAGAGTAAAGACATCTTCTGAACGCACAGGGGTTGGAGTTTGGTATTGATAAGAAATGCCTGTTTTAAACCATGGGAAAATTTGATACCCAATTGCATACTCAATTAATGGAAAATAGGATGAGTTTAAAGAGCCTTGCAAAGGAGCCGTTTCTGTATTTCCTCTGAGCTGAAAAATAGAAGGGGGAACCGGCATCATGTTTCCCTTTGTTTTCGAAAAGCGTGTAAATGAAGGACCTATATTGATTTCGGCTGCCAAGGACGGTTTAGCATTGAGAAGGGTATTTTGTGCAATAAATGGGTGCCAAGTGTCTGTTGTACGTTTTTTTATAGTATATGTTTCAACAGGGAAGTTCCATGTCCAACCTAAATATGGAGCAAAAGAATAAAGCTTTTTGACCTTGAGGGTAACAGTGTCAGCGCAAGGAATATTGCGCATTTGTCCCCAATAATTAAATTTACATCCTAAGGAAATGGAAAATGGAGGGTTAAATCTGCAGCTTGTCGTTTTCATTCCTGCATCAATCATGAAAGAGGCATTTGTAACAGTTCGGTGTCCTGTAAACCCTTGAACTTGGAGACCAGGGAACACGTTAAATATCGGAGGTATTCTTAAGGTGTAAGAACCCATTGAATAAGTTTGCCAACTTGCGCCTAAACCCAAGCCTAAGAAAAAATTAGATGCAATTGGGCCCATCTTGATGGCATCAGGAACAGAAAAATATACTTTTGCCATTAATCCATCAATGTCAAGATTGAAAGTTTCTAAAGAACGAAGCGCTAGGTGAATGTTAGCAATTCTGTTATCAATAAGTGAATTTACTATAAATTCTGGAGCATAGACTGAGACCCCTGACTGGTTTTGGTAGGATAATCCAAATTTAAACCAGGAATTTAGACGATAACCTACTATGTATTCGAAGAGAGGAGTTCGGTTATATTTAAAATTAGAAGGGGGTGTAACACCTCCAGGTCTAGACTTATTAAAACCCACTTTATAAAAAGTTAAAAAATTAGGGCCAACGTTAAATTCTGAAAAGAGGGCTGGTGATGCAAAGGGATTTAGATGACATGATTGTTCTTTATTCAATCTTGAATGAGCTTCTAACATGTTGCTGTTACTAGCAAATATACTGATGATGAAAAAACAGAAAAGTGTTTTTGTACATTTAGGTATTATGCTCATATAAGTATCTCCCATTAGCAAAAGTAATTCCACTAGTTATAGGGAGACAATAAAAATAATAAAAGAATTATTTTAAAAAAGAGGCTGTGTTCTTAGATAACATTAACTTTTAAAGTGAGAAATTTCTTTTCTTTAAGTTTTTGGTTTTCTTTTTCAATTGCTTCTTTCGAACCAAAGGTTACAACAGTTGCTTTATCGATTTGTGAAAGCAAGTACTTGTCTACAGATTCTTGTATTTCTTTAGTTGATGTCTTTAAGATTCGCTCACGCAAAATTTTTCTAACTTTCATATCTTTCCCTTCTAACACCCAAGAATATGCAGTTAAACCCTGATATTCTGGAGCAATAGGGTGGTCTAGCTTTTGAACAATACCAAGCTTGGCTTCTTCTAATTCTCGATCAGAAAATTTTCCATTTTTAATATGCTCACTTGCACCTTTGAAAGCTTGGATAGTTGAAGCTAAATTTGGATCTCGGTAAGCATAGAAACAGAATTTAGCTGAACTCATTTTATTACTTGATCCACCACCATATGCACCACCTTGTTCGCGAATTACACGGTGGAGATAGGTATTATCCATGAGCCTTGATGCTACGCTCAAATGTGCATTTGCAGGCTCAGTAAAGTGCGTTGTTTTTATTGCCATAGATGTAAAGAAAACAGGAGCAGAGCTTATGCGTGCTTGAGACTCGACCAGGTGGGGTTTAAAGTCAGACTGCCATGGTTTATAGGTCTTCGAAGGCAACGAGCACAATTTTTCTAATGGGTTTTGAATTTTAGAATACAAATCTTCACTGCATGTGGTGATAACATCATAGTCATTTGCATGTAGTAGTTGGTCTTTTAGGCTATGAAGTTTGTTAATAAGCTTTGGAATTTCTTGACCTAGATTCGAAGCAATCTTTTTAATTAGATAATAGTAGCCTAGGCCAGACCAGTAATAGCTGATGTAGCTATGCTCATAAAAACCACTACACGATAAGTTTACAGCATAGCGCAGGCTGCTTTGTTTTAAATCATGGTCCATTTCTACAAAGAGTTGAGTGATCAATTCTTTAAGCCTGCTTTCATCATCGAACATAGGGGATGCAATCATGTCATACATGAGATCTACTAGGTTGGAATAGCTGCGAGATAGGGCTTTGCCTTTGAAGATCAGGTTTGGCGTGAAGTCCTCTACATTTTCAGTAGAAATGTATGAGTCTAGAAAAGACGCTATTCCTCCAGTGTGATTTTGGATCAAATTTAGGTTTGTAGCATAATCTCTGCCGTTGCTGCCAACTTGTGAAATTAAGTAAGCAAAAAGGCGTACATAAGGTAAATCCTCGTGCTCGACTTTAGGAAGTTTAAAGCAAATATCTTGGTAGACAATGCCATTTGTAAAGCAGGGGTGAAAGAAAGTTTTGGCATGGCTCAATTTGTCTTGATGTAACTCTAGTAATCTTGGCTCTTTTGATACATCATTTAGTGTCACTTTAGGGAGTACTTCTAGGTCTTGTTTTTCACACTCTTCTTGAAAAGCTTTAAGCTCTGCTGCTTTTTGAACAATTTGCTCTTTTTGTTTATTATCTAGCTTTTCTTCTATTTGATTTAAAAGAGCCTGCTCTTCTTTCGTTTCTTTCTCAATAAGGTCTTTATCAGGAACAAGTACAGTTGAAGTAAAGTGTGGGTTGTCTACGAAGTATTTTTGAATGAAAGAAACTAAGTAGTTTGGGTCTTTAAGTTCTTTACGAAGATGTTCAAAAAGAGAGTGGATCTTAACGCTGTTTTCTAAATCTGCATCTACATTTTTTAGAGGAACCATTTTCAAAATTAGAGAAAGCCCAAAAGGACCATAGTCAGAGTTAATTTCAGTTCTGGAAAATTCTAGTTGGTGCAGCGCACCTTCAATGAGTTCAGGATCTAAGGGTTTTGAGATGATTTCTTTGAGAGTTTCAAAAACCAATTCTTTTATAGGCTCTAGTTGTTCTTTTTCAGTACCTTCAAAGACGAGGCAATAGGGGACTTGTGAAAGTTCATCTTCAAGAACTGACATCGCATTTTGGCAGAGTCCAGACTGTAAGAGTTTAATTTTTAAAGGAGCAGCGTCTGTGCCCATCAAAACAGTGTCAATAATTTGCAGGGCTAACACATCAAGTTGGTTTTTCAGTGGGCAGGTAAGCCATGAAAGAGCAATATAGGATTTTTCTGCAGTATCTTCATGCTTTGCCATTGGATAGCCACATACAGTTGCGCGGGACTTTTTAAACTTGGGTTGAGTGGGATTTGGGGCTAAAGATTCAAGTTTAGGGGCCCCTTTGAGGGTGTTTTTTTCTAAAAAGTCTAAATGCTTTTCAATAGGCATGTTTCCATAAAAATAGAAAATTGCACGAGACTCTTGGTAAAATTCTGTATGAAAATCTTTTAAACCTTGGTAGGTTAAGCTGGGTATATGTATGGGTTCTCCACCAAAGTTATGTTTGTATAAAATATCAGGGAAGAGTTGTGACATCACGCAGTCCCATAGTCTGGACATAGGAGATGAGAGAGAGCCTTTCATTTCATTGAATACAATGCCTTTAAATTGCAAAGCCGATTGAACATCTTGTGGTTTAGCAAATTCTAAGCGGTGCCCTTCTTGAAGAAAGCTTAGTTCTTTTAGTTCTGGGTGGAAAACCGCGTCTAAGTAAACCTCCAATAGATTATAAAAGTCTTTTGGAACTTGAGATGCTGCAGGGTAACAAGTAAAATCGGGCCCTGTAAGCGCGTTCATATAAGTATTTAGACTTCTTCTATTCATAGAGAAAAAAGGATCTTTTACAGGGAATTTTTTAGAGCCACAGAGCACCGTATGTTCTAAAATGTGTGCAACACCATTGGAGTTTTTAGGAAGAGTTCGAAGAGCAATGCAAAATACGTTTTCAGGGTCATCTGCAGCAATGTGCACTACTGTAGCACCCGATGGCTCATGCTCAATTTGACGCAGTAGACATTGAAGTTCTTCAATGTATTCAGATTTTACAATTTTAAAGTCATGATATTTATCTCCAACTTTGGAGAATTTTTCTTCGAATAATTTCATATGTTTCCAACTTGACAAAAGAGTGCCATCTTACGAAATAGAATTCTTTTTTAGAAGGATAAATAAAATCAAAGATGGAATTTTTTTAAATAACAAGAGGTTGCAAATTTTTTATAATAAAAGTTTTGTAATATAGGTGTGAGCATTTTTCTTTTTTATAAAAAGCTTCTTACTTAAACAAACATAAAATTTTCACTAGGGGGGTTATTTTTTATAGATTGAGTTTAAAAGTAAAAGGGGCAGATAATGGTGGTTTTTCTAATTCACATACAAGGTCGTACTATGAATTTTATAATAAGAATGTCATTGTTTTTTTTAGTTTTTGCGCCTATCACTTCGTTTGCCTCTGAGGATAGGCCTTTTCAAGTAGATCGTTCGGTCGTAATTGTTGGTGGTGGTATTGTTGGGTTATTTGAAGCATACAACTCTTATAAAGAAGCCCTTGCAAAAGGTGAGCGTGTTCAGATTATAATTTTAGAAAAGAATAAAAAGTTATCTGAGACAACGACGTATAATATCGTGCCAAGTTTGACGCCTGATGAGATCTTAGCAGTAGTTCCTCGAGGTGATGATTTAGTGGCTGCTTTAAATCAAAAATTTAATATCGGGGAAGGAATTCGAGTTGACGATGTAAGTGGCTTAGATCTCTTATCTGAAAGAGTAGCTGGTTTTATTGATTATGCTAAAATCTACGGAAAAGATGACAAAGGGCATCAAGCAAGAACAGATGCTTTGCTTAGTTTAGGAAAAAAAAGTATGGATCTTTGGCAGCAGTTTTATGACGAGGCCGATCCTGAACTTCAAAGTATATTGAGACAAGCTCGTTACAAACCCTGTACTGAAGTGAGCTCAAATGAGCGCGCTCTTTATAAAGGATATCGTATTGATATGATCTTTGAAGATCCAGCTGCTCATGAAAAAGTTAAAGCTATGCAGGAAAAATATCAAAATCTAGGTTACCTTTCTAGCAGGCCTCTTTCACCACAAGAAGTTGTTGAAATGGACCCTCAACTAAAAAACCTTGTTTATAAGCTTTCTTATGTAAACACAAACAATGAGCTTGTATGGGCAGATGATGCAGCAGCTCTTTGGAGACCCGGTGGATGCCTAGATAGCTATACCTTTTTACCTCTCTTTGTAGATTATTTGGATAAACAAATGACTGTAACGCTTTCTAATGGTGAAAAAGTTAAATTGTTTGAAATAAAATACGATCATAAAGTTGTCGGTTCTCAAATTAATGATTGTCAAGAAGTAGAACAACTTATGATTAGCAGTCAAGATGGATCTACTTTTTTATATCCTGAAAAAGTTTTAGACATGAAGCAAGAGTTTATTTTTTCACCTGGAGAGATGACTGGAGTTTTGAAAGGCTGTGGTTTTGATGAGCCATATGGAGCCGTTTTTGCAGGGCCTTCTTTGGTGATGCGCGTTGATCTTTCAGATGAAAACTCTAATTTGTATAGCTCTTTAGATCATTATATGGAGCTTCACCAAGAAGGAGTTGTCTTTTCTTGGCAAGCTAGAAAAGTTGGCTCTCAAGTCTATGCGGGGCTAGCAGGAACAAAGGCTTTCTACGGTAATCAATTGCCCAATGTTGCTGAAGAGTTTGCGCAATACAGGAACCTTCACCAGCTCAATACTCTCAATACGGTGTTTCCTGATTTGATTTCGTCAGCCTTAGGAAGGCCAACTCAAAGCCAAATGTTAACAAAGTGTGATCTGGACTATCTTGTGAAAGAGAAAGTACTTGCAAAGTGGGTAGGCTGCCGCACTGTCGCTTATGATGGATTTCCTACCTTTGGGCCACTTTATGCTAATAGTCAGTGGGTCACCAATGCAAGAGCTACAACTCACTTGGGTTCTGGGGGTGCTTCTTTTGTCCATGGAGCCATCTACATGAGTAGGCTTGCTATGAAGAAAAAAATAGACAGCGCAACTCCACTAGATGATTTAGAACTCAAGGTTTGTACTTACTCTGATTCTAGACGGTAAGAAGGTTTTGAAACATTCAAACCAATAGTAGTATTTGATAAAAAGATCTCTGCCTTTACAGGCAGGGATTTTTTTTTAAGGGATGACCTCTAGTATTTTAGGAATGGAAAAATATTCTGAGGCAATGAGCTTGTTTCATACTTGTTGACTTGTGAAATAAAAAAGGCCTCAATATAAAATTGAGACCTTTTCAAGAGGGCTACCATTCTAAGCCGGCAGATGATTGATATTCGGTGACGCGTGTTTCAAAGAAGTTTTTTTCTTTAGTAAGGTCAATAGTCTCACTCATCCATGGGAAAGGAGAGCTTGAGTTATAGAGCTTGGGAAGGCCAATGCGCTCTAAGCGCCTATCGGCAATGTATTGCACATAATCTTCAAACATTTCTGCTGTTAAGCCTAAGATTCCTTTTGGGAGACAATCTTTTGCATAAGCTATTTCAAGAACGACGGATTCTTTAATCATCTCAATGATTTCCTCTTGGAAGGCTTCAGTCCAAAGCTCTGGGTTCTCATCCTTAATTCCGTTGATCAGATCGATACCAAAGTTGAGGTGTACAGTCTCATCTCTTAAAATAAATTGGAACTGCTCTCCAATACCTGTCATCTTATTTTGGCGGTGCAATGATAGGATCATAGCAAATCCACTGTAGAAAAAGATTCCTTCCATGATAATGTAGTAGCCAATCAAGTCTTTTAAGAACATTTGAGCTCCCTCAAATGTTTGTGTTGTGAAGTCTTCTTTTAAGATATTTTCAGTAAGCTTCATTTCAAATTCATCTTTTCCACGAATAGAATTCACTTCATTATACATATTGAAAATATCCTCTTGCTTTAGGCCTAGAGAATCTACGATATAGAGGAAGGTGTGAGAGTGAATAGCTTCTTCAAAACCTTGTCGAAGTAGGTATTGGCGAGCTTCTGCGTTGGTAATGTGTTTGTAAATGGCAAGCACAATGTTGTTGGCAACAAGGCTCTCTGCCGTGCTAAAGAAACCTAAATTTCTCATGATGAGCCTGCGCTCACCTTCTGAGAGTTTCTTAGACTTCCAAAGATCAATGTCAGCTCCCATAGGGACTTCTGTTGGCATCCAGTGATTGGCACAACCATTGATATAGTGTTCCCAAGCCCAGTTATATTTGATGGGCATTAGTTGGTTAACATCTACTGTTTTGCAGTTAATGAGTGATTTTTCTGCTTGTTTATTTTCCTTATCGAGTGTAGCCATTTTTTTCCTCCTTATATTATTGACAGCTCTCACAACCTTCTTCAAGGTTGCAAACAGTAGGTTTTTTTGGTGCTCGTTCAACATTAACTTTTGAAGACGCAGATGCGTTTTTCATCCATTTAGGTTGAAGACCCCGTTTGTTAATATCTGTTGACGATTTTTCAATTTGTGTAGCTCCAAGTGTTCGGAGGTAGTAATTGGTTTTTAAACCTTTCTTCCAAGAAAGCATATACATATTGTGTATCTTTTTACCACTAGGTTCACTTAAGTAGAGATTTAAAGACTGTCCCATGTCAATCCATTTTTGACGCCTGCTAGCGCACTCAATAAGCCATTCGGGCTCTATTTCAAAAGCAGTCAAGAAGATGCTTTTCACTTCTTGCGGTATACGATCAATCTCAGATAAGTTTCCATCAAAGTACTTTAAATCATCTAGCATTTTTTCATCCCACAAGTTGATCTCTTTGAGCTTATCAACTAAGTAAGGGTTAACTACAGTAAACTCTCCAGATAGGTTTGATTTAACAAAAAGCTGTTTGTATGCAGGCTCAATGCAAGGAACTACATTTGCAATATTTGCAATAGTTGCTGTCGGTGCAATGGACATACAGTTACTGTTTCTCATGCCTTGTTTTTGAACTTTTTGGCGTAGAGAGTCCCAGTCAAGAGTCGATGATGTATCAACATCAATATACTCTTTACGGTAATCAATAAGCATTTGTAG
Organism: Chlamydiota bacterium; assembly: GCA_022601345.1. Lineage (GTDB taxonomy): Bacteria > Chlamydiota > Chlamydiia > Chlamydiales > JAAZZY01 > JAAZZY01. Next base: position 9,750 of record JAJACU010000034.1, on the reverse strand, counting down.
AGAATCAATAGGTAGAATTCCGCGATCCCATTTAGAGCCTTTATAACTCTCATATGTACCTTTTTCTTTAGCTAGATCAGACGACGCTGATATAGCGTGGTATGAAACAAACTCCATCGACTCATCTGAAAACTTAACTGCTTGGTGGCTTGCATAGCTATAGCCTTGCATATAAAGGCAGTCTTGGAAGCCCATGATCCCCATTCCAACTGGGCGGTGTTTAGAGTTTGAATTACGAGCTTCTTTAATAGGGTAGAAGTTAATGTCTATGACATTATCGAGCATGCGAATTGTTGTTGTAATTGTCTTTTGTAACTTTTTGTAGTCTAAACCACTAGGTGTCATATGAGCTGCTAGGTTGACGGATGCTAAGTTGCAAACAGCTGTTTCTTTTGCAGAAGTATTGAGTAAAATCTCAGTACAAAGGTTTGATGAATGCACAACACCTACGTGATCTTGAGGAGAGCGGATGTTAGATGGATCTTTAAAGGTAATCCAAGGATGCCCTGTTTCAAAGAGCATGGAAAGCATTTTTCTCCAAAGTGTTGTGGCATCAATTTCTTTAAAGAGTTTAATTTTTCCATCTTGAGTCATTTGCTCATAAGCTACGTATTTTTCTTCAAACTCATTACCTACTAAATCGTGCAAGTCAGGTACATCTTTTGGGCTAAATAACGTCCATTTTCCTTGATTAATAACTCTTTTCATAAAGAGGTCAGGGATCCAGTTTGCTGTGTTAATATCATGAGTACGTCTACGATCATCACCTGTATTTTTGCGTAGTTCAATGAAGTCTTCGATATCTAAGTGCCAAGTTTCTAAGTAAGTGCAGGCAGCCCCTTTTCTTTTGCCACCTTGGTTTACCGCAAGAGCTGTGTCATTGACAATTTTTAGGAAGGGGATAACGCCTTGGCTTTGTCCATTTGTTCCTTCAATAATAGAACCTGTAGCTCGAATAGGGGTCCAGTCATTTCCAATTCCTCCAGCCCATTTTGAAAGCTGAGCATCATCTGCGATAACTTTAAATATGCTATGTAAATCATCGTCTACAGTGGATAAGTAGCAAGAGCTCAACTGAGAATGTTTTGTTCCCGCATTAAATAGAGTTGGAGTAGATGACAGAGCGTTGAATAAAGAAAGGTTATTGTAAAATTCAATGGCGCGATCATTTTTTTGTTCACCTTCTTGCAAAGCAAGGCCCATGGCTACACGCATCCAAAAAACTTGGGGAGTCTCAAGTCTTTTTTGGTTTTTGTGGATAAAATAGCGATCATAAAGCGTTTGCAGGCCTAAGTATGAAAACTGAAAATCTCTTTTAAGATCTAAGGCATCGGCAAGTTTTTCTAGATCGAATTCTTTTAGTTTAGAATTTAAACGGGAATCTTTTTCACTAGAAGAGTTAATGTATTTAATAAAATAATCATGGTGAACTTGCTTCAAATCAGAAGCATTTCCATAAGATGATAGTGTTTCACGGTAGATCCCATCTAGAAGTACTCGAGCTCCTACAAAAGCATAATCAGGCTCAAATTCAATGTGCTCTTTAGTGGCAAGTATTGCTGCTGCATAAGTCTCTTTTTGAGTGATGCCTTCAAAAGTAAGTTTAGTTGTTTTATCAATAAGTTCTTTAGAACTAATTTTAAAGCCTTTGGTTGCATAACCAAAAACTTCTTTTAGAAAAGGTTTAACCGCAAAAGTTTTCTCATCTGACTTTTCATCTGTTGATTCTGATCCTTGTAAAACAGGTTTTAGCTTTACAGTCTCATGATGTTTTAAGATAAGCTGTTTGGCCACTTTAAAGTAACCATGCGCCATCAGTTCATTTTCTATTTCTTCTTGAATTTCATTTGTAGAAACGGGCTCACTAGTGTTTTGATCAATGATGTTTTGAATAATCAATTGTGAAAGTTCATTAACTGTTTCTAAAATGTCGCCAGGAGTGGGTCCTTCAACTTCAAAAGCATATCTAAAGGCTCTTTCTAAACTAAAACCAATCTTGATGGGGTTAAAGCGAACGACTGTCTTTTGGCCTGAGCGTAAAACCTGGGGTAGGCTGTCTTTGTACTTACGTTGTTGGTTGTGTTTATCTCGGTAGATAATGAAATTACGTGCCACATTATGGTGGCTACTATCCATCAATTTTTGTTCTACTAGGTCTTGAATCCCTTCAACAGTAATTGAGTGTCCAACTTGTGATAAATGACAGAGTTCTTCTACAACAAGATCTGTAACATCTGTAACAATATTTTGTAGCTCATCAGTAAGCTTTTCTCCTTTCGCTTTTTCGTAAGTATCGCGCACAGCACCTTCAATGGCATAAATAATTCGATCTGAATGAAAAGGAACAATTACTCCACTTCTTTTTACCACTGTCATCGACTTCAAAGTTGAGTCCATCTGCGAGTTTAGGTTATTTCTTTGATCAGTGTTTATAGTGGGTGTATTAGGCATAAAAACTCCTTATTTTGACCTAAGTCTTTGAGTGCGTTTAAAAGAACGATATTTTTAATAAATACTATATATAGTATTTTTTATGTTTATAAAACACTACATATAGTGATAAGAATTATTTTGTCCAGGAGTTTATCCCCATCTAAAAATTTAGATCAACATCATTTAAAATTAAAAACGATAAACCTCAAAGCTTGTCTTTTTTACGAAAAAAAATGTTTGGAAAATGTATAAAAAAAAACGAAATAAACTGGTATGACGCGTTCCAAATAAAGTGAGTTTTTGCTACAATTGCTGTTTTACCAAGTTAGTTTGAGTTGAAATGAAAAAAGTTTATCTATTTCCCAATTTAGTCACAGCGTTTAGTTTGTCTTGTGGTCTATTTATTATTTTCAGAATTATTTTGTTTGCTGATGTTGTCACATACAAGTTGTTTGAAGGATCCGTAATCCTAATGCTTGTTGCTGGGCTTGCCGATGTTTGCGATGGAGCTATTGCACGTATACTAAATGCAGAAACAGACTTTGGGATTCAGTTTGACTCACTAGCTGATAGTGTCACATTTGGTGTGGCTCCAGCAGTAATTATTTTAAGAAGCTTTCATGCAGAGCCAGCATCAGGGCTGTTTCTTCTATTGACAGCCTCAGCAATGATTTTTTCAATCTGTGGAATCTTGAGACTCGCTCGCTATAACACAAAAGCTGTTGTGCGTAAAAAAACACCTAAAATAGCTAAAGATAGTCGCAGCTTTACAGGTCTTCCTATACCTGCTGCAGCACTTGCTGTAGTCTCAATGAACCTCATTTTTATCTCGAATGAATTTCCCTATCTCTCATCAATATCTCAAAAAACTAGATCTATTATTATGATATGTTCGATGGTTGTTACTGGGTACTTTATGGTGAGTCGCTGGAAATTTCCTAGCCTTAAAACTTTTAATATTAGAATAAAATCTTTTTATCTAGTTGCAGTAACAGCAGCTGTTGCAGTGGTGTTTCTCTATGGAATTTTCCACCTCTTTGCCTTTATTTTCTTTGTTAGCTTCTGGGGTTATATTGTAACTGCCTGGGTTTTATCATGTATAAGAGCCATTGCTGGTAAGCGCTCAAAGACTTTAAAAGAGCTTGATCCTGACGATGATTCTGATGAGAGCTAATGAACTTAGCTTATTATATATCTGCTAAGCAGCTACTCTACTAGCAATAGCCTTTCGAATTTTTGCTATTCTTGATTCATCGGATGGATGAAGATTAAAAGATTTAAAGTTTTTTAGGTAAGTCCAATATGTGCATTTAGTGTGACTGTTTTCAATCTCTTTTAGAGTATCAATACCTGATTGTAATTGTTCGTTGTTGCAATGTTTAAGTGCAAAGTCATCGGCATCACTTTCGCAAGATCGCGATATAATAACTTCGCTAAGTTCTTGCGCAGCCAGAGTGGTGATCAAAGAAGTTGGGAGTGAAAAGTTCATAATATAAGTCGAAAAAAATGCTGCTGTTAGTGAACAAATTGATTTGCATGCCATTGTTGCAAGAGCGTCATCATTTAAAATATGTGAGACTTCGTGGGCAATAGCCCAAGGTAATGCCTTAGGGTTGAAGCTAGGGCTGACTCCAATAAAATATTGTCCAGAAGGAAAGGCACTGCCAATTCCAGTTACACCAACTGGCATCTTTTCATTAAGAGCTGTTGTTACTTTAAACTTGTGGCGTAAAAGAGAGTCAATTGTCCTGGGTTCAGGAGAGGTTGGAAGTTCATCGATGAGGTCTTGAACTCTTGGAAATGCGTTAGGGTTCTCTAGCATTTTTGCATTTAGATACATTATAGAAACTTTTGCATCAGGGAAAGTGGGAGGACTATCTTTAGTTGTAAGAGCTTCTTTAATATTTCCTGAAGCTTTTGCGTCAACAGCTTCACTTTTGATAAATACTTTGTCAAAAATAGCATTGAGAACAGCAGATTGATTGCTTTGAGGTAATTTATCTAGGAGCTCTTGGATGGCATCATAATGCTCAGACCCTTCGACATTTTCTGCCGTAAGTATGGGTCCTATTATTGCTTTTACCTGTTCAGACAGTGGGCTAGTGGCCATATGGCGATATGGCGACTTGGCAATGGGCAGGCTCGCAGCGATAATTGTTAAAAAATTAAAAGCAGGTACAACATAGGCTAAACTATTCCAAGACATAAACACCTCATTTTCTAGAAAACATGATAAACTTTTGCTTGGAAGATTGAAATAGGAAAAAGATGGTCAAGGCTTGGTGTATTTTTAATGCTTTGATTATTAGTATTTTAAGTATAGTTGGGATTAATAAATATCTTGACAAAAAACAGATTTTGTGCTATAATAGTTGCAGCAAGTAACGAGGTATATATGAGAGTTTGTAAAGGTTCATTTTCACTAATAGGAACATCTGATCGCTATAAATTAAGTAGCTGTGAAAGGGACAAAGGGATAAAAAAAGCATCTCTTTGGGAAAGGATAACTGGGCGAGCGACTCAAATTATTGTCGATGGGCAAAAGTACCATATAAACAAACGAAGCTTAAACAAGTATCTATGTAGAAAACTTACGAGTGAAGACTGTCCTAAAACACAAACTGCTGTTGATAGCTTTTTTAAAGCAGCTAAAATAACTGATAACTTTCAGTCTTTTGTTAAAAGTAAAAAGGAAATTCTTACTCGAAGAGGGAATATCTTAAAAGGTTTAAGTGGCGTTAAAGCCAAAAAAATATCTGGCCTAGGTAAGGGAAATTCTTCTGATCAATGGCTAATTTCTTTAGTTAAAATTGGAAGCCGAGCTTCTAGTGCTGCTCCTTTGCTAGGTCAAGCAAGCAAAACAACTAGAAAAAGAGCTATAAAGCAAATACGTCCTCAGAGCTGGCATGGGATTACTGAGGCAAGCTCTACTCCAATAAAAGGGTATTGCACTGTAAGGGGAAGAAAAATGCCAGTCTTTGATTTCTCTAAAATGGACCTTTCGAAGTTTAGTACACAGAAAACTCGTTAGCCTAAAGGATACTTTCTAATGACTCCAAGTACAACGCCATGAATCGATACTTCTTCACTTAGAATAAGCATAGGCTCAACCTGCATGCAGAATGAGTCAAGTCTAATATAAGCACTTTTGGGCTGAAACTTTTTTATAGTAAATTGATCGTTATAGAGCTTTGCTAAAACAGCTTCTCCTGGAATGGCCTCAGATCTTGGTTCTACAATGATAAGATCTTCATGTATTAAGCCCGCCTCTAAAAAATTCCCCCCTGTTACTTTTAAAAGGAAACAACCCGAAGAAAATTTTCTATCTGAGCCATAAGGTACTTTGATAATTGTAGAGACATGCTCTATTTCCCCATCATCGGTGAGGTCTCCAATAAGTGGAAAATGATAGATGCGAGTGTTTGTTTTTTTTACTGGTGCTGTTAAAGAAATCATGCGAGATGGGGAATTAATTTGTATGAACCCCTTTTTTTTAAGCACTTGTAGGTATTTGTAGACAGAGCTTAGAGATGCAAAACCAAAGTAGGTTTGGATCTCAGAAAATGACGGTGCATTTTCATGTTTATCAATATAATTTTTTAAATAATTATAAAGTTGTTTTTCCTTGCCAGTAAGATCTTGTTGCATAAAGACTCCTAGTCGAAAATTGAACAGGCATTATTCTTCGATGTAACTGAGAGCTTTATTTTTGGCAAGAAAATCAAAAACAAGTTTTTCGACGACAAGAGCAGCATACCAGGTAACAACTAGGGACATAAGGACATCACTTAAAAAATGTCCTCCTTTGGCAATACGACTGAAAGCTAAAATAGAACTCATAATAATTGTGGCATAAACGCCAACTTGCTTAAGAAGCTTTGAGTTCAGTCTATACCCCAGTAAGATGAAATTAACAAAATAAAATCCCATGGTTGCATGTCCTGATGGGAAGGATTTGCAGAAGTTTGGGAAATTAAATTTTAACATATAAAAAGGGCGAAATGTCTCGATTCCACCAAACAATGTTGTTTGAACAGGTCTAGGCCTGAAGCAAAATTCCTTGAAAAGGAGATGAGTCACTATCCCTGCGCCTAAAGCCATGGACAGAGATAAAAAAAGGAATGAAAATCTATGATTAAAAAGTTTTTTAAACTTAAAAGACAATATAAAAAGTAAGCCGCAAGTTATACCTGTAGCCAAGGCGGGAATAACTGCCCAATTAAATATAATACGATGGTAAAATGCATTGGAGAATCTCAAATTTTCCTGAGAAAAAAACTGGCTTGAAACCCAGCGATCTACGTTTGCACTCCAAGGGGCAAATATAATTAAGAGTAAAAGGGGCAAAAGCCATTTAAGCTGTCTTTTTATATTCATCAGGCGATAACTTCTTCTTTAAGTAGTGAGTCAAAAGGTAAACTATGGGTGTGTCTAAAAGGGCAAATGTAACTTTAAAAACGTATACAGAGATTCCTATAGTTATGCAAGTTGAAAGGCTCATTTTTAAGCCCCAATAAAGAACAATTCCATCCATGATAAAGGTGTCAATAAGCTGTGAGATGCAAGTCGAGGCATTGTTGCGCAGCCAAAGATGACGCCCTTTTGTCTTTTTTTTCAGAAAAGCAAAGATCTTGATATCCATAAGTTGTGATATCATGTAGGCAACCATGGAGCCTAATAGAATATATGAACTGACACTAAAGACAGAGACAAGAGCAGTTTGATAGTCAGTGATAGATTGAAAGCCAAAGCTGTTGCTGTTAATAAACCAGTCTTTGTGAACTGGTAAATGGATTGTTGATTTGATAAAGGTAAGCATTAATATGTTCATTGAAAAAGCAAGCCAAACCATAATATGAGCTTTTTTTTCTCCCCAAATTTCAGTGACAGTATCTGTAATAAGAAAAGTAATGGGGTAGGTAATGAGCCCAGAGGTTAGCGCTAAGGTCGGGAAAAAGGGGGCTTTGAAAAGTTTCATTGTCATATTACTTAAAAGTAATAGTGTAACAAAAAGCACGCAGAAAAATGTAAAATACAAATTTGATTTTTCTTGTAGTTTTATCTCTTGATTCATCGAATGATTCGTGTTTTAAAAGAGCTATTCTACACGAACTTCGAATAAAAATAGAGCCAAAATCTTACAAAGTAAATGAAATATTTTTCTGAGGTTAAATTAAATATTAAATTTCACTAAATTAAATAGTATTAACTTTTAAGTATTCAGTTATTTTTTAAGCCTCATATTAAACGAGAAGCTTTAGATATTTTTCTTTGCATTTTGCTCATTCTTAAATTATGCTTTGCCTCAATAAAAATGGAGATAGGCAAGTGAAAATAGCAATCAACGGTTTCGGTCGTATTGGACGATTAGTTTTCAGAGAGATGATCGAGCAAGAAGAATTTGAAGTGGTTGCTATAAATGACCTTGTAGAAGCAGATAACTTAGCTTATTTGCTACAATATGATTCGACTCATGGTAAATTTAAGAAAGAGATTCATTCGGAAGGTGACTGCCTTGTTATTGGCAATCAAAAAGTAAAAGTTTTTTCTCAAAAAGATCCTTTAAAGCTTCCCTGGAAAGATCTTGGTGTTGACGTTGTAGTTGAGGCTACAGGCCTTTTTACACATGCAGATCATGCAAAAATGCACTTAGAAAGTGGAGCCAAAAAGGTTGTCATAACAGCCCCAGGGAAAGGGGATATTCCTACTTTTGTTATGGGAGTAAATCATACAGATTACGATCCAAACAAAGATCATATTATTTCAAATGCCTCTTGTACAACCAATTGCCTTGCGCCAATTGCCAAAGTATTGCTAGACAATTTTGGAATAGAAGAAGGGTTGATGACAACTATTCATGCAGTAACAGCTACTCAGCCTACAGTAGATGGCCCTTCTAAAAAAGACTTTAGAGCTGGCAGAGGAGCATTACAAAATATTATTCCTGCATCAACAGGAGCGGCTAAAGCCGTAGCTAAATGCATTCCTGAAATAGAGGGTAAGCTGACAGGAATGGCTTTTCGGGTGCCTCTCGCTAATGTATCTTGTGTAGATCTTACAGTTAGACTTACAAAACCAACAAGTTATGAAGAAATAGCCGCAGCCATGAAGCAGGCTTCTGTAAAATCTATGAAAGGTTTTTTAGGTTATACTGAGCAGCCTGTAGTTTCTAGTGACTTTATTGGCTCAAGCTATTCTTCGATTTTTGATAAGGGTGCAGGCTTGTCTCTCAATAGTAATTTTTATAAATTAATTTCTTGGTATGACAACGAAATGGGCTACTCTTGCCGTACTGTTGATATAGTGAGATATATGGCCAGATGTTGCTAGACAAAGCCGTTGTTTATAAATGTAAACCTCTTCTATAATTTGCTTTTGAAATATAAATTTTAACATACGGATTATAAATGGATTTTACCAGAGACCCCATTATTGAAACGATTATCTCTCCCAAAGATGGCTTTAAATTATCAGTTCGCAATAGTCGTTCAGTTAATCAAGAAGAGCATATTGTAAGTGCTCTTGAAGTTGTTTCTTTTGGTTCTGCTCTTTTTTTTAGATCATTGGAAAGGCCAAAAGCTTTTTTGTTGCCAATTTCAGACTATGAAGTTGTAGAAGTCAAAGAAGCTCGCATGGTTTTGAAAAATGTATCTTTAGAAAAACCAATTAAAATTGGTGATGGCAAAGATAGTAAATCATCAGATGAGAAGGAGTCTTCAAAGAAAGACTCAGAAAACAAAAAGGGGACTAAAAAAAGAACCTCACGTAGAAAACGCTCAAGTTCAAAAACAGATCAACCCACCACAGATAAAGAAGCACGCACTCAGCAGCCTAAAAGTGAGCCTTCTAATAAAGGAGGTGAGGAAAAAGATGAAGCTAAGCCTTCATCTTCGGTCGAAACTGAGCCTGCCCTACCCCCCACTCCCATTGTCTTCCCAACCCCACCCAAAGTTATTGGAAGAAAGCTCTCCGATACTCAAGTTCAAGAAGTTCCTAAGGGAGATGTTCTTCCCGACGAGCTAGCTTCAAATGAAAACCCAATTGATGCAGCTATAGTGGAAAATGAGACTCAGCATTCTCAAGAAGAAATGAGCTTAGAAGAAGTTAAAGAAGCTGTAGCCGATGAAACAGTTTTAGAAACTTCTTCTAAAGAAAAAAAAGAGGACTAGAAGCCTTTTATGAGGGGTTTCTCTTGACTCAATAGCATCTTTCGAGATAGATTTATTGCCATCTTATTTGCCCGGGTGGTGGAATGGTAGACACAAGGGACTTAAAATCCCTTGCTCTTCGGGGCGTGAAGGTTCGAGTCCTTTCCCG
>JAJACU010000033.1 GCA_022601345.1 Chlamydiota bacterium | reverse complement strand
GCAGTTCATTCAAAGTACTCTCACAACTATTATGAACAAGTCTTTAGAGGTGATTTCTGCTGTACTCTCCTTCATCAAAGATGGAACTCTGTGGGCTTATGAGAATGTCTTTGCGCCGATGGGGCAGTTCATTCAAAACACTCTCACAACTATTATGAACAAGTCTTTAGAGGCGATTTCTACTGTACTCTCCTCCATTAAAGATGGAACTCTGTGGGCTTATGAGAATGTCTTTTCGCCGGTAGGGCAGTTCATTCAAAGTACTCTCACAACTATTATGAACAAGTCTTTAGAAGTGATCTCTACTGTACTCTCCTCCATCAAAGATGGAACTCTGTGGGCTTATGAGAACGTCTTTGCGCCGATGGGGCAGTTCATTCAAAATACTCTCACAACTATTATGAACAAATCCTTAGAGGTAATTTCTACTGCCCTCTCTTCCATAAAAGATGGAACTCTGTGGGCGTATGAGAATGTTCTCATTCCTATTACAACGACCATTCAGACTGCCCTGGTTGCAGGTTTTGAAATAATACGTCAAATTGCAATTTATCTAGCTGAAGAAGCTTCTAAACAATATGAGAATATTAAAGATACTGTGTATGTAATTTATGAAAAAACTTCCTACGCTGCAAGTGCAACTTACAATGCAACTATTGTTCCAGCCGTGGAAAAAACCAGCTACTTATTTACAACTACTATTCCAAACAGCATGTCTAAAGTTTCATCATCTATTCAGAACGCTTTTGAAAGAATAAAAGATAGTTCATCAAGAACTTATGAGTACTGGATGCAGTATTTTTCTGAAGCTCAAGAAACTTAATCTTAGCATCTTTATTTCATCTTAACATTTTAAATTCAAATTATAGCCTTCTTAATTTTTTAATGAAGGAAAGCAAAATGATTTCATGGATTCCAGAAGGACACTCGGCAGTTATTGAATATTTTGGGCGTTTTAGCCACGTGCAAGAACCTGGATTTTATTTCTATATCCCTACTATCTATACAACAAAAGACCTTTCTACATGGGGGAATGTAGCCAATAAGTCAGGATACTTAATAGAACAATCCGAGCAACAAACCAGCACACCTACTCGTTATTGCCAGACAAAAGACAATGTAACAATTAAAGCCAACACATCGATTGGATGGCAAATTGTAGACCCTAAAAAAGCTGTGTACGCAACAGATCGCCTTCCAAGCATGATTGCTGATTTAGCTCTAAACAGCTTAAGAGCAAGTGTTGGAACGCTAAGTTTACATGAAGTGTTTTCATCAAGAAACGAGCTCAACAAAAAAATCAGTTCGGATCTTGCAGAAACTGTAAATAATTGGGGAATCAAACTTACTAGAGTTGAGATCCAAGAATTAACTTATACTGATGAAATTGCAAAAGCAATGATGGCCAAGATGGTTGCAGAGCAAAAAAGGCAAGCGGATATAGCTCAAGCTCAAGGAAAAGCAGAAGCTGAGTTAATAACAGTAAAAGCTAATGCAACAACGATAGAAATGCAAGCGCAAGCTAAGGCAAATGCAGCTTTAATTGCAGCTGAAGCAGATGCAAAATCAATGGAACTCAAAGCTGAATCTGAAAAAAACTATTTAAAGAAATTAAAAGAAGAGGTTGGAACTGAGTATGCTGCTCAAATTCTATCCGCTGAAAAACAAAGAGAGGGATTGGTAAGTATTACAAAAAACCCAGCTCATAAGGTTTTCCTTACTCCACAAACTCAGCAAATTTCTCTCACTAACGCTTAGCGGCTGATGAAAGGATCCCTAAGACATGCCCCTCAAAGGCTCCTTGGGGAACTTTTCTCAAATAACAGTGCGTCAAAATATTTTGACCCGAACGTGTTTTCATCAGTAACCTCACCTCTTGAAGCTGGTTATCTGATAAGGTTTGCAAAGCCTTGTCCCACTGCTCGTGCCCCTTTTGCACTAAAAATAAAAAGTCTTTTAAAAATTTATCTGAATTCCAACCAAGCAAGTTTTGAACTTGGTCATTAATGAAAATTAGCCGCTCTTCTTCTATAGAGTAGACTAAGACAACTTCAGACTCTTCGTTTTGAAACCGATCGAATAGACGACGCTGGTCAATAAGCAACGTTCCAAATGGAAAATGATGTCCTGTTTTAGGTTGAGCAAAAGGATTTGTTTCTGTCATTTTTTGAGCTAAATCAATATACCTTTGAAGCTTATCACTTAATGAAACTTCTTGATCTGACAAGTTTAAGTGGGGTTTTTCAACAATTGGCTCTAGATCTAGCTTCTCTTCTGTAAAGATATCCTGTTCTTGCTCATCAATTTTTAACAGATTTTCAACTTCATATTTTAAATCATTGATTTGCATATTTAAGATATTGATCTCTTCTTGCTTTTTCTCAATAATCTCTCGCTGTTCTTTGATCGTTAAACGACTATCAGACAAAGCAATCTCTCGTTTATCCAGTTGATTTTGTAAATCTTGGTTTAAAAAGTTGTATTCGTCTTCATGATTTTGATGCATCCCCTTTAACTGCTCAACTTTGTAAAGTAATTTTTTTTCAATCTCATTTTTTTGATTTAACTCTTCAACAAGATCTCTCATTTTCTGAGAAAAATGACGCACTTGAATCTTATAGTCTTTAATATCCTTGTGCCCTGCCTCTTTTTTTAGTCGGGTGATCCAAATTTCTTTGGATCTTAGGTCAAACAGCCTCCAAAAATACACCAGAGCCGCAAATCCTAATATACTCCAAAAAACCAAGAATGTAAAAAAAGAATTTGAGAGCTCAATCTTTTTCCTAATAATCATTAAAGGAGAAAAGTAAAAAAAGCAAACAGCAACTAAAAGTGCTCTATAGTATCTTTGCATTGCAACTCTCAAGGGGGATTCAATAATTTTGCAGGATACAAAAAAGCTCTTTTAACAGCTAGATGGAAAACATTTTTTTTAAAATTCCATCTACTAGTAAATATTTTATTTTACTTTTTTAATCTTTAGCTAATAAGTAAGAAATGTGCTACTATTGAAAGGTATTTTTCAAATTTATAGAATCAATTAAACGCCAGTATTTGCTTACTTATGGAACAAAGCTTAACTAAAGAATTTGGTCTATTGCGCTCATTTTTGTGGCCAATCCACGGCCACGAGTTCAAAAAGTTCATACCCATGTTCGTCATGCTGTTTTTGATCTGCTTTAATTACGGCATCTTAAGGCCTATGAAAGATACTCTGATTATTACCGCTGCAGGAGCTAAAGTTCTGCCCTATATTAAAGTTTGGGGCATTTTACCCGTCGCCGTACTGCTAACCTATTTCTTTACCAAGCTTACCCATTTTTTTAGTCAGGAAAAAGTTTTTTATATTATTACTACTGGATTTTTGGCTTTTTTCTTAGTATTTGCTTTTATACTATACCCCCTACGAGATTACCTACACCCATACCAATCAGCAAACTACCTTCAGACCATTCTTCCTAAAGGCTTTAATGGCCTTATTGAATTGTATAAACACTGGACTCTAAGCCTTTTCTACATTATTGCTGAGCTTTGGAGCAGCATTGTCTTAAGCACATTGTTTTGGGGTGTTGCAAACGAAGTGACTTCGCTCAAGCAAGCAAAGCGCTTTTACGGGGTTTTTGGAATAGCTTCCAACCTTGCAGCTTTAGTTGCAGGTATTGCCGCCAATATGTTGGGATTTGCTGTTCAAAATTCTTGGAATCATATGGTTTCTATCTTCATTATTACCGTAACTCTTTGCGGCATTATCATAATGCTTATTTTTCGCTGGCAAAGCAAAACCGTTCTAACACCTAGTGCTTACCCAAACCTTCACAAATGCACCGCAAGTTCCTTTAAGAAGAAACAGAAACCTTCTTTAAAAGAAAGCTTCAAGCTCCTTTCAAAATCAAAATACCTTTCGTATATTGCCATTATGGTTGTGTCCTACAACTTAGTGATTAATTTAATGGATGTTGTTTGGAAAGATCGCTTGCATATGTATTGTCCAACTCCACAAAATCTCAATTATTATATGAACAATATAACAGCCATGGTTGGACTAGGGTCATTAATAATCACTTTCTTTATCCCGCGCATTATAGAACGCTTTGGATGGACAAAAACAGCTCTTATAACACCTGTCGCGATGGGACTCACAGGGTTAGGCTTCTTTGTATTTTTGATCTTTGGCAATACTTTTACAGATCTTCCTGTTGCAGCTGCAACACCTCTTGCAATTGCTGTCTTTTTTGGAAGCCTACAACATTGCTTAAGTAAATCAGTTAAATACTCTTTATTTGATACAACCCAAAACATGGCCTTCATCCCTCTTGACCATGAACTCAAATTTAAAGGAAAGGCTCCAATAGATGTTGTTGGCGCAAGGCTAGGGAAGTCAGGAGGGTCTTTGATCTACCAAGGGTTACTTATGTTTTTAGGCACTATTTCAGCCTGCATTCCTTATATAGCAGTTCTTTTTGTTGGAATGATGACATTTTGGACATCATCAACACGTAGCTTAGGGAAAATGTTCAACTTAAAAGTCCAAGAACAAGCCCAAGAATCTGAGCTTCCTTCTTCAGAAGCCACCCCTCAAACCACCTAAACTATTCTATAATTTCAATCTGAATTTTCAAGTTGGAAGAAGCTTCGCTGGCCTCGCGCGGATTTGCTGAGCTAACAGGCTCTAAACAAACATAAGTTGCATCTTTAGGGTGATAAAGCTGCCACGAATTCTCCTTTGAATTCGACTGGTAATAGATCTTCACTTGGTGTGAAGAAGTTTTTAGTTGCACCTGAGAATGTTGCGCTTCATTAACTGGTCTAAAGCCAAAGTCAGCTTCAACATCAGGCCGAAGCTCAAAGTTCAACACTCTACTTGATTCAAACCAGTCATTAGGAATAGGTCTCCATCCTTGTGGATGGTGATATTTAGAATCTACCTGAGATGAAACATTTCCCAACTTATTATCTAAACGATAATAGTAATGAAGCCCTATAACTGAAGGATTTTGAGCACTTATAGAATAGTCAATAAAAAGCCCATTGGGCTTTAACTTTGCTTTAAACGAAAGCTCAAAATCTTGCCCCTCAAGCTCAGAAATTTTATATCCTTTATAAGTGTCTTTTCCGCTTAGTTTTGCATTTATAAAATCTTTCCCACCTTCGTATTTCCATGGCACATACCTGGCAATGCCATGAGAAAAAGGCTCTTTTTGCCCTTTTTTCACTAAGCTTGGGATAAATGAAAAGAGATCATCAATGGATAAGCTAGGAATATCTTTGTCTTTCCTATGGTGAAAATGAGGACCAATTAAAGCTCCCATACCTGCCATACGCTCCTTAAATGCCGGCATTGTATTTTGATCCATAACTTCGACACTACCCAAGCTGTAGCTCATAAGATTCATGCCTACTTGGGGATTAAAAACCGCTTTTAACTTTTTACCATTTTCTAAAGTGATCTCACAACTGTGCATATAACTAAATTCTCTTAAGGATGAAGCGACCTAAAAAACAAAAATACAAGAAAACAGCATACAAAACCGACGTAGAAAAAAGACGTTTATATGGAAAGGCTTTGTTTACCACACCAAGTTGAGGCTTGTGAGGGTTGTACCAGACGTAAACAGGGCTCTCTTCTAGGTTTTTTGCTTCTTTATTTGCTAGCCATGCATTCTTATAAATAGTTTTATTTAATTTTTGATTCCTGCTGTATTTACTTGTATTGACTTGATACAAATAGTTAAGCTCTACACAGTAGCGATTTACAGCCAATTGACTAATCGAGGCTTCCATGTGCTCTACAGGGACTGCACATTTGAGTTGATAATATCTATATAGATCAATAGATAGCAGTGAGGTGAAAGCTACAACAGAGATCGAAATCACTGACAAAAAAATGGGCCAAATAAGATTTTTGTTCATCTAGTGTACTCCATATTAGAGGGCTAGAAATTTTCTCCCCTAAAAACTGCTTTATGCTTAGTAAATGATTATTTGAAAACAGAAAAAAACGGCTTAAATCTATATTTTTAATTAATATTAAAAAAGTAATTATCTCATCCCAAAAACAATTGAATTTTAACTTATTAACCGTACTTCTTTGACAAATTATCGAATGTTTTGTTAAACTCTTGGCTCTATTAAAATAAGTTAAACACTTTCAAAGGGTTCCATGGCTGAAGAAGACAAGAAAAAAAAGAAAAAACGTCCAACTGCTGAGAAGCGCGTTATTCAGGACCAAAAAAAACAACAGAAGAATCGCATCTTTAAATCAAAAATCCGTACTACTCTCAGAAGTTTTAACGACAATTTGAAAGAAAAAGATCAAGAAGTCTTGACAAAAGATCTAAACAGCATTTATGCAATGGTAGATAAAGCCGTTAAAAGAAATATTTATCAGGCTAATAAAGCCAAGAGAATCAAGTCTCGACATGCAAAACAAATGCAAAAAGTTCTTTCTTCGTAGCCTTTTATTTTTTTTATTTGCGCTAACGACATCACTTTTTTCTGAATCTGAGCCTTTAATGGTTCAGATTCCAATGCGCGATGGAACAAAGCTTCTTACTCATCTCTATATCCCAGAAAATTCCAAAGGTCCTTTGCCGTGTATTCTAATTAGAACGCCAGGCCCTGCTAAATTAAAAAAAATTTATTCTTTGATGTCTGATTGGGGTTACGTCGTAGCAATTCAGAGCCTGCGCTCTCACCATCATTCTGAACAACACCCTGAGCCCTACATTGCTGATGCATGGGGAACATTACAAGATGGACACGATGCAATTGAGTGGCTTGGCAATAGCTCATACACAAACGGAAATGTTGGGACATATGGTGCATCTGCAAATGGCATAACTCAGCTACTGCTTGCTCCAACTCAACCCAAACACCTCAAGTGTCAATTTATCCAAGTTGCAACTCCAACGCTCTATCAGCACGCAGCATATGTAGGAGGTGCGTTTTGCAAACACCAAATTGAAAGCTGGTTTTCCAAAATTGCTCCAAAAGCCTACCAAAGTATTTTAGAAAATAAATCATATAACTCTTATTGGGAACAAATTGATGCTAGCAAAAAGTCAGAGTATGTGAAGACGCCCGCTGTCCACATTGGTGGCTGGTACGATGTTTTTTCTCAAGGAACAATCGATGCATTTTGCTCATGGCAAAAAAAAGGAGCTGCTGGAGCTAAGGGAAAGCAAAAACTTATTATGGGGCCATGGACTCATTGGGGAAGTGATCAAGAGCAATTTGGAGAATTTAAATTTCCACAAGCAGCACTTGAATTTGAAGAGAATCAACTTATTCGAGACTGGTTTGATGCACACCTAAAGGCTGAAACGGAAAAACTCAATCGATATCCTGAAGTTTTATATTATGTGATGGGGCCGTTAGACGAAACCCCGTCAAAAGGTAATCAATGGAAAAAATCACATAGCTGGCCTCCTGCTGCGAACAAAAAGATACACTATTTATCTAAATCTCATAGACTCAAAACAAAACTTCCAGCTTTTAGCTCCCGAGAGTATTCTTTTGATTATAATCCAGATAATCCTGTCTCCACTGTTGGAGGAAAAAATTTATACTTACAGTCTGGGCCATTTGACCAGTCCAAGAATGAAAAAAGAGATGACGTCTTAACATTTACAACTCTAGAATTAAATCAAGACACTGAGGTTACTGGAAGAATTACAGCAACTATTTACCTATCTTCTTCAGCTCCTAACACAGATTTAGCGCTTACTTTAACTGATGTTTACCCAGATGGAAAAAGCATTCTTATTTCTGAGGGGATACAACATGTACAGTTAAAAGAAAATGGGGTGCAGGCTGTTGATGTCGACTTGTGGTCCACTAGCATGGTTTTTGCAAAGGGTCATAAAATTAGACTGTCAGTTGCTAGCTCAAATTTTCCACATTTTGACAAAAATCCAAACCCGGCAGATAATGTGATTCATGTTGGCTCTAAATACCCCTCACAAATCGTTCTTCCGATTATTGAATAAATGGTTTCTTGTTCCGTTAATCTTATCTTCAAACCTATATTGCAATACATGGGCAGAAGACACTTTGAAAAATCTTTCCCTTAAAGATAAAATTGCCCAACTCATGATGGTTCCTGTCTGGACATCCGGAGAAAAATCCAATATAGATGACGTTGTGGAACTTCTTGATAAGTATCCAATTGGCAGCATTTTATTTATGCAAGGCAATATTGATTCACAACAAAAAGCAGCAAAAACCCTTCAAGAAAGAAGCCAAGTTCCATTATTCTTTGGACAAGATGCTGAGTGGGGTCTTGATCTGCGACTTAAAGGATCTCTACGATTTCCTAGGAATCTAACCCTGGGAGCAATACAAAATAATCAATTAATTTATGACTTAGGGATAGAAATTGCTAACCAGTGCAAAGGCGTATCCGTCCATGTAAATTTTGCTCCTGTTGCAGATGTAAACAACAATCCTGACAACCCAGTTATTAATGACCGTTCCTTTGGCGAGGATCCTCAAAAAGTATCTCAAAAAACCCAGCTAATTATGCAAGGAATGCAAGATGGGGGAATTATTGCCTGCGCAAAGCATTTTCCCGGGCATGGAGACACTTCATGTGATTCTCATCACACATTACCTGTTATACACAAATCAGTCTCAGACCTAGAAGAAGTTGAATGGAAACCATTTAACAATCTCATTAAAAATGGGATACAGTCTATAATGACAGGGCATTTACTGCTTCCAAAAGTTAGTAATCTACCTTCTTCACTATGTCCAACAAATGTTAACCATTTTCTAAAGCACCAACTTGGATTTCAGGGGCTTGTATTTACAGACGCTTTAAACATGAAAGCTATTTCAGATAATTTTTCTCAAGGTCAAAGTGAATTATTGGCGTTACAAGCTGGAAGTGATGTATTAATGTGGCCTCTTGATATAAACAAATCTATAGACACCATTTATGAAGCTGTGTCTAGTAAAGAGGTTTCAATCGATGATATTGACTACCATGCACTGAAAATTTTAGAAACAAAAGAAAAACTAAACCTCCACCTAAATACTAGTATAGGTGATGTTAAGCTTTTTTCAGAAAATGCTATTGAGCTTAAGAAAAAGCTTTTTAAAGAGGCTATTACACTTATTAATAATTCAGATCATTGCATTTCAATTAACCCCAGTAAAAAATGTGCATTTATTCAGGTTGGCCGCGATGTCGCAATGAAAGACGCCTTGGAGCTGGTAGACTCCCCTTATGAAGAGCAACACCCAGATAGCCTTCCCCCCTTATTTAATCACTTAAGTAACAATTTACAGCTCGACTACTTTTTTGTTCCAAAGCAGTGCGATGAAGAGTTTATTTCAAAGCTCGTTAATCAACTCAATTCGTATCAACAAATCATTATCAGTGTTTATGAAATGAATAAGTATTCAAGGAGAAATTTCGGCATTACAGCTTCCACTTTAGACCTCTTAGAACAACTTCAAAGTAAATCTCCCTATTTATGTTTATTTGGCTCACCATATAGCCTCAAAAACTTTGAAAATCAAAATATTATCTTAATGGGATATGAAAATGATATAGATGCCCAAATAGGCTGCGCAGAAATCCTTCTCAACCAAAGAGAAGCAAAGGGCAGGCTCCCTATTAGTTCAGGAAGTTTTAAAGCAGGTTTTGGGCTCCAAACTTCATACTAGTTAAACTCTAGCGGCATTTCGGTCTTTAACCAGTACTTTAAAATTTTGCCTTCTTTTAGATGAGCTATTAGAATTGTCTGAATAGAAATCTCTTTCCCTTCAGGATTAAACTTTTGCAAAGCATGAAGAGCAAATGACTCTTCTTCAATAATCAAGTCTTTTATTTCTACTTTATGACTCTGCATATGATTTTGAAAAACTTTTAGTTTTTTAGTTAAGAGCTCAAAGGTAACTTTATCATCGTTATAGAACCCTTCAAGATCTTCATGATAGTAATTACCAATCTTCTCTTCTTCAAATTTTTCCCAAACTACCTCTATTAAACTTTTTACAAAATTTTCAATTTCGTGCCTTTCCATGTTTTTCCCTTTTACTCATTATGGGTTTTGTTATTGACAGGTAGTTTTGTCAAGACCCAACTCTCTTTAACTTGATTGTTTTCAAAGTGATAAATATAAAAAAGATTGTCGTCAATTTCAGTCCCATCTTTTCGGTCACGTGCCTTTAGATAAAAACGAATCCCTGCTTTATTATTTTCAAATATAAAATCTTCAACCTTTAGCTCTACAACCTCAAAATTTTCTACAAAAAAAACAAATCGCATGCGAAGATCTTGTAGATTTAAGTCTTCAGAATTAATATGTGCTACCATATTTTCTGAGTAATCTTTTTCAAAGTTTCTTGGGTCTTCATTTTTTAAAAGCTGTAGAATTGAAGAAAAAATTCGTTTGGCTTCTACTTTGTTCATCCATCCTCCGCTAAATTGAGTCCCGAAACCCGAACACATCTATTTTTTACTAGTTTTTGCAGTGTATGTTTATCTGAGAAAACTTCAAATTCTTTTTTAGCTCTAGTTATTGCAGTATATAAAAGCTCTCTACCAAAATTCTCACTTTTAGGTGAGACAATGATTGAAATTTTTTCATACTCACTTCCTTGGCTCTTATGAATAGACAAGCAATATGCCCATTCATAACTAGGTAAAAGCGCTACAGGAATTCTTCTGACTCCTTCATGGCTTACGGTGTATTTTTGTTTTGAATGGCGAGAAAAAAAGATGACCTCACCTTTGGGAGTTAAAATCCCCATGTCTCCATTATACAGCTCTAATTGATAGTCATTTGCTGTAATTAAAATGGGATGAAATAATTTTTTTGCTAAAAGTTGTCGAATAGATTGATTAAGAAAGTCAGCTCCATACTCTCCTTTTTTCATTGATGTGAGTATCTTATACTTCAAAAATGTTTTAAGTTTTTGATAATCAGAATCTCTATTATCTACTTGAGGTATTTTTGAAATCAGCTGATCTAATAATTCATTTTTTGAAGGAAGATCTTTTAAAAGCTTTTTTAAATATACAACTTTTAAAAACCCTTCAACATCTCCCTTTCTAACTAAATGGCTGCTATCAACAATATCTTGAATTTCAGTTCTCAGGCATTGATTTAAAAAGCACTGCGATGAGCTCATCCTTAGCAGATCTTTAAAGATTGAACCTGAGCCAACTGGAGGTAACTGATTGGGATCACCTAAAAAAATGAGCCTAGAACGAGGCTTACAATACTTTAAAAGCTTTAAGTAAAAGTAGGCGTCAACCATCGAGCTTTCATCAATAAGAATGAGGTCATATGGAAGAAAAGAAAGAATAGGTTTGTAAAACAGCTTATGAAGGGTGCATGAAACAAGATTAAATGTTTGCTTCTCAAATAATTTGGCAAGGCCCTCTTGAAGATTAGCAACAGCCTTTCCTGTTGGAGCAACTACAGCCACATTTGCATCCGGAAAACTTGTTAAAAAAATCTCAATTAGAGCACTTGCAGTAAAGGTTTTTCCAACACCTGGCCCACCAATAATAAAAGAAAGAGATGATAAAAGGCTTTGGCTAACTGCTGACTTTTGCTCACCTGTCAATTTTTCATTAAGTTTCAGATTTTCTATTTTTAGAGAAGGCTGGCTAGACTCTAGCTTTTGATAATACTTATATATTTGCTCTTCATAGAAAATATTTTTTTGTAGATAGAGCCTATTAGATATTTTCTTAATGTTGGGTGCTTGTGAAAAATAAGAATCTCCAAGAGCCTGAAAGCTCGATCGTAGTTTAGTTTGACAATCCTTTAAAAGTTTCTCATCATCAATTGTCCAAACTTGGCTGACACAAGGATGTATTTTTTGGTCAATTATAACGCAAAGATGACCCAGTCTTGCAGCAGCAAAAAGAAAAGAAAAAAGAAGTAGATTAGCTTCGGAGACATCTTGATTTTTTCCTATATATTGTGCTGCAGCAAAATCTATAGCTAAAAGCTGCCCATCATCCATTAATCTCTTAATAGTAGGCTCGCCTTCTTCTTTTGAAAGTTCAAGGCTTTGAAGTTTTTCTAGATTGGGTTGGCTCATAGTTTTGACTAATACTATTACATAATTTAATCCTAAGTATAATGTTTGCTACCCTTTTTTACCATTCAATGGTAAATAGCTTTATTAGATAAAAATTAAAACCAGAGCCCGCTCAATTAGCAATGAAGAAAATTTTAACTCTAATTTTTGTTTTAGCAACACTTACAACTAACAGTTGCTCTAAGGCCCCCAAATATTTAGCTCCCAAAGATATACGGGGATATATATTTTCTTTTTACGCAGAAAAAGTAAAAGGACTTGATGAAGAGTATAAAGATAAAATTTCATACTATGAATTCAACGAAGATGAGAGCTACTCTTTTTCTTTTAAAGGCGAAGTCGTTGAGGCAGGCTCTTATTCTTATAGGCGATCCTCTCCAAAT
Organism: Chlamydiota bacterium; assembly: GCA_022601345.1. GTDB lineage: Bacteria > Chlamydiota > Chlamydiia > Chlamydiales > JAAZZY01 > JAAZZY01. Next base: position 28,612 of record JAJACU010000033.1, on the reverse strand, counting down.
TCATCTAGTCTTTTACTTAGCTATTCATATCAAAATCAACTCTTTGATTACTTAATTGTTTTAAACTTCACAAGCCCATGCTGCGGAAACTGGAACAGTAGTTATGATAATGATGGCCTATTTATCGAAGGTGGAACCTTTAAAGTCCTAAGGCATGGGTTTAGATAGTTAAAATTAAAATTTTTGACTCCAACTATAAAACAAATAATCCCTTGTTAGTATGGTCAATTCCTCTAACAAACCAGTAAATTACTCCTCCAAAGCACTCTTCAAAAGAACGGGCTTCAAATACGCTAATATATTTTTTTAGAGCCTCCTGATAAATTTGTGCCTGTAGCATATAGTTATGGTCTTCCATTGCAGATCTTAACTCAAAGTATGAAGAAGCTTTTTCTCCCAGCCAGTTGGTTTTATAGTCTATTAAGTAGTACATACCCTCATGTATGAAAACGAGGTCCATAAAACCATGTAAAAAACTCCCTTGTAGCTGCAGTTCTTCAATTTGAAACTTTTCTTTGACAGGGTAAAGAAACTCTACTTCCTTTTGGATTTGACCTTTCTTAAGCTCCTTAAGTGCAAATGTTTTTCCTTTTATTTGAAGGGGAGTTTGAACCAGTTTGCCTACGAGTTCTTCAATAACCTCTTTCCAAGGTTCAAAAGGTGTCTTTGATAAAAAAATTTCTAAATCAAGAGGTGCATCGAATGAAATTTCTTCCATAATTTTATGGATCATAGAACCCGTAAACGCCCCAGCTGGCATTGTATGAATATTTTTTTCTTCCCACTCAAAATCATGTGGCGCTTTTACCTCACTAATAGCAAAAGTTGAAGGACTTGATAGAGACGTAAATGAGTGTTTAAACCGCTTTACAAAACTTATATCCGTCTTTGTAGGAGCAACTAAATTTGGATGACTTTTTGTAAAAAAGCTCTGAACATCAATTTGATCTTCGCAGTGTGTAAATGACATGTCACTCTGCTGAGATATAAATGCCTTAAGTGAATATAAATCTAAATTCATACTTTGAAGGAAAAGATCCATAGGAGAACTTTGTCCTAGCAAGGGTTCTCTGTTTGAAAAAACACACGGAATATATAGTCTTTGCTTGGCTCTCGTAAGAGCAACATAGAGAGTTCTTAACTTCTCGGCATTTAATTCTTGAAGATGCTCGATATAGTCTTGCTCAGGTAAAGAAGTAATAGGAGAGAGTTTATTAGTTTTATGAAGAATAAGATCTTCTTTGACCTTAACTTGATTAACAAGGCCAAGAGCAAATACAACATCAAACTCTAGCCCTTTGCTCATATGCAATGTAAGCAATTGAACGCCTTCTTGCTCAATATTTTGGCGAAGTGGGTATGTTTTTTCAGGCAAAGCCTCTATCTTGCTTAAGTCATCTAAGAAATGTAGCAGCTGATAAGCATCACTGCCTTCAATTTCTTTTTGAAGAAGCAGATCTTTAATTTGCTCTAACTCTTGATAAAGGTAAATTCCTTCTTCAGTAGATAGCAATCTCTGGTAAAAAGACTCTTCTAAGATACCTTGCTGATGAGTCAACTGATCATAGAATGCTAAAAATCCTCTTTCTAAAAGAGTTTCTTGCAACGAAGAAAAGTATCCAGTTAAAGAAGCAAAATTTTGTGGTTCAAAAAGATCAAGCGGCCAATTTAATAGACTATTTACTTTTAAATTTTGGATATAGATTGATTTGTGAAAATAGAGTGTAGCCAAATAAATCTGTAAAAATTGAACAACGGAATCTAGACCTTGTAAGGATTCGGGGCGAGTAGATGTAAATGAAATGTGTGATTTTTTTAAAAAGCTTTTTAGTCGTGCCCCTTGAAAGCGATCGCGAACAAGCACAGCAAAACGACTTAATGGAAGCTTTTCTCTATAGTGCAAATGGTTGATCTCATTAACAATAAAAGGAAACAAAACATCTTGCTCAACTTTCAACGAAGGGGATAGGCTCAATGCGCTCTTTTTGCTCTGCAATAATAAAATGCACCGATTTGCGCTCATCATGAAAATTCTTTTCCTTAATACTACTAGAGCTTAGCACTGGCTTGTAAGGAAGGAATGTTTTCAATTTAGGTAGAGTTATCCAGCTACCGTTTTGGTTTCCAAACAAGTTATTGAGTGCCAAAATTAATTGAGGCTGACTTCGATAGTTAACATTAAGGGTTTTGGGCTCGGACACGCCCATCATTTGAGCGGCTTTTAAGTATGTATAGATGTCTGCTTTTCTAAAACCATAAATCGATTGCTTGGGATCCCCAACAAGATAAAATGGACTTTCTTTAGTTTTATTCTGAAGGAAAATTTTTGACAGTATTTCCCACTGTATAGGGTCTGTATCTTGAAACTCATCGATAATTACTGCCTGGTACTGATTTGCAATAGTTGAACAAACATCTTCATTTTGAAGTAACTTAAGAAGTTTTTCTAAAATGTTATTGGGTGTTAGAATTTTATTTTTATCGAAATAAACTTGAACCAATTTTTGACATTCATATGCAACTAGAGAAATCAAATTTTCTTTTGCAATTGCTTGCTCAAGAAGTGGAAAAAGATTTTTCTTCAAAAAGCTCAAGCTTGCCCAAATACCTTCATCTCTTCTTTGCTTTAAAGCTGATTTCTTAAGGTTATCCTCTTGAAAGGTCTTATCTATTAAAGAAAAGCTAAGTAAACACCTCTCTATATGAGATGAAGTACAACTCTCTGAAAAAAGTTTAGAAAAATCCTCAAATGCACTATCTAACTGCTGACTAATTTTTTTATCACGATTCATTGCCCCCTTATAAAAAGAAGCTAGTGCTAGACAAGTTTCATAAACAGCTGTGTCGTTTAACCCATGCAATTGCTTGATGTCTTGTATTTCTGCAGTACAAAGCTTGTAAAATGAGCAGAAAGGCTGAGGTTTTTCAATGGGCACTTCTTTAGAGAGTATTCCAACACATGCTTTAAGTAAAAAATTAAAGTCATTTTTGTAAAAAGCAATCAATATTCTAAGCTGGCTTGGGCAAACTATATTTGGGTCATAGCTGAAAGATAAATAATCTCTTACGATCTCTTCGTAGGTTTTTACAGAAACTTGTGTCTTTTCAATATCTTGAGACAAATCAAGCTTTGCTTCAAACAAGAATTGTTTGAGTTGCAAGTAACAAAATTTGTGAATAGTAAAAATCTGTGATGAATCGAAGTTTGCAAGAGCATCTTGAAGGTTACGGACTACTTTTTTAAAATCGGCCTCAGGTAAATTTCTGCTCTTCTTGATGTATTCAAAGCTCTCTGAGTTTTCATGTACAAGTTCATTTCTAGCTTTCTCTAAGCTCGCTCTTATTCGCGCTCTAAGTTCTGAGGTTGCTTCCTTAGTGAAGGTTAAAATAAGAATCTTCTCAACACTTAGGTTATGCTTAGATTCCATAATTAGTCGTACATAAGCATTTTCTATCGAAAAAGTTTTACCGCAACCTGCTGAAGCTTCAATAAAATACTTCTTATCCAAAGCAAAATTAGGATCTAAAATATTAAACTGATTCATTTTTCAAAAACTCATAAGTATGATGAAAAAGATTTTGAGCAAGACTCTTCCATGTATTTAGCATGGAATCTTTCAACTGAATTTTACTCATTATTACTTTTGCATACTGATTATAAAAATGTGATGAGGTTATGTCTTTTCCTATTTTATCTGAAATAGAGGCTGGACTTGCCTCTATAAACGATGGAATCCACGCTGGCAGCAAGGGAACAGGCTGGTCTAAACACAAAAAGTACAAGCTCAAATAGCTTTTAAGCATTTCTTCAGGCCTCTCTATAAACAATGTCTTAACTTTTTTTGACTTTGCAAAAAACCAGTTAGATTCAAATTCCATTGGAAGAATGTTTTTTAGGAGAGAATATATTAGATATTTTGGGAAATCTCCTAACATAGACTCCATATTTGAATGCCCCATACAGAGCAACCCCTTACTACTAACAGAATCTAAAACCCCCACAAGGTTTATTGTTAAATGCTGATTTAAAGAAATCTTCAAACTAGGGACAACCCAAAGATTTTTTTCGTGACATATTGGTTCTTTTATATCCTGCCTAAACTCAACCCTGAAAAAATCATCTCCGGTTAACTGATACTCTCCTAATAAATCTTCAATGCCTTTAACCTCCTCATTTAAAGCATTTTGAGTGAGCTTTCTAAATATTCCTTTAGGAAGCTCATCTTCATTAGATAAAAAATGCTTTGTGAAGATTTTTCTCTTCAAGATAGCTTTTTGTAGCGGCAAAAGTTCAAAATTCTGATTTTCATGGTTAATAGAAGCCGTTTCTAAAAATATCTGATGCTGTTTTTTCAGGCTTAATTGAATTGGATTTTTAGCTGACATACAGAGTTCTTGAATAGATATCTCATTAGAAGGTGACGCGGCGCTAGAAATCGATCCATTTTTCAAAAATAAATCCGTAAAATCTCTTTGTGTTGCTTTTGACTTTCCATAATAGCTCTTTGCCAGTAAATAATTTGAAGCCTGATAATTTTTTTCATTAAAATATTCTTTACTAAAGCTTAGATGGGGATGCTTAACAACAATTTTTTCAGAGATATTACATCCATCTACAGTGAAAAATTTATCACAGTAATTTAATAGCTCAGTAATAAGAACTGATGGCTGCACTTGCTTAAATGTCTCTACGCAATAGCCTAAATAGCTGATAAAAAACTGTTTTTTTGTAGAAAGCAATATTTCAAGAAAAAGGTAGCGATCATAGTCCATAATTGCTGGGCAAAATTCTTTTTGAGAAAATTTGGCCATCAATGAAAGTGGATTTTCTGTAGACAAGCGAGGAAAAACCATATCATTAAGCCCCAGTATATAAGAGACTTTAGATGAAATCGGTGAACTGTTAAAAAGTGAATAAAAAGATACGGATTCGAGTTGAAGATTAGATGCTTTTGACTGAAAATCAAGAAGTTCTTTTTTTAGATAATAGTAAAACGTTTCAAATTCAAAAGAGTGCTTATCAAATTTTACATGACAACTTTGGAAAAGTCTTATGTGATCAGCTATTTTCTGAGCATCTTTTTGATCTTCCTTATCAAAGCTAAAATATTTCTCTATCAATATATTTAAATGCTTGCTCCAATCTGAAAAAGAAAATCTATTGGCTGTTAAAAAGGTTAAATCTTTTTTCAAAGACTGAAGAATTTCGATGAAAAGATTCAATTCATCTGAAGATGAAAAATCAATAGATGATAACTTAGGCTGCAAAGATACTTCTTCATGATGTTGACATAGATATTTTAGCAGCTGATCAATAAAGTCTTTCCAAGAGGGGATTACAAACTTTGATCCACTAATTTTTTGATGATACCTCGATTGCAAGAAATTGTTTTGCTCATCTCTATTATAGCCCCAACAAGGCCCTACTTCATCCATCCATTCTTTCCATTTTTTCAGAAGATCTGAAGAAAGGTTAAAACGATTTTTAAATGCTCTGTGGTAGAAAATCTCTAGTAATTTTTTTTGATCCCACTTTGTCGTGCCTAATTCAATAAGTAAAAAGATCCCATTTAGAGCACTATTTTTTAATGAGAAACTGTAGTCATGAATTATGGCTTCTAATTTTGAATGGCCTCTAGAAAACACATTTTCAATATGAGGTATGTAATTTTCAATATTAGCAACATATACGACAATTTCGCTTGGCCTCAAACTTCTATCTTTGGTGAGCAATCCAATCAAATTTTGATGTAAAATTTCAACTTCTCTTTCATAAGTTGAAGCCTGGTGCACCTGAATAGATTGGATATCTGAAAGAGCAAGTTTTTTTTCTTCTGAGCGCATCAGAAGAATATCTGTTTGCACCCCTTGCAACAAAGAGATTGGACTCTCATCCATTATCATTTCTGATGGATCTATCCAACTAGAGTATGCATCTAGCTTTGTAGCTTCAAAAGGGACTATATATTTCTCACAGCTTAGCGCCTCTTTTTCTTCAATACCTTGAATCCACTGTCTGCCTAATCGCCCCCAATTAGCTAACAATGGGTTAGTCTGAGATAAATATTGCTCTAACTGGTCAATTTGTCTTTCATCTTTGTGCTTTTTTTTCATCCTTTTTACAAACAAAGAGCGCTCAAAATCATTTTGGATATCCGACCAAAATAACGAGCAAGGAGAGAGTTGAAAAAACTTTATCTGCAATTTAGAGCCTATATGATAAAGCAGTTCAAAGTAAGGCTTTGGCATAAAGCTTATATTATAAAAAAAGAGCTTGGGAGCTTCTTCAAAATTTTGGACTTTTTGATTTAAAACTTGATATGGATTAGAGCTATAACTATTTTCATTGAAGACTTTTTCCCAAACCTTTTTTTGCCAATGCGTTTTAATATTTTTTTCCCATTCAGATTTCAAAAAAGGAGTATACAAAGAATAAGTAACAAATTGAGAGGCTAGGTGATCGCACAGAGAAGTTAATTTAGAGTTATCAATTGACTTTGAAGGCTCTGCTGACTGAAGGTAGCACCTTAAGTCATCGAAATCAGGTTCCGTAATATGCTCTGCTATCAGTAGCTGGATCTTTAGAGCAAGCTCTACATGCGATTCTATGACAACACTTGGAAAGGCCTGTTTAATAATTTTGTGAATAGCTGGCTGCAAGAGCATGAATTCAATCCCCATACAAATACCTAGGGAATCAGAAATTCTCTCTTTTAGAAAGTTTTTGACAGCCAGGCTTGGCACAATAACCCAAACCTTTTCAAATGGGCGCAACTGCGCCAACTCATTTGAGAGATCCTCAAATAAGCAGTCCAATTTATTACTAAAATGAAAAAAAAATGATCGTTTACTATTCACAAATCTAATTATGAAGTATTAATGACAAAATAACAAGTTTGTGATTTATAACCATTGTCAATTCCTAGAATTTATGAACCAACAGCCTCTAATTGCTAAAATTTTTCTTTGGAAAAGGTTTTCTTCATTCACATATCTAAATATTACTCAGTTTTTGGTCACTCTCAATGACGCAATATACAGATTTTTAGTAGCATTTTCTCTAATCACCCTTCTTGGAACGGCTAAAAGCAGCAACATTATGTTTATTTCAGGTTTGCTTTTTGTGGCTCCTTTTTTAATTTTTTCTATGCCAGCAGGTGAATTAGCCGATAAATGCTCCAAAAAGAAAGTTATCGTCTACTCTCTTGGTTTAGAGATACTCGGAATGATTTATGGTATTTACGCCATGTATATCGGCAGTGAGTTTAATGCTTATGCTTCTCTTTTTTTTGTAGCAGTTCAAGCTTCAATCTTTGTCCCATCTAAGTATGCTATACTACCTGAAATAGTAAAAAGAGATCAGCTCTCACAAGCCAATGGCTACATGACCCTTGCTACTTACGTTGCAATTATTTTAGGCACATTTTTAGCTTCGTTCTTCACTCAAATAACAGGAGAAAACTACACTATTGTTGCCGTATTTTGCTTAATTCTATCCACAATTGGATTTTTTACTAGCCTGCAGATAGGCGCAACAGAGGCAAAAAACCCAGCAAAAAAAATTAAAGTTTTATTTCTAGTAGAGGTTTACAAAAGTCTAAAATTAGCTAAAAAGTACCCTCACCTGCTTCTGACTCTTTTAATTGGTGCTTATTTTGTTTTTACAGCTTCTTTTACTCAACTCAATATAATTCCTTTTGGGATTCAATCATTAAAAATTACGGATGTTCAATCAGGATACATACTTTTAGCTGCAGCTTTAGGAGTAGGGTTAGGATCACTTGTGGTCGCTTTAGTTTCAGGTAAAAATGTTGAACTTGGGATTTCCATTTGGGGTGCTGTTATTACGAGCTTCTCTTATATTTTGCTTGGAATGTTCTCTAGTAGCATTATTTTTGCTGTTTTAATGGTTTTATCCCTTGGATTTCATGGCGGGCTTTTTATTGTTCCTGTCGATGCATACATTCAACTTGCAAGCCCAGATCAAGATAGAGGTGAAATTGTTGCTGCAGGAAGTTTTTTAGGATTTTTAGGCGTCTTACTTGCCGCATTAAGCCTTGGTTTTTTTAGTAACGTTCTTAAAATATCTGCTGCTGGAGGCTACTTGGTTGTAGGCCTACTCTCACTTGTTGTTTCCATTATAACAATATTTTTCTTACCTGAATACTTCTCACGTGTTCTTGCTGTAACCTTCTTTAAGGCTTTTTTTCACATTAACCTTAACAACCAACCTAAAACAGATTTCTATGAATCAGTTGCTATTATATGCAAAAAGCCCTCTACAATAAATATTTTGACTCTAGTTTATTTGTATCCTAGAATTGCCTTCATACGTTTTGTGGAGAAAAAACCTTCCCTCTTTCTTAAACCAATTCACGTGCTACTTCATATTATCTCAATACCCACTTCTAGTGAGACTGAATTTACTGAAGCGCTTAACAAAGCTATAAGTAAAAAAATGCCTCTATGTCTTTTTTTAGAAAAAAAAGATGCCCTTAAGAAAGAAGACTCCAATAAAAAGTTTATAGAGAAATTTTTCTCCTCATCAAAAATTTCAAGTATCTTTTTACATATTAACAAAAGGCAGCAGAAAACTCACCCAAAAGGCCACTTTGGACTGTTCAAAATATTGCCCAAAGAAATAGACGCTAATTTCAGCGAAAAAAAAGAAGAGACGCTTAGCTATTCAAAAGCTGTAGATTTTTTTGAACAAATAAAAACCCCACTTCACACCTAAATATGAAAGTGGGGTTATAAACCTAAAAAAGCAGGTTAGTAAAGATTAACGATTACCGTCATATCTTCTTCCGCCGCCGTTTCCTCCGCCGCCTCTGCTTTCTCTAGGATTAGCAACTTTCACAGCAATAGGACGTCCATTAACTTCTTTAGAATCTAATGCTTCGATTGCAGCTTCTGCTTCTGCTTCTGAAGACATTTCAACAAATCCAAATCCTTTTGAACGTTGAGTCATACGATCCATGATCACTCGAGCAGATTCTACTGCACCGTGAGCTTCGAAAAGTTCACGTAGTTGATCATCGTTAATGCTGTGTGGTAAGTTTCCAATAAATAAGTTTTTTTTCATGACAGGTCTCCTCTGGTCAAATAAACTCCCTGACTACTCAGGGTTGCACCTAAGTGCATAAGATTGTTTCTATTTGTTCTAAGATAGAAAAGCTAAATAATTGACCACTCAATTTACGAAAGGGACAAAACTTCTATCAATTCTTAAAAGAACGCCGGTAATGGTAACTGATTGCCCTATTATTTACTAATAGTTTCATATAAACAGTCAGCAAGACTTCTTTTTAAAAGCCTTATTACCTGAGCGATAAAGGTTCATTTCTCCTTGAAACGTCTTTAAATTAATTTTTACTAATATACATTTTTTAATACGTATACTAAAATTTCGTATTTCAACTTTATATTTAGAGTATGCCATATGTCTTCACCCTCTTCTCTATCAGATACACCTTCAAGTTGCGATTCTAGTGAAATAGCAGCAGCTCTCAAAGAAGCCCTTCAATCTTATGACGGGAGCTCTTCCATCAAGTTGGAAGATAAAGATTCAATAAGAGAATGGATAAAGTCTCTTTATCAAGAAAAGAATCCTTTAACTATTAGTAAAATTTATAAAAAAAATGCAACTGCTTTAGTAGGTGGCAAAGAACACACCACCCATGCGCTCACTGCAATCACTTTTAAGCATGCGCTAACAGTGCAACAAGTCTGTAAAATAGCGCTAAGCTTTAGAGAGGAACCCGATATTTTGAGGGACTATGAAATTAGTTTTCTGACTCCAGATGAACAACCACCTGAAGGAAGTTTTGCTCGACAAACTTCTCGAGTTAGAGATAGTTTTTTAGAACAGTCTTTTGTTTGCGTTGGCATGGAAAAGGCAAAGAAAGATCCTGTCGATACACCGGATGAGAAAGAGCTTGTTAGAAATTTCAAAGAAGGGGTAACTAAAGTACTCTTTACTCGAAGAGTTTAACTCAGTTAATATGTGTACTGGGTCTCTAACTTAAAACTTGTAAAATTATAGTCTACACCAATCCTTTTATTGGCTGGCACAGAACGTTGAATCTTCGCTGTTAGGGTCAGCTCATCACTAATAGCGTAGTTAGCAATGGCTTCCCAACCTTTATAATTTGTTGTGTCATTTACTGTCGCTGAGCTAGTCGCAGTAAAGAGAGCTCCCGACCGTGCACCAGTTCCAATACCTAGTATATTCCAAGGAGCAACAGCTTGTAATCCACAAAATTGAAGCTGCCCTTGAACAGAAAAATCATTTCTCTTTTTTACATTACCAAACTGCATTCCAACGTAACCCGCATTTCTCAACTTACTGCCATTTGTTAATACGTTAACAGTCGCCCCATGATTTGTTAGCAGAGCTGCAAAAAACTTCAAATCCTTTTTAAGCCATTCAGGCTTATAGTCCCATCCCACTAAAAATTGTGAAGTGTTAAACTCGACATCAATTCCATTTGTAGATGTATTCGGGCGAATGTCTCCCCAACGGGCATAACTGTAGTCAAAATAAAGCCCGAGGTTGGCAATATTAAACAATCCTCCGCGAGCTATCCAATACGTATGTGCCGCTTGAATATACGCTCCTGCAGTAGCTCTAAAATCAACGATTTTTTTCAATATATAAGAAGTAATGAATGTTGCTCCGTCAGCATCACCTCTAAATTGAATCTGCGAGTTATACATTTTTGTAAGAGCCCTTCTTCCAACAGTAATATCACAAATCACAGGCCCGTGTGTCGTTAGGTGGTACCCTATATGAGCTCTATTTAGTCCAAATGAATTTGCTGTTCCGTTAAATAGCCCACCAGTATTTCTATAAGATGTTCGCGCTCCAATCCAGGCTCTACCGTAGTAATACTTAAAATCTATGTTGACCGACGGGTTAAATGAATTACTAGCAGTTCCTGTAGATCTTCCTACGCGAGTAACTCCACCTCTTGTGTCATGTGTGTTTGTCCAGGCAGCATTTACTTGAACGCTAATATTAAAATCTGCAGGATTAACAAAGCGGGGACGATTATTTTTCTTAAGCCACTGCTCAAGTTCACGTACGCTATAGCGTTTAGTCATGTTATAGGATGGTGTGAGCTGAGCAAACAGTGGAGCTGACAAACAAAAGAAAGTTATAAAAAGTATAAAGCGCATTACAATGTGAATAATTGAATTTTTGAAGAGAGAGGATAATCGAACAAGGATTTTGAGTCCAGAAGCATAATTGAATACTTTTCCTGGACCCAAAGGCAAAATCAAGAATTTATGCTAAAATCCATAAACCGCTGCCAAAACAACATTTGTATAACTGCTCTCTAAACCAACTGAGCTTGTTGTGGGAAGCGCTCTTTGATAACGAAGGTCTAGGACGAGCTCATTAGTAACAGAATAAAGTAAGTCTAGTTCCCAACCATTATAATTTGCATTACCGTTTCCAGAGAGGTTTGTTACCTTTGAAAAAGTTGCAAAACCAAAAAGAGTAGAATCTGAACCGTTTCCTCTTCCCATTCCGGCCATATCCCAATCTGGAACAGCATAAGGTTGTACAACTTGCCACTGAGCTTGGAAAGCCCAGTCTCCGGCTCTTTGAACGCTACCTAATTGCAATGCAATCCAACCGGCTAAAGCTTGGGTGCTATCAACGTCTCTACCAGACAAGCGATTCATAGAACGAGGCCTTGCTAGTGCATTCCATAAAATTCCACCAAAAAGCCTTACATCCCTTCCAAAAATTTCGGGATTGAATGCATAGCCTAAAATAAATTCATTATTTCTAAACGCCCACGTTTCACTACCTAAAAAGGTACTATTTCCTGTTGCAACATTTGTAACCGGCGTACTTGAGGTATTCTTGTGCCAGTCTACAAATGAATATTCTAAATATAAACCCGTATCAAAAATATCATGCAACCCGCACTGAACCATCCAAACAGGGTGACTTGCAAGAGCATTAAAAATATACCCTCCCGCATGTAAGTTGAAATCCCCTAAGCCATCAAGTCCAAGAGAGTACATTCCAGTAAAACCATCTAGTGTTGAATTAAATTGGATTTGGGAATTGTATAGCTCGTATGCACGCTGACGCCCTACAAGGACATCTAAGCGCATGTTGCCATCATCAAAGAGATGGTAGCCCATGTTTGCACGAACTAATGCCAAGTTATTGGATTGCCCAGAAAAAAGCCCTGCAGCTTCGTCGTAATCTAACTTCACAGAGGCCCATGTTTTATCAGCCTTATAATCAAAATACAGTCTGAATTCAACTTCGTATAAGTTGTTGTTCCATCCACTAGGAGAATTAATACCTCCCGTGATATTTATGCCTCCAAGATGCTGATGAACATTACGCCATTGAGTTTTAACATCTCCTGATAGAGAAAAGTCTCCAAGCTTGTTATTTAACGCAACTCTCTTTGTGCGCAACCATTCGCGAACAGCCCAAAGATCCTTTTGATTTGTAGTGTCTAAAAGATCACTGATTTGTATTGCAAAATTGTTAGACGTTTCAGCAAACAATTGCGAAGTTGCACAAACAAATGCAACTAAAAGTATAAAAAATCGATTTAATCCTTTCATAGGAAATCTCCGTGCTTTGATTGCTTTTCCGCTCTATTCTTTTTAGACGCCGCAATTCAGGAATTTTATGTTATCTATTTAAAATTGAATGAAAGGTTACAAAACAACTGTTACTTTTTCAATATAAAGTTTTGCAAGGTGGTAACTGCTTAGAAAAAATAAGTTTCTTGTGATTCAAAATTGCCTTGATCACTTTTTAGAATTCTTAATACTCATTAGCCTCAATGAACAAGTTTGAAAGTAAATAGGTGCTCTTTGCAAGATTCAGTAACAAACACTGGCTTTTATTTTTAAGCCTTTTTTTCTTACATATAATTTTAGTTAGGGTAAATATTCATTAAATTGAGTCAGAACTCCCCAAGATGAAACTTGTTTTTCACTAAACCAGTTAGCCCATTGATGCATTGGAAACCCCTTATTAGCTAAAGCATTCATTCTCCAAAGCTCCAATTGCTCTGTAGCAGGGTTAACTGTAAAAGCAAAATTAAAATGCGGCCAATTACTGTCAGCAAACACAAAAGGTTTTGGCATCATTAATTTTTCTTCACGAAGAACTTTTAATATAACCCTTGGCCAATCCTTTTGAAAAGCCACCTTTTCATATACAATGGATAAAACAATCTTAATTATTTCATAAAGCTCATGAGCTTGAATAAATAAGTTTTTTTTATAGAGCTTTAGAACATAAGGAATTACCCATTCAGCTTTTTCAAGATCTGAGCTTTCTTTGAAAATCCTTTTCACGCAGTTTTGGCAAGCAACCTGCAAGTCATTGCCCTGTACTAATGGAAAGCATTGATAAATCCAACTATCTATTAACTCTAAATTAATTGAAATATCTGATAAATTTTGAGGAACCTTTGTAAAACATTTATGAATAAGATCTCTAAAATCTTTTATAGAAATCTCATAGGACGGCCATTGAATATTCTCCTTAAGCCACAAGCTGAAATATGGATGTTTAGATAAATAAGCGTTTAAAAAATAGTTAATTTCTAGCGGGTTTAATTTTATTTTTTCAATAAACCTCAATTGTGGATGCACTACCTCATCGCGAACCCATGAAAAACTATATTCTTTGCTATCCCATATTTTATTTATAGAAGTCCAACCTGGCTTAAGTAAGAAGGCGTGGTTGGGCGAATACATTAGAAGAGATCGATCTAAGTTTGATTGATAAGCGCTTACTTGATCAGGTGTAAAAGAGCGAATAGTATCAACTAAAAATGCAAATAGCTCCGTGACACTAGCAACTCTTTGCTCAACTTTGGTGAACTGAGTTTCTCGTTTATAGTAGTGGGCAAGTAGGCGCTCCATAGTTCCACCTGAAATATAGCACCATGGTTTATAAGGCCAATCTTCTAGCTTACTCAAGTTGTGAGCTGGAAAAGGTATTTGATAGCGATCACCTATTCGCTTAAAGGCTGATAGAATAAAATCTTCTGAATGGATTAGATGAACTAGGGATGTAATAATCTCAGAATACTCTTCCTTGAACTCTTCCAAACCCTCTTGAGCAGAGATTTCAAACTCAGTATTTACAAAAAACTCTTTTAAATAAGCGATAAAATCTTCCTTAGACTCTACAAACGACCACAAAGAAGGGTCCTGCCTTCCGTGTTTATAAATGAGTCTAAAGCCTGCTGGGCTATCTTGAAAAATATCACTACTCATCTCTTGCATAGATGCATCGTATACTTCCTGAAAATATTGTGGAAAAAGTTGATCATAAGTTTTCAAGATCTTCGAAAGTAGGTGAGACAAACGCTCACTTTTATCAACAAAACTATCTCTCATTTTTTTATGAAAGTTAAATTCGTTAAGGTGATTTTGAAACTCGACCCTTGCCCAACTAGCTGTATGTTCATTTTCAGTATCTACAACTCTTTTTTCGAGCATTTTAACTCTAAAATACTCTTGTTCATACTCATTGTTATGAAACTGTATCTTCTCTTCATAGCTCTTCATTTTTTTCTCTAGATATTGATAGATACAGTGAGCAATGCTGTATTCTTTTTTAGAGTCAAATCCAATACTAGTATAGAGATTCCACTTATAGAATTGTGATTGAGTTTCACCAAACGATGCAAAAGTATATTCCCAAGTTTTAAGAAGAGGGTTTTCGTGAAAACTTATTAAGTAGTATTGAGCTTTTGAAAATGCCTCTTCAAATTGACGCCGCCTACTCAAAGGCTGTGCAATTCCGTATCTATCCTGACCTAACATATTAGTTATAGATTCTTTACGAGATTGCCCACTCAACTCTTTTTCTGTTAAATTATAATGGATTAAAAGTATTTTTCGTATGAGCTCATGAAGTGAAATTTTACGCCCCTTATTAAGCTTCAACTTTTCACTTAAAATTTTTCTTAGCGCATCATGATTGACGTGATCTGATTCTTTTTTTCCTAAAACTTGAAGCTCTTTTAAACAATAAACGAGTTCGGCAGACTCCCAAAGTTTATCTTCTAAGCTCACCTCAATCACTTTGTTCATAATTCCTGGTCCCCAGGAAGTACTGATTGGCACTGCATGCTCATGTCCAGAAAAAGTTCGTTTAAGAAGACCAATGTTTAACAAGCTCTCTAAATCGTCAAAGAATTGTTCGGGCTGCTCTTTTTGGATAATAATTGCTGGAGCTGTTGCAAAACATGAACCCACATTTTGCCTTAGAGGATGTAGAAATGCTGATAGAACAAGCGTCTGTATGTGCTCAGGAGTAATTTTTTCTCTTGGAGAAAGCCTCAGCCCTAGTCTAATTATTTTTTCTGACCATGGGTTAAAAATAGGAACACTAAACTGCAAAATTCTTTTTAAAAGTTTCTTGTTGTTCTTGATTTTGCTTAAGGAATGAAAAGCATGCCCATAAAATAAATTATCTACCTCAAATTCAGTTGATAGGTGAAACCTATTCATCTCTATTTTTTTTAAAACATCATCAATATTTTTGAATTTTTCATGGATAAGCCATGCGGCAATTAAAACACTTTCTTTTCGAATTCTAGCATCTGCAGGATCGCAGAAACTACAATTAGCTGGTTTATGCTCAAAAATCTTATCCATATGAAATTTTTTTTCTAACTCTTCAAAAGCAGCGCTATGTGTGAACTTAGAGCTAATTTCATGCAGAAGGCTTTCTATTCTACTTTGATATTCTAGCATATGTTGTTTTGGCTTTTCTTTTGCCGCTAAATCGGCTAAAATCGTTTCAACTTTTATAGTTTAAATTTTTTTTGAAATTCCATCCAAAGTATGGTTCTAAATGAGTTCAGTATTAAATAGTATGCAAATTAAATTAAAAAACAAATCTTCAATTAAGCTTTCAGAACAATCAACTGGAGCAGACCTAGCTGCAGAATTAAATCTTAATGCCCCATCTCAAGCATTAGCTGTAAATATTAATGGTTTAAATTACGACCTATCAAAACCTCTAGAAGATGGTGATGAGGTTCACTTCTGGTCTTTTGACGAAAGTGAAGGGAAAGAAATCTACTGGCATACTTCAGCGCACGTCTTAGCTCAAGCAGTTATGAGGCTTTGGCCAAATGCTGAACCAACTATCGGCCCCCCAATAGAAAATGGGTTTTATTACGATTTTGCAAATTTAACGATCTCTGACGAAGATTTCCCTAAAATTGAAGCCGAAGTAAAAAAAATTATTAAAGAAAACTTTAAACCTAAGCGAGAAGTTTTTGCATCAAAAAAAGAGGCTCTTGCTGCTTTTGAAGGAAATAAATATAAAGCTGAGCTTATTGAAAGCTTTGAAGAACAGGCCGAGATTTCTGCATATAGACAGGGCGACTTTTTTGATCTATGCCGTGGCCCGCACCTACCTGCTCTGGGAAAAATTAAAGCCTTTAAGATTTTAAAAACCTCTGGAGCCTATTGGAGAGGTGACGCTAAGAACCAAATGCTAACTCGAATCTATGGTATTAGCTTCCCTGATAAAAAATTATTAAAAGACTATCTTTTTCAAGTTGCTGAAGCAAAAAAAAGAGATCACAAAATTCTTGGACCGAAGTTAGGGCTATTTATGCTCAAAGAAGAGTCTCCAGGAATTCCTTTTATTCTTCCACACGGCGTGCACATTTGGAACCAGTTGATTAAATACTGGCAAGAAATCCATTACAGAGAAAATTATCTTGAAATCAAAACTCCTCAGATTATGACTCGAGAGCTTTGGGAAACTTCAGGACACTGGGATCACTATAGAGAAAATATGTACGCTTTTCAAATCGAAGAGCGTGACTTTGCAATTAAACCAATGAATTGCCCGGGATGTATGCTCTACTATCAAAGCCAGGTTCATAGCTATCGAGAATTACCTCTTCGCGTAGCGGAGTTAGGGCTTGTTCATAGATATGAACCTTCTGGAGCAATATCTGGATTAA
This sequence comes from Chlamydiota bacterium, assembly GCA_022601345.1. Lineage (GTDB taxonomy): Bacteria > Chlamydiota > Chlamydiia > Chlamydiales > JAAZZY01 > JAAZZY01. The sequence continues at coordinate 11,618 of JAJACU010000033.1, read as the reverse complement.
TGAGAGTAAGAGGCTTTCACCAAGACGATGCTCATATATTTATGAAGCCAGATGACATCAAGTCAGAAATATTAAACGCATTAAATTTGGCTTTGGAAATCTACTCTTTATTTGGTCTTAATTGCCATATGGAACTCTCTACAAGACCTGAAAATGGAACAATTGGTACAGATGAAGATTGGGATTTAGCAACTAAAGGTTTGCAAGAAGCTTTAGATGAATCAAAGTTTGAGTATAGAGTTAATGAAGGCGACGGAGCATTTTATGGTCCAAAAATCGATTTACATATCCGTGATGCCATTGGTAGAACTTGGCAGTGTGGAACAATCCAACTTGACATGTCACTACCTGAAAAATTCAAACTAGAATATGTGAATGACAAAGGGGAGAGAGTGCGCCCAATTATGATTCATAGAGCTTTGCTAGGCTCTGTAGAGCGTTTCTTTGGAATCATTATAGAACATTTTACTGGTAAATTTCCTTTATGGCTCAGTCCGCGACCAATACGCATCATAATAGTTGCCGATCGCCACTACGAATACGCTCAAAAGTTAGAGAAGCTTTTTAAATCAAATGGACTACTAGTTGAAATTGATTATACTCACGAGTCAGTTAGCAAAAAAATTAGACTCGCTCAAATAGAGCAAGTAAATTACATTTTGACGATTGGAGACAAAGAAGTTGAAAATGAAAGCATTGCTCTTAGAACAAGAGACAATGTAGTCCATGGAGAAATGAACCCTAAAGAATTCATTGAAAAAATAAAGCAAGAGCTTCTTAATAAAGATTTAACTTCACCATTTCAAAAAGCGCAGCAATAAGATTATGGCAGCTCAAACAATCGCCATTAGTAGTTTTAAAGGGGGTACAGCAAAGACTTCGATTGCTCTTCACTTGGGCTCAGCTTTAGCAAAATTTCACAATAAAAAAGTTCTTTTAGTAGATTTTGATGCACAAGCAAATTTAACAACCGGACTTGGCTATGACCCAGATCAACACGAGAGCCTAGCTCAAGTTTTGCAAAGAAAAATGAGCATCAAACAAGTCACTGTAGAGTCGCCTATTCCCAACTTAGAAATTATACCTGCTGACACTTGGCTAGAGCGCGTTGAAGTTACAGGAGAGCTTGCCTCAGACAGATATTCCCATGAAAGGCTAAGAACTCTTACAAAAGATTTACCTCACGATGTAATAATAATTGATACACCTCCGTCATTATGTTGGTTAACTGAATCTGCACTCATTGCAGCTGACTACTCATTAATATGCTCAACTCCTGAATTTTATAGTATCAAAGGTCTTGAAAGACTCTCTCAGTTTATTCAGAATATTTCAAAAAGGCACCCCATTGAAATTTTAGGTGTTGCTATTTCTTTTTGGAATAGTCGTGGCAAAAGTAATGATGCCTTTATAGAAGTCATTGAATCTATATTTCCAGATAAGCTATTACAGGCAAAGATACGAAGAGACATTGCTATTTCAGAGGCTGCTATATATGGGAAGCCCATTTTTGAAACAGCTCCCACATGTCGGGCATCCCAAGATTATAAATCACTAACAAAAGAGATTTTATCTCGAATGTAAAATAGCTTTACAAGCAAGGAGAAGTAGTGAAAAACAAGGTTAATAAATTCCTTTCACAAAGGCTTAAAAAAACAGAAAAGTCAAATAAAATGTCGGCCCTTGCAACACAATCCATGCAAGGTAACCTCACGAGCTTTTCAGGAGTATTTGGTTTTACAGAGTTAAACCCAAATGAAAAAGACCTTCTTTCACAACTTCTAAAAAAATTCGCTCCTGATGGAATAGATTCTCAAGAAGACCTACGCTCTTTAATAAATTTAACTTCAGAAGTTAAGGCTATTAATAACCAGGCAATAATACTACATGGAGAGCGGATCAAAGCAGCTCAAGAAATTTTAAAGAAATACAGAGACGGAGCTTTTACGACCTGGTTGATGAGTACTTATGGAAACAGGCAAACTCCATACAACTTTTTACAGTACTATGAATTTTACATCAAAATGCCACAAGCGTTAAGGCCTTTATTAGAGGTCATGCCAAAACAAGCAGTCTATTCGTTAGCGAGCAGAGATGGCCCAATTGAAGATAAACAACTTATAGTTCAGAATTATCAAGGTGAAACTAAAAGAGAATTAATCGAAATTATTCGAGAAACTTTTCCTACCTCTGAAAAAGACAAGAGAAAGCAAAGCATTGCTTTAGGAATGATTAACACCTTAGAAAGGTTACAACAAAATTTAAAAAACAATAAAGCAAACCTATCAGATAGGCAAAAAGAAACTCTGATCAAACTCGTTAAAGAAATAGAAGATCTTCTTAACTAGTTTGCGACTAAACTACTTTGTTTCTTCAAATTGATGATTTCAAAAGTTTCGTGATCCAAATCATTATTAATTAAGTCTATTAAATGTTTGTGATGAGTTAAAAAAACTATCTGCGCATTTTTACTAATCATTTGAATGATTTTTAAACACTTTCTGGCTCGCGTGTCGTCAAAATTCACCAATATATCATCTAAAATAAGTGGGAATGGCTCATTGTTTGCAAAGTAGATTTCTATGAAAGCAAATTTTAACGAAAGATATAATTGGTCACGAGTTCCTTCACTTAGCTGAGAGATTTTAAGAACTTTATTACTCGCTGTGGTGCACTCTAGAAGAGACTGCTTGCCATCTAAAAAATTAAGCTTTAGTCCCACATACCTACTGTCAGTTAATTCATTAAAATAAGTTGAAGCCTTATCAAGAATTTTTCTTTGGAACTCCTCTTGAAAATCCCAAATTGTATTCTTTACAAATTTAACAGTCGTTTTTGCTATCAAAAGAGAATTTAAAAGGTTTTTAAGTTCAAAAATTTCAGTTTGTATTTTTTTCTCTAACTGATGCTTCTTATCAAAATCATAATGAATACTTTCTCTATAGGAAAGGGCTCCTAATTCTTTTTCTAATGTTGTGAGCCTAACTTTAGACTCATTTATTAAGTTAGATTTTTCATTTTTTAATTTAACTATCGCTTTACTATCGCTATAAAGTTTAAACATTTCAAAAAAGTATTCAAAACCATACCCAGAGCACTTTAAATCTAAAGAAATTTTAAGTTGATCAAGCTTATCTTTTAAAACAAAGTAACTTTTCGAGTTGTTCAAATTACTACATGTTAAACTGCATTCTTCAATTGAGAAAGAGAGCAAAAGTTTTTTCAACTCTTTAGACACTTTGCCGTGCTCTTTAATTACATTTTTAAGTTCTTTGGCTTTACTATCCTTTAAAAAACTCAAGTTTGTATGATTGGTTTTTATATTCTCGTGTTTAGACACTTCTAATATTTTCATAGAAATTACTTTTGGATTTATATCTGTAAATCCAAAAATAGATAGAAACTTACTCTTGTATGTTTTTATTTTATCCATTAAATTTTTCAGAACTAAATTATCAGATTTAATAACTTTTGAAAGTTCAAAAAAATTATCCATTTTTTTAATTAAGCTTTCTATTTCTTTCAAATCAAAAGACGATTCTATTTGAAACTGGGAGCAAACATTGGCCCAATCTTTCTTTAATTTTTCAAGAGAGGTGTTATTCTCATGAATTTCACTTAGAATAGTTTCAAGAGATTTTTCAAGAGCTGAAATTTCTGTCTCAAAATTTTCTATAACAGTATTTGACTGCTTTTTCTTCTCAATCATCTCTTTCAAAGAGTGAATCAACTCAGATAAATTACCGTAAGGGCTTGAAAGAGCTAAATGTTGATGTGCTTTAGAAATGAGTTCAATTTGAGTGTTTTCTTCTTTAAGCAAGGAAACTAATTCAGCTATATGATCTAAAAAGGTAAAAATTTCCTCTACAGCAGCTCCATCTAGAAAATCTACTCTTTTTATAAGACGAAAAATAGGAATATTATCATAAAGACTGTTTTCAAAAGACCTTATGTCAGTCTTAAACTGTACCTCTTGAGCTAAAAAATCTTTAATTCGACTCTCTAAGTCTATAGTTTCAGTTGCATCTGATAAATACTTCAAATTATCAAATAGATACTTCTCAACAAGATCTTCTTCATCAAGTAAAGCTTTTAACTCTAAATAAGATGCGTACTTTTCATTTAGATTTTTAGCAGTCCAATTCTCTAATAAACTTGCCGTTAAGCGCTGTCTAATTTTTTTATTTTTGAAATAACTACTTAGTTTAGATTCACAGTTATAACGACTTACAGACTCATCCCCTTTAAACTTTAATAATGCAGACTGAGACTCAAGAAGTTTTTCATTATTCAATTTATAGCGAGTTATCAGCGCTAAATATTGTTTTTGAAACTTCAAAAGCTGACTTCTAGATGACAACTCAAGTGAAGCAGTCTTGTTTCTTGTAAGTATTTGCTTCAAAAAGCTAAATTTATTTACCTTAGTTAGCAGAGAATCAATTTCACCTGAAAGTTGACCTAAATTTACTCCGAGCTTGGCTTTGTTTTCTAGGTTCCATAAGAGTTTGTGATCGCTTTCAACAGCTGAAAATTCTAACAAAGATTTTTGTCTCTTAAATTTTTCTAAAGATTGCTCATAGTTTTCTTTTATTAGTAAGTTTTTGGCATGAAATTTTGAAGCCAATTTAAATGCTTCTAAAATTTCAAGGATGTTAACTCTTACTCTTTCCCAGTCGTTTAAAGAAAACGAAGTTTTAATTACTTTTTGTAAATCCAGGTTAATCGTTTTATACTGATGCTTAGTTTTTACTAGCTCGCAATGAAGAGCTGCTTCTTTTTTAACTAGCTGTTCATATTCAGTGTAGTCTTTAGCAAGTAGTTCAAACTCAGATTTTTTGTTAATTATTTCAGAGTCATAGGATAGTAAATTTAAGTCATTTTCAATTTTCTCGATCTCATCTTTGAGTAAGTTTTGCTGACTTAGATGTTTTGAGTTTTGATTTTCTAGTAAAAAATATTTATCCAGAAACTCTTTTTCAAAAATTAGATCTTTGTTTAAAAGTTGACTCGCACGGCTTAACTTCTCATATTCTTCAATGGGAGGATAAGTTTCTTCTAGAATTTTCAACTTTGAAAGCTCTTCTAAAAGAAGTTTTGTGCTTTTTGAGAGAGCGTCTTTTTTTTCTTTAACGCTTTTTGTTTCAATTTGTAGCTTTTTCCATTTATCAATAGATAGATATAAGCTTGCCTTTTGCTCTTGTAAATCCTCAATTAGTTTAAGTTTTTGATTAATTAATGGTTTTACTCCTTTAGGCTTATATAAATTTTCAATTTCAGTTTCAGAGCTCTTAATAGTTTTTAATATGCTCTGAGTTCCTTGTATTGAAGTGAATAGGCTAATGTCAAAATGCTTTATATTTTCAATTAAGTCTTTTGAACCTAAAACTATTGACTCTTGGTTCAGAAAAAAAAGATTTATTAAAGTTTGCTTGTCAAATGAAGAATTAACACCGAGCTGTAAAAGAGCTTGCTTTCTTTTGTTTAAAGAGTTTCTAGTGATTTTTAAAAATTTTCCGGCACTATTTTGAAGAAGCCCCTCTAAGTACAGCTCTTCAAAAGAATGTAAAAACGTATCTGAAGATTTTTTTTCTAAACCAAAAAGAAGAGCTTGTAAAGCTCTAGTAAAACTAGTTTTTCCAGCCTCATTTTCTCCGAATATTACATGTATATTCTTCTTTGGATCAAATCTAATGGTATTGTTTGAGTAATGGCCATATGCACGAAGGTCTATTTGTAATACTTTCATTTGAATGTTCTCAAAAAAACTTAGATTCTAAATAGGATTTAATGTGGTTGGTTAGGTTTGCTTGAACTAAATCATCATCATTTTGATTCATTAAGGCGACATCGAACACTTCATCGGGAATTTTTTGTTTTAATGAATTATACTCTTGAGAGAAAATTTCATGCAGCTCTTTCTTTATATTGGAGTCATCTAGCTTTCCTAACAAACTTGTCAAGATTGGGTTTTCCAAAACTCGATCTTTCCTCTCAGCTTCTGTAGAGCTACAATCTACAAGCTTTTCTATATGCACTTTTATATTAATATTCTGATCTAACCAGCAAAAAATTACATTAATCCACCTTTCATGATCATTTTCAAAGGCAGCTAAAAGGTCATTTTGCCCCTCAAAAACTATCCTTAAAACTAATTCTGCTGGCTCTTGGTCTTTTATATGTCTGTTTACTTCTTCAAGAATTAACACTTTAAGCTGTTCTTCTCGGGTTATCCCAGTTAGATCAACACTAACTTTTCCCCATTGAACAGTTGAAAGGTGACAAAAGCTTACTTCAGCAATCTCTTGATTTTTTGTAGTTATCAAATAACAGCCTTTTCGACCGGCTTCCTTAACGTGTCTACCCTGTAAAGCCCCACTATAAACTATATATGGATCTTTACTAAGGATCTGATTTTGATGTAGATGACCAAGAGCCCAATAATTATATTTTTTAGCTACTAAGGCCTCCTTTTCAAAAGGAGCATATGGACTTTCACCATTTCGCCTATCTCCACTAGTATGAAGAAGGCCAATATTTAAATACCCTGAAACAGGATTTGGGTACGCAGCAGCTAAATCATCCTGGATATGGTAGTGGGCATAACTTTGTCCATGAACAACAACCTTTAGCTTTTCGTCTACAATTGAATGGGAGCTTGAACTTTCAAAAACTTTAACATTTTCAGGGTAGGGCAGTGATTTCACCAGCCTACTTTCTGAATCATGATTTCCTCGAATAAAGTACACAGGACACTTAAGCCTTTTTATTTGCTGAATAAAAAATAAGCCGACACTGTAATCTTTCCAGTTACTATCAAATAAATCACCAGCAATTAGTATGAAATCAACCTTTTCCCTAAGGGCAAGATCTATTAAAGAGGCGAACGCATTCTGCTGCAGTTGTGAAATGCAGACAGAATCTTGACCATAAAAACTTTTTAATGCTGTTGCCCTACTATCGAGATGTATGTCTGCAACATGAATAAATTTCATATTATTTTTTTTGTTTTCATGTTATCTAGAAATATATGTTGTTGATGACTTGAGAGTCAATAGGTTTAAAAATTAGGAGCAATTAGAAGCTTAATGCAATTTGATGAAACGACCCAAAAAAATGTAGATACATGGCTTAACGGAAATTATGACAAAGATTCAAAAGATGAAATTCGACGTCTAATTAAACAAGATCCTCAACAGATTGTTGATGCCTTTTATACGAGAATGGCTTTTGGAACAGGAGGTCTTCGCGGACTGATGGGCCCAGGAACAAACAGGATGAATCAGTATACAATAGCCTCTGCAACTCAAGGCCTTTCAAACTACATTAACTTAAAACCTTCTAAAGAGCCACACAGTGTTCTTATAGGACATGACAGTCGCAACAACTCTCCTTTTTTTAGTGAAGTGGCAGCCAAGGTTTTTGCTGCTAATAATATCAGAGTCTATATCTATAGAGAAATGAGACCTGTTCCAATGGTTTCTTTTGGTTGCAGACATCAAAACTGTACTTCAGCAATTATGATAACAGCCTCCCACAATCCGCCTCAATACAATGGCTATAAAGTCTACTGGAATGACGGAGCTCAGGTTTTACCTCCACACGATGAAGGAATCATCAAAGAGGTTTACAATATCACAGATCTTGATCAAATAAGAACTCTGCCTGATATGAACTCAAACCTTATTCATTATATTGATGATCGACTAGACCACGTATACCTAGATACCGTTAGATCCCTACAACAGTTTCCAGGTGATAATAAATTTAAAGGAGAAAGACTCAAGGTTGTGTATACCCCCTTACATGGATCAGGAATTACAATGGTTCCTAAAATTATTAAAGACTGGGGTTTTTCATCTTTGAGCTTAGTAGAAAAGCAGGCTATAGCCGATGGAAATTTCCCAACTGTCGAAAAGCCTAACCCGGAAGAAGAAAAGGCTATGAAAATGGGCATCAAACAGCTTTTAGCTGATGAAGCTGACATTCTTTTAGGTACTGATCCAGACTGTGACAGAATAGGAGTAGCAGTACTTCATCAATGTAAAGCAGCTTTACTTTCAGGAAACGAAATGGCCTGTATTTGTGCCCACCATTTATGTGAAGCCTTAGAAAAAAATGGAAAGATGCCTGAAAATGCAGCTTTTGTAAAAACGATAGTTACTTCAGAGCTTTTTAAAGCAATTGTTGAGTCCTACAAAAAAACATGCTTTGATGTTCTTACTGGGTTTAAGTACATAGGACAGCTTATCTACCAATGGAAACAAAGCAAACCAGCTACCTATCAATATATTTTTGGGGGAGAAGAATCCTATGGATACCTTTTGGGAACTCACTCTAGAGATAAAGATGCTATTATTATGAGCTCTCTGATTTGTGAAGTAGCTTTGCAGGCCAAACTTCAAGGAAAAACACTCATAGATGTTTTACATGAAATCTATAAAAAACACGGGATTTACAGAGAGAAGCTTATCTCAGTAGTGTACCCAGACTCCAAAGAAACTAAAGACAACATCCAAAAGATGATGGAAAACCTTAGGACAAGCCCCCCTAAATCTTTTGCAGGTAAGGCTGTAAAAACTTTTGAAGATTACCAAGCTTCAATTAAAACAGATTTAGTTTCAGGAAAAGAAGCTCCTATAACTCTACCCAAATCCAACGTTCTTTTGTTTTGGTTAGAAGATGGCAGCAAGCTGGTCATCCGCCCTTCGGGAACAGAACCAAAAGTTAAAATCTACTGTGGGGTTGTTGATCAAAGTGAAAAAAACATTGAGCAGGGTATTAAAATCTTAGATGAGAGAATAGAACTGTTGACTAATGAACTAAGGCAAGTCCTCTCTTAATTGTTCCACGTGGAACATTATCGAGGAATTAGAACGCCTTCTTCTAAGGATCCCATTTCACTTCGGCACTTTAAAACATCTGAGTGAAACTGGGCCATTTTTAGAGCGAAAGTGTCCGGGGACATCCTTGTAAAATCAAACTTTCTCGCTATTACAACTTGCTTGTTTCGAGTATCAATTAAAAAATTTTGCTCTCTAAAGTATTGTTGTTTGCGCAAAACGTTCTCCTTTAACTCTGCCCTGCCTTGGCAAATAGTCGTTAAAATGCTCATTTCTTGACCTTTATTCGACAACTCTATGTAACAATCTACACTTTTGATACTGATATCTAAGCTTTTTTTCAGAACGAGATCATAGTAGTAATCTTGAAATTCATTTAAATGAGTCATATAACCTTCCTTGTTTCTATATGTATTGTATCAACTAGGTATTAAGAACAAATAAAGGCTTAATATTAAAATATTTACTTTACAGACCAATCTATAGGTTGGAGCTGATTTTTCACCAAAAAGTCATTGGCTCGTGAAAAGTGCTTAGATCCTAAAAACCCGTTATAGGCTGAAAAAGGAGAGGGGTGCGTTGTTTGTAAAACGAGGTGTTTTGATGACTTTTTCTCACTCAACAAGTGAAGGCATTTCTGCTGCGCTGACTTCCCCCAAAGCATAAAAACCATTGGGCGATCCTGATTAGCCAGCTCTTGAATAACATTATCTGTAAAAGTCTCCCAGCCTTGCCCATGGTGAGACTTGGGTTCACTTGCTCTTACTGTCAGTATTGCATTTAGCAACAAAACTCCTTGATCGGCCCAGCTCAGCAGACAGCCATGCCGTGGATCTTCAATGTGCAGATCGTCTTTCAACTCTTTAAAGATATTTTTTAACGATGGTGGGGGAACAACCCCCTGGGTAACACTAAAGCTTAATCCATGAGCTTGCCCATAACCATGATATGGATCCTGCCCAACAATAACGACACGAACCCTGTCTAAAGGAACCTGAAGAAAAGCATTGAAGATTAAAGACTTAGAAGGAAAAACTGAAGATTCACAAGACTCCTCCCTCTTCAAAAAATCTATAAGATGTTTGAAATAAGGGTTTTGAGACTCTCTTTCAAAAAAAGAGGCCCAACTCGAGTCATAAAGAGGTGCTGATGTTGTTGAAAAGTATTCTAGTGTTTTCATAAAAGCGATTATAAAAAAAACTAGATATAAAAAAACCCCAAACTGGGGTTTTTATTAGTTCAACTCTAAAATCAGCAACACAAATCTAAGTGCGTTCAAATGTAAACTGACTTGACAAAGTGTTATAAGCTGTAAGCGCTAGCTTTACAGTTGGAGAGATTCCAAAAATTTGAGTTGCAACATTTATTGCAATATTACCTTTGGCAATATTAACTGTTTTTTGATCTTGCGGACTTAGGTGCTTTTTTATTTTTGGGTCTGAAAGCAGCCTAAGATTAGCGAAAGTAAAAACGTTTAACGCTAAAGCGCTGCTTCTTGGCAAAAAAAGGCTTCCTGAAATACTTGTTGCAACACTTGCAGCAAGACTCGAATATAACAAGACATTTGGTAAACTTCCTTTAAAATTTTCTTTTGCAAAGTTTTGAGCTTGCCTACAAGCCTCGTGGGCATGACGACCTACGATTTTACCTGCAACGCTCAACCGCTCTTTACCTTGCTCAAAGGCTCGAGCTGCAATGTTTTTCGCTTCAAGAAATGGTTTTTCATCAAATGTGTAACTAACAGTAATCATAGCTTAACCTCTTTGTAAGTATTCTGAATTTGCAAGCAGTATGAGTTTTGTTTATTAAGAAAAGATAAAGATAAAAAAAAGAGCCTGCTACTAGGCAAGCTCTTAAAGTTTTAAATATTAAATTTTAAATGTTATCCATTCATTATACGGACAGCCGATGTTGCTGCAAGAGAAAGAAGACCAAGTGTATTATTTCCCAGCAAAGCTTGAGACGCAAGAGTCATGGCAGCATTTGTTACTGCAAGGTTGCAGAGGTTATTTCCACGATCTGCAGCTTCGTTACGACTTCTATACATTGATGTGATCTGCTCAAACTCTTCAGGGTGGCTCTTAGCCAACTCTAACTGATCACCTTCAAAGCTTGGGTGTTCAAACGCAAGCTCACCTCTGGCTGTCTCCAAAATGCACTCCTCTGAAAGTGGCGCTTCCTTGTAAGAAATAACGGCACTTGAGAATGCTACAGCACACAATCCAACAAGCAAGTTGCTTGGGTTATAACTAGAAACTGCGAGTCCACCAAAAACAGATAGCGTAAAACTCCCACTATTCTCATCTTGAAATAAAAATTTATTTGCCTTTTCAGCCCCTTCTGCTACAGCCTTCGAAAAGCCTAGCACTGTGCAATTGAGTTTTTCTGCAGCTGCCTGAACAAGCTGATTTGCGGGCTTTAAGTTTAAAGTTAATTCCATTTAATGCTCCTGAGATTTTTTTTGATGGCGATGTTAACAACTTACTTAAATAATGTTAAGGATTTATTGTAGTGACTTTTAGTTCTTTTATTTTTATTTTTGATTCTCTAAAGTTTGAAAGAATTATTACTACCAACTGTTATTGTGCTCTCTGTTCAGTCAAAAATATATGCGTTTTTTTTAACCCTAGCTGTTTGCTGCAGCTTTAACCTGCTAGCAGACCTAAAAGAACCAGCTTTTATATCTGTACCTGTTGCAGACCTAACCATTGACCCTTACTATAGATCTTCTAAAAGCATCAGTATTGATGACCACTATCACAAGATACCATTTAGCGG
>JAJACU010000032.1 GCA_022601345.1 Chlamydiota bacterium | reverse complement strand
GATGCAGTTGGGCTTTTTGTGAACCGTCACTGAGACGAGATCATTTTTAAAAGTATTTTTTTCTTCAGTTTTTGTGGTCATGGCACACATGTATTTATATTTTGAGAAAGCGGGTGATGAGGTTCGAACTCACGACCCTCACGTTGGCAACGTGATGCTCTACCACTGAGCTACACCCGCAGAAATGCTCGTTGAGCAAATTTAAGAAGAGGGGATTATAGGCAATGTCTTAAATTTATTTCAAGGGGAACCCATATGAACTTAATTTAAGAGGATATAAAATAATTTATGTAGTCTGTTTAGAATATCTACAGCAGATGGAGTTGAGTGAAGTTACTAGGTTTAAATAGATAAAAACATTGAATATTAAAAATGGTTCTAGACCAAAGAGTTTAAAATTTCTTTGGTCTAGAACCTACAATATGGGGGATATTGCAAAGCAGAGTATATTTTATTTTTTAAAATCGATCAAGTTGTGATTGCTTAGAATCGCATGAAAACATCCTAAGATCTTTTATCTTTGATGGGTAAAGGTAATATTTTTTTACAGACTTTAAATGTGAACAAATGTTCTCGAAGAATATACCACAGGGTTAGAAGAAATTAAGCAATTTATAATTATCCCCTTTATTTTTACCTTCAGTTTAACTTAATATATTCTAAAATTTTTCCTTTAAAAAAAACTATTGAAGGTGGTAATAGAAACCCTAAGAACAAACTATTTTATTTAATATAATAGATTACTTTTATTTTCTATTTTTACCTTTGAATTATATTTATGCTGAACTTTAGAAAGTTACGACAAGATTTTTCCTCAACAATACTGAAGCAAGGAAAAGGTTTATACGACACCAAAATGGTGGCGAATGCCAAAATTCTTCACATTGACTCTGATGTACTTCGAATTAGCGGCAGTATTACTGGAAACTTCAACAATAACTACGAAAGTGAAGTTGAAATTGATAGAGATGACTCGAGTGCAATTGATTCAAACTGCGACTGCCCATATAGCTATGATTGTCAGCATATCGCTGCTTTGCTTTTCCACCTTGAAGAGCACCTAGACAATATTCTAATAAGTTACTCAAAAGAAACCGGGTTAGAAGAATCAGAAGAGAGCTGTGAAGAAGATAAGCAAGAGATTATTGAAGTCGTCAAAGAAGCTCAGAATAAACAAATTAGTAAAAAAAATAAGAGTTACCAAAAAGAACTGCTTAAAGAGTATACGCTAGCATCTGATCTTCTAAGTAATTCACCATATTTTTATACTAGCGAAGCTGAAGTTGAAGTTGAGAATGCTGAGCTTGCAATTATCTTTCATGCACCGAAAAATCCTATTAATGTGGTCTTGCAGCTTGCTTTAAGACTGCCGTTTAGATCTAAACCTTTAAATATACCCAATGTTCGCTCATTCTTAAATGCTATTCGCTTTAATGAACCTATTCTAATAGGTGGTAAAAGATACCGCTTTACTGTGAATTCTTTTCCGCAAGAGCATTTTAATATGATCAAAATGATGATTGATCAAATTAGCAGCCAGTCTATAGAAAATGATGTAAATCCAAAACTGATCCCTTTTGCTAAAGTTGTGTTTGGTGATTTGGTTTATAAAGCTTATCTCAGTGCAATAAATAATCTTTCACATCATCGCAAAGAGGATGATAAAGACGATTTAGTTGTTCCGGGTGTTTATTCAACCAATATTGAGACTCCTTTAACTTTTTCCCTAAAAAAAGCTGCAGTTTGTTTTGACTTAGAATCTATGGAGGTTCCAGCACCAAAACTTTTCTTGCAACCCTATATTAATTTAGGAGACGACTCATACAAGCTGGAAGAAATACTAGCTTTTGAAGGTGCTCGACCAGGTGTAATATACAACAATACCTACTACGCTTTTGCTAATAATATTAAGCGAGCTCATCTGCACGATTTAAAGCGTATGCATGACGTTGTTGTCCCTGAACCTCTTTTTGGGACTTTCATTGAAAATTCCCTTCCAGAGCTAATGAGATTTGCAGAAGTTAGAAATCAGACAATCTTAGACAAGTATGTAACACTACCGTTTGCTAATGAACTCAAAGCTCGTTGCGCTTTATCATATATTGATGGAGAACTCGATGCAGCCCTAACTTTCATTTACGAGGGGGTTGAAGTTCCTGTGGCGACCAAAGACCTTACATCCAATCACCTCTCTTCATTTGTATCTGAAGAAGGGATTTTGGCTCGTAACCTTGTTGAAGAAAAGATGCTTATAGAGCAAATCTTTTCTGGGTTTATTTACCAATCAAAAACAGGGCTCTTTGTTGCAAAATCAGAAAAGTCAATTGTAGAGTTCATGACTTCAATAGTTCCTGAATATGGAGATAAGGTTGAGTTTGAATGTCCGCAGAATCTTCTTAACCAATTTATTTACGATGAGACTAACTTTGAATTGAAGTTTAGTGAATGTGATAGCGTCGATCAATTCTCAATTGATTTGAAGGTTAATGGATACTTAAAAAATATAAAATTAGACCTTCTTTGGGAATGTTGCTCGTCAAAACGTAACTTTATTGAACTCGAGAGCGACTATACTAATAAGAAGAAAGTAAAAGGCATTCATAAAATTTTAGTGCTAGATCTAGAACGCATTACACCAATCATTCAATTTTTTGATGAGCTTGGCCTTACGGAAGTTACTGATCACACGCTTTTAAGACCTCTATGGGTACTAGCTACCATTCATGCAACTCAACTAGGAAAGCTTCCAATTAAGATTTCAATGACGAAGAAAATCAAAGAAATTCAGAAGCAAATCTTAGGAAACTCAGCTTTTGAAGCATCTCTTGTTCCTAAAGAAGTCAATGCGGATCTTAGATCGTATCAAACAGAAGGTGTGGAGTGGCTAGAACAACTTAGAACAATGCACCTCAATGGTATTTTGGCAGATGACATGGGACTTGGTAAAACACTTCAAGCCATTGTTGCACTTACACAATATTACAACACGGTCAAAGAAAAGACTCTTTCATTAATTATCTGTCCAACTTCGCTTTTATATAATTGGTTAGAGGAATTTCATCGCTTCAATCCCAACCTTAAAGTTATGGTTGTAGACGGGATTCCAAATCAAAGAAAAAAATTACTTAAAAATATCCATAAATATCAAGTTTTAGTCACTTCATATAGCCTTTTACAGAAGGATGTAGAACACTACCAAAAGCATAAGCTTGGTTATGTTATTCTAGATGAAGCGCAGCATATTAAGAATCGCACCACACGTAATGCTCAATCAGTCAAAATGCTTCAATCAGGGTGTAAACTTATTCTAACTGGTACTCCAATTGAGAACTCATTATTAGAGCTATGGAGTCTTTTTGATTTCTTAATGCCTGGCTTGCTCAGTAGCTTCAAGCGCTTTGTTGAAAAATACATGAGGGATTCAGGGCACTCTAAAAAAGGCAATATGGCTCAGCTTAAGAAGAAGGTTTCTCCATTTATTTTGAGACGAATGAAAGCTGATGTATTAAAAGACTTGCCTCCAGTCTCTAAAATCACGTATCATTGTCAATTAACTCCTGCTCAGCAAGAACTTTATACTTCTTATGTTAACACAGCAAGAGAGGAACTTTCATCTCTTGTAAAAAAAGAAGGGTTTGAAAAAATTCAAATTCATGTTCTTGCGACGCTCACACGTCTTAAACAAATTTGCTGTCATCCAGCAATTTTTGCAAAAGACAAAGTGGAAGATGGGGATTCAGCCAAATACGAAATGTTATTTGAGCTTTTAGACACTCTGATTGAAGGGAAACATAAAATAGTTATTTTCAGTCAGTACACGCGCATGTTGAAGATAATGCGTAATGATTTAGAACAGAAAGGAATTAAGTTTGCTTATTTAGATGGATCGACTAAAGACCGACTACAAATAGTGAAGGACTTTAACTCAGACCCAACCATTTCAGTATTCTTAGTTTCACTTAAAGCTGGTGGGTCCGGCCTCAACTTAGTAGGTGCTGACACAGTTATTCATTACGATATGTGGTGGAACCCAGCTGTGGAGAACCAGGCAACTGACCGAGTGCATCGCCTTGGGCAAAGCAAACCAGTAATGTCATACAAATTGGTGACACTTGGAACAATAGAAGAGAAAATTATAAGCATGCAGGATAAAAAACGAGGACTAGTAAAACAAGTAATTTGCTCAGATGATGAAGCCATGTCTAAGCTTACTTGGGAAGAAGTACTCGAATTATTGCAAGTATAGGGAACAGATGATCAAAAGAAATCAATTAAGCGTATTACTAGAACAAATGAAAAAAGCGACACTTAGACGCTTCAACAGACTTGCGGGTTTTTTTTCCAGTGATATTGGAATCGATTTAGGAACGGCTAACACTTTAGTTTATGTACGTGGAAAGGGGATAGTGCTCTCAGAGCCTTCAGTTGTAGCTGTAGATTCAAAGACACACGAAGTTCTTGCTGTGGGGCATAAAGCAAAAGCAATGCTTGGGAAAACACCACAAAAAATTCACGCTGTTAGGCCTATGAAAGATGGTGTAATCGCTGATTTTGAAATCGCAGAGGGTATGCTTAAAGAGCTCATTAAAAGAGTGACTCCTACTCGTAGTCTGTTTAGACCTAAAATATTAATTGCAGTTCCATCTGGTATTACAGGTGTTGAAAAAAGAGCGGTTGAAGACTCAGCGCTGCATGCAGGTGCCCAAGAAGTTATTTTGATAGAAGAGCCCATGGCTGCTGCAATTGGGGTAGATCTTCCAGTTCATGAACCATGTGCCAACATGATCATTGATATTGGTGGAGGTACAACAGAGATTGCGATTATTTCTCTCGGAGGAATTGTTGAATCTCGCTCATTAAGAGTTGCCGGGGATGAGTTTGACGAGTGTATCATTAATTACATGCGCAGAACCTACAACTTAATGATTGGACCGAGAACTGCTGAAGAAATTAAAGTGAAAATTGGATCGGCGTATCCTTTAGGTGAAAACGAACTAGAAATGGAAGTGCGCGGACGTGACCAAGTTGCGGGTCTTCCTATAACAAAGCGCATAAACTCTGTAGAGATAAGAGAGTGTCTATCAGAGCCTATTCAACAAATCATAGAATGTGTGAAGCTCACACTTGAGAAGTGCCCTCCTGAGCTTGCAGCTGACCTTGTCGAGCGAGGCATGGTACTTGCAGGTGGTGGGGCTTTGATTAAGGGGCTAGATAAAGCGCTTATTAAAGAAACTGGCCTTCCGATGATTGTAGCTCCAAATCCACTTCTTGTGGTTTGTTTGGGTACTGGAAAAGCTCTAGAGTATCTCGACAAGTTCAAGAAGCGTAAAGTGGGCATATAATCAATGAGCTCCATAGATGCGTTAGAGTCATGGACTTCTAACTTAAAGCTGCGCTCATGGATTAAGCAAAAAATTGAATTATGTAATCCCGATAAGGTTCATCTCTGTACAGGATCAAAAGATGAGCACCAACACCTGATCAATACTCTCATTAGCACTAAAACTATTGTTGCTTTAGACCCTGACCTAAGGCCTGGTAGTTACCTTGCACGCTCAGATCCAGAAGATGTGGCTCGAGTAGAAGCCAGTACTTTTATTTGCAGTGAATCTAAAGACGATGCAGGACCTACAAATAACTGGGAAGATCCTCGTATTATGCGAGAGAAGCTCAGTGCTCTTTTCAAAGGCTGTATGAAAGGGCGTACAATGTATGTAATTCCCTATTGTATGGGGCCACTTGATTCAAAGTTCTCACATATTGGAATAGAAATCACAGACTCACCCTACGTAGTATGTTCAATGAGAATTATGGCTCGGGTTTCAACAAAAGTTTTAGATGTGCTTGGTGATGAAGGAGACTTTATTGCTGGCACACATTCAGTTGGGGTTCCCTTAAAAGATGGTAAAGCAGATGTTTCGTGGCCTTGTAACCCAAAAAAACGTCATATTGTTCATTTCCCAACAACAAAAAGTATTTGGTCATATGGTAGTGGGTATGGGGGAAATGCCCTACTTGGTAAAAAATGTTTTGCTCTGCGCATCGCATCAGTGATGGCCAAAGAGCAAGGCTGGCTTGCAGAGCATATGCTTATTTTGGGTTTGACAAATCCTGAAGGTGAAAAAAAGTATTTCGCGGCTGCTTTCCCATCAGCGTGTGGAAAGACCAACCTTGCAATGATGAATGCTACATTAGATGGTTGGAAAGTAGAATGTGTTGGGGACGATATTGCATGGATGCATTTTCAAGAAGATGGCAAGCTTTATGCAATTAATCCAGAAAATGGTTTTTTTGGTGTTGCTCCCGGGACATCTTTTACCTCTAATCCCAATGCAATGTATTCACTTCGAAAAAATACAATCTTCACAAACGTTGCTTTAACAGACGATCAAGATATATGGTGGGAAGGTATGGATGGGAAAAGGCCTGATCACCTTGTAGACTGGCTTTCTCAAGACTGGAGCCCATCTCTTGGTTCTAAAGCTGCTCATTCCAATGCGCGCTTTGCTGCGCCAGCAAATCAATGTCCAATAATTGATCCAAATTGGGAAAATCCTAAAGGAGTTCCAATTGAAGGAATTATTTTTGGAGGAAGAAGAGCTCATAATGTTCCTCTAGTTTATGAATCATTAGATTGGCAACATGGGGTGTTTCTAGGAGCAAGTATCTCTTCTGAAACAACAGCGGCAGCTGAAGGCTCAGTTGGAAAGCTTCGTCATGATCCTTTTGCAATGCTTCCTTTTTGTGGCTATCATATGGGGGATTATTTCAAGCATTGGTTTGAAATTGGAAAGAAACAAGGCCTTAGTTTGCCTAAGATTTTTTGCGTAAACTGGTTTAGGAAAGATTGTAAAGGTGATTTCTTATGGCCAGGTTTTGGTGAAAACTCGCGGGTATTAAAGTGGATTTTTGAGAGTGTTCAAGGGCAAGATGTTAAAGAGAAATCTCCAGTTGGCTTTATCCCTAGATTGAATTCACTCGACGTTTCGGGGTTGAATATTTCAGAAAAGCATTTAAAAAACCTATTTGAAATAGACGCTCAAGAGTGGACGCATGAGCTTGGTGAGCTCAAAAACTTTTTCACTCTTTTCAAAGATCGTCTTCCACAAGAAATTTCCCAAGAACTAGAGAGTCTTGAGAAAAGGCTTGCAAATTAGCCTTTATAATTCCTAAACTCACTATAATTTAGTAACATAAAACTTTGGGGTTATAATGATTCATCCATATACAGCAGTTGGAAGCGTTTTAGGAGGCCTTGGAGGCGCTGCACTTGGCTTTGTGAGTAAAGATTTAGAATTAACTTTTGCTCAGGCACTGGGTAATAAGGTTTCAAAAAACTTCAATCCATCTTACATTAAAACTGTGGTCCCTGCAGCTTTAAAAGATAAAACATTTTGGAAAATTACTCTTGCAGGTGCCGCGCTAGGAGCCTTCTTTGGAGAGGGGACATCAAGAGCTCAATCTCTGGCAACTCTTTTACTTTCATAGAAGATGAAACTTTTTTTAAAGAAATTGTTAATAAATCAATTCTTTTTTATTTTTAAAAGATTTTAATTGTTTATTTTCTTGGTAAAACCCTATAATTTGCGCACAAATCTTTAATCATTAAAATAGGATCCAGAGATACCCATGAGCGCAAATCAGAGAACACTATCGATTATTAAGCCAGATGCAGTTGCATGTAATGAAATCGGGGCTATTCTGTCTAAATTTGAAGAAGCGGGTCTTGTAATAGTTGCATGTAAAATGATGCACCTTACAGAAAAACAAGCTGGTGAATTTTATGCTGTTCATAAAGAGCGTCCTTTCTTTGGAGAACTTGTTGAGTTTATGACATCAGGTCCTGTTCTTGTTCAAGTTTTAGAAGGTGTTGACGCTATTGCTAAAAACCGTGAGGTAATGGGAGCAACTGACCCTAGTAAAGCAGAAAAAGGCACCATTCGCAATGAATTTGCTAAGTCTGTTGGTGAGAATGCTGTTCATGGATCTGATGCGCCAGACACTGCAAAAACAGAAATAGCATTCTTTTTCAAAGAAAATGAGATCTGTGAAAGAACCTAAATTAAGGCCTTTCAAGATCTCACCTATGATAAATTCTAAATTAAGCTTTAAACTAGCTTGAAATACAACAGCAAACTGCTTTCATAACTTTTTGACAGCAAGTTAGTTTTTTTTCATCTTCATCTTTAACAATCAGTGGAGTATTAACTGTAGCATCTTTACGAGTTGAAGCTTTCGGCTGAACTACAACTGTTGTACTTGTAGGAACTGTTACTACATCTTTATCACCTAGTCCTTGTCTTCCTGTTCTAGAAGCTGAATCTTTAGCCATTGCTGCAGCAAGAGCTGAAATTTTTGAATCAATCGCTTTTGTTCTACCTGCGCGACCTGCTACAGTTGCTAGATCAGCTTTTGGGTTGAACATTCCAACAAGTTGTTTTCTAACCGCTGCATGTGCTTCTTTTGTTTGTGATGTTGCTTTAACGGGTGATAATGATGCCATAATTTTGTCTCCTGAGTATTAAAGGTATTAGTATTATTAACTTCCTATATTTATTTTAACTTATATTTATTATTTTGTCAAATAATTAATTAAAAAAAAGGTGTTAGTTAACTAATTAGAGGGCGAAATCTTTGCCGAGATAGCTTTCTCTGGCCTCAGGGTTGGAAATAAGCTCATCTACTGAGCCACTAAAGGAAACTTGGCCTTTTTGGATAAGATAACATCTATCAACAATTGAGAAGATCTCTCTAGCATTATGATCGGTGATCAATATGCTTATCCCTTTGTTAGAGAGTAGTTTAACCATGTTTTTGACGTCATTAATAGTAATGGGGTCAATGTTGGCAAATGGCTCATCGAGGAGGATAAAGGAAGGGTTTGTGACTAAGGCTCTTGTAATCTCTAGTCTGCGGCGTTCTCCTCCAGAGAGAGCCGTAGCCTTCTTTTTGGCCAATGACTGCAAATTGAGCTCTGAAAGGAGCTCAGAGAGGCGATTTTTCCTCTCTTTATAGGTTATTGGGAGGGTTTCAAGGATGCAGAGGATGTTCTTCTCAACAGTAAGGTTTCTGAAAACAGAGGGTTCTTGAGCTAAATATCCCATACCCATCTGAGCTCTCTTATATATAGAGTGAGATGAGATGTCTTTGCCTTTGAATTTGATTAATCCACTGTCTTGGTGCACTAAACCAATGGCCATATAAAAGGCTGTCGTTTTACCTGCTCCATTAGGCCCTAAAAGGCCTAAGACCTCTCCTTGATGGATTCCAAAGCTTAAATTATTGACAACAGTTTTTGAACCATATTTTTTAACAAGGCCATCAACATAGAAGAGAAAATCAGAGTTTGTCATGCTCAAAGTCCTTACCTTTTCCAAAAAAATGAGTTTTAAATTTTTCTAGTTCGTCTTCTTCAAATACAAAACGAACTTTTCCTTTGCCATCAACCATCGCTTGGTTTGTTTCAGGGCTGCGCCTAAGTAGTACTTCAGGTGCAGATATTCGATAGTTGTTGAGTTGATCATAATATAACACACTAGATCCTTCTTTTGCACGCAGTGTAATTTGATCGCTTGTAAAGCTGTAATCGAGTTGGTCAGCTAAAGCGTATTGAAGTTCATCAAAAGCAATAATTTGCGCGGGGTCTTCTTTTTGAATTAGGCAGACATTCCCATAAATTTTGAGCTGATCTAAAGAGAAGGCTCCATCTTTATGAACGTAAGTTGCTCTGAGCTGGTCTGAATAAAGGTCGTGTAATTCATCATGGAAATGGATTTGTTTTTCTAAATCATGCCCGTGGCTCAAGCATTGAAGGTAGTTAAAGTTGAAATCAAGCTCGACCTTTTCATGGCATGTGATGTGATGCTGCTCTACATTGTTGGCATCTAAGTAGCTTATCTCAGTAATGCCATTGCTGATAATTGGGAACTCTGCTGAGAGTACGTAGGGGGTAAAGAGTGCAAGAAGTATCAAGATTTTTTTCATAAACGATTACTTTGTGTGTAGACTTGAGCTTTTAAGTTTTGAGTTTTTAATTTAGGTTTGTTGTCATTGAAAGAGAAATTTACACTGTCACATTTACCATCTAAAACTTTTGTTGCATTTTCCAAAGATATTTTTGTTGTTAACTCGTGGCCAGGAAGTTGGAAGACTTGTATAAGAGCATTTTGAGCTATAAACTTCTTATTGAAGTAGTTGTAGCTTCCTTCAGCCATTTTTAGTACACACACTTGCTGCATAGGCACAGCAGTTTGTTCAGGCACTTCATTGCCATTTGAATCCATAAAATATTTTTTTTGTTGCAAGTAGCACGTAATGTCTCCCATTTCTTCAATAACGTGTGTTTGAGAAGATCTCATTTGATTGAGATGCAAGATAGAATCTCCAGATACTACTATGTAGTGGTAGAGGTTATCTGGTTTTTCAACCCAAACATCTTTTTTGACGAGGCTTCTTTTGGAAGCTCCATAGTGTTTTTGATCTTGAGGCTGAAGTTTGCTTAAAACTTTAGAGTACTTTCTTCTGTTTCTCTTGGAGATGCGAAACATTGAAAAAAGAGTAAAAGAAAAACAAGCAAGCAAGAAAAGAACTAAAGTGAAACTTCTTTTTTTAAACATTAAATGATTGCACTACGTTGTAGAGTTTTTCGATTTCAGACAAAAATTTAGGTAAGTCTTTGAATGGAAATACAGAAGCTTTGTCGCTAAGTGCATTTTCAGGGTTGGGGTGTGATTCGATAAATAAGAGGTTTGCTCCTGCAGCTATTGCAGACTTAGCAAGCGTTGGAATAAATTCTCGTTGTCCTCCAGAGCTTGTTCCTAACCCTCCTGGCAATTGAACAGAGTGTGAAGCATCATAGCAAACAGGGTAGCCCAAATTCTGCATGATGGGGATCGCACGCATATCGCTTACTAGATTGTTATAGCCAAAGGACGTTCCTCTATCGACTAAGATAATTTTTTTATTACCGGTGCCTTCAATTTTTGAAATGACTTGTGACATGTCCCAAGGAGCTAAAAACTGTCCTTTTTTCACATTAATAACAGCATTAGTTTGAGCACAAGCAACCACTAAGTCTGTTTGTCTGCATAGAAATGCAGGTATTTGAATAATATCGCAAATTTCAGCAGCAGCTTTAGCTTGCTCTGGAGTGTGGACGTCCGTAACAATAGGTATATCAAGTTCGTCTTTTACACTCTTAAGAATGTCGAGTCCTTCTTCAAGGCCTGGGCCGCGATATGAGTCAATTGAGCTGCGGTTTGCTTTGTCAAAGCTTGCTTTAAAGATAAAGTTAAGGTCAAAATCATTAAAAATTTTTACCAATTGACGGGCGCATTGAAGAGTGTGATCTTTGTTTTCTATGACGCACGGACCGGACATAACAGCAAGTTTTTGTTTGGGGCCCACTTTAAAATTTTTTATTGAGAAAGTATGCATAGGTTTTTTTTGGATTGGTTTTATATAATCAAATAATTATAATCCTGCACCAAATAAAAGCAATCTATAGATGGTGAGAAGTCTCATCTTAGGTTGTTGTTTTATTGGAATAAAGAAATTGAAATCTAAACTCAAGTAAGGACGAAACATGAAAGAATTTGTCGAATATATTGTAAAGTGTCTAGTGGATAACCCAGATAGTGTAAAGATTAATGAGATTGGAGGAACACAAACTCTTATTATTGAACTTTCAGTTGAAAAAGCAGATATTGGAAAAATTATAGGGAAAAAGGGTAAAACCATCAATGCGATCCGTACTCTACTTATGTCAGTAGCAAGCCGCAACGGAATCCGTGTAAGCTTAGAAATTTTAGAAGAAAACGGTGAAAAAGTAGAAGCTTAAGCTACTTTACTAAGGCCGGTAAGTAAGGAGTAATCTGAGCTTTTCTCGAATTCAAGGTGCCAGCGTCAAATGATAAAATGACAACTGGCATCTTTTTCTTTATCTTGAGTTTTTGCTTAGCTGGCGTAGCTATAAAGTGATGCGTGAAGATGCTTTGGTAGTCACAGGCATCACTTCCTAGGATCTGATATTCCATTTTGTTTGTTTGAACTTTAGCAGAGCTTTTAAAGGCATTTAAAAAGCTAGTTAGATGGTTCACAGCTTGAGGAGTATTTGGAATCCATATCCAAATGTAATCTTTATTCGAGTAGCTTTTCTCTTTTCCTTTATAGACATCATCAGCTGATGGAATTGTGCTGATCATTTGCACATGCAGATCAAGCAGCTCGTGATTGGAGTAAATTTCGTTTGCTTTTTCTGCCCATTGAGTAATGAGCTTTTCAAAGTTCTTTTCAAGTGTGGGAATGTTGCGCTTGAATACTTTAGACTGCCCAACACGACAACAGCTATTTTGCTCTTTGGTATCTGAAAAGAATTCTGTAGATTTACCCTGAGCTGTGTCTACAATAGCCTCTTCAACAGCTGTTTCACGTTTGTTGAAAATGGACTTATAAATTAAATACATTTCCCGGTTAGAAACAATTTCTTTTACGGCTCCAGAAACGAAATCTGCATCGTCTTTTAAATGATCAAAATTAATAATTTCTGTTTCTTTTTGATCTGCAATAGACTTCATGCGATTTAGAAGCTCAGCAATGCAATAAACATCTCTTTGGGTAGCTTTAGACAACAAGTCTGTATCGTCGATAATTGCATGCAGAAAAGAGAGGTATTCAAAGAACTCCCTTTGTGGATCAATGAAATATTGGCTGGACTGGTTTTGAGCGAGCAATCTTTTTAAAACACGGTTTTTTGTGCGAATTATAGAGTCAGTTAGCGTTTTACCAGCGTTAGCTTTAAGCTGTTTGTTTAAGGTTGCTTTCTCAACACCACCATGGCTGTATGAGTCATTAATTTTAAAAGCTTGTTCAGCAACTAACACGTTGCAAGATTGCACATCTCCGGTAATTGCTAATGGAGCTGTTTTTGTTTTTAATTCTGTTTTATGGTGATCGATAACACTAATAATCTCTAGATTAGAATCAATTTTCACTTCGCTTCTGTTACAAAAATCTCTTAAAGTTACTGTGCCTAGCTTTCCTTGTTTAATGTCTTCAGATTTTATAACTCCTAAAGGCCAAAATGACCCGTCTTTGTTAGGGTAAACGACAGAGAGGTGGTTTAAAACACTCATCTTGTCTTGAATTTCATCAATAGTTGTAATAGGCGTTACATACCGAGCTGAAAAACCAAACACTTGTCTTTTAATTTTGATAGCAACGTCTAAACTTTCCATAAAGTTGCATAATTCTTCGATAGCATCATCTACTTTTTTAGAAATTTCATTGAAAGATTTAAAAATGGCAGCTCTATTGTCTTTGAAAGTTCCTTTTGCATCAAAAACCTTATTTTTCTTGAAAGAAAGTTGAAGATGTTTATCAAGTTCTCCAAGTTTACTTATCTTAAGCTTTTTTAAAACAGAGCCTAGCTCTTTGAAAGAGGCCTCAAAACCTTCATTGAGTTTCAGAATTTTTTTGAGGTATGCATCGACTTGATCATGTAGCTTTTGAGTAAGCTGTTTTTTGTTTAAGCATTGAATAAGTTTTTGATTAAATATGCCTTTAATAGCAGAAATCACTTGCGTTTGAGTTACATTTTTTTGTGAAAAGAGGTCTATGAGCTTATTTTGAATAGAGTTTTCAAACCATTTTAGGTTGTTGGTCACGAGTCTAATAATTTGACGTATGCTTTCGTAGTCCTCGCTTCTTATGTCACCAATATAAAACCCTTTTGAGTCTACGACCATAACAGCATATTTGTGTCTTTCATGGTCATCAGGGCTAATGGATGATTCAGATAGATCTTTTTTGATTAAATCTTTTTGGCTTGCAAAATCAATTCCAATAGGGGATAGCGATGACCGATTTAGGCATAAATATTGAAAAATATTAGACGAAAAAACATCTGTTAATGGTGCAGCATCTTTTGAAGCAAGGATTCCCCCTGGAGGGACGTTCCAAATATGGAGACCGCTACATACTCTTGCACCGAATGCATCTACCCAACCCCAAAACGAAGCAATTGTCGTATCTAAATCTGGTGATCCATGAGCTGTTACATAGTGGCTGCCTGCATAACATTTGTTCATCCCGATAGGAAAAAGAGATTGATAATCATTTCTGGGAACGTGCTTGCCTACTATTTTTGAGCGAATGAGATAATTTTCTTCAACACTTAGGCCTGAGTGTTGGTTTAACCAAAACTCGAAGTATGAAAAAGTATATTCTTGAGGTTTAATAATGTTGTTTGTCTGATCAATGAAATCGACAATTGCTGGTAATAAAAAACAAGGGGCTTTGTGTTTGCCGATCTCTTGAAAAATTTTTTCGCTAATGCAGGTGTATTGTTCACTTTCAATCAACTTTTTAAATGCAGGTTTTTTAAATGCATTTAAAGTTTGACTAAGGCTTTTGAACTTTTGAAAATTAAATTTATATTTACTGATGGATTGCGATATAGATGCATTTTTTTTCATCAAAGTTTCCTTATTAAAAAAATTTGAACTGAGCAGGATTCGAACCTGCGACCGTCCGCTTAGAAGGCGGATGCTCTATCCAGCTGAGCTATCAGTCCAAAAGAGAAAAAGTTTATAGTTGATGGGTGGTTTTTTTCAAGTTATTTTACACAATAATTATCCTTGTATATAATCTCAAAAGATTTCTTTCACCAAATATACACAATGAAACACGTTTTTTTATCTTTTGGCAGTAACTTGGGCAATTCTAAAGATAATATTTTAAAAGCTTATCAAAAAGTTATCGCCCTGTCATTTGTATTCAACCCTATAAGAAGCTCGATATATCAAACATCTCCAGTTTCAAAAAGAACTCAAAATGACTTTATTAATATGGTTTGCAAGTTTGATGCAAATCTTGATGATCCTTATCTCCTTTTAAAGGAGACTCAAAGGATTGAAGAGGAGCTAGGCAAAGTAGAGAAGCCCAAAGATGCACCCAGAATAATTGATATAGATATATTGTTATTTAAGGAATTATATTTGGAAGACCCACGTTTGGAACTTCCACACCCAAGAATGTTAGAGCGTCTTTTTGTTTTAGAGCCCTTGCTAAGCATTCAAAGTGGTATTGAGTATCCAACATCGTCTCAAAATGTTGAGCATGTAAACCTAAAAAGCCTTCTTGAGAATTTTGAAAATAAAAATAATGAGCGGGTCAAAGAGCTTTTTAGTGATAACAAAATTTAGTTGAGTTATTCTCAAACTCTTTTATTCAAAGGTATGTAAATAAACCAGGAGTCGATTGATGGAAGATTTGAAATGTAGTGCAAGCTCAGCACTTTTGAGTGACTTTGTTTTTGTTACAAGGGAATTTGGTTCTACAAAATACAGTCCAGAAGCTAGTTGCATCAAACTAGGTAGCAATATTGAGAGATTTGCTGGTGGTTTGCCCTCTGCATTTTTAAATGGAGTTATTCACACAACACCTGAATGCACTGTAATTAGTCCTGAATTGATTAGTGAACAAATTAAATATTTTTCTGAGGCTGCAACTCCTCACATCTGGTGGCTTACTTCTTTAGAACAAAAAGAAAAAATAGGTCCGCTACTAGAAAAGCAGGGTTATGTATCAGGAGGAATACACCAAGGATTTGCTGCGACAATGGATGTAGTTAGTCAAATTCAGCCTCCCAAATTGCCTAAAGATACAAAAATTAAAATCCATGAAGTCAAATCTTTGGAAGAATTTTCACTGTTTTGCCAAACGTTTGCTGAAGTGTTTGGTTTTAATGAAGCAGTGCAAAACCAATACAAAAAATTTCTAGCAGATTTTGGCGAGAATAAGGTTTACAGGCATCTATATGCTACTATTGACAGCAAAGTTGTGGGTGTAATGTCAGCTTTTTTTAGAAATGGATGGTGTGGAGCATGGAATGGAGGCGCCCTTATTGAAGCTAGAGGTCAAGGAGTTGGTCGAGCTCTTGGGAATGCTTTGCTTGAGCTTGGAATGGAAGAAAAAGTAAATGGTTTTTCTGGAATTTTAATGGCAGAGGCGAATGCAAAGCCTCTAGCAGTAAAACTTGGAGGAAAAAAAGTTTGTGAATTTTTCCCATATCTTTATGGTGTTGCTAGCGAAAATTTTGAACCAAAATAACAACATTTCTATGTAATTTGAAAATATCTAGAGCTATTTTATGTGTAGTTACTAGGTGAATCTTTAATAGTTTATATAGCTCAGTTTGATTCATTCAAACTGGGTTTTTTCTTGATCTGATTTTTTTTGAAAAAAGACTTGCGTAAAAAATATTTTTTATTTCATTAGGAAAAGCTTGTGTTAAAAAACAATTTTAGGCAAGATGAAAAAATTTTTTGTAAGTAAAAAAACGAAGTATGTAGTCTCTGCGCTGATTTTAATCCCTTTAGGATTAGTAGGAGAATATAGCCCAGATTTAAACCTAAATCAAGATCAATACGTATCTTACATGGCTAGAAACGCTCAAAGTCGTCAGCGGCGCAAATCATCTCGCAACAGGTTATCACGTAGCGAACAAAAGGCTGCGCAGGCAAAATTAGATCAAAGCTGGTCTCCTAATTTTGTCCCAAGCAAATATATACAAGAAAAAAGAAGTCCTTTTTTTCAGTATAATATTGGGGTTGGTTTTTTATACTTTAGCGATGTCTCTGCCAATCTTGGAGGATCTCCAGCAGCAAACTTCCAAACTCCTCTTCCAAATTTTGATGATGTTCAATACAGAGGTCCACTTAAATATAATCGCACCCCATTATTTGAAGCAATGATAGGTTATAGAGTGTGGTCTTGGTTTAAATTTGCTCTTTCATATCAACATCAAGGCGGTATGACTGTAAACACAATGCCTCTGACAACCACAAACAGTCCAGATGGTAGAGCTCTTTTTTCCTCACAACTCAATTTAGATGCAATTATGGCTAAATTCTATTTTGAGTTGCCCTGGGCAATGGTTGTAAAAAATCTTGCAACTTCACCTTACTTAGCAGTAGGGGCTGGGCCTGGATGGCAAAGCTGGACCTGTGTTCGTTCAAATAATATAGATGTATCTGGAATTTATAGAAATCGTATTTTATGGCTTAACGACAAAACAAGTGCAAATGCGACTTGGATGGTTGATCTAGGTTTTAGAATGCAAGATGCAATGCGCAAGCAAAATTTTTCAGTTGAATTAGGTTGTAAGTACAACCAATGGGGTCAAGCTCGCAATATTGGCGGGTTTAGAGACCAAGGTGAGTTTCCTCTCGGTTTGGCACACCCATTTAAAGTTAAAACCGTTTATTCATTTGCTCCATATCTCGGTGTACAGTGGAATTTTCCCCCAAGCTACATTCCAAAATCACCTATTATGGTTAACGGAAAAATGGCAGATTCCTGGGTCCCATTTTGGGTACAAGCCAACCAATTTAAAGACCCAGGTATTTGGACTCAGTTTAATGTTGGTGTAGGATTTTTATACTTCAAGAATGTTGATGGAGTCATTGTCGCTGATGGACCAACTCCACGACCTACTTTAGGAAGGCCATTTCAATTTGGGCCTTTGCGTGGAGGATTTAGTTATAATCGCACACCTTTGATGGAGTATATATTAGGTTGGAGGATTAAACCTTGGCTAAGAACGGGTATTTCTGCTCAATATCAAAGTCAAGTATGTGTGCAATCTAAGTGGCAAGCTGCAACAGGGACTTTTTCTGAAGATCAGGGAGTCACTTCAAACGAACCCCATTTGTATCGCTTGAAGTCAAGCTTAAATTTAAATTCGGTAATGCTTAGACTTTTCTATGACTCTCATTGGTCTATGATATTTAAAGGCGTAAACTTTACCCCATTTATAGGTGCGGGTATAGGACCTGCTTGGCAGACTTGGAGAGATATAGAAGTTCAAGATACTTTAGTTGTAACAGGAAATTTGCGTAATAATAACCCTGTTTTTTTAGTTAACAAAACTTCAGCAAATGCTTCATTTTTAGTAGATGTTGGAATGAAGCTTAAAAGTTTACTTCCTGAAGTAGACTTTTCGATGACAGCAGGGCTTAAGTTTATGTATTGGGGCCAAGCAAGAAATATTGGAGATCTAAGCCAGCAAGATGGTAGCAAACGTTTCTTAGTTCGACCTTTGAATATTAAAAATGTATATTCATTTGCTCCATACTTGGGTGCACAGTGGAATTTTCCAGATACATATACCTCCAGAGGACCTTATGCAATAGCTGGAAGAGAAATAAACACATGGTCTCCTTTCTTCACAGACTCTTATGAGGTGCAGAGCAAAGCGAGTTTGTGGACGCAATTTAATATGGGGGTTGGTTTTTTATACTTCTCAGGTGTAAGAGGTAATCTTGCAGGTATACCTGCTTCAAGTTTTAACTTTGAAGTTACCGATAAACCTCTTCATAGAGGATTAAAGTATAATCGCTCTCCTCTATTTGAGTATTTAGTAGGTTACAGGTTTAATAATTGGATAAAGGGTGCCATTAGTTACCAGCGTCAGTCAAGTGTAACATTACAGACAGAGCCCCAAGATGGTAATATCCCAAACCCTGCAACAGATCCTGCAACTCGAACAACTTTGCGGGCAAATTTAGAGCTGAATGCAATTTTAGCTAAAACTTACTTTGAATTGCCATACGCATTGATTTTTAAGAGCACAGCAACGTCTCCTTATTTGGCTATTGGAGTAGGACCTGGCTGGCAGACTTGGCAGACAAGCGTTCAGCATATTCGTATGGACAGTGGGTTTTTAAACTATATCACAAAGCAACCCTTAAAAAGAAAAATTTGTACAAATGCAGTATGGATGTTGGATCTTGGATTTAGAATTCGAAGCGCCTATCCAAACGGTCCTTTCTCGGTGAACCTAGGCTGTAAATATAACCAGTGGGGCCAAGCAAGAAATATTGGTTTGATGTCGCAACAAGGTGCAGCAAAACAAGCTATAAGACGTCCATTTATTGTTAAAACGATTTATCAATTTGCTCCATACTTAGGAGTACAGTGGAACTTCTAAAATAAGGAGTCTACTTTTCAAGCATAAGCGTTACTGGACCGTCATTAATTAGTGAAATTTTCATATCTGCCCCAAAGACTCCTGTTTGGACTTTGGGGTAGATCGATTGAAGCTCTTCAACAAATTTATTATAAAGTCCTTCAGCTTGATCGCTTTTTGCAGATTTTGTAAATTCAGGTCTTTTTCCACTATGGCAGCTCCCATACAAAGTAAACTGACTTACAACTAAGATTTCGCCATTGATTTGATCAATTGAAAGGTTCATTTTATGTTGCCCATCTTCAAAAATGCGCAGACTGCTGCATTTTTGAGCAAGCCAGGGTATTTGCTGGCCTGTATCGTCAATGTGAACTCCTAAAAAGACAAGCAGTCCGCGACCTATTTGTGAGTGAACTTGGTTGTTGATAGTGACAGATGCACTGTTAACTCTTTGAATTAAAATCCGCATAAAAAAATCTCTTCCATATCTTTTGGCAGTGGAGCTTCGAGCTCCAGTTTTTTCTGCGTGATAGGATGAATAAATGAGATTTTTTTTGCATGTAAATAATGACGCATAGCTCCAAAGCGTTCATTAATTGAGTTTTTTCCATAGAGCTTGTCTCCCAATATTGGGTTGCCTAGCTGCTTTAAGTGAACGCGAAGCTGATGTGTGCGCCCTGTTTTAGGAAATAAGCGAACTTTGCTTAAGCTTCCATTGTAGCCTAAAAGTTCCATATCAGTAATAGCTTCTTTGCCCTCATTTTCTTGTGAAATGATCATTTTTTTACGATGTGTAGGGCAGCGTTTGATGGGCATGTCAATGCGAATGGAAGGGACTTTACCAATAGCTATAGCAACATATTCTTTCTGAATAACCCTTTGAGCAAATTGTTCACAGAGTTTTTGGTGGGCAAGTTCTGATTTAGCGGCCAGAAGAATACCTGAAGTTTCTTTGTCTAAACGATGTACTATGCCGGGTCTAAACTCAGAAGTATTTGGAAGAGTGCAATGGTTGAGTAGGGCATTTACAAACGTGTTAGACCAGTTTCCTGGGGCAGGGTGCACGACCATAAAAGCGGGTTTATTGACGGCAATGATGTGAGCGTCTTCATAGATGATGTCTAGAGGGATCGACTGAGGAGTGAGATCGGGTCCAGGTCTATTTTTAAAGCAAATATTTATTTGGTCGCCAATTGCAGGTACTTCTCTTTTTTTAAGAGGTCTTCCATTCAAAAGTACATGCTCTTTTTCAATCAGCTCTTGAAAGTAACTTCTTGAGTATTCTTTGTATCGCTTAGTTAGGAAAATATCTATGCGATCTATATTTTCTTCATCAATTGTAAAATCGTCGAGTTTGTTTTTCATGTATTTAGATAAAATATTAAAATTCAGTCTATTATATATTAACAATGCAATTATAACAAATATTACTTCCAAGCACCCGGGTCAGGGTCTTTGACCTTCATATGGGCAATAATATTTTGCATCATACCCTCCATTTCCATCTTTTCAACAGTTTTTTTGGAAGTTTTCTTTTTAGGCTTGCCCCCAGGAGTTTTAGCAGTTGAATTTTGGGCAGATTGGGCTTGTTTTCCTTGAATAGGTCCTGATTGAGGGCTTGTTTTAGCCGCAGCTTGAGTCTGAGTAGCTAGAGGAGCTCCAAATTGGGTGTTGCTTCCAGGGGTCAAAGTCTCTTGAGAAGGACCTGTTGCCGATTGTCCGGCTTGATTTTTTGGATCCTGAAATCCAGGAGCTCCAAATGACTGACCTTTTGATGTTTGAGATATTCCCGGAGGGCCAAAGTTCTCAGGAGCAGCTCCATCTAGAGAGGAGCTGCCTTGCGGTGTAGGCGCCCCAAAGTTTTGGTTTTGTTGCTGAGCCATCATTTCAAAAGGACTGGGACCAGAGTTTGAATCACCCGCCCCTTGAGTCGTCATGCCGTCGTTCATGTAGTTTTGAAATTGATCAGGGCTAGAAGCTCCTTTAGTGCCATATTGGTTCACTCCACCACCATATTGATGCATGAACTCATCATCTTGTGGTTTTTTTGCTGGGATTCCCTTGACCATAGACTGCCTCTAGATGGATTCTTCTTTATATGTCTCCATATAAGAAGAGGGTAATTTGTTCAATATAAAGCCATAAGTTTATTCAATGCGGGGAGTAAATGTTTAAAGCTCTTATTATAAGATGTTTAATAGGTTGTTTTAGCTGGGCTAATTATTTCTTAAGTGATTATAAATTAAAATTTTAAGTTGACATATAAAGGTTTTTAAGCTAAAATGTAGCTAGGGAAATGCTGTTGGTAATAGGAGAGTAATATGGTGATTGATATTAAATCCGCTCGAGTTTTAGAGGCTTCTTTTATAGGGGGTCTTGCAAAAGTGAGTAGAGCTGAAAGTGCTGCATCTTGCATCAAACAGATTGGGGTTATCACTTTAGAGGGCCATTGTGCAAAGAGTCTGATTGCAAGTTCTTCACCAGAAGATGTTGGAAAAGTTTATGATGAGATTTTTTTAAGTAGCTCATTTAGAAACCCATCTGCACTAGACTCTAATATGCAAGATGCAATGATTTACTGCGTGCGTCATTTAAGAAAGGAAATAGCTGCTAAAAAGCTTTCTGGTTTAGTAAGGCCACTGCCTAGAACTCATATTGCAGTTAAGACGGCGCTACAGATCATAGATCAAGGTGCTCGAGAATTTAAATATTCTGATGGTAATCTTGAAGAGCAAAGAGCAGCTTTAGATTCAGTTTTATCTCCCGCTTCTTCAGTTGTTCTAACAAAGCTATTTATAGATTCATTCAAGTCTGAAGCGGATCCATATCATTTTAATTGCCTAATGCAAGACTATGTGGTTCCAAGAGCCAATGTTTTAGCTGTAGAAATGCTTTTAGATAAAGGAGCTCCAGTTGATGGAGCAAAAAATCGCTATGCAGCATGTCAGACTCCGCTAAATTCAGCATGTAGGGAAGGTTTTGTTGCAGGTGTTGAACTTCTTTTGGCCAAAGGAGCGAAAACAGATGAACATACAAATGGAGATTCACACCCTTTGATGCAGGCCCTTAAAGGATTGGGATTAGCAGTAAATCAAGAAAAGCCTGAGCAGGTCATAAGAGATTATGAGCAAATAGTGAAGGTCCTTTTGCCGAAATGCAGACGCATAAATATGCAAGAGTGTATTGATGATATGACCCCTCTAATGATGGCAGTAGAAGCTCAACGTATAGAGCTAGTTCAGGCTTTTTGTGATGATGAGCGCGTTGATTTTACATTAGTTAATGCGTCTGGCCTGAATGCTTTGGAACAAGCTCGTATGATAGAAAACGCTGCCATTGTTGAAATTATTCAAAGTGCAATTGCAAAAAGAATAGGCGCAGCAATTCACTAAACAAGTGTAGAGCTATCTTATGAGACTATAACTCATCACGTCCACAAAGAAGATCTGGGCAATACTCATATGCTTGTTCTTTACTTGGCAAATATGAAACTGCAGTGTTGAAGATATTTGATAAAGTGTTAGTTGTCGTCTCAGCTTCATGAGCGTAGCAGTAAGCTTTGTTGATTAGACTTGTAGAAGCTCCAACAGCAGCTCCGAGAGCAGTTGTTAATCCACTTGTCACAATAGCTGTACTTACAGTGTTTTTAGCTAAAAGAGAAGCCATATGAAGAGTCTCATACTCATCACGGTAAACAAGTCCATCACGAGTTGTAAGTGCAGCGAAAGTAGATGTTAAAGCTGCTAAAAAGGTCCCTACTTCAAACCCATCAGCGGCACCAGCTGCAACATTATTTAAAAATGAAGTTTGGTCGCACGGTTTAAAGTAACTATAGCTTGAGCTGTTTAACATATTCATTAGATATTTTCCTTTTTAGCTTTTCTTGAGTAACAATTCTATGTGTGCTTATGAATTAATTGAAAGTTGAAAATTAAGCAAAAGTTAATTGTTGCTTTTTGCTTTGGCCAACTTTTTTTACCTCTTTATTAGCAATTCTTTTTCCTTTTGCAGCAACACCTTTTACAAGAACATCTGCAAAGTCAAAGTCCATTTTCTTTTGCTTAAGCTTGGGCTTTGGAACAAAAATGACACTTACAACTGGATTTTCTTGATCCGATAAGAAATCAATTTTAGAGCCTTTCTCTGCGTAGTTGTAAACTTTGTTTAAAATAAATTTTGAAACGCTAAAGCGCTTGGCAAAAGCAAAGTGGGTCTCAGAGTCCCTGTAGATGCAAGACATCACACAGTCTTTATCCAAAGGGGATGCATAGAGTAGTTTATTGCCTGTTAAGACATATTCCTTATCAGATGGAGCAATAACTCTGTAAGTTCCATCATCGAAGTAAAGGACAAAGCGATCTAAGTTTGTGCATTTGTATTGCACATCAGATGCAACTTTAGTGCCAATGTATCCTCTTTTGAGATCGACTGCTACTTTAATTTCTTTTTCAACTGCTTTTTTGCGATCTATATTTTCAAGCTCTTGGATTTCTGTTTTTCGAGGAAAAAGATCTCCGTATTTCTTGAGGAGATTTTGTAGATAGCTGACAGTAAAACGAGTTAAATTTTTTAAGTTTTTTTCTGTTTCAAGTACATTACCTTTGAGAATTTTGATTTCACCTTCCTGGCGCTCAATATCAAATTTAGAGATGCGTCGAATTGCTATACTTAAGAGTCTTTCTCTATCATCATAGTCAGGGGTCTTTTTAAGCTTCCTGTGGTAAGGCTTGAGCTGCGTTGCTATGGCTTCATGAATTTTTTCATATGTCTTTAAGTTCTCAATCTTTTTGTACATACGATTTTCAATGAAGATTTGCTCTAGCGTTTTTTCGAAGATTTTACGTAAAAGTTTTTCATGGGCAATCTCAAGCTCACGTTTTAAAAATCCTTTTAAAGCATAAACGTGAAGTTCTAAGAGATCATTTACATTTGTTTCCCAAGGCAGTTGATCTTTAATAACCAAAATCTGAGAGTTAATTGAAACCTGGCATTGAGTGAAAGCGTAGAGGGCATCTAGCACAT
This sequence comes from Chlamydiota bacterium, assembly GCA_022601345.1. Taxonomy (GTDB): domain Bacteria; phylum Chlamydiota; class Chlamydiia; order Chlamydiales; family JAAZZY01; genus JAAZZY01. The sequence continues at coordinate 38,789 of JAJACU010000032.1, read as the reverse complement.
CTTCTGCATACACGCCTCTAGGAAGCTTTAGTTCAATCTCAACTTTATCTGAAGTATAATCGTTGATAGCTTCTAGTTTGAGTCGACCTTTTTTAGCAGCCTCATCAATAGAGTTGATCATCGACTCAGTCGTCGTTCCAGGGCAAATTTCTCTAATAATAATAGTCTTGGTGTCTACAACATCTAGCTTGGCACGAACTTTAATCTTCCCACGTCCAAGATCATACTCTGAAACGTCCATAACGCCTCCAGTTGTAAAATCTGGAAAGACTTCAAAAGGCTTTTTCTTAAGGATTGCAACTTGAGCTTCAATCAGTTCATTAAAGTTATGAGGTAGAATCTTAGTAGACATCCCTACAGCAATCCCTTCTGCCCCTTGCATAAGAACTAAAGGTATTTTAGCAGGTAGGCATAAAGGCTCTTGATTTCTTCCATCGTAAGAAGCAACGTACTCAGTAATATCTTTATTAAAGAGTGTCTCTTTGGCCAATGCAGAAAGCCTTGTCTCAATGTAACGAGCGGCAGCAGCAGGGTCACCTGTGTAGAGGTTTCCAAAGTTCCCTTGTGTTTCTAAAAGGTACCCTTTGTTAGCAAGGTTAACTAAAGCATCTGTAATAGCTGCATCGCCATGTGGATGCAGGGCCATCGTTTGCCCAGAGACATTTGCAACTTTATGCATCTTGCTATCGTCTATCTTCATAAGAGTGTGAAGCAATCTGCGCTGCACAGGCTTTAGGCCATCAATAGCATTGGGAATTGCGCGATCTAATATAACATAGGATGCATAAGTTAAGTAGTTGGTGCGCATTAACTGTTTTAAATCGTCCACTATACAAGCTCCGGCTCTGAAATAAGATTTTGCATGATAAACTGTTTTCTTTTGGGTGTATTTTTTCCCATGTAGAATTCAAGTGAGGCTTTGATGTCGCTATAGTTGGATACATTAATAGGTTGAATGCGCATATCTTTTCCAATAAATTGCTTAAACTCTTTTGGATTAATTTCACCGAGTCCTTTAAATCGAGTAATTTCTACATTTTTAGATTTAAGATCTTCTAAAAGGTCATCCTTTTCATCTTCGCTGTAGCAATAGTGAATTTTATCTTTGACTCGAATCTTAAATAGGGGTGTTTCTAAAATAAAGAGGTGCCCATTAATGGCAAGAGATTCGAAATATGTTAAGAAGTAGGTCAGCAAGAGGTTTCTAATATGCATTCCATCTACATCTGCATCCGTTGCTAGAATAATTTTATTATAGCGCAGATTATCCACATCTTCTTCTACATTTAATGCATTCATTAAATTGAACATCTCTTCATTTTTATAGAGTTGGTCACGCTTGAGCCCATGAACATTTAGTGGTTTACCGCGTAGAGAAAATACAGCCTGAGTGAGGGGATCTCTGGAGGCAACAATTGAAGCAGATGCTGAATCTCCTTCAGTTAGAAAAATCATCGAGTTGTCACCTTTTCCATTTGAATCAGAAAAATGGTATTTACAATCGCGAAGCTTAGGGATTTTAAATGAAATTTTCTTTTGGCGCTCTTTGGCTTCTTTTTTGACTGAAGAGAGTTCTTTGCGTAATTTTTCGTTAAAGCTTATGCGTTCAATAATTTTTTTAGCGATATCTTGGTTTTTATATAAGATATCTACAATTGCTGTTTTTACTTCTAAGACAAGGCCTGATCTAATTTCTGTATTGGCCAGTTTATTTTTTGTTTGGGATTCAAAAATAGGCTCTTCCAAGCGAACTAAAACAGCTGCAACAATTCCATCTCTTAAATCGACTCCTTGAAAACTTCTTTTGGCATATTCATTGACGCCTTTTAAAATACCCTCTCTAAAAGCAGAGAGATGCGTTCCTCCATCTGAAGTATATTGGCCGTTGACAAAAGAAAAATAACTTTCCCCGTAACTCTGAGTGTGAAGAAGTGCAAATTCAAGTCGCTTTCCTCTAAAATGAAGTGGATCATAGAGCTTGTCGTCTTGCACTTCATTATTCAAAAGATCTAGGAGACCATTTTCCGATTGAATTTTCAACCCATTGTAATCAATTAAAAGATTTTGGTTTAAGTAGGCGTAGTTCCAAAGCCTTTTGATGATAAAGTCTTCATCGAAATTAAATTTTTTAAAAATCTCAGAATCAGGGATAAACTCAATGTAGGTTCCATTTTTTTCTTTTGTTTTCCCTTTTTTCTTATCTAAAAGTTTTCCTCTAGAGAAGTTCGCTTCCATAAACTCACCTTCGCGGCAGCTTCTAACTAAAAAGCTACTAGAAAGGGCGTTGACAGCTTTTGTTCCCACACCATTGAGCCCCACAGAAAACTGAAAAACATCACTGTTATATTTGGCTCCAGTATTGATTTTACTTACACAGTCAACAACTTTACCAAGGGGTATGCCGCGCCCATAGTCACGAACAGAAATTTTTTGTAGCTTAGGGTTAAATTTTACAATAACTTTTGAACCATTTCCCATAATAAATTCATCGATGCAGTTATCGATGACTTCTTTCATAAGGATATAAATCCCGTCATCTGTGTGAGAACCATCTCCTAGGCGACCAATGTACATACCTGTTCGCATACGTATATGCGATAGAGCATCTAGGGTATGGATTGTGGATTCATCGTATTTTTTAGCCATAAGCTTTGAAAAGTATTTGTTTTAAAAAAACTTTATTCTGAGTAAAAGAGTACTTTTTATCAAGGAAGACCCGAAGATGATAGATTATAACACATTTTTTACCAACAAAACAATTTTAATTACGGGGGGATCAGGTAGCTTTGGGCAAGCCTTTATCAGAAAAATACTTTCTACAAGCAAGCCAAAAAAAGTCATTGTTTTTAGCCGTGATGAATGGAAGCACTCTGAGATGCAAGATGCAGACCCTGTTTTCAGGAAGTCAAATTTACGCTATTTTTTAGGAGACATACGCGACAAAGAAAGGCTTTACCTAGCTTTTAGAGATGTGGATTATATTATTCATGCAGCAGCCTTAAAACAAGTTCCTGCAGCAGAATATAATCCAACAGAGTTCATTAAGACCAACATTATTGGTACAATGAATGTCATGGATGTTGCTATTTCTTCAAACGTCAAAAAAGTAATTGCTCTTTCAACTGATAAAGCTGCTGCTCCAATTAATCTTTATGGAGCCACGAAGTTATGCGCAGATAAGTTAATTTTATCGGGTAAATCATATGTCGGAGATAGAGGGGAACCCAAGCTCTCTGTTGTGCGTTATGGCAATGTTTTGGGCTCAAAAGGAAGCCTGCTTCCACGCTGGAAAAAAATGATTCAAGATGGCGTAGAATCTCTACCTGTTACAGATGAGCGGATGACACGTTTTTGGATCACCATGGATCAAGCAGCAGAGTTTGTTATGCAAAGCTTGGTCATTATGCAAGGAGAAGAAATTTTTGTTCCTAAGTTGCCTAGCATGAAAATAACAGATTTAGCTCAAGCAATGGCCCCACATCTACCTATTAAAAACTGTGGCATCAGACCTGGTGAAAAATTGCATGAGCATCTTATTACTCAAGGTGAGGCTAAGTGTACCTTTGAGTATCCAAATCATTATGTTGTTCGCTCGCACAGAAGCAAGATTGAAGAAGGGCAGAAAGTCGAAAGTAATTTTGAATACAGCTCTAATGGAAATAGCCAGTGGCTTGAGAGCGATACTTTGCAAAAGACATTGTTGATGCTCACTTAGAACAACTCTCTAAATAAATGCAGGTAAAGCATGGCTCAATTCATTTGGCCGTTTGGGCAAGGCCTGTTTTTTATTCCGCATTCACTGTTTGTTGGCCTTTATATTTATTATCCAATACCTTTAATCCACTATCTACAGCTACAAGAATGTCTTTAGCCCTTGCTTCTACATCCAGAAGCGCGTTTTTGCTTGAAGAGCTTGAAGCAACATCAATGTATTCTTCGGTAATGCTTACGAGGTATGTAATAAGTGCAGTGAGGGTTTCAAATTGTGCACGCATCTCAAATCCAAGGTTGAACCCATTTATTGCATCTGGATCTAAGTCTTGTAGAGCTGTGATTGCTATTTGTTGGAGATCAAATAGAGGCTTTGTACCATCAGCAACAACGGATTCATCGTTTTTTGGGTCATTAATAAAATTTATAAAAAAAGATTTTTCAAGACCAAACTCTTTTTCGATATAATGATGTAAAGTTGTAATTTCTTTGATAACCTTTTCTTGTTTGCTTTCAGAAGCTTTGCTGTTCAAAAGCATTAAGAGATTGCGATTAAGAATTATTAGGCTATTAATTTTCTCACAGATCTTTACATAAGCTTGAGAAACAATATCTTTGAGATCTAAATTTATCTTGTGGCTTAAATCCAGAAGATCTTCACTCCTGTCATAAACAATGCCATAGATGTCTGAAAGTTGTAACATATAGGTGACATGGTTAACAACTTCTTGCTCTTTGACGCCCTCGTTTAACCACACTTTTACTAAACAGGGGGGAAGTGTTGCAAGTGCAAGGTGTAGAGGTTTAAAAATTTTGAGTGTCCACTCTGAAGGGCTGATCGAAGCTTTAGCAATATCCCAGGCATCTTTTGCTTGTCTAGCCAATTGCATTTTCTGCTCAGCATTTTGACTATGTTTAGCTAATGAAAGCACATTTTGTCTTAGAGCCGCTTGAGTTGCCCCAGAGGGGATCGCAGCTAAATTAGCTTGGACTTTCTTTGCTGTTTTTAAAGCAGCATCATAGGCTTTCTTAAGGCTAGGAAGATTTATTTTTTTTGCATTATTAAACTTTTGGATATTTTTTTGTAGAAACCTTGTGTATTTGTGATGCCCATATATAGAAGCCAATTGATAAATGTCTGAAACAAAATCAAAAGGAGAATTCCAGATACTATCTATTACATCTGTATTTTTACAAAACATGCTTTCTATAATCCTTACTGATCTACCAGTAAGCATAGCAGATAGACCCAGATAGGGTAGACCCGCAAAAGCAGTAGCAACTCCGCTAGATTCCAGTGCAAGCCCTACTCCAAATGCAACATCACAGTATAAATGTGATGGGGTGGTGGGGTAGTCTATATTTGATAAAGAAGATACTTGGTTCATTGTTGGTTCTCTATATTGCTAAATGTTTGATTTTGTGTGTTGATTGTTAATCATTTATAGTTATTTTAACGCATGTATGTTTTTTTGAGTAAAAAAAGTCTGAGGCTTGATTTTTTTTGAAAGTTATATGATAAAATGCGGGTAGGGTTTTTTTGATAAACAGCCAGTTTCTAAATAAAAAGTTGACTTAACTAGCCAATAAATACCCATCTACATATAAAAGCATTTTATATAAAATTTTTTTGATAGATGGACATTGGTGTTATTGGTGTAAACCATAAGAGTGCAGACCTTAATTTTAGAGAGCAACTAGCAAAAAACTTTCAGAGAAACGAACTTCGTCATTTTTTGCATTCGTTTTCAAAGGTCACTTTATTTACCTGCAATCGTTTTGAAGTTTATTTTCATTCTCCTAACTTGACAGCTACACATAGCTCGTTGCTGCGTGATTTTACTCAAGAATTTAATCAAAATTCAACCTATAAACTCTATTCATACTTTGGCAAAGATTGTTTTTTTCATCTCTCTAAAGTAACTTCAGGAATCGATAGCGCTATTCTTGCTGAGACAGAAATACAGGGGCAAGTAAAAAAGGCCTATATTGAAGCTCAAACGAAGGGTAGGTGTAATAAAGAGCTTCATTTTTTATTTCAAAAGAGTCTTAAAATTGGCAAAGAGATCCGTCAATCTTTACAAATAGGCAGTGATACTCCTAACTTGATTAGTACAACTAGAGATCTAATTCAAGAAAAAACTAGCGGGAGCAAAGTTCTGTTTGTTGGGGCATCAAAGACAAATCTGAAGGTTATTGAAGAGCTCAAAAACAATAACTTCAACATTTGCCTAGCCAATCGCACTGATTCAAAGGCTAAAGCTGCTGCTCAACTGCAGGGTATTGGCTATTTAGAATGGAATAATTTAGATTGTTGGGATAATTTTGATGCGGTCATTTGTGCTACAAATTGTCCTAATTACTTGCTGAGTCAAAAGAGAGAAGTGATAACTCCAAAGCTCATCTTGGACTTAAGCGTTCCAAGAGATGTAGATCCAAGGATTGGTAAAAATGAAAGTGTTACACTTTTCAATATCGACCAAGTTAATAAGATGGTGCGAAAAAAAAGACAGTTACATTTACCACATTTAAGCACACTATCTCAAAAGGTTTACACGCAAGCTTGCAGGCAGTACCAGATTTTTCAGCATAAGACGTCTAAGCTTGAGAAGCTTCACGTTGTTTAGAAATCAGCTTGTCGAGGCGCTCTTGGAAAAGGGATAGTGTCGCGAATATTTTCCATGCCGGTAGCATATTGAATTAAGCGCTCAAAACCTAGTCCAAACCCTGCATGTGGAGCTCCCCCATACTTGCGCAGATCTAAATACCACTGGTAAGTCTTTGGATCTAAATTCATAGCCTTAATCTTATCTACTAGAACATCATGCCGCTCTTCTCGCTGGGCTCCACCAATAATCTCTCCAATACCTGGGCATAGCACGTCCATTGCAGCACAGGTTTTATCGTCATCATTGTTGCGCATATAGAATGCTTTAATGTCTTTAGGGTAGTTGATAACTATCGCTGGTTTTTTAAGGTGTTCTTCAGTGATGTATCTCTCATGTTCTGACTGAAGATCAATGCCCCACTTAACGGGATAGTCAAACTTCTTATTAGATTTTTCTAAAATTGTTATTGCATCAGTGTAGTTTAGTATTTCAAATGGGTTGCTTGCCACATGCTCTAATTTAGCAATAAGTCCCTTTGCAATAAATTTATCAAATAGTTCGAGGTCTTTGAAGTTGTTTTTAAGCAGATCTTTCAAGACATATCTAAGGTAATCTTCAGAGAGCTTGCAAATATCTTCTAAATTTGCAAAAGCCATCTCAGGCTCAAGCATCCAAAATTCTGCTAAATGTCTTGAAGTGTTTGAGTTTTCAGCTCTAAAAGTTGGTCCAAAAGTGTATACATTTGAAAAAGCAAGAGCGTAGGCTTCAGCATTAAGCTGTCCTGATACTGTTAAGTAGGCTGGTTTTCCAAAAAAATCTTTGGATGCGTCTTTTTCACCTTCTTTTAGCGTTGTAACTCTAAACATTTCTCCAGCACCTTCACAATCAGAGGCTGTAATAATTGGTGTTTGCACCGAAAGAAAATCTCTTTCTTGAAAAAATCGATGAGAAGACATGAAAAGGGTATTGCGAATGCGAGCAACGGCTCCAAGGGCATTGGTTCTAGGGCGTAGATGAGCAATAGATCTTAGAAACTCTAAAGAGTGTCTCTTTTTTTGAAGAGGAAAGCTAGGATCGCAAAGTCCTACAACTTCAATGTTTTGAGCCTTAAGCTCCACACTTTGCCCTTTACCTGGGCTTTCTACAAGGTCTCCAGTAATTTTAAGCGCAGCGCCCGTTCCAACCTTTTCTACAATTTCTAAATAATTATTCAAACTACTGTCAGCAATAACCTGAATGTTTGCAAGTGAGGTTCCGTCATTAAGCTCTATAAACGCAAACTTTTTTTGATCTCGAAGGGTTCGAACCCAACCTTGAATCGTCACGTTAGAGCCCACTTTGTGAGGAGAGTTGTCTTCTAATAAATACTTAATTTTCGCTTGTGTCATTTTTCCTCTTTACGAGTTGATAAAACTCTTCAATAAAATTATCTCATCTTTCCAGGCATCCATACCTCCTGGTGTTTCTAAATACTTAGGCATATGCTGGAGTTTAGAGTGCCTCATCATAGCCTTAAAACCTTCAATGCCTATCTCTCCTTCACCAATAGGGGCATGTCGATCTTTGCGCGAGCCTATTCCAAACTTGGAGTCGTTGACGTGAAGCGCGTAGAGATAATCTAGTCCTACATGATGATCAAAGTCATTTAAAGTTTGATCCCATGCTTTCATATTGCGAATATCATAGCCTGCCGCAAAAATATGACAAGTGTCTATGCAAACACCGATAGGCAAATGGTCTTTAGTTCTCTCTACTAAGTAGCCAAGTTGTTCAAAAGAGTGTCCAACAGTTGATCCTTGGCCAGCTGTTGCTTCGATAAGGAGCTTAAGACCTGATTTTTCAAGCAGTGGGCGGGTAAGCAGTAAGCTTTCTACAATAAGGTCTAAACATTGCTCGACGCTTTCTTTTAACGCTGCTCCAGGATGAAAGTTTAAATAGGAAAGCTCTAGCTGGTTACAACGATTAATTTCTTCAGAAAAAGCTGTGCGGCTTTTTTGAAGGTTTTCATCATTAGGGCATCCCAAGTTAATTAAGTAGCTATCATGGCTCATAATTTTTTTGATGGGGGAGTCTCTTTTGATTTCAAACCATTTGTCTAAAACTTCTTGAGAGAATTCTCTGCCTTTCCACTGTTTTTGATTACTTGTAAAAAGTTGGATGGTGGTAGCTCCGATTTCATGCCCGTTTATAAGAGCATTAAATACGCCTCCAGATGCTGATGTGTGTGCGCCGATTAAAGGTTCCATAAAAAATTTTTTGTCTTGATTAGGCTAAATAGGTTATCAATCATTTGATATGTTGACAATAAGTTTAATATGCCTTTTTATATCCCTGATTTTAAATAGAATTTTTTTAGTTTTTAAATTGTGATTGCTGCAGATAAAAAAGTCATTGAGCGTTCCTCTCAAATTTTTTTTTCAGGAACTATTCTAAGCCGAATCACAGGTCTCTTTCGTGATATCCTCACAGCCTATGTTTTTGGCTCTAGTGCAGCAATAGCTGCGCTAATGGTCGCTTTTCGCTTTTCAAGTCTATTTAGAAGGATTTTTGGAGAAGGGGCTTTGCACGCTGCCTTCGTTCCTGCATATGAAAAAATTAGGTTAAAATCAGATGCTGATGCAGCTCGCTTTTTTGTAGACCTCTCAACGCTTTTGGCCTTTACATTACTTTCAATTATTCTAATATCTGAGATTGCGCTCGGGGGTCTTTTGTCAGCGCATCTTTTAAAAGCAGACAATACTCAAATTATTTTTTTGACGATGGTGTTGCTTCCCACCTTGTTTTTTATATGCAATGCTGCATTTTGTAGCTCATTGTTGCAATGTCATGACGTTTTTTTTCTTCCAGCAGTATCTCCTGCGGTATTCAATCTATTTTGGATCATTGGAGTTTGGTACTTGAAAAACAGACCCATCGATCAAGCTGTTCATTATCTTTCAATTTGGATATTAGTCGGGGTTTCAGCACAGCTGATCGTTCTTCTTCCACAAGTTTATGACTGCTTAAAAAGTGATTTTACTGAGCAATTAAGCTTTAGTTTAACGCGACTTAAAAAGAGCTTTCGTTCCGTAGCCAAGCCACTAGGTCTTGGGATAATTGGAGTCTCGACAACTCAAATCAATAGCGCATTAGATTCTATTTTTGCTAGAATGATCAGCTTGGAAGGTCCAGCTTATCTTTGGTATGCAATACGCATTCAGCAGGTACCCTTAGCATTATTTGGGGTTGCTATGGCAGGAGCGCTTCTTCCTCCTCTTACTAGAGCCTTCAGTAGAAGCCGGGGTGAATATTCAGAATTATTAAATTATTCTTTAGCGCGCGCTGTGGGACTCTTGACGCCATGTTTAGTCGCTTTAATGCTTACTGCTGCAGCTTGCGTAAACTTACTTTATGGAAGAGGAGAGTTTAACCTAATCTCTGCTCATCAAACAACTTATTGCCTTTGGGCTTATACTCTCGGGTTGTTGCCCCAAGGGCTTATTTTAATTTTGGGCCCAGCCTTTTATGTCCAAAATAGGTACTACAGAACAACAAGAGCTTCTGTATTAGCTCTTTTCTTGAATGTATTCTTGAACATATTTTTTGCCTTTATTATGAAATTGCCCACGTGGAGCGTGGCAATAGCGACAACTATTAGCAGTTGGTTTCAAGCTATATATTTGTTTCACTACTTGTTGAAGGGAATAGAATTGAAAAGATTTAAAACGTTTATTTTTTCATCCATTCAAGTGGTTGTTCTTACTGTAATTAGTGGGTATTTTACCTACTATTTAACAGTTCACTTAAATCCGGGTATTGAGAGCCTTTTATATTTTCCTAGAGGAATCAAACTGCAGTTGAGTACTTTTATAGTTCAAACAGCAACATTTTTAATTATTCTATTTGGCCTTGCAGCTATTTTTAGGGTAAGAGAGATTCTAGCGCTAATGCGCTACCTTCCCTTTGTAAAGGGAAGGTAGTCATGATTTTTTAGCTGCAAAAAGCATCTAACCTTTCTTTTGTTTTAGAAAAAATAAGCTCAGGAAAATCTCCACTAGCTGGCAGATCTTTAATTTTTAATATTTTGTCATGAACAGTAGCTGCATCTGAAACTGGTGTAGCTAATAAATGCTTTGCTGGTTCGCAAATGATCTTATTGCCTGTAGCGATCATAAGATCGACAACGGGAGTTATAAAGCGTGTGCGCTCTAGTTTGGAATTAGAAAAGTCACGAACCTCAGTTAGCGGGTACTTACAACTATCAAAGATTTCCATGCAAAGCTCACTAATAAGACAACGGAAATCTTCAGGCTCATTTGCTGTTATTTGTTTACAAAGCAATCTCTTTTCTTCTTGTGTGGCAGAAGGTTCTTTATCTTTTTTGACTTCTTGGGCTGCACTTTCTTGTTTTTTAACTTCACTAAGGTTGCTCTGTAAGCTTTTTACAAGAGAAGGGGCGCTTTTAGTTAAAGAAAAAGAATCTCCAGTTAAGCAGCTTGTATTAGAAGCTTGGCATACATCAAGGAAGCTATCTTTAGTTTCATTTGAAATGGAATCAAAAACGGATGCATTAAGGGCGTTTAAAGTGCAGTTTTCTGGGCTCGGTATAGGGGCGTCTTGGAGGGTTGTTCTAATTGCACCCATGTATGCTTGGCCATTTTGATATGAATCAGGGTTGAAAGGAAGGGCAAGATCAGAGCTATTGGTGTTGTTTGTTGCATTTGATTCGCCAGTAATTAATTGATTGGAGAAGTATGCTACTGTAAATGCTGTTACAGTTGCCGCAAATGCGGTTACTACAAATTGTTTTTCTGGAAGAGCTTCTAAATGCTTACTAGTAGAGTTGGCTGCTGTTCTTATTTTTTCTAGAGAATTGCAAGCAACATTTGCTAGAACACTTCTAGTGTCAAAGTTTAGATTTTGTGTTGTTAAAACCATGGTTTCCTCAAGTATATTAAATATTTAACTTTCTAAGTCAATTTTATAGAATTGAGGAAACATGCTATCATTAGATTTAATTAAACTAAAACTCTTTTTTAATTAAAAAAAAGAGTTTGTTTATTAAGTTGTGTGAGCTAAGAAGTCGCAGATAACCTGAATGTTTACCGGAAGAGGGAAACTAATTTGGTCTAACTCAGGAACTTTCAAAAGTTCACCTTCTAATTTCTTAGAATCAAAGTTAAGGTATTCAGGTAGTGAAAGGCTTGAGTTTGACAAAGCTTGTTGTACAACAGGCATTTTTGAAGTTTTTTCTTTAATAGAAATCTTCATTCCAACTTTAACCTGAAAAGAGCGGCGATCTACTTTCTTACCATCAACAAGAATGTGTCCATGTGAAACAAGCTGTTGAGCAGAAAAGATAGTAGGAGCTAATTTTAATCTGTATACTACATTGTCAAGACGACACTCTAAAGATGCTGCAAGATTGTCCGCTACATGACCTTTACGAGTGGCTTTAGAGTAATAGTTAACTAATTGCTTCTCTGTGATCATACCATAGACAGCTTTGAGCTTCTGCTTCTCTAGAAGCTGAAGTCCGTAGTCCGATTTCTTTCTTCTGCGAGCACCGTGAACTCCTGGTGGATTCGGCTTGTGTATTAGTGGGTTGCGAAGGCGACCAAATATATTTGCACCAAAACGACGAGCTATACGATTTTTAGGTCCTCTGTACCGTGACATTTACTTCTCCATATTTATGGCATTATTTTTTTAAAACAGAAATGATATATGGAAGTTCCGTTTTAAACAAGTATATTTTTGCCTTTATTTTTAAGCATCAATAGGTTTTCATATTATGCAGTAATGTTAATTAATGTGAGTGTTATGGAAAAGAAATATTTAATTTTAGCTTATTATCTAATTCAACCTGTTGAAGATGCTCACCAATGCGTGAAAGAACATAAAAATTTCTTTAAAAACAGAGATGTTGCTGGAAGAATTTATATTTCCAGCGAGGGTATTAATGGGCAAATGAGTGGCAAGAAGAGTGACTGCGAAGCTTATATGCAGTGGCTCAAAGAAATGCCTGGCTTTGAAGATATAAAATTTAAAATTGATTCTTATCATGAAAATATTTTCTTTAAAATGGCAGTTAAATATAGAGATCAGCTTGTTGCTTTTGACCGTGACGTGGATTTTAAGAACGTAGGCAAGCATATGTCTCCTGAGGAGTGGAAAAGGCACATAGAGAGCGAGAATGAAGATTACTTGCTAATAGATGTTCGTAACGATTACGAGTCTAAAGTCGGCCACTTTGAAGGCGCCGATCTTCCTGCCTGCAAAACATTTCGTGAATTTACTCAGTACACTGAAAAAGAGCTTATTGAAAATAGAAAGGTAGATAAGGATAAAAAAATTCTTATGTATTGCACAGGTGGCATACGTTGTGAATATTATTCAGCCTATATGAAAGAAAAGGGTTTTGAAAATGTTCATCAACTAGATGGGGGAGTTATCAATTACGCTCACAAAGTTGGAGACAAGCACTGGAATGGAAAACTTTTCGTGTTTGATGATCGCTTAGTAGCCCAGCTCGGGCAGGAAGACAAGTGCATTTCTACCTGTCACCATTGTCAGGTAAAAGTTGATGAATACTATAATTGTGCAAACATGGACTGCAACTTTCTATTTAACTGTTGCTCTAACTGCCTTGACAAGTTCAAGGGATGCTGCAAGCAAAAATGTTCAGAATCAGCTCGCTTACGCCCGGTCACACACTTTACCGGGAAGCCATTTAGGAAATGGTATTACTACTTACCTGAGTCGCAAATGAGCCATTAATACTCATTTTTTTGTTACAAATTGACTAAAAAATAATTTTAATTTAACGTCCGCAGAGTTTTTAAATAACATTATGAATCTCTGTGGAGGGAATATGTGGAATCGTGCAAGAGCTAAAATGGCTCAAATTGCGTTATTGGCTTTAGTGCTTTTTCTGGCAAATGGTTGTGAGTACATGAAAAGTACTAAACCTAAAGCAAACCAATGTCAACAAAACAACTGCTGTTGGACAGGTTCTGGCCAGAGCTGTTGTGCTAAAAAGTGTAAATCAAAAACAAGGTCTCGCAGACCAAGTAGATCAAGATCCTATCAAGGGAACTGTTCTAGTAACTGCTGTATGTCAAACTGTTGTTCAAATAACTGCTGCATGTCAAACTGCTGCGCAGCATGCTTTTCATGTTGCTGTATAAGCACTGAATGCTGTTGTAATAGTGGTTCACAAATGAATAAAAAGAGTCAAAATAATAGAAATCAAAGAGGAGCTCAACGCTCGCGTAGCAATAGCTGTAGTTCTTGCTGTGCAGGTGGTGGATGTTCTTACCGTTCTTCACCAAGATCTCCATATCGCAGAAACTCATACCAAAACAGCAATAGCTCTTGCAATTCATGTAATAGCGGCTGTCAAAGTAGTAACTAATTTAGTTTCACTTTCTTTAAAAAGGCCTCTTCATTTGAAGGGGCTTTTTTTGTTTTCTCAAACTCTAAAATTTGTAATTTAAGCGCCTTACCGTAGAAAAAGTTTCCAACATCTCCACTACTTGAAATGACGCGGTGGCAGGGAATAACTAGCGGAAAAGGATTTTTCTTACAGGCTGTGCCTACGGCTCTAAATGCTTTGGAAGATTGAGAGAGTAAAGCTAGATCTTTATAACTTAAAGTTTGCCCCGTAGGGATTTTTTCTAAAGCACGTAAAACACGCTCATGGAATGGTGAGAGTCTAGTAAAGTTCAGAGGAAGCGCGTTAGGTTGTTGAGAGTCTATATAGAGTAAAAGCCATTTCTGGATTAAATCTGAGAGCTCAGAGCTAGCTGGCCCTTCGATATTGGCTTGAAACTGAGAAGAAGAAGATAGTTTGATCTTGAGAATTAATTTAGAGTCAGTGAAAAAATGAACGCAAAGCAATGGGCCTTTAGTGAAATGTAATTTTTTCATAAAAGGCCCTTGTATTAAAAATTAGTGGATTGCAAGTTTCTCGAAATCGGAGTGAGATACTTTTTTGCCTTTATAGAACCATTCGAGGCGAACGGTATCATTGATATAAAGTTTTTTTACACCATGCATTAAATCATTTTTCCAGGTCACTTCTTGAACAACGTTGCCATGATCATTCATAATAGTTTCTAGACCATTTTTCATGCCCGCTACATACTGCAGCTCGCTATAGGGTTGTCCATCTCGATAAACAACAGTATTACCTTGCTGAGTTCCATGAGCCCATTCCTCAAAGCGATTAGGTATTCCATTAATATGGAAAAACTTTTTCAAACCATGGACTTTACCATTTTGGAATGAAGTGATAACTTTAGGGTCTCCATTGGGATGGTAAGTTGTCATAAGATGTTTTTCACCATTCTTGTACTCAATTTTAGCTAAAAACTCACCGTAGGTGTTACGTTCAACTTTAGTTCCAACACCAGCTTTAATGCTAGACTCTAGGTCATTTGAACTAGTGTAGTACTCACCACTTTCAAGCCTTTCATCAACAAATTTTTCAAGACTTCTAGGGCCTCCATTTTCAAACCATGTTGTTAGGTGGCGCTCCCCATCAGAGATATACTCTATTTTTTGTTTAGGAACACCGGAAGTGAAATGAAGAGTTTCTGAAAGAAGATGTCCTTGGCGGTAGTTTTCTTCCTTTGAAGTTACACTACTGTGAGGAAATGAATAGCACGTTTTCCCTTCCAATTCATTTTCGACATAATTTTCAGTAATTGTTGTTCCATCTTTGCAGTTTGTCACAATTTGACCATTCCCACCGCGAGCAGTCCAATCGTGTTCTGTAAGAGTTGTACCGTACTTATGAATAAATAATGTACTAATAGCATTGTTGTTTGGATTTCCACAAGCTGATAGCACGCACAGTGTAAGTGCTATAAATGTGGGGAAATACTTTTTGTTAGCCCTAAGCATAAATTGGCTCCATTAACTAGGTTGAATGATTAAATTTTTCATTTTTTCTTGAACATCGCTAGTAATCCTAGCATGCTCGATTTCTACAGCCTCAAAAGAGATAGTTTTTTTATCATTTCTGTAAACAAATCGCAAGGTTACATTTTTTTTGTCGACCCCAATTTTTTCACTTTGGTAAAGATCTAACAAAAAAACATCTTTAAGTAGCCTTGATGAAATACTTGTAATGGCCTGGATTAAATGGCCTATTTCAAGCTCATCTAAACAAGTGAAGGTCCAATCTCTCTCCGACGCTGGGAATTGTGCAATAGGCTTTAACTCAAGTGGCTTTAAACTGATAGGAATTAATGGAGAAAGTAGGATTTCTGCAAAGAAAACAGGTTGCTTTAGACCCACTTTTCTAAGAATGGATGGATGAATTTCACCAAAAGATCCAATAACAACATTATCTATAGTTATCTGAGCTTGAATTCCAGGGTGAAATGTATTTAGATCAGACTTGCTGTACTGAATTGAGGAGGTGTGCAGTGGAGCTAACAGATTTTCTATAATGCCCTTTAAGTGGAAAAAGTCTAACTTGTCGTCTTTAGCAGTCCAGTGGTAGGGAGTGTTTCTTCCAGTAAGCGTAAGTGCTAGTTTTTCTTCTTCTTCAAAACAATCACCTTTTTTAAGGTAGGTTTTGCCCATTTCATAAACATGGATATTTAGATTTTGATGGTCTTGATTATGTTTTAAGATTTGTAGATGATTTGAAAGTAACGAAGTTCTTAGTATAGATTGTTCTTTAGACATGTAGTTAAGAGCAGCTATACATTTATCTGAGTTTTCTTGCAGCTGATTCATCTCAGGGCTGATCAAATCACAAGTAATAACTTCTTGCAGGCCGGCTTGCTGAAGTAGAGGGTGCAGTTTTTGTTCTAACTGATAGTGCGGCCCATCTTCAAGTTCACTAAAGGAGTAGGGTGCACTTTGTGTATGTATTTTATCTAGGCCATAGACTCGGGCAACTTCTTCAATTAAGTCGACTTCTAAGTTAATGTCATTTCTATATGTCGGAACTTTCAGCTCAATAAGGTCTTCGTTGACCTTATTAATTGTAAATTCTAAGCGTTTGAAGATTTTTGTAATCTCTTCTGTTGAGATTTGAGTTCCTAGCAATTTATTAATTTGAGAGCATCTACAAGAGAGAACTTTTTCTACAATAGGGTCAAATGCAGTAATATAATTTTCTACAGACGCATCACCAGATGAACTTTCTAGAATTAGAGCAGTAGCTCGATCTAAGGCGGTGCTGACCATACTGGGATCAACGCCACGCTCGAAATGCTTCGAAGCCTCTGTATATAGACCGATGTTTTTACTGACCTTTCTAATAAGTCTAGGAGTAAAGTGCGCAGCTTCTAATAGAATATGGGTTGTTTTTTCACTTACTTGACTGTTAGCTCCACCTATAATTCCAGCAAGTGCAATGGGCTTCTCAATGTCTGAAATAAGAAGAGTTCCTTTAGGGATTTTTCTTTCAACACCATCTAAAGTCTCAATTGTCAGTTCTTTTTTTGACTGTTCTATATTTATCTGTGATCCAGCAATTAAATCTGCATCAAAGGCGTGTAGGGGTTGCCCAATCTCATGAAGAATGTAGTTCGTGGCATCAACGACATTATTGATACTTTTGAGCCCACAAGCCTCTAAGCGAGATTTAAGCCAAACAGGTGAAGGTCCAATTTTAATATTTTTAATTAATCTGCAGCCGTAAATGGGGCAGTGTTCGTTATCGTTTATTTTAACTTTAAAGTGATCATCTGTCTTAAAATTTGAAGCTTTAATAGGAGCTAACTCTTTGACTTGATAGGGGAGTTCGAAGTGACAGGCAGTTTCTCTAGCTATTCCAAGGTGACTCATGGCATGGCCAAGATTTGGAGTAAAAGAAATCTCTAAAATTTCATCTTCAAACAAAGCTTTTAATGATGAACCTATTTCAAATTCACCTGTGAGCTCTATAATGCCTTCGCTTTTCTCATCAAAGCCCAGTTCTTCAGGTGAGAGCAACATGCCGTTTGATTCAACTCCTCTCAAAACACCCAGCTTCATTTTGTGTTTTTTTCCAGATTTATCAATGAGAATAGAACCAATAGGGGCAAGAGCAGTAATGAGGCCTTCTCTGCAATTTTTTGCTCCACAAACAACTTGTAGGTTTTGTTTCCCGTCGAAGACAGTGGCAATACATAGGCGATCTGCATCTGGATGTGGGCGAGTTTCTTTGACCAACGCTACAACGACCCCTTCAAAAGGAGCCTTTTTTTCTGTTATTGCGTCAACTTCTAAACCTGCACTTGTAAGCCTTTCTTCAAGCTGGTTGCTTGAAAGAGGGGATTTGAAGAAGTCTTGAAGCCATTTTAAACTAAATTGCATGAATAAAAGAATTTTAATTTCTGAATAGAACAGTTATATCAAATTTCGATGATTGACGAAAAGAGTAAATTTCTGTTGAATATAGTCTAAAATAAAAACATTTCTCTAGGACGCTGAGGTGAACATATATGAGTCGGTCTAAAAAAAAGCAAAAAGAGGTGCAAAATCAGAAGGAAATGAAAGAATCTTCATCATACCCCAAATGGATAACGCAAGGTCTTATCTTCAGTGTCGCATTAAATTTAGCATTGCTCACATCTCTTGTTTTTAATGCAGTTAAAGGAAAAGAAGGTCGATCTAGGTACAACTCATCGAGCCAATATATTTCTAAAATGGATGACAGTTCTTCTTCATTGAAAAATTTTTTAATTGAGTGCTCTGAGAAAAAATTTCCTGATTTAGTGAAGCTATTAAGTTCAAATGCACATATTGAAGAAGGGTTTTCTCAAAGAGATATTGCCTTATCTGTTTTGAGTCATCAATATGACTTAGATGTTGATCGAGCTCTAATGGGGCAATCTACAATTTTGCGCTATATTCCCGTACAAGGTGCAGTTGGCAGTTCTTATGAATATCCTGTTTTTTCAGGGCTAACTCAAGCGCAGTATGAGCTTGTGCAATCGTTTGTCAAAAATGAAAAATGGCCTTTAACAAGTCATGGCTTATATAAAAAAATGATTCAAGGTGTGAACGACGAGTCTTTAAAGGAAGCCTTCTATCTTAGTAGAGAATTTATGTATGTAGAAGGACTTTTTTGCTCGTTAGCTATTTCAAAAGAAGTTCTACTCAACACTATTTTGCAAGGAACATGGGACTATTTAGAAGAGTTTATTGCTCAACACAACCAGATTCAAGACTTTTCAAACCCTCTAAGAATTCAATTCCTAAGCCAATATTTGGAAGTTGGGTCCCAATACGCAGCTCGCTTGATCTTAGAAATAGATGCTGCGTATGCATTAAAAAAACTTAATGATACCCAAATGGTAGCTCTTTTAGGAATGCTTGAGAATAAATCGAATCTAGCAGAAAATTTTGCGGTTCATTTAGCTCTTGGAAATCGCAGTGATTGGGTGCGTCAAGAAGCTTGCCGCTTGCTTTATCACTACTCTGACCAAAACCTGCCTGAGCCTTATAGCTATCAAGAGGCAATAAATTTTATTGGGCACAAATATAAAATTGACCCTGCTCATACTATTGCAACTTCGGCAGTAGCATCGACAACTTATGAGGCTCCAAATTCTGTAGAAACTCATAAGATTTACATCGTTCAAGAAAGGGACAATCTATGGAAGATTGCTAAGAAAAATCAAGTTTCTTTGGATGAGCTGCGCAAAGTGAATCAATTAGATTCAGATTTAATCAAGGTTGGAATGACGCTTATTCTTCCTTGAGGGGACAGGATCGTACCCTCCAGGGTGCCAAGGAAAGCATTTGAGTAGTCTAACTAGAGTCATCCAAGAGCCTTTAATTGCTCCATGCGTTTCAATAGCTTCTTTAGCATAGCACGAGCAGCTTGGGTAAAAGCGACAGCACTTACCCAACAGGGGTGATAGAGTCCACTGGTATATCGTAATAAGGGCTTTAAGAAGAAATTTCATGCTTCCCATTTTAGCTTAAAATTAATTTTTTGTCGACTTTGTGAAAATTTTTTCAGTTAAGCCATGTACTAATTCTTGTGAAATAAGAATTGTATTAGATATACTCTCAGGCCAATTCTTTGCGGAAGTGGTGGAATTGGTAGACACGCTAGCTTGAGGGGCTAGTGGGAGTATTCCTGTAGGGGTTCGAGTCCCCTCTTTCGCATCTTTATTTTAAAGTTATTTTTTTATTGCTGATTCATCATAAATAATAGATCTAATTTTTTCTCGAGCTTTGGGGGAGTTTTGAGCTGGCTTAAAGCTTGAAATGACTTTTCTTGGATGAGCTGGCTTAAAGCCTGGACTTCAGGAACCTCAAAAACAAGTGATGCGTCAGGGGCGCAATTTGAGCAGTAGTAGCTGTTTGAAGAAAAATGAAATTTTTCAAGCGAAACCTTGCACTTGCTGCATTTGGATTGAAGGGTCCAATGGCCTGATAAAACTAAAATCTTCAGTACAAAACTGCTCGATAAAATCCAGGGGTTAGTAAACTCGGGGATTTTTTTTAAGTAGCTAGCCAAGAGTTGAAAAACCCGATAAGATGGTTCTTCAGGAGCTTGGCTTTTTGATACGAGGTTTAACAGCTTAATACCTACTTGAAGAGCGTCAAAAGAATCTCTAATCTCTAAATTGGCATTTAGAACTTTTGCTTCCTTAAAAGAATGAAGATCGCCTTTACGAGGTCGAAAAGTTAAATTGAGAAGGGTCAGAGGTTGGCAAAAGATTGCTTTAGAGCTTTTAGCTCTTTTGGCCCCTAAAATGATAGTTTTGATAATTCCATGCGTATCCGTGTAAAAAGTAGTTATGCAATCGTAGTCGCGGTAATTTAGAGAGGATAGAACTATGGCTTGGCAATGGATTTCTTCTGTCATACAAATAAATAAAAAATAACTCCCAAAAATAGTATTTAAGGGAGTTATTAAAAGAAATCATTATTTAATTTAAAGATTAATGATGCAAATGAGCTTTTGGGGCATTATTAATAGCAAAAGCAACTTGATGAGCGACTTCAGCGCAGTGGTATAGTGATGAAGGCTTATAGTTATATGCTTTGTCAAAAGACTCCGTTAAAAGATGCATTGCTTCATCGTATTGTCCTTGGTGAGCAAGGTTAGAGCAAAGATCTATTTGGAAATCAGGATCATTTGGATCGTATTCAATACAAGCTCGTAGTTCACTTTCAGTTTTGTTACTTCGAAACTTTAAAATTTGAAAATTGCGTGAAATAGGTTCAGCATAAGTTGTAGGACCGTAGGGGTCTATTTTAGAAGACTGAATGTAAAGATGAAGAGCATCGTCATGGAGCTCATTTCTTTCACTTGAAGCCGCAGCGCATGCTCCAGATAGAGCTTTGAAGCACTTTTTCTTAAAAGAAGAACTGCCAGGTAGCTTATCGGATAACTCTGAAGCTTCAAAAAAATCACGAGTAGCTTGGGTATAATCTTGCTTCACAAAATTATACTTTCCAAGTAAGAAGTAAGCTTCAGGACCTGCGCCTAGTTCAATTGCTGAGATCAAGCAATCATTAGCATTGTTGGTTTTATTACTTTCAAGTTCAGACAAAAATTCTGCAAAAGCTGCATTTGACTTTCTTAGCTTGTTACAGGCTTCAATTTCTTTATGGTCATTAACAATTGTAGCATAAAACATTTTACCTGCTTGAAGAAAGCACTCAGCCTTTTCTAGCTGACGAGTAGGGGAAAAAATAGAGAAGGTAAACCTTAAAATTCGTTGGAGTGTTGAGTCTTGGGGCACACTTGCATTAGGTACCCAGTCTGTTTTGGTGGCTATTTCAGCTTTTAGCATGTCGTGCCCAATTTGGGCTTGGCTAATTCCTTCGTAATATTCGGCGGTTTCATAAGCTTGAGGAGCTGGAGGAGCTGATGGTTCTGGTGATATATAATGTGGGTTATAGGGTGGCGGGTTAACTGCTAAGCCCATAAAATTTCCTCCTTAAGAAATAAGTATTAAAAACAAGAATATATTATCTTATAATAGATTATTGAGGTCAATGCTAAGTTTGTTATTTAAGTAATAGAGTTATTTTAAAATTGGTATTAAATAAATTTTTTTACTTGGGTTTTAAGGTATAAACTGATAAAAACTCTTCTCTCAAAAGCACCGGTAGCTCAATCGGATAGAGTACCTGACTTCGAATCAGGTGGTTAGAGGTTCGAGCCCTCTCCGGTGCAATCAATCTTGTTTTTTGTTGTTATTTATAAAGAATATTGAGCTTCCTGAAAAGCTGAGGTTGCTTGCCTAGCCGATCTCAAACTATGCAAATGCAGAGCTTTATTGGAGCAAATACATCTAAAAATCTGCTTTGAAATACTTCTTTTAAAATTGTAATGGAGTCGTTTTTAAGAACGAGTTAAATCCCAACACAATACGCAAACTGTCTTTTCATAAAATTCATAAAGTGTATACTAAAAAGTTCATTTTGAAATTGATGAGGTAAAGATGAATGTAGATGAAAAGGGTCATGGATACCCAATCTCAATTACAGGCCGCCATGTGTTAGTTACAGAAGCAATGAAAGAGTATGCTAATGATAAAATTTCTAAGTTAGATCATTTATCGAAGAGTGTAATGGATGTTCATGTGACAATGGATATTCAAAGGCAAGAACATCGTGTAGACATCATGATTCAGGCAGGGCGTTTTGTCATTAAAACCCACGCAAGTACGCCTGATATGTATGCTTCAATTGACAAAGCAATAGAAAAGCTTACTGCGCGTTTATCTAAATATAAATCAAAAATGCAAGAGCACCATGCAAAGGCGCTTTCGGTAGTTGATTTAGAAATAAATGTTGTTAAAGGTGCTTTTAATGAAGTTGCTGAGATTAATGATGCTATTGATGAGGCAAATCAGAAGGAAATTGAAAGTGAGTATTCTCACCACATTGTGAGCGCTAAGACTATTCCACTGAAAACTCTAACTGAAGATGAAGCTGTGATGAAAATGGACTTGTCAGGAGACAAATTTATGTTGTTTCGCTCAGAAGAAGACCAGAAAATTAAAGTCATTTTTCGCAGAACTAATGGCGACTACGGGTTAGTTTGCCCAGAGTGAGAAAATAATGGATCAAGATAAAGCTCAAACCCCTTCCAATAAGGTTTTCAAGCACGGGGCAGTAGAAATATATTGGCTCAAGCACGATGGTTTTAAAATTAAAGCCAAAGAAGGAGTTGTTTATATTGATCCGTACAAACTCAGTGGAGATCAAGAAAAAGCAGATATTCTTTTTATTTCTCATGACCACTTTGACCATTTAGATGAAACCTCTATTAAAGCTGTGGTGAAACCTGAAACAACAATTTTTTGTTCTGATGATTGTAAGGCCAAAATTTCAGATTTAGTGGATGTTGACTCCGTAATTTCTTTGTTCCCAAACGATGAATATATTTTTGGCCACCTCAAAATTGTAGCAACCTTTGCCTATAATATAGAAAAACCATTTCACCCTAAAGAAAAACAATGGCTCGGGTTTCTCTTGCAGATTGCCGAAACTAAAATTTACTTTGCAGGAGATACTGACCACTTGAAAGAGCTAGAGTCTATTGAATGTGATATAGGGCTCTTTCCTGTTTCAGGTATCTATGTAATGGATGCTCAAGAAGCTGCAGGCCTTGCAAATGTAATTAAGCCCAAGGTCATGTCAATTCCAATGCACTGGGGAGCAATAATTGACGATCAAAATCGTCTAGTAGGCTCAATAGACGATGCAAAAAAGTTTTGTGAGCTTTGCCAAGGCCCATCTCAAATTTTAACTCCTATATCCTAGTTGGAGCTCGATTTATTGACTTTTTAGTGAAGCAGAATTTTACGGTGAGATTTATTTTATTTGCATTGGGTTCAATGACCTTATGTCTTCTTGGGGCTTACTTATATAGCAAGTTTACAAACTTATTGCTTCGCAAAAAACTTAAAAAACGCTTTTCACATGCAAGACAAGGTGAAAAGTCAGCGCATCAAATTTTAAAAGAACAAGGATATGATTTAGAAGAAAGTCAAAAAGGGGCTAAATTACCAATGTGGGTCAATGGAAAGCAGTTCTTATATCTTGTACGTCCCGACGCTTTTGCTACCAAAGGAGGGAAAAAGTATCTTGTTGAAATTAAAACTGGAAAAGTTGCAACAAACCCTAAACATAGTGCAACGCGAAGACAACTCCTAGAATATTTTCACGGCTTTGATGTAGAAGGAGTTCTACTTGTCGATGCAGAAGTAGAAAAAATTCATAATATTTGTTTTAAGCAAAAAAGTGTTCAAAATGAGGCTCCTGTTGTTTTCAAAGCTCAGTCAAAGGCAACTCTTTTTTATGCTTTTTTATTGGGGGTAATTGTTGCTATTGTAATAGCCTATCTAAACTTTAAGGTAAGAAAATGAATCAAGAGCAGGTTTATGACACATTACGTTCCCAGTGGGTTGTAGCAACTCCTGAGGAAATTGTGCGTCAAAAATGGCTTGAAGTGATGATGGGTCATTTATCATTTCCAAAGGATCTTCTCGTGGTTGAAAAAAAGTTGAGCCTGCTACCTCATTTGAATCAAAGTTTGGAATTGCCTGAAAGAAGAGTTGATATTCTGGCTTACTCCAAAGAAGATGGGCAGCTTAAACCCTTGCTGCTTATTGAATGCAAATGCATTCCGTTGTCTGCAAAGGCTTTGCTTCAGGTAAAAGGGTATAATGATTATGTTCAAGCTCCGTATATTGCAATTGCAAATGAAGAGGAAATTCGAATCGGGTATTTAAATGGTGAGAAAGAGTTTGAAACCTTAGATTTTTTACCAGCTTATCCACTTTTGTTAAAAGCTTTAAGCTAAAATCCGTGGTCAGCTCCAATCATTTGGTTGCTGTGCTCTGAAAAGTAGTAAGTAGAAATAAATGGGTTATTACTATTGATAGTGCACCAACCAATCGAGTCCTGGAAAAAATCTTTAGTCTCTTGAGAGTGCTTTATAACGACATGTCCATGGGGTGGGATTTTATACGTCACTGAAAGTGTTTTTTCATCTTGTTTACGATAAAAGCGACACTCGATTAAAGCTTCTTGTAAGTATTCTTTTTTGGGAGAATCATTAAAACACCAAATAGTCCCATTAAGTCTATGAGGCATCATAGGGGCCCAACGGAAGGCTTGACTTTTTTGCTCTAGAGTAGGGTTTGCAGGTGAAAAGTTGGTGCAGACATTACAGGGGAACCCTTTATCTTTAAAACCCACATCAAAGCCAATTTTAATGCGAGAGGGTATTTTACAGCCGTTCTTAGGGTAGGCAATTAAACGTACAGAGAGACTTTCTTCTTTGATCTCATCTAAGTGTTTTTGAAAGTTCAAGCATTGAAAAGAAAAGTCATGAGAAATTTTTTTGAATTTAGAAATCTTTTTGAGGCATACTCCTTCAGGATTATAGATCTCTGCGTCAATCCAAAACTCTGTGGGTGAATAAATAGGATAGAAGTATACATTTGAAAAATATTTTTCATCTTCTTTAAGTGGAAGCATTAGAGTCATATAATGCCAGTCTTGGTTGGGCTGCTTCCAATAATCAACCTCTCTTTTGCTTTGGCTAAGATCGTAATAAGTATGAGTTATGCTTAGAGATTTATTTAGATTATTGAAGTTTCCAACAATAAGGCGCGGAAAAGAGTGTGTGTTAAATAATCTGATTTTTAAGCAGCCTGTGCCTTGCTTTAAGTGGGGTCTAAGTTCGCTCCAGTCCTTTAGACTTAAATAAAGTGTTTCGAAAGGGTTGCAGCTTACTGTAACACTTTTGTGAATCTCTTTTTGATCTTCATTTATTGCTGTATATTCAAGAGTCTGTTTGTTAATAGCTTTAGCTCCATTAATTAGAGTAATAAATGGAGAACTATTTTCGGTAGCATAGATATTGAATCCTGATTCAACAATCGATGTGCGCTCAGTTTGTTTGCTCTCTTTGGAATGATTGTAGATTCGTTGTGAGGAATGGACAAAGCTACAACAATTTTTCCCCTCGTAAACAACAGTAACTCCAGGGTAGGGAAATACAAGGTTTTTAGAAGACGAGAACTGGATTTCAATTGATCCTGAAAAGGGGTAGGTGGGTGCAACAAGTTTAGAAAGGTCTACCTCATAGCTTTTGACTTTATCTATTGCAAAAGACTTCTCAAGTGCAAGAGTCCCCTTGGAATCTCTTAAAAGTACACAACAATGTAAATCTTCAATATTTCTTTTTAATTTCCAATAATTGACAAAGCAAAGCTTTGTCTTAATTTCACTACTAAATAGCACCGGAAAAATAGCGGAGGCCTGTTTACAAATGTGGGTAGGGGATGGGTTTAAAAAAGTTTTAAGGTGATCTTGGTAGCTTTTCATAATGAATTTTAAAAATATAAGTTACAACAGGTGTATGTGATCTTAAGTTTTCTAGAAAGCTTTTTTTAAAAAAAAAATTTTTGTAGAAATTTTAGTTTTTTTAATCTATATTTGGCGGCAACTATTTAGTTATCTTATAAATAGTAAAAGCAAATTGAAATAATCGTCTTTGATTTTAATGTTTTTATATCAAGGACTTAGTTAATAAATCCATCCTGAAAAGCAGACTTAAGTAAAGAAATGATTAACACAAAGTTGTCAATAAATTCTCATTTACAGACGAGAGGTTCTCGCCATCCACACCGATTTCTTTCCGCTTTAGTTTCTACTTCTGCTTTAAAGGAACAGCTTACAGGTTACATGTATGCAAGAAATTTTACTCAATGTCGAAACCAAAGAGATCCGCATGGCGCGTTTGCGCAATGGAACTCTTCAGGACCTCGTACTCGAAAGAAAAAAAGAAAGGCAACTCACAGGTAATGTCTATCGTGGTCGAGTTACCAATATTTTAGAGAATATACAGTCATCATTTATTGATATTGACGAATTTGAGAATGGTTTTATTCATATCTCGGATATAGTTGAAAATAGAAAAAAGTTTGAAGACCTTTATGAAATGGACTTTGAGCTAGTTGAAACTGAAACTAAAAGTCGCTCTAAGTCAAAGCCCAAGTCTAAGCCTAAAGAAGAAATCGATAAGATCATGAAAATTGATCAGCCCGTTCTTGTTCAAGTACTCAAGGAGCCAATTGGCAGTAAAGGAGCACGACTGACATCTAAAATTTCTATTGCTGGGCGTTACTTAGTGTTACTTCCTAACTCTCCACATCGGGGAGTTTCAAAGAGAATTGAAGAGTCATCTGATCGTTCAAAACTGAAAAAGCTCATTCGCTCTTTTGAAATGCCCAAAGAAATGGGACTTATTTGTCGAACAGCATCGCGCTACGCTTCTCTTGATTTATTGATTGCAGAAGCTCACGATCTTCTTGCAACGTGGGAAGGTATTGTAGAGAAATACCATAAGTCTAAAGGGCCAAGTTGCCTTTATCAAGATAGTGACATCATCAAGCGTGCAGTAATGCTTGCAATTGATAAGCGCTATGATCGACTATTAATTGATAATTACGCGGTTTATCGTAGGTGCAAAGCTATTTATAAAACTTATTCAGGTGAGCATAGCCTTAGGCTTGAGTTTTATCGAGATAATGTGCCCATGTTTGAGCGCTTTAACGTTGAGAGAGAAATTGAAAAGGCTCTAAGGCACAAGATATGGCTGCCAAGTGGAGGCTACCTGTTCTTTGAGCATACAGAAGCCATGTGCACAATTGATGTAAACTCTGGGCGTAGCACTAAAAATGAGAAAGACTTAGAGGAAACTTTAGTTCGCATTAACTTAGAAGCTGCTGAAGAAATTTCAAGGCAGTTGCGCATAAGAAATCTCGGTGGGTTGATTATTTGTGACTTTATTGACATGCGTATGAGAAAAAATCAACGACGCGTTGTTGATTACCTTAAAGATTGTATGAAAGAAGATTCTGCGAAATGTACTGTTTTAGGGATGAGTGAATTTGGTTTAATTGAAATGACACGCCAAAGAAATAAAGAATCTCTTAAACAAATGACATCCACAGATTGCCCATACTGCCATGGCGGAGGCTGGATTAAGAACTTTGAAACAATTAGCATTGAGATTGAAAGAGAGCTTAAAAAGCTAATTGTTATTGAAAAACAATTTGCAATAAAACTTACAACACATCCAGAGGTCAACAAATACCTAGAGCAAGTAGATAAGGCATTCCTTAAAAAATTTGCTGAAAAGCTCAATGCTCATCTTGATTTCGAATCAGATGATTCGTATCATCTCAATGAGTTTCATTTCTTTTCGTCGACAAATGGGTCAAAGTTGGATACGTAATCATGGATGAAGAACATTTAGTATATCAGTTAATGGAAAAGTGGTTTGAAGAAGCCTCTGTTTCTGAAAAATCGCAAGAAGTAATGAAGAAGTTCTTAGCTCGATATCACTCGACTGTTCAAATTTCAGGAGAATCTAAAGAATTTGCTGGCGAACTTTTTACAAGATATTTGGAGTTGCTAAGAGGCTTGAATAGAAAACCAATAGCCTTTGAGCCCTATCACAAGATGATCACAGAGCCCGTTGATTTCTATCAATTTGGACTAGACTTTGCTAGGCCTTTAATAGATTCAAGAGTATCTGAATATTTAGGTGAAGACTCTCTTAAAAAAATAACTGAGCAGTTAAAGGCTAAAGATAATGTAATTTTCTTTGCCAACCATCAAACTGAAATAGATCCTCAGTTGATTAATCTTCTTTTAGAAAAGAATCATCCAGCTTTAGGAAAAGATATTATTTATGTAGCCGGAGATAGAGTTATCTCTGATCACCTCGCAATCCCTATGAGTTTAGGAAGGCACCTTTTGTGCATTTATTCTAAAAAGCATATTAATAATCCTCCTGAGCGCAAAGAGGAAAAGAGGCTGCACAACAAAAAAACCATGCAGCTTATGAGTCAACTTTTATCAGAGGGAGGTAAGTGTATTTATGTTGCTCCTTCAGGAGGTAGAGACCGCCCCGATGAAAATGGAGAGTTCCATGTAGCTCCGCTTGACCCTCAAAGCGTTGAAATGTTTTACTTGATGACCAAAAGAGCAAAGCACCCCACACATTTTTATCCTTTAACTTTGTTAACTTATCGTGTATTACCTCCACCTAATGATGTAGAAGTAGAGCTTGGTGAAGAGCGCTTTGCAACATATGCAGGAATCTATGTGTCTTTTGGAAAAGAAATCGATATGATGAATTTTCCTGGACATGCACCCGATAATAAATTACAACATCGTCATGCTCGTTGTGAATATATTTGGTCGCAAATAGCAGATGAATATCAACGGTTAAATGAGTTAAAAGATAAAAATGAGAAACACCTATAAATTTCTTTTATTAGTACTAATAACATTTTCAGCTTCAGTTTATAGCGATTACACAGTTATTCATGATCAAATGTCTGAAAAAGTGAAATCTCCAAGCCTTCACAATGTCAAACGCTTAAAAATCAAGTTAGATAACAACTTAGAGGCTTTTATTGTTTCAGATCCTGAAGCGAAAAAATCTGGAGCTGCTTTGTCTGTTGGAGTGGGCCAAAATCATGAGCCTTTTGAAAAAATAGGAGTGGCTCACTTTGTCGAACACATGCTTTTTTTGGGGACTGAAAAATATCCAGCAGAGAAAGAGTATCATGAATTTATCGGGTCTCGAGGTGGAATAAACAACGCTTATACAACTACTGATAAAACGGTCTATTCACTAGAAATTAATAATGAACACATCGTTGAGGCGCTAGATCGCTTTTCTTCATTCTTTGTAAACCCTCTCTTTAATGAGTCAGGCCTTGAAAGAGAGCTTAAAGCTGTTAATCAAGAGTTTCACTATAGAACAAATATTGATTCTGTGCGTATGCATCTTGTAAATGTGAGCCTTCTTGATGAAAAATCGCATGCAAATATTTGGAGATGTGGAAATCAAGAGACTCTGGAAGACGTTAGCCGTGATGAAATTATAGATTGGTATAGAAAAAATTATAGCGCCAACCTCATGAGACTTGCCGTATACTCATCTTTACCTATGGAGCAACTCGTAGAGCAAGTTGACCAATGCTTTTCACAAATTCAGAATAATAATGTAGTAGCGCAGCCTTTAAGTTCTCCTGTATCTCAAAATGCTTATTTGGGAAAAATGGTTTACGTTGAACCTCTCAAAGATGTTAAAAAAATGGTCATTAAGTGGGAGCTTCCACAGGAATATTCAGAAGATTTTGAGTATCACACAGCAAATTTAGTGGGTTATGTTCTGGGTGAAGAGTCTCCAAAAAGCTTAGCTACTCTACTCAAAGAAAATGGCTACATACACACACTTTGTTGTGGGCAAACGCAAAAAAGTAAAAACTTTTCATTTTTTGAAATACACATAGAACTTACTCAAAAAGGATTAGAGCAAAAAAATCAAGTGATTGCCCATTGTTACGAAGCTATCGACATGCTCCAAAATAATGGAATTCCGCGTTATAGATTTGATGAGATGGTGACTCTTTCAAAGCTAGACTATCAATACCAATCTAGGCCAGAAGCCTACGGTTTTGTAGAAGCAGTAGCGGCGGAAACGCAACATGAAAGTATGGCAACCTATCCTCAAAAAACACTGTGGCCTTCAAGGTTCGACTCATCTAGAGCACAAGATTTTGTATCCCATTTGCAAGCTGCAAAGGCGACCTATTTTATTATGGCACCAGCTCAAGAGGTGGGGGTTGTCTTTGATCAATCAGAGAGCACTGCGAATGTTAATTTTCATGTAGACGATATTGAAAATCAGACATTAGCAAATTGGTCACATGCTAATGCTAGCGGTAAAATTGCTGTTTCCCCGCCAAACCCTTACATACCAAATAATCTTGAGCTTGTTACAGCCTCATCTGACTTTAATCATCAAAGTCCTAGGGTCGTTGCTGAAAATGATAAGATGAAAATCTACTATCAAGCTGACCAAGATTACAAACTTCCAGAAGTAAATTATGACATCTTTTTGTTATCCCCGTCTTTTAAAAATACGGCAACAAATATGGTTTTTGGAGACCTTTTTAATCTTTCAATATCAGAAACTCTTTGTCAGCATGTTGAGCAAGGTTATCTTGCAGGATTAGAAACTTCTATGACTCTCCACCCAAAATTTGGTTTTAGGATTGTTGTTAATGGATATTCACAAAAAGCTCCACTTTTTTTAAGTAAAATTTTGAATGAGGTCAAATCTCATAGTCCGCTGGAAAGAGACTTTCAAAAGTATAAAGATTTACTTTTGCGCTCATATCAAAATCAAAAAAAACAAATCCCAGTAAATCAAGCGTTGCACATGGTAAATGCCTTGGTTGTGAAAGACAGTCCAACGTTTGATGCGAAATATGAAGCTTTAGAAGGGATAAGTTTTGAAGCTTTTCAAGCTCACAGCCAAAACCTTTTCAATGAAGTTTACGTTAGATCTATGATCTACGGTAATATAAATTCAGCCCAAGCAACTCAATTTGCAACTGATATGAATGAAGTTTTTAAAGGCAATGCAGCATATAAGCAAAAAAATCATTTTAAAAGAGCAATCTTAGACCTTACTCCATTGAAAAAACCTTGTTATTACACTCAAGGTACTGACCAAGTTGGAAGTTGCACTTGTTTGATGATAGGTCATGGCCAGCTTGACCCAAAACAAAAAGCTGCATATGAAGTGATGAGTAGTTCGATTTCATCGCCATTTCATGATACACTAAGAACCAAGCAGCAGGTAGGTTACATTGTACATTCTCTAACAAGAGAATTTGATCAAAATTTGTTTTCTATTTTTGTTGCTCAGTCTAATTCGTGTTCAACTCGAGATCTATTATCAAGGTATGAACTTTTTAATGAAGAGTTTTTAGCCTCACTTGGAACGGAAGAATTTAATGAAAGTAAGTTCAATACAGTTAGAGAGTCTTTGGTAACTAATTACATGCAGCCTCCAGTTTCAATTAGTTCGAAGGCTTCTGAGCTTGCGGCTCTTGCATTTGAATATAACGATTTTGACAGGAAAGAGAAATGTATCGAAGCCTTAAAAAATTTAACTTTCCAAGATTTTATTAATTTTTGCTATAGCAAGCTAGGGCGTCAAAATAATAAGAGGCTTGCCGTGCTTATTGACGGAGAAATGTCTGCTACTCCTACTTTGAGCTATGAAGAGATTCAAAATATTGATTTATTTAAAGCCGAAAGCCTTTACTTGCCCAACACTAGCTTTACACCACTTAAAGAAGTCAGACTAGATAATGGATAAAATAAAAAAGAGATGGCTTGGTTTTCTAGCAATGGGTCTTGGATTTGCCGCTGTTTATTTAGACCAAACGGCTTTAAATGTTGCTTTGCCTACAATTCAAGAACAATTTGAAGCCAATGAAACTCAACTTTTTTGGATTCTAAACGCATACTTATTACCTCTTGCGATCTTTGGTTTGAGCTCTGGAAGACTCGGAGATATGCTTGGACTACGCACCATTTTTTTATGGGGCCTCTCAATTTTTGTTGTAGCTTCAATTGGATGTGCACTCGCATTTTCTCCTTGGTTTTTAATAATGTTTCGAGCTTTTCAAGGCTTAGGTGGAGCTGCTATCCCTGTTGTAATTGCTGCAAGTGTCTTCCATTTATTTCCAGAAGGTAAGCGAGGCAAGCCTATGGGCTGCGTTGGTTTCATGGCAGCTGTTTCAATTTTGGTTGGCCCCATTATTGGAGGGCTTTTTACAACCTATGGAACATGGAGATGGATTTTTTGGATTAACCCAATTATTGGAGTTTGTTGCTTTGCTTTAGTCTACTTTCTAACCAAAGAACTAGATTCTGAGAGAGAAAAAAATACAACATTTGATTTCAAAGGGCAAATTCTCTTTTTTGCATTTTTAGTACCTCTTATTACGGCGTTGATGCAAGGAGAAAATTGGGGATGGGGAAGTGCTACAATAATTATTCTCTTATCTGTAGGGGCTCTTTTTTTGCCCATCTTTGTATGGTATGAAAGACGGGCAAAACATCCACTCTTTGACTTCAAACTGATGAAAAATTTTAATTTTTCGATTGCTTGCATAGTTTTTTTCTGCGGTCAATTTGCTTTTGTTGCTAGCGTTTTTATAGCTCTATATCTAATTAAGTCACTTGGAAAAAGTGCCTTTGAAGCAGGGCTTTGTTTGATGCCCGTTGCCATATTAGCAGGGATCATGAACCCTGTAGCTGGGCATCTAACAGAAAAAATAGGATACCGCAAACAAATTCAATTGGGGCTTCTCGGTTGCACGATAGGCTATCTGTTTATCTCAATTACCGCCCATACCCTCACTTATTTTTGGCTTCTAATTGGCTTAGTTATCAATGGGCTTTCTGTTTCTACTTTTTTTATGGCAACTTATGCACTAATCATCCATTCAACACCCAAACATCAGCAAGGTATGGCTTCAGGAATGGCAGCAACCTTTCGTCAGATGGGAGCCTCTTTTGCAATGTCCATTGTGGGTATTATTATAATAGTTTTTCAGCGCAAAGGCATGGCTTCATCAAGTCTTGAAGAAAAATTTGCACGAGGCTTTTCAGTAGGAATGGCTTTTGTTTCTTTTATAATGTGCATAGCTCTTGTGGCCTCCATCTGGATTGATAGAAAAAAAACTCTAAACAAAGATTCTAAAGAAGATGAGATACCTACCAGACCTTAAGGATCTCGCCGTTAAATTTGCCTAAAACAGATCTTACATAAGCTAGAGAAGCACTTTTAAGGCTCACGCCCTCGTATCCTGTGAAAAGCGAACCAAAGCGATCTAAGGCTTCTGTAATAACATTAGGGCTGATTGCATTTAGACGTAAATTGTTAGGGAGTTCAAATGCAGCTGATTTAACAAAGCCTTCAACAGCATTATTAACCATTGTGATGCAAGATGTTTGTGGAAGCTTTCCTTCACTTAAAATACCCGTTGTAAGAGTAAATGATCCTCCTGAATTTAGATATTTTAGTCCAGTTAGTACGAGATCCATTTGTCCAAATCCTTTGAGTTCAAGAGATTTTTTATAATCCTCAATTGTTAGATTGGCAAGGTCACTTTTTTTTCCTCCAGATCCTGCGCAGGCAATAAGAGCATCTAGGTTGGGGCACTCTTGATACATTTTTTCTATAGACGAATGGTTTGCAAGATCTACTTTAATATCAGCATTATTTTTAGAAGCTGTAATCACTTCATGGTTAAGTTTTTTAAGCTCACTTGAAACAGCTTTTCCAATAAGGCCTGTGCCGCCAACAATAAGAATTTTCATAAAGGCTCCATTTATATCAATCTATTGAAAACTGTATGTAATGTACTCTATTATTTCAAGATTCTAAAAATAAATATTTGACAATTTAGACTTCATCAAAGACTCTCAAAAAATAGAGAGGTAATTCATGGACCATCCAGTACTCATAGTAGGAGCTGGGCCTACGGGCTTAACTTTGGCTATTACACTTAGACGCTATGGCATTCCTGTGCGAGTTGTAGACTTAAAAACCACAGCTCATCATGAATCTAGAAGTTTAGCAATTCACTCAAGGACCCTTGAAGTTTTTGATGATTTGGGAATTTTGGATCAAGCCTTAGAGAAGGGGACTAAAGTTACCAAGATTAACCTGCATTTCAATAAAAAAAAGAGAGCGACTCTTGATTTTGGTGTTTTAAAAGCTCCAAATGCTTTTATTTTATCGCTCCCACAAAATGAAACTGAACACCTCTTAATAGACAAGCTTCACGAGTATGATGTGCGAGTTGATAGAAGTGTCAAGCTCACCGCTTTAAAGCCTCACCAAGATTATGTTGAGGCGACTCTTGTGCATAATGAAGAACAAAAAGAAATAATTCGCGCCTCATGGGTAATTGGTTGTGATGGGGTTCATAGTTCGGTCAGAAGATATATGGCAGGAGACTTTATAGGGTATGAGTACCCAATGCATTTTTCTTTAGCTGACGTGTATATGGATACTTCTTTGTCTTTAAATGAAATGAACAGCTTTATTGGGAATGATGGAGCTCAGTTTATTCTACCCATCAAAGAAAAACTCTATCGCATAATTAGCCAAAGAAAAGAAAAGGATTTAGAGAAGCCAACAACTGTTGAAAGGCTCGAAGAAATGATTAATTCAAGAAGTTCGACCCTTTTCGATATCCTAGACGTTGAATGGATTAAAGATTTTAAGATTAGCCATCGGATCTCTTCAGTATTTAGGAAAGGACGTCTATTTATTGCTGGAGATGCAGCACATGTTCATAGCCCCGTAGGGGGACAAGGAATGAATATGGGCATCCAAGATGCCCATAATCTAGGGTGGAAGCTAGCTTATGTGATAAAGCACAAAGCAAACACTAAGCTTCTTGCGAGTTATTCTAGAGAGCGCATTCCTGTTGCTAAGCAAACGTTGCATGAAACTGAGAAACTGACAAAAATAATGACAAGCTGCAAACAAGCTTCAATCAATTATTATGCTCGTGTCTTGCAGTGGATTAATAAAGTCTCAATCTTTCATGCTATGATTGTCTATCAGTTTTCAGGGATAGCCGTGCGCTATAAAAAAAGTCCCATTATTCAACCCCCAAGTAGATTCTTAAGTTTTATCCCAGCTATTAAAGCCGGGTGTCGTTTTTTTGATGGAGAAATTACTTCTCTTGAAGATCAAAGTGCATCTAATACTTTTGATCTGACTAGAGGAACTAAGCACAACTTATTTATTTTTTTTAGAGAAGGTCGGTGCCGTGAGGCTGTGCTTGTGAAAAAAGACTTAGAGAAGAAGTACTCTGATCTTTTAAAAATACATTTAATTTCAAATAGCCTTGAAATTAGTGAGAGCAATGCATGGCTCGATGTAGGTGGATTAAATGCTGCTCCATATAAAATAGGCAAAACTTTTATGGTGATGGTGAGGCCTGACGGTTATATTGGGGTTATCTCAAAAAAAATTAAAACTAAAAAAATTGAAAGCTACTTTCATGATTTAATAGGAATTAATCAGATTGAGTGAGGCTCTCTGCCCAATCTAGTATAGATCTATAGTAAATATTTACAACTTTATCAATTAACACATCAGGGTTGGAAGCTAGAATTTTAGCATTGGAGTAATTGTCTTGAAGAAGCGGCTCTCCGTATAGAAGAGGACCATGAACAAGGCAATTTAGGCATAAATTGCGGTGGTAAATCCCAGCACTATTGTAGAGGCACTGATCTTTTGCAAAATTGACATTATTTAATATTGGGGATTTTAAAATTTGCTTGCTGTAGCTTACCGCTGTCTTTGCAAGATCTATAGACTGCTCAATATCATCTGTGACAATAAAACGGATAAACTCATATCGAGATCGAGCATTTTTTAAAGATTTTTTGCTAAAGGCTTCATTTTTTGTATCTCCCTTTTTAAAGGCCCCCGGAACGAAAAAAAAAGTGTAATCAGCACTAGTTCCAGGAGATTTTCCATCTTTGTCGTATGGGCATCCTAAGTTGTAGTGACAGCTGACCGTTACATGGGGTTTAAATGCGTTGATGAGCTCTGCACGCCTTTCAACATCTAGGTAGTTATATGTTAAGCGGAAAATTTCAGAAGAAGTGGCTTGATTTGTCCACCAAAAGATTTCATCTTTTTTTAGCTCAGGGTCTTCTTGGTAGCTTGTCATCAAGTCTATAGCTTCGGATATATCGTTTTGAAACCACTCTTCAAATTTTTTTTTGTAAACAACTTCACCAGGATTTGATTTAGTTAGAAAAACTTTGGCACCAAGAGCTTCTAATTTTTTAGCTAGTTTCTTGGCTGTGATAACTGAGAGTTCTCCTTCATGAAAGGCTAGAGGTTCATAAATGTTTTTCTCTCTATTAGGTGACATTTCAACATATTTTTCTTCGATTTTCGCGTAGTTACCGCCAATATGTCCGGGGTCAATTGCAATTCTTAACCCTTTAAGGGGCATATGAGAATTTTCAAGGGAAGGGAATGTTTTTTTAAACTTTTCTTTATGGCCAAAATATAAGGTAAATTCTGGAATATCTTTGACTTTGTCTTCAGGGCAAGCGTAGACATTGAGCCGGTCTGCTTGGATGTTGTACCAAAGTTCTATCTCGGGGTCTTTTTTAAGCATCTGCTCAATTTTTTCGTAGACTTCTTCTTTCGAAAATGTTTTTTGATAGACTTCAAAATCTTGAAAGTTGTTTATTAGATCTAAGCTAGTTAAGCTGTTAGGTGAAAATACAAAGAAATAAATAAAAACAAGAATTGAGATTGAAAAGAGCCGATTCATATAGTATACTAAAAAGAAAATATTCATAACTTATGCGCCTTTCACAACTTTTTTTCAAGACATTTAAAGAAGCCCCACATGATGCAGATATTCCATCTCATCAGCTACTTGAACGAGCTGGACTCATCAAACGTTTGGCACGTGGCCATTACACTTATACTCCAATTATGATGAGAGTTCTTTCTAAGATGAAAACGATCATTCGAGAAGAACTAGAGAAAGAAGGAGCTCAGGAAGTTTTGATGCCCATTATGCAGCCCAAAAGCATTTGGGAGGAGTCTGGAAGGTGGGCGGCCTACAAGGCTGAAAAGTTAACTTATATTATTCAAGATCGCGATGAGAATGAATACTGCTTGGGGCCAACTCATGAAGAGGCTGTGACCTCGTTGGTAAAAAACTGGATTACCAGTTACAAGCAACTGCCCATGAACCTTTATCAGATTTCAAATAAATTTCGTGATGAAATCCGTCCTCGCTTTGGGCTGATGCGTTCAAAAGAATTTTTCATGAAAGATGCCTATAGCTTTTGTGCAAATGTAGAACAAATGCAAGAGCAGTATCAAAAAATGCGTAGAGCCTATCAAAAGATTTTTGAGCGTCTTGGGCTAGAATATGTTATTGTTCAAGCAGACTCGGGTAAAATTGGAGATGGGAAGTCCGAAGAATTTCAGCTGGTTGCTGATGTTGGCGAGGACTCTGTTTTAATTGCTGGTGATTTGGCTTTTAACAGCGAAAAAGCACCTTGTACTCCAAAAGACTTCAAATATCCCAAGCACAATGAAGCTATAGAGAAATTTTCTACACCAGGTATTAAGACAATTGAAGAACAAGTTAAGTTTGTAGATCAGCCCTCTCAAATGATGCTCAAAACACTCATATATAAAATTGTTTATGAGGATAAGACAGAGTTTGCAGCTGTTGGCATACGTGCTGATCGAGAAATTAATACTGTTAAACTAACCAATTACTTTGAAGCTTTAGAAGTAGAGTTAGCATCTGAACAAGAAATCAAGAAAGCTACAGGCTCAGAAATAGGTTTTATTGGTCCTATTAAATGTCTCATTGACTTTGTCGCTGACAACACTTGCCGAAACATGCACAATTTTATGTGCGGGGCAAACGAAAAAGATCTTCATTTTAAAAATGTGCAATGGAAACGAGATTGTGATGAACCAACTTTTTATGATTTTTGCCAAGCTAAAGCAGGTGATCAATGTCCTCTTGCTCAAGGCGAAGTCTATGAAGAGAAAAGAGGTATTGAAGTTGGACACATCTTCAACTTAGGGAACAAATATAGCACATCTTTAGAAGCTTTTTATCAAACTGAAAATGGAAAGCCAGAAGCCCTTTTGATGGGCTGTTTTGGACTAGGGGTAGGTCGATGTATCCAAGGTGCCGTAGAGCAAAAATATGATGAGAAAGGAATTATTTGGCCATCAGAGATAGCTCCTTTTCAAATCCTTCTTACCCCTGTGAATGTAAAAGACCAAGACCAGATGCAAGCTGCAGAGAAAATTTACAAGCAACTTCAAGAGATGGGGCTTGAAGTTCTATTTGACGATAGAAAAGAGCGTCTTGGATTCAAACTCAAAGACAGTGATCTTTTAGGGATGCCTTATAAAATGATTATCGGGAAGAATTTCTTATCTGATAAGGAAATCGAAATAGAGCCGCGTCAAGGCGATAAAGCTAATATTTCGCAAGACTATCTAAAAGACTGGATAGAAGAGAGCTTTGGCGCTTAATATTATAAGCTGATAAGAGCCTCTCAACTGTATCTACGTTGCAAGCACAAGCTTGATTATCTAGAAAAGAAATAGGAAGCACTTCCATAAGAGAATTACAAATAAAAGGTTGTGATTGTGCAACTTTTGAAATGTCTTTTTCATATACTTCTTCAATGAGATAACCAAGGTCTTTTGCTGCACAGATGATCTTTTGGAGAGTTATCCCAAAGTATATGGGCAGCTTTTTAGAGGGCGTAAAAAGCTTTTTCCCATTTATCCAAAAAATATTAGCTATAGTTGTCTCTAAGATATAACCATTTTTATCAACAAAAAGGTAATCATTGTATCCCTCTTCTTGAGCATTTTTTTTAAAGAGCAATCTTTTAAATGAGTCCTGTTTTTTGAGGTGTGCCAAGTGATCATCAAATGGCATGGTGCGCACTTTTAAAGAAAATTTTGTTGTTGGCAATTTATTATATGGCACTATTTTGAATTTAGGTGCATTGCTAGCAAAAATATTGAGGCGATAGGCGCCACTATTAAGCTTTTGATTAGACAAAGATCGG
>JAJACU010000031.1 GCA_022601345.1 Chlamydiota bacterium | reverse complement strand
CTTCTCGAATTTTAACAAAAAAAATGAGCTTAGAAAAAAATATTTCTTTTAATGAATTTTTTTCTTCAGGAACAGATGCAACAATTAGTCCATTTTTGACATCAGAGTCAAGAAAATGGGCAAAAGACTTGCCTCTTAGGGTTTCTATTTTTTCTGCTTTTCTTCTACTAGCAGCCTTTGTGACATCGTTTTTCTCAAGTCTGGGTTCTCTATCACTGCTGCTACAAGTTTTCATTTATTTTTTGGTCGGAACTCCTGCATTAATTGCGGCAATTAAAGAAATATTTGAATGGAAGATTAACATAGATGTATTGATGGTTTTTGCAGCCTTTATGTCGATTTTTATTCATAGCAGTTTAGAGGGGTGCCTTCTGCTAGTTCTTTTTTCAATTTCTTCTGCAATGGAATCTTTTGTCACAACTAAAGCAAAAAGTACGCTAAATCATCTTAGTGAAGTTGCTCCTTCAAGTGCAAATGTGGTTGCCGCTAATGGTAAGCTGAAACAAAGGTCTATTAAAGATGTAAAAGTCGGAGAGACTATTTTTATAAGAGCCGGTGAAGTTATCCCTTTAGATGGAATAATTGTTGAAGGTAGCTCCATGCTTAATGTGTCACATTTGACAGGTGAGCATGTTCCTATACCTATTAAAGAGGGAGGGGAGGCTGCAGCGGGCACAGTGAATTTGGACGGAACTCTTAAACTAAAAGTTTCAAAAACAGGTGCGCACTCAACCATATCTAGAATCATTCAATTAATTTGTGATGCACATGAGGCGCGTCCTAAACTGCAAACATGGTTTGATCGTTTTGGTCAAAGGTACTCAATTTTTGTTATCCTATCGAGTGTAGTATTTGCCTTGGTTTTTCCACTGGTGTTTAAACATATGACTTATTTTTCAGTGGAAGGGTCAATCTATAGAGCTTTAGCATACCTAATTGCCGCATCGCCTTGTGCACTTATTATTGCGGTGCCAATTGCTTATATTAGCTCTATAAATGCATCAGCTAAGCAGGGGGTGATCCTCAAAGGAGGAATTACCTTAGACACCTTATCAAAAATACAAGCAATAGCCTTTGACAAAACAGGAACGCTGACATCTGGAGACCTAGAGTGTTTATCTGTAACAACTGTAAAAGGCGAGCCTATTGAAAAAGATCTACCTAGAATTTTGTCTGTTGCAATGGCACTAGAGCAACATGCAATTCACCCTATTGCAAAAGCTATTGTTGATTATGCTGAATACCGCAAAGTTGAAGCTGCTAGTTTGAACAATTGCCGTGCATTACCAGGACATGGGATTGAAGGAGAAATAGCAATAAACAGCCAAATGCAGCAAGTTGCTATTGGTAACATTGGCTTTATCATCTCAAAATTGCAGGGTGAGCAGAAAAAGGAACTTGAAAAGTTTAGTAATGTGCAGGGGCACTTAGTCACTGCAATGCTCATTCATCAAGAAGTGTTCATTTTTCAATTTGTTGATCACCTTAAACCCGAAGCTTCTAATGTTCTAAAATCATTAAAGAATCATCTGGGTCTTAATCTTTACATTTTTAGCGGTGATAATGATTTAAGCGTTGAGCGTGTCGCTAAAAATTTAACAGTAGATAGATACTACGGCGGACTCAAACCCGAAGATAAACTTCAGTTGGTCGAGCAATATTCTCAAGAAGAAGGCCTTGCAATGGTTGGAGATGGAGTTAATGACACTCCTGCTCTTGCCCGCTCATCTATCGGAATAGCTATGGGACATTTTGGCTCTCATATGGCTAATGAAGTGGCTGAAGTTGTTTTAATCAAAGATGATTTGTCACTCATTGAGCCTTTAATTATTAGGGCAAGAAAAACTCTAAGCATTGTTAGGCAAAATGTATTTTTGGCCTCTCTAATTATCGTGGGAATTTCAATTCCTGCACTATTTGGGATCATTCCATTGTGGCTTGCGGTAATTTGCCATGAAGGAGGGACTGTTTTAGTAGGTCTCAATAGCTTAAGGCTTTTAAAAAATAAATAGCGGTGCTACACTGAGCAAAAACGAGAGGGCTAATCTGATGATATCTAAAGTGTTTTTTAGTTTAATAGGTTTTGGTGCTGGAGCGTATTTGTTGCTGCACGGATTATTTAAACTTCTTAATATCAAAGATCCTCAAACTATTACGATCACACCTTTTGATCAAATCAGAAGTGTTATTATTCTTTCTTTAGTAGCTTGTATCTTGATTCTTTGGACATATTTTCTAGTAAGAAGAAAAAAAGTTTAGAGATGCTTGTTTGTCTACAACGATCACAACTTCGGTTTTATTGTATTTAAAATAAATGAAGTTAATATATCTATTTAACTCATATTAAGATATTTAAGTTTTCTTGATAAAATATTCACTTCACGTTATCAACGGGTTGTAGGCTAACCTGGAAAATTTTGGCGAGCTAGATGGATAATGTGCGCGATCAGCTCATGCGAGCAATCGAAAAAGAATCTGAGCAATTTCGAGAATATTACTTATGGCTCGAAAAGGCTATGCCAAAAGAGTTTTTTTCAGATATTAAATTTGAAGATATCATTCTAATTACCCACAGTTTGATGGGCTTTCATCTTGAGAACTACTACTCACAAATTAATCTAAAGAGAGGAGCGATCGTTCTTACTTTAGAGCAGCCTAAAGCTGATATTAAGGTTTTGAAGAAATTCAGCCTTTATGGCATCAAATATTATTGCGCACATGTTTCAAATCAACCTCCTCCAATTGAAGGGGTTAATTTTAATTTAAGAATAGTCTTAATTGATTTTTTTGATTCTAGCGAGAGTCGCTCTTTTGCATTTTCAGATAAGGATAGATTAAACTTAAAAAGTCTGGTTCAAGAAAGAAACTCTGAGGTAACTGACAGCGATTTTGATGAGCTTGCTGAGCAAGTCAATAACAGGTTTCTAGCTACAGTTCCTTTAGATCGAGTCGCTCTAGCAATCAATATGCTTTTTAGAGCTCAAAGTCGCGATCATTGCCAATATGAAGTAAGGTATAACGAAGATTGGGAGAAAAATAATGCTCCCTCAATGCACATTGTTTTTGCTTGGAAAAATACATCCAGGTCTAGCTTTTTCTTTCATTTAGCAAAAGTAATTTATAGGCATAACCTAACGATGCAAAGGGTGCATGCAAGTAGAATAAACCCTCATACAGAAAACAATGTTTTGCTTATGGTTATTGGTTTGCATGGAGCTAATAATCAACCTGCTTGGGAGGCGGCTGATGTTCCTGATTTTTTAAAGGAACTAGCTACAGTTAAATACTTTGATCAAAACGATTTAATAGAAAAAGTTTTTGTAGAAAAAAAACTTATTCGAGGAAACCTCGCAAATTTCATTCGCGCATCTATTGATTTTATCCATCAGGTTCTTGTGCAGGTGGACCCCTACCAGTATACACCTATTAGTATTAGTGAAACCTTGTGCCAGCACCCAGATCTGATTCAACATGTATGCGAAGCATTCGAGAGTAAGTTTCATCCAGAAAAGCATAATATAGAAAATTATCGTGCGATTAGAGAAAAAACCCTCACTTCAGTAGATGACTTAGATACCGGCAAAGAAAACATTGACCAGCTTCACAAAAATGTGCTTGGTCAGTTTCTCAATTTTGTAGAGTTTATGCTAAAGACCAACTTTTACAGAAATAATAAAGTTGCTCTGTCATTTCGTATGGATCCTGCTTTTCTAGACCATGCTCCATTTGATAGAAAATCTATTTTCCCCGTGCTTCCTTATGCTATATTTTACATGAAAGGCCTTGCTTTTTTTGGATTCCACATTCGATTTAAAGACTTAGCAAGAGGAGGCCTTAGAACAGTTGTTCCTAAAAGAAAGGAATTTATTGATCTAGAGAGAAATGAAGTTTTTACAGAGTGCTATTCTCTAGCGTACACGCAGCAGAAAAAAAATAAAGATATTCCAGAAGGTGGATCAAAAGCTGTTATCTTTTTAGATTCGACAGAGCAGATTAACTTAGAAAAAGAGCTTTATGCATTAGAATTAAAAAAACAGAATTTAAAGCAGTCAGAGATAGATTCCAAGGTATCTGCAGGAGTTCGCTCGGAGAGGTTGTATTATTTACACCAATCACAAAGATCATTTGTAGACTCTCTTCTTTCTTTAATTAATTGTGATGAAGATGGGACTTTGAGAGCTAAAAATATTTATAGCTATTACCACAAACCTGAGTATGTATATTTAGGCCCAGATGAAAATATGCACACTGAAATTATTCAATGGATTGCAGCTCATAGTAAATCTTATGGGTATAAACCCGGTTCGTCATTTATTTCATCTAAACCAAGTATTGGAATAAATCATAAAGAACATGGAGTGACATCACTTGGAGTGAATGTTTATATGCACCAAGTTTTAGAATATTTGGGCATTGATCCGAAAAAAGATGTCTTTACTGTTAAAATGTCTGGCGGACCTGATGGAGATGTTGCCGGCAACCAGATGAAAAACCTTTATCTTTACTACCCCGATACAGCGAGAGTCTTAGCTACAACTGATATATCAGGAACTATCTATGATCCTGAAGGGTTAGATCTTAAAGAACTCGTTCATTTGTTTGATAATGAAAAGCCACTTAACCAATATAATCCAGAGTTACTTTCTGAAGGTGGATTTCTAGTTGATACAACTCAAAAAAGAGATCAAAGCAACTATTCACAGCAGACTCTTTCTTGGAAAAGAAAAGATGGAGAAGTAGTTCAAGATTGGCTTTCAGGCAATGAAATGAATAGTTTGTTAAGGCATAATGTGCACCAAACTATTGCTGATGTATTTATTCCATGTGGTGGGCGCCCTGCTACTTTAAATATGAATAATTATACAGATTTTTTGGATCTTCAAAATAATCCAACTTCTAAAGCCATTGTAGAGGGAGCTAATCTTTACTTAACTTCTAAGGCTAGAAAAGAGTTAGAGAAGCTTGGTGTTCTTATTATAAAAGATAGCTCTGCAAATAAGGGAGGAGTTACAGCTTCTTCTTTTGAAATA
The DNA here is from genome assembly GCA_022601345.1 of Chlamydiota bacterium. GTDB lineage: Bacteria > Chlamydiota > Chlamydiia > Chlamydiales > JAAZZY01 > JAAZZY01. The sequence goes on along the minus strand of JAJACU010000031.1, from coordinate 17,737 downwards.
TTATGTGGACTTGCGCTTACTGATGAAGAAATGGTGGAGTATCACGACCAGATGGTTGAAGAGACCCTTCAAATTCTAGAAAAACGTTCTCTTGATGAAGCAAAGCTTATGCTAAGAACGCACAAAGAACATGGTGGTTTTCTGACAGAAATTTCAGATAAAGTATCTCAAAAAATTAACTTATATACTTACCAGTTACTGGATTATCTTGAGACAGTCAAACTTTCAAATAATCCAAAAGATCCTTTAATTCAGTGTTACTTGTCATACTGCCCAAAGTTTTTACAAGAAAAATTTCAAGATCGTTTAATTAAAGAAGTTCCTGATGTTCATAAAAAAGCAATTATTTCGTGCTTTTTAGCATCAAGAGTTGTTTACAGAATGGGACTTAACTGGTCACCTACTTTAGTGGGTATCTTGCCAATTCTTCTGTCAGATCCTGAATTAGGAATTGGTTAGCAATCTTCTTCTAGGAATTTGCTGATATGGCCAATCATTTCTTGGCATCTATGGTAGATTGTATGCCTAGCTAAAAATTTGTTTTTTAAATTTTTTCCGAGTCTACTGCAAAGTTCAGGTTTATCTTTGAGATAGTTAAACTTGTCGAGTGCTTCTTGCGGTGATGTGAATCCGACAATGTCTTTTTCTACATCCAAAAGATCGTGCATATGCTCTGCGCGGTCTGTTAAGAGGCACGTAGAGTTTTTTGCGGCTTCAAATACCCTAAAGTTGCCACCATGCCCTGGGAAGTCTAAATGAAGGTTTAGAGTGATTTGAGACTCAGATAGTATTTGGTGATACATATCTCCATAGGCTGCACTATATATGTTTTTACCATATAAGTATTTAAGAGGGGGATGGATTTTACAGTCATTCATTATGCTTTCAAATGGCTCTCCAGTAAGAAATCTTAGCCCAAAGTCCTTAACTTCTCGATACTTTTTCATATTTAAACTTTTCAAAAGTTTTTCATATGAGAGACTAAACCACTTTTGGTAGAACTGCTCATTATGAAGCTCTCTTTTTGAAAAAGATAAAGGTTCATTGACCCAGGCTTTTAGAGGTGAATTCTTTAACAAGAAAACAAGGCTCTCAAAGCGTTCTGAATGTTCCCACATGCCGTGTCCAGAGCTTCCGAGAAAAGTAAAAAGATGCTTTTTTTCTGGAAGATTATGAGGTTGAGCCACTTGATCAGGAATAAGATCGAGTGCGGATCTAACGCAAAAGGTTCTTTGACAGGCAGGTGAATACTCTTGGACCATTTTTGGGGTAATATTAAAAATAATATCAAAACCTAAGTAGTTTTTAATACTGCCACTTGGAGGGACTCCAATCCAAAGAATAACAGCTTTTATAAAAGGAAATTCTTTTTTGACTTCGTGTCGAAATTCTTCAGCGGGCAGGGCCCAACTACACCGTTCAATGTAAATGATATCAGGTCTATGAAAGGCGATGACTTTCTTTATGGTTTTATAGCCTTGAAATTTGGTTTTATTTTCTTTACACCACTTCTCAATAAAACACTCATCAATGAGGAAGTCTACAGATTCCCAACCAAGTAGCTTCATAGATGGGGTAAAATTGGCAGGAACAAGTCCACCCATTTTTATGCTTTTCTCAACTAGCTCATCACAAGAAAGGTCAGGGTTTTCTTTGATATAACGATTAAAATCAAAGTAAATAGCGGGAACGTTTGCTAGTCTTAAAATTTTCATGTTCAGATTTCTTGTTGATATGCTTTGCAGCATTCATGTAGCTGACCAACTATAAATTCCAGCTGCTTTTTTTCTAACTCTGGATACATAGGAAGGCTAATTAGGCTTTGGGCAGTAGATTCAGTATGAGGTAAACTTAGTTGGGGCTGGCTGTAGAGATTTAAAAAAGCAGGTTGTTTGTGGATGGGAATTGGATAGTGAAGTCCTACTCCGATTCCTTTAGATTTGAGATCATTAAAAAGTGTCTCGCGCATTGATGACTCGGGTGTTCTAATCACAAATAAATGCCATGCAGACTCAGATTGAGGATCAATATAAGGCAGTATGATAGGGAGGTCTTTTAGATGCTCTAAATAATAATTTGCTATTTCTCTTCTTTGCTGAGTCCATTGGTCTAGATATTTTAGTTTTACATTGAGAATCGCTGCTTGTAAACTATCGAGACGACTATTGCGGCCAAAGGAGCTGTGAACATATTTTTCTCCTTTTTCTCTTCCATGACAAGAGATTTGTTTTACCTTCTTAATTAAGTCAGCATCACGTCCAACAACTGCTCCTCCGTCGCCATAACAACCGAAATTTTTCCCTGGAAAAAAACTAAAGCATGCCAAATCACCTAAAGTTCCAACTCGCTGTCCATTCCAAGAGGCTCCATGGGCTTGAGCTGCGTCTTCTATTACAAAGAGGTTGTGTTTTTTAGCAATGCGGTTGATTTCTTCCATATTGCAGGTTTGGCCATAGAGTTGAACTGCAATTATTCCCTTAGTCTTCGAAGTGATTTTTTCTTCTATTTTGCTCTCATCCATTAGCATTGTTTTAGGGTTGATATCAATTAAAACGGGCGTCGCTCTTTGATTGACAACTGCTTCAACAGTAGCAAAAAAACTATGGGAAACAGTGATAATTTCATCATCTTGTCCGACATCAAATGCAGCGAGAGCAAGTTCTAAAGCATCCGTTCCATTTGCGCATGAAGCGCAATATGCTTGAATAGAGCTTGAGCAAAAACTTGCAAAAGATTCTTCAAACTTTAAAACTTCGTTTCCTTGAATAAACTGTGAACTAGAAACAATATTGGCAATAGCCTCATCTATTTCATGTTTGATTGTAGAGTATTGTGCTCGAAGATTAACAAGAGCTATTTTCGAGTAGCTGGGAGAAGATTTCAATGGGCTTTCCTTTTTGTTTTATGGACTTTGATCCGGCCTCTAAAATATTAACGATATCGCAGGCGTGCTTGCCCCCTGTAAGGCATTCTTTGTCATTAAGGATGCAATCTACAAAATGAGCAGCTTCTATTTGTAGGGGCTCGCGAATCTCTAAAGAAGGAATTTTATCACTTTGGCTTAAGTAGATGTATTGTTGATTGTTTTTTTGAATTGACCTAGGGTAAATATGAATTTTATTTTCCTTTTCTGTGTCATCAAAGACAATCATTTTTTTTGTGCCAGCTACAATAAACTTTCTCGTTCTCTCTGGGTGGTACCAGCTCACGTCTATCTGCCCAATCGTTTTATCGTCCCATTGGAGCGTTGCTCGAGCAAAATCCTCTTGTTTTTCATGAAAAAAATTGTGAGCTTGAACATTAATTGAGGTAGGCATTTCTCCCTTTTTTAGATGGAGCATCATACTAATATCATGTGGAGCTAAATTCCACCATGCATTTACATCATCTCGAATCTTACCAAAATTCTGCCTTGAAGATGAAAAGTAAAGTAAATCGCCAATGCTATGCATAGAATTTTCAATGTAATTGAGAGCATCATGAAATAGAAAAACATGACCCACCATCAATTGTAGTTTTTTTTCTTGTGCAAGCAACGTTAGTTCAACAGCTTCTTCATAGTTTGTAGTTAAGGGTTTTTCTACAAACACATGTTTGCCAGCTTGTAGAGCTTCTTTTACAATTTGGTAGTGGGTTGCAGCTGGAGTAGAAATAATAACAGCGTCAATCGAATCACACAGGGCTGCTTTCCAATCTTGATCAAATTGGCAGCTTGGGTATTCTTCACTAATTTTTTGGATTCGATTGGAATCGTTATCTATGATTAGTGATAAATCACAATTATTGACTTTGTTAAATGCTCTTGTTAGGTTGGGCCCCCAGGCTCCAAAGCCTATTTGAGCAACTTTTAACTGTTTCATGGGATAACCTTTACGATTGATAGAAGACGCGAATTGTCGTAGTATTAAAAAAAAAAAACAAGCATATTCTGCTGCTGTTGTTTGTAATTTAGTGTGAAGAATTCTAGCAATAGGATTGATTTGTTATTGTTGAATTTATTGTGAGGAAGATAATTTGTTCAAAAGCCAAGAAAAAAAGGGTTTAAACTATTTTGTTCATGAATCAACTTATATTGATGAGGGTGTGCAAATAGGAGAAAACACAGAAATTTGGCATTTTTGTCACTTACTTCCAGGTGTCTGTATCGGGGAGAATTGCAAAATAGGGCAGAATGTCATGATTGACGCTGGAGTTATTGTAGGCTCTAGATGCAAGATCCAAAACAACGTTAGCGTCTATAAAGGAGTTGTTTTAGAAGACGGGGTTTTTTGCGGGCCATCATGTGTTTTTACAAATGTTACCAACCCACGCGCTGAAGTAGAGAGAAAGGATGAGATAAAAACAACCTTAGTAAAAAAGGGTGCAACAGTTGGCGCTAATGCTACAATTATTTGTGGGGTTAGTTTAGGTGAGTATTGTTTAGTAGGAGCAGGCTCTGTAGTAACAAAGGATGTAAGACCACATGCTTTAGTAATTGGGTCTCCAGCTAAGCAAATCGGATGGGTGAGCCATGCAGGTGAGATACTTGGTTCAGATCTAGTCTGCAAACGTCAAAACATCGAATATCAGATTCTAAATGGAAAGTTGTCTGTAAAATAAACAAGATGAGTTTTAATCCGTTTCCGATAAAAGTAAATCAATGAGTGTCTAATCACTACCAACTATTATCTTTTTCATACCCTAATTCTATAAGCTCATCGCCTAAGAGTACTTTGAACATTTTTTTTGTAACTTCATCAAAGTGTGTTTTCCAGCTACCTGTCGTTCCTGACCTAAAGGTTTCTGCATTACCAAACAAGTCTTTTGAAATAGATTTAAGTTGTTTTTCATCATAATTTTTTCCTAAAAAATGAGAAATTTTTTCAAGAGTTTTTTGTTGGGTAGCCTGGCTTCCCCCTCCTTTTTCCCCAACTAAATCTTCGAATTTTATTACCAAAAATTTATCTGAATGAGGCTCTAACTTTCTAATGAATTTAGTAGCAGCTCGTGTTCCATAAACCATAGTTGGCATATGTTTTCCAATTAAAGCTTGTTTTAAAAAGAAACGTATCTTTTCCCTAACCTTTATTTTTCTAGCTCTGAAGCTAAAAAGGTCTCTGATATCTTCAGGACACGAAAAGTCCATATATTTAAATTCATTATAATAATAAGCAGCTGAGACAAGAACATCTCTTGGGTCTCTAATGTTAAGAAGTATCTTCTCTATATGGGGACTTGCGAGCAGTTTATTGACTACTTTGGGATGGCAAAAATGTGTGCCTGCAAAATTTTTATCAGGTAGTTTATTTAAGTATTTATAATTAGGTGTGTATCCTCTAGATTTTCCAGTAAATTTTTCAATTGATTTACTAATCAAATGGGTGCCCGATTTTGCTAGGGAAATTAAGGCGACATCAGCTTTTTTTGAGTCTTCTGAAAAAAGTGGTAAATAAAAAGTGAGACATGAAAAGAAAATAGTAGCCAATATCTTGTGCATAGATAACCTTTTTAAGGAATTTTAGAGTGTAAATAGAAAGAAAGCAAGTTTATTGGATTTTAGCTTACAGATAGGTGGCTACCTCTGATAGAGGTCTTTTGTGGTGAACATCCAAAGAGCAATTGCAGCAGTAAATACAATAACTCCACCAATAATTAGTGGCATAGAAATCAAGAAGTAGCCAGCAAGGAATCCTCCAAGTAAACTTGTAATGATTTCACCTAGAATTTGCATGGAATAATTAACGCCCATGACTTCTCCTTGCATTTCTTCTGAAACACTGTGAGAAACTACACTTTGCAGGTTTGTAGTAGCTATAGACATAAACAATGCTGCGCAAGGAAGCGCTATATAGATAACAAACTTATAATGATCTAATGTGAGGCCAATAAGACTAGGAGCTAATAAAAAAGCGGCGAAAATAGTAGCGTGCCTTGACTTAACGTGTTTAGCCAGTGGTCGAACTACACAAAACTGACTGAAGGCAATAATAACTGCAATGTAAGCTGAAATATTAGCAATATCAGAGGAAGTATATTTAAAGCGGTTTACTAATAGTGCTGGAAAATATTGATAAAAGAAAAATAGACCAAAGTAGAATAAGAAATTAATGAGGTATAGTCCTCTACCTCCTGACCTTGAAAAGTTGCGGTGCAGAATAACTAGCCCTGAAAAAGGGTGGATCTTATGGTTGGGGTCTCTTTGGCTTTTTGGTTTTGTCTCAGGCAACTGCCAAGCCACCATAGCCATTGTAATAAGAGCAAGTATGGAAGAAAACCAAAAAGGAATATCGTCTCCAAACCAAGATACAATAGCTGGATCAGCGAGCTTTCCGCCTATGATTGGACCTATGACAAAGCCAAGGCCTGCTGCCATGTTAATAATACCAAAGTTTTTTACACGCTGATGGCCTACACTAATATCTGCTGCAGTTGATTGGGCAATTGAAAAGTTTCCTTCGGCGTAGCCACAGATAAAACGACTGACTAAAAGCAGCCAATAGGAATGTAGCAAAATAGCTCCGGCACTGAGTAAGTATGCCAAAAATGTTACGCATAAAGTGACTTGTAAGACATTTTTACGCCCATAATGGTCAGAGAGTTCACCCAAAAGTGGCAGGCCCAAAAACTGTCCAATAGGGTAAGCTGCTAGTACACACCCAAGAAGAATAGTCCTGTATTCTATAGGAAAGTTAACAGGTAAAAACTTATGGCATGGATCCAAAAACATAGGAGTGAATATGGGAAATGCGAGGCTAAAGCCTACATAGCCAAAAAACACCACCAAAAAAATGGGGAACATAGGATGTTGTTTAATCCGTCTCATGTTTTATTTGCTTAACATTTTTCTTAAAAATTGACCAGTATAAGAACTTTTGCAGCTCGCAATTTTTTCAGGAGGCCCTTGTGCAACAATTTCTCCTCCTTTGTTTCCACCTTCAGGGCCAAGATCAATAATGTGATCTGAAACCTTAATGACATCTAAATTATGCTCAATAACCAAAATGGTATTACCTTTATCAACAAGGCAGTTTAGAACGTGAATAAGTTTTTCTACGTCAGCAAAATGTAGACCTGTTGTAGGTTCATCTAAAATATAAAGAGTTTTTCCTGTGCCACGTTTACTTAATTCTCGTGCAAGTTTAATCCTTTGAGCCTCTCCACCAGATAGGGTGACAGCTGATTGTCCAAGAGATATATATCCAAGCCCGACACTTAAAATAACATCGATTTTATTTTTAATTTGAGGAATATGTTCAAAAAACAAAGCAGCTTCTTCTAAAGTCATTTTCAATACGTCTGCAATAGTTTTACCTTTGTATTGAACAGTCAGCGTTTCTGTATTAAAGCGTTTACCTTGGCATTCCTCACATGTGACGTAGACATCAGGCATAAAGTGCATTTCAATTTTGATTTTTCCACTACCCTCACAGGCCTCACATCTTCCCCCTTTGACGTTAAATGAAAACCTTCCAATCTTGTATCCTTTAATCTGGGCACTTGGAAGTTGTGAGAATAAAAGGCGTACTTGATCAAAAATCCCTGTATAGGTGGCTGGATTAGAGCGAGGGGTACGTCCAATTGGGGATTGGTCAATCATAATTACTTTGTCGACATGGTCGAGCCCATTAAATCCATCACAGTGAATAACGGCTTTGCGATCTTTATTAAAGTGCGCTTTGAGGCCTTTGTACAATAAATCGTTAATTAATGAACTTTTTCCAGATCCCGAGACACCTGTGATACTCACAAACTTGCCAAGTGGAATCGTGACGTCCATTTGCTTTAAGTTATTTAAATAGGGTTTGCAAATGGTTAGAGAATTGTTGTTCCCAGGTCTTCTAATTGCTGGAGTGGCAATGAAGTTTTCTCCTCTCAAGTACTTTCCTGTAAGAGATTTTTTGCACTTAAGAATTTGGTTGTATGTACCGTTGAAAATAACTTCCCCACCGTGCACTCCTGCAAGAGGCCCCATGTCAATAATTTGATCGGCTCTACACATTGTCTCTTCATCATGCTCAATAACGACTAAAGTATTGCCAGCATCCCTAAGATTTTCTAGTGTCTTTAAAAGCCTCTCATTATCTCTTTGGTGCAAGCCAATGCTTGGCTCATCTAAAATATATAAAACATTAACGAGCTTGGAACCAATTTGAGTAGCTAGGCGAATGCGCTGAGACTCGCCTCCAGAGAGAGTTTTTGCACTTCGCCCTAAACTTAGATAATTGAGTCCTACATCAATTAGAAATTGAAGGCGAGCATAGATCTCTTTTAATATTTTCTCAGCAATATCAACTTGTTGTTTATTTAGTTTTACAGTCTTAATAAATTTTTCAAGATCTTCAATAGCAAGGCTGCAAACCTCAGCCATATTTTTTTTACCAAAAGTTACTGCAAGAGCTTCCTTATTGAGTCGAGATCCTTGGCACTCATCGCATTTGAGCTCACCTAAAGTTTCTTCAATCTTTTCTTTTATTGTTTGTGATTGGGTTCTTTGGTATCTCCAAAGTAGGCGAGGGAGTTGGCGAGAAAGTCTTGGAATTGAGCCTAAACCACTACATTTAGTGCAGGCTCCATAGGGGCTATTAAATGAAAAAAGCCTTGGTGAGATTTCTTTAAAACTATAGCCACATTTGATGCATGCAAATTTTTCAGAGAAGACATCGTCTTGTTTTTCACAATTTACTGTAATTGTTCCTTTACCAACCTTTGAAGCCATTTCTAAAGATTCCACGAGTCTTGCGCGAGTTCCATCTTTAATATGAAGGCGATCTACAACAACTTCAATGGTATGCATTTTATATCTTGCAAGATTGATTTCACTTTCTAATCTAACAATTTCTCCATCAATGCGAGCTCTTAAAAATCCAGCTTGAATTAAGTGCTCTATTACATCCTTATGGTTACCTTTTATACCTTGGATTACAGAAGCGAGGATAATAATTTTTTGATCATGATATTTTTTCAGAATCTGATTGGTAATGCTTTCAATGGATTGTTTGGCAATTGGGATTTTACAATTTGGACAATGAGCTTGCCCAGTTCTTGCAAAGAGCAAGCGTAAGTAGTCATAAATTTCTGTGACTGTTCCTACAGTTGATCTTGGATTTTTTGTTCCAGATTTTTGATCAATAGCAATAACAGGAGATAGTCCTTCTATTTCATCTACATTAGGTTTATCCATTAATCCTAGAAACTGGCGTGCATATGATGAAAGGGATTCGACAAAACGTCTTTGACCTTCAGCATAGAGGGTGTCCATTACTAGAGAAGATTTCCCAGAGCCACTCAATCCAGTGACGACAACAAGCTTGTGTCTTTTAATATTAACGCTAACGTTTCTTAAATTGTGCTCTTTGGCACCTTTGATGATGATATCTTGCATATGAAATATAGTTGTTTTTGGATTAAATATTATCTTTGTTTATCCAAAACTCTGCAAGGACGTAATTGACAGTTCGTTCAATTATTGTTGAACGTTCACCTGATAACTGGAGGTTTTGTGAAATCAATATTTTATTTTTATAAGCAATTGCAATCCATACATAGCCTACAGGCTTTTTTAAGCTTCCACCAGAAGGACCAGCTATTCCAGAAGTAGCAATAGAAAAATCAGTCTTAAAAAGTTTTTGAGCCCCCATTACCATTTGTTTTACGCATTCTTCTGAGACGGCACCCTCTTTTTTTAAGGTCGTTTCTTTAACTTGTAAGAGCTTACTTTTTACGTCATTATGATAAGCCACAACAGATCCTTTTAAAAAATCTGAGGTTCCAGGCATCGCTGTGAGACAAGCGCTTAGGGCCCCTCCCGTGCAAGACTCGGCCAAAGAAAGAGTGCAATTTTCTTTTTTTAGAAAATGAGCCACTGCCTCCTCTATAGATTTATATTTTCCATCAAACCATAGATGAGAGAACTCTTTTTTAATACTGCCGATACATGGATTTAAAATGGCATTAGCTTCTTTGAGGCTTGTTGTTGAAACTTTGAAGTGAACAGATAAAGTTCCAAGATGAGGATAAATGCCTACACTTAACTGAGAATATTTTTTTAAAAGAGTATCTATGAATGGGGCCATATGGCTTTCTGCAACACGGCAAAAATGGATTATTTTTTTATATTCTTTGCTTTTTTGCGGGTAGTTTCTCTTTAAGTAGGGAATAAGCTCTTTATCTACGAGGTGCTCAAATTCGTAGGGAACGCCAGGTAGTAAAATAAGCCTTTTCTTGCCTTTTTTAAACATAAAGCCCGGAGCCATTCCTACATGATCTAACATAAGAGTTGCTTTTTTAGGAACTCTAGCAAAAGGTAAAATGAAAGTAGGGTCGAGGCGTTTGCCGTACTGCTTCTTAAGGTTTTTAAGGAGCACTTCATTAAGGTGGAAGTCTGATTTAAAAATATTGGCTGCAATAGCTAGTGTGATGTCATCTTGCGTAGGTCCTAAACCGCCACTACAAATTACAATATCAGAGTGCTTAAGAGATGTCTCAATTTGTGAAGTTAAAGCTTTCTTGTTATCTAATACAGAGCTTTGACGATGAGTCAAATAACCTGCTGCATATAGTTTTTTACAAACATATTGAACATTGGTGTTGGTGATGCGTCCTTCTAAAAGTTCGTTTCCAATTGTAATAACTTCAATTTTTGTGTTCATGAGTTAATGCAAATACTACTTTTTTTTATTTGAGGATGATTGTTTATCCATTCAAAACAATTTTTTCCCAATCTTACGGGGTGGTTGACTTTTTTTGAATCGATAATAAAAGGTGTTGCTCGTGTATTTTGGCGTATCCAACTTCTAATTTGTTTAAATAAGTTTCCAGTAGGATGTTTTTGAAAGTCTATTTGCTCACTTTTGAGTGTTTTGGCATCTTGTATAATCTGTGGAAATGAAAAGCGTAGACCCCATAATATTCCATCAGGATGTACTGGCATTGGGCGAATAGATTGATCAACATTTGATACTACAAGGCAAATAGGTTTTACTTCAATGAGAGGGGCGTTAAAAATAAGGCCTTGTTTATCCTTTCCTATTTTGCGGATGAAGACCCCATCCAAATTTGCTGAGATCATTAAGTAAAAGTACTTTTTATAGTCATCAAAAGCAGGCAGTTTCCCTGATTTTAATTCTGAAATATAGGAAGAGTAGACTTTTATGAGCTTTTTCTTGTCGACTAAAAAGGGTGTTTTAGGAGCTGCATTGTGAGTTGAAATTAGGTGCATGGGGTTGCAGCTAGAAATAAGCCCATCAAACTCTTTCTCATCTATAAGTAAATCTACTGAGATCCACTTAGAAAACCTAGCTTGCAAATTCTTATCAGTGCAATCAGGTGAAAGGAGGGGAATCAAATGGTTTGGATTCATTGGCAAAAGATGTACCTGAAGTCGATTTTTTGTCTCCTTTTAAATTTATTATGCAAAGCCAAGCGACTCCTAAAAAAATAAATGAGTCTGCCACGTTAAATACAGGGAAGTCATAGCTCCAAAATTGAAAAAAGAACATATCAATGACATGCCCATAAAAAAGAGAGTCTAAAACGTTTCCCATGGCTCCTGAAATAATAAAGATAAACGGGATTTGGGATTTAATATTTTTATTAAAAAGTAAAAGGTAGGCGGCAAGAGCAACAATTACTGCAACCCTTATATATAGCAAAAGCTGATGTGAATTTGGGAAAAGTCCCCAGGCAGCTCCTGAATTCGTTTGGTGAGTGATAGAGAAATTAATACCGCCAAAATTTTCAAAAACAGCTAGTCCACCAAAGGGAAAAGGTAGAATTTGGCGTTGAATAAGAGGCAAAAAGGAATTTGTTAACCATTTAGTAATGACATCTACTGCAAGAATAGAAGCAAAAATAGCACATAGAAATTTTACTCTTTGCTTTTCAATCATATCTGACCTTTTTCAATTTTTTCTTGAGCTTGAACTGTCATCGAAGCATAGGGTATTGCATCAAGTCTTGGCTTTGGGATCTCTGCTCCACTGATATCGCAAATTCCATATGTGTTTTCTTCGATCTTTGCTAAGGCTCTTTCGATTTGTCGAAGAATGCCCATCTCTTTGCCGGTGACTTCAATGTTGATTGTTCGATCAAAATCATCAGTACCTTGATCAGCTTGGTGTTGGGTATACCCTGTTGCGTCATCTGGCTGTTTTACCTGTTGAGAGGCATTCTCTAATGAGTGAGAAAGCTGTCTGTGCATATCTTCTAGAATCTGTTTAAACTTTTCTATTTCTTGTGGTTTTAAAGGCATCGAAAACCCTGTGTTAATTTTGAATATGTAAAGCCTATATATTTAGGTTTTATTTTTAACAATATCTTTTTCATTTAAAGAGGCAATGGCATCAACGAGCTCATCAATGTCTTTAAACCTGCGATAGACACATGCAAATCTAATATAGGCAATATCATCAAGCAACTTTAAGTGGTCCATGACAATAGCACCCAATTCTTGTGCTGAGATCTCTCTTGAAGAGCGCTCCATAAGCTGCGTTGTAATTTTAGAAGCAAGGGCTCTTGCTTGGTCGCGGCTAACATGAGTGTGTTGGCAAGCAGAAATTAAGCCATTCAAGAGTTTCTGCTCTTGAAAGTCTTCATATCTTCCATCTTTTTTGTGCACTTGTAGAGATAGTTCAACCGTCTCAAATGTTGTAAATCTACGCTCGCAACTCAGACATTGGCGTCTTCTACGAATAGCATTAGCCTCAGATGCGTTGCGCGAATCAGTAACTTTGAGTTCTGTATGTTCACAAAATGGGCATCTCATAGAGTGCAAAATCTCGTTTATAAAAAATGTAGTAAATTTTAAAGGGATTAATGATCTGGGTCAAGGTAAATAGTGCTTTAGGTCATAAAAATAATTTAACTCGAATAGACAATGCTGTCATCAATGAATGCTTCTTTGTAGAGGGGTGGCTTGGCGATTAAATGAGTTTTCTAATTTTGATAGTAAGCGTCTATCTTTCAAGAAGGGTCTAAAAAAAGACCTCAAGGTTAAACCTTGAGGTCTTACTATACTATTTAAGTAATAAACAAAAGTCTATTTCCCTATACCTGAACTGCCTGCGATTCCTGTTGCTCCATGTGCTCCGGCAGCGCCTGCATTGGCATGATGGTTTACAGCAGCATCTAGAATTATTTCTAGCTGTTTGATAATGTGATTTTCCAGGGTATTTTTTTTCTTATTTTTTTCATCATTTCGCAGCATATCATCTGCAGAAGCTCTTAGCTGAGAGATGTTGTTATCACTAATTGGATTTACCATTATATCACCTATTTATTATTTTATTATTAGAGGCTCATTTTAGCCAGTCGATGTTAAGATTATATCATATTTTGCATTTAAAATCAAGTATTTTTTTAAATTATATATTGTAAATCCTTTTTAAAGAGGTGTTTGAGTTAAAAATAAGCACTCTAATCAATTATCTGCTAATTTTTTTGACAATATATTGTATTATTTCCTATAATGAGGGTGAAATTAGCAAATAGATAGGAGATACTGCTATTTTGAAAACTTTGTCAAAAAAGCGTCTCAGCAAAAAAGAAAGAGAGCAAAAGGTTTTGTTTAGCCTCGTGGATCTTTTTATTGAAGGATCTCAACCTGTTGGGTCTAAGACTCTTATGGAGAAAAGATTTAAGGATTTGAGCTCTGCTACTATTAGAAACTATTTTGCAACCCTTGAAGAAGGTGGCTTTTTATCTCAGCAGCACGCGTCTGGAGGAAGAATTCCTACTGAACTTGCGTATAGAGCGTACGCCAAAGAGTTTCTTAAAGCTGGTGTTTTGGATGAAAATACCGATGAAAAACTTAAAGTTTTGGCTAATTATGAAGATAAAGAAGTTGGAGCATATTTGCAAAGAGCAGCCGAGTTACTTAGCGATGTCTCTCAATTCCCTGTGTTTGTATCTTTCCCGCGTTTCGATCAAGATTTCATTATAGATATCAAGCTCGTCTTAATTGACTCAAGTCGATGCTTGTGTGTAGTTTTAACAGAACTAGGTCTTATCCATAGTGAAGTGCTTTATTTTGATGTAAAACTACACCATCACAGCCTTAAGAGGGTAGAAGAGGTTTTATTAGCTCGCATCAAATCTACAGAGTCTGCAATGAGCCTAAGCCGCGAAGAGGAGGAACTCTCTCAAAAAATCTACAATGAAGTCATGGTCCGCTATATTATTGGCTACTCTAACTTTAGCTTAGAAGAAGTTTATACGACGGGGCTGTCGAAATTATTACCTTATCCAGAATTTAATAGTGCAGAGCGTTTTGCAAGCGGACTTGCACTCTTTGAAAACTCGAATCATCTAAGAAGTCTGCTTAAAGATAGCTGCAAAGATAAAACGCTCCAAGCCCTTATTGGATCAAGCCTATCCAAATATAGTCCTCTTACGCAAGAATGCAGTGCACTTACCATACCCTATAGTATCGGAGGGAAAACTGTAGGAGCTGTTGGAATTTTGGGACCCATGCGCATGCCATATAGAGATCTATTTGGTTTGTTAAGGGCTTTTTCAGAGTACATTAGCAAGACTCTGACTCGAAGCATGGTTAAGCATAAGCTTACCTATCGCACCCCGCAAGATGGCCAACTTTATTTACAATCAGGCGACAGCAGCACGAAAGCCTTGCTAGAAGATAAAAGATATTAAAAGGAGAAAATATGACAGAGAAAGAGCCTAAAGACAATCAAGAAGACGAAGCTATGGCAGCCAAAGAAGAAAAAGTATCTCAACCTGTGATGATGAGCGTAAACAAAGAAGAGTGGGATAAGCTTCATGCAGAGGTAAAAGATTACAAAGATAAGAATTTACGTATTTTAGCTGAATCAGAGAACACTCGCAAAAGATTACAAAAAGAAAAGTCAGAGATGCAAACCTATGCAAAAGAAAATATGGCATGTGAGTTTTTAGCTCCAATTGATCAATTTGCAACTGCATTAAGCTTTAAAGACGAGCAGTCAGACGAGGTTAAAAACTGGATGATTGGTTTTGAAATGATTTTAACTCAATTCAAAGATGTGCTTTGTCAAAATGAAATTCGCGTTATCGAAACAAAAGGTAAGGCGTTTGACCCAAACTATCACGAGGCTCTGGAGATGGAGGAAACAAATGACTATCCTCCTCAGACCATTATCCATGAATATATCAAGGGATATATGATGGGAGAGCGCGTCCTTCGTCCTGCAAAAGTAAAAGTAGCAAAAAGTCCAACGGATTCGAATAAGAGCAAGGATGGGCAAGACGAAAAGAAAACTAATGAAACTATAAAACAAAAGGAAGGTTAAATTATGGCAGATAAGAAAAAAGGAAAGATTATTGGTATCGACCTTGGAACAACAAATTCGTGTGTTGCCGTTATGGAAGGAAGCGCAGCTAAGGTTATAGTGTCTGCTGAAGGTGGACATACAACTCCTTCAGTGGTGTCATTTAAAGGAAAAGAGCGTCTAGTAGGTGTTCCTGCAAAGCGCCAAGCTGTAACAAATCCAGACAAAACAATTGCATCTTCTAAACGTTTCATTGGAAGAAAGTTTAATGAAGCTCAAGAAGAACTTAAAATGGTTCCCTATAAAGTTGTTAAAAATTCAAATGGTGATGCAGTTTTTGAAGTAGAAGGTAAGCAAGTTTCTCCAGAAGAAATAGCTGCACAAATTCTAATTAAGATGAAAGAAACCGCAGAAGCTTATCTTGGAGAGCCTGTTACTGGAGCCGTTGTAACAGTCCCAGCTTACTTCAACGATTCACAGCGTCAATCAACTAAAGATGCTGGTAAGATTGCAGGTTTAGAAGTTAAGCGTATTATTCCTGAGCCAACTGCTGCTGCACTTGCCTACGGTTTAGACAAAGAAGGCGATAAAAAAGTTGCAGTGTTTGACCTAGGTGGTGGAACTTTTGATATTTCTATCCTAGAAATAGGAGATGGTGTTTTTGAAGTTCTTGCAACGAATGGTGACACAAGACTTGGTGGAGACGACTTTGATATTGCAATCATTAACTGGTTGGCTGATGAGTTTAAAAAAGAGCATAACATCGATTTGAAGGCAGATAAAATGGCTCTTCAAAGACTTAGAGACGCTGCTGAAAAAGCAAAAATTGAGCTTTCTGGAGTAACCACAACAGAAATTAACCAGCCATTTATCACAATGGATGCAACAGGTCCAAAGCACTTGGCTCTGACTTTAACTAGAGCTCAGCTAGAAAAACTGACACATGATTTAGTTGAAAGAACTAAAAACCCATGTTTGCAAGCTCTGAAAGATGCAGGGGTTAATAAAGAAGATATTCATGATGTTATTCTAGTCGGTGGTATGAGTCGTATGCCTGCTGTTCAAGAAACAGTTAAAGCTATTTTTGGACGTGAACCACACAAGGGAGTAAACCCAGATGAAGTTGTAGCTTCAGGTGCAGCAATTCAAGGTGGAGTTCTTGGTGGAGAAGTTAAAGATGTTCTTCTTCTAGATGTGATTCCACTAACTCTTGGAATTGAAACTTTAGGGGGTGTTTTAACACCTTTAGTTGAAAAAAATACAACAATACCCACGCAAAAGAAGCAAGTTTTCTCAACAGCTGCAGACAATCAACCAGCTGTAACTATACGTGTTCTTCAAGGTGAACGTAAAATGGCTAATGACAACAAAGAAATTGGTCGTTTTGATTTAGCTGATATTCCTCCAGCACCAAGAGGGCAGCCTCAAATTGAAGTTGCATTCGATATTGATGCGGACGGTATTTTGCATGTGTCAGCTAAAGATACTCAGTCGGGTAAAGAGCAGAAAATCCGTATTGAGGCTAAGTCGGGTCTAACAGATGATGAAATCAATAGAATGGTTAAAGATGCTGAGCTTCACGCTGAAGAAGATGCTCTTAAAAAAGAGCAAGTTGAGGCTAGAAATGAAGCTGATGCCCTAGTTTTTAGAGCAGAAAAATCTTTGACAGACTTTAAGGACAAGCTTCCTAAAGAGGTCATCTCTGAGATTCAATCTAAAGTAGATGCTTGTAAAGAAGCTTTAAAAGGTCAGGATCTTGAAAAAATCAAGAGCACAAAATCTGATTTAGAACAAAGCATCCAAAAGATTGGTGAAGCAATGCAGCAGCAAGCTGGCGCTCAAGCAACTCCTCCTCCAGGAGCAGAAGCGAGCACCTCGTCTGATGCAGATGAAAAAATAGAAGATGCTGAAGTCGAAATTATGGATTCTGAAGAAAAGAATAAAAAAGATTAATCTTCTTTTATGAGTTCAATAATCTATAAAAAAGACCCGCTTGGTAACAAGCGGGTCTTTTTTTTGAGCAAATGAAATATCTTTTTAGAAAATGCTGATAGGCTTGACTTTAAATAATAAAAAAATTTAATTTAACACCATTCAAAAATTTTCTTAGGGGGATATCCTATGAAGTCATTAAACATGAAGAGAATTTGCGCACTTTTTTGCGCAATAGCATTTTCTAGTACTTTGTTTGCAGAAATAAATACTGATCAACTTGTTGCTCAGTCATCAAATAAATCTAAAAAATCAAAGTCTAGAAATAATAACGCACAGCGTAATCCTAACACTTGGCGTCCATATTTTATGAAGCTTAAGTATGCTGAACCTGGTTTAACCTCATTCTATCAACAGAATGTGGGTATTGGTTTCCTTTATTTCTCAGGAATAAGCGGAAATCTTCAGCCTACAAACAACCCAGCGGCTCTTGCAAAGACTAATGACACAATAAGAGGAAGGCTTTCTTATAACCGCACACCTTTATTTGAAGCGATAATTGG
>JAJACU010000030.1 GCA_022601345.1 Chlamydiota bacterium | reverse complement strand
TTTCTAAGCTCATTTTTTTTGTTAAAATTCGAGACATATTGCTATATAAAAAGGGGTTGGATCCATAATGTTACAAAATAACTGACGCCTAATATTACTACAGCTGCGCCAGCGTTCCAAATAAAAGCAGAAAGCATTTCATTTTTTTGCAACTTTGCCATAAGCATTCCTGAACTACTCTTAATAATAATTGCAAGAGCAACTAAACCGTAGAGAGGCAAAACCCACTGGGCTCCTATCAATAATGCCCCTGTAAGCAGCGCGCCAAGCGCTGAGCCAAGTCCTATTTTTAGAGGGTGCTCATAGTGCTCAAGGTTAAGCCCCATTTCCTCTTCCATCATTATTTTTAAAAGGCGCTCATCATCAGCCATGAGTACATCAATAACATCTTCTAAGAGCTCTCCTTGAAAACCTTTTGACGCATAAAGAGCAGTAAGCTCTTCACGCTCTTGATCTCTATGGTTTTCAATTTCATAGCGCTCTTCTTTTAAAACGCGGTGCAACCTCTCAAGCAAAGCCCAACTAAACCAGGTGCTGCGAATTGTCTTCCAAACAGACCATACAATTGTAAAAATAACTAAAATAAACGTTGTTTGCTTAAATGAAAGTTGCAGTACAAATGCAACCGTCCAAAAAGTTAAGAGTAAAATTGAAGTGTCTCGGCAAGCATCTAAAAAGGCTCCAAAATGCCCTGGTAGCTCTTCACCGTGAACTTCACTTGCTGTTTCGCTTTTTTTTTGCAGAACATGTTCATAGGCAGCTTGGCCTTGAAAATGGTCATGATTAGAAGGGTTCATCTAATTAATTAAAGTTGATCTTTTAAAACTAAACCCAAGAGTTTAACTAATTGATCATAATCCCGGCAAGAGGCAACTTCACAAGAGGCGTGCATTGAGAGTTGGGCTAAGCCCACATCTAAGGTTTTTACCCCTAATTTTTTTGTAAAAATAGGACCTATTGTACTTCCTTGACGAACATCACCCTTTTTAAGGTAAGTTTGAATTTTAATTTTATGCTTAGCATCTAAAGCATTAATCCGAGCAATAAGCTCGGCTGAATAGGCATAACATGCGCAAGAGTCTACTTTAACTGTTACCCCATTCCCTAAAAGAGGCGTATGCCTTGGCTCAAAATGCTCTTTGCTTTTAGGATCTAGAGCGTGAGAGCCATCAATAGAAAGCGCTAAAGAGTTGGCCAAGCATTGCTGCATATTTTCAAATGAAGAATCTATTTGATAATAGATGCGCTCAAAAATATTTTTTAGAAATGGAGAGTCAGTCCCGCTAGCTGTACGCGACCCGACTTCTTCATGTGACGCTAGATAAATCATGTTTAAGTCATAGTCGCAAGAGCTTTTGGACCTTTGACACAGGGCCTCTAAACTTGCAGAGACACTTGCTAAGTTATCAATTCTTGGGGACGAAAAGAGATCTTGATCTGGGCCCAAAAATTGGGGAGCAGAATCTAGTGGATATAAGAAAAGCTCATGGTTTAATAATCTTTTATATTTAAGCTCTTTTTTTAGTAAGCTTTCTAAAAAACTTGTCTTCGTTGTTTTTTTGTCTGTAAGAGTAACAAGCGCATTAAGATGTTCTTGGGCATTTATTTTCAACCCTTCACTATTTACTTTCCTATCAATATGTATGGGCAACTGCGTAATTATTACAGGAGCTTTATCGATTTTAACAAAGCTACTTTTGATTTTATTGTTTTGCTCAAAATAAACTCGTCCAGCAACTCCTAGATTACGATTTAACCAGGTTGAGTATATTGGGCCACCGTAGACTTCAAGGCCCCAAAAAACCATGTTCTCTTTTTGAAACTCTCCCTCAGGCTTAATGCGAAATGTCGGGCTGTCTGTGTGGCTCAAAAGAAAGTGAGCCTTCTTAATTTTTTTCTTTTGAGGAACAATAAACGCAACGAGAGCCCCGTCATCTCGTGAGACAAAGTATTTTCCTTTCGGTTTTATTTGAAATTCTTTTTTCTCATCAAGTTCAACAAAACCGCAAGACTTCAATTTCTTTTTGGCCTGCTCTACAGTGTGAAAGTATGAAACTGCGTTTTCTATAAATTTAAATAAATAAGACATAGAACGTTTATATATCTGCTTTTTTAGTTCAAAGCAAGGGTAAGGGTTTAAATTTTATGATTATCACAACATTCTAAAAAACGATGTCGTGCTTCCTTTATGTTTTTTAAGATAGAAAAAAGCCACCTTATCAAAATAGTCTAAGACAGCTTCAGCAACGGCTTCATTTTCATTGTTGCAAGCTGCCTGTAAAATACGCTTATAGCGCAAAGTTCCTAATTTTTTTTGTATGCCTTCAAAGGATTGAACTAAGTCACCAATCCCACGACCCTCTATTCTCTTTTTTATGACTTCAATACGATCTTTTTTATCATCTTTTAATAAGAAAAGATTTGAAGCTCGAAACTGTTTAAAAAAAGAGGTTGGAATCTTGCAATTTCCTAAGGACTTACCCGCGTATGGAAGCCAAATAGGTCTTTTTAAATCTAACAACAAAAGATGATGAGCAAGTAAGTTTTCAAAATGCTCACAACTGGGCTGGTTTAGGGACTCTTGCGAAGAAAATTCGTAAATAGGGAAGTTCGCAATTTTTTCTAAATCTAAAAATTGCTCCTTTCTTTTTTTCAAAATTTCTTTTGGATCTACTTTAGTAGAGCCTAAAAATGATTGGAGTAAATTCAATTGGTAGTCTTTAGAAAATGCATTTAATACCCACTGCCTGTAATCTTTATACCCTCGTCTCAAGCTTAGAGCAGGTATTCTACAAAAGTTTAATAGCCATACCATAGCTTGGCTTCTCATGCCTCCACGTGCACAGTAAACTCCGATAGGTTTTTTCTTTGTTTCTTTAAGCTGGGTGACAATTTCGCTAAGTTTTGGACCCGTATATTTAAGTCCAAGTTGCGTTGCCTTAAAAGGTCCCTGAAGTTTAAAAACTTTGCCAACTTCTCTTCGCTCTTCATCAGAAAAAATAGGGATATTAATCGCGTTGGGAATGTGACCTTTTTCAAACTCCTTAGGGGTCCTTAGGTCTACAATTTGTCCACTTGCGGATAAGAACTCATTTACCGAAACAGCTTTTTCATCATCCATATTTATCTCTTGGGCAGGAATTTTTCCATTCCACCTAGATATTTTTGAAGAGCTTTTGGAATAGAAATAGAGCCATCTGCATTTTGATGATTTTCAAGTAGCGCTACCATCACTCTAGATGTTGCAAGCCCAGATCCATTTAATGTATGCACAAAACGAGGCTTTTCACCTTTTGATCGAAAGCGTATTTTAGAGCGCCGAGCTTGGAAATCTGTGCAATTTGAAATAGAAGAAACTTCCATGTAGCGATCTTGTCCTGGAAGATTCACTTCAATATCAACAGTCTTAGCAGCAGGGAAAGACATATCTCCTGTAACCAACAACATTCGTTTATAGGGAAGCTCTAACATTTCTAAAAGTGCTTCAGCACTTTCTATAAAAGTGTTAAACATAGCCTCACTCCTATCAGGGTGGCAAAAAGAAAACATTTCAACCTTATTAAACTGATGAGTGCGTATTAAGCCCCTTTCATTTTTTCCGGCAGCCCCCGCTTCTCTTCGGAAGCAAGGCGTATAAGCCATGTATTTTAAAGGTAGCTCTTCTTCGGTTAAGATTTCATCATAATGTAAGGCGTTAAGAGCAACTTCTGCTGTTGGCAATAAACACAGGTGGCTTTGCTTATCTTCTAATTCATAGGCTTGATCCTTGAACTTTGGGTATTGCCCTGAACCATACATCATTTCTTCTCGCACTAATAAAGGAGGCATCCATTGCTGAAAACCTTTTTTAACATGAAAGTCCACCATCAAGTTTAAAAGAGCCCATTCAAGGCGCGCTCCCATACCCTTATAAATAGGCCAGCCAGTTCCTGAGATTTTAGCCCCTCTTTCTAAGTCAAATAAGTCGTGTTGCTCATTGAGTTCTAAGTGATTTTTATAGGGAAAAGAAAAATGTGTTTTTTTGCCATGCTCTTTGATGCAAACATTATCACTTGGATCAAGTGATTCTTTAGCCTCGCTAGCTGGAATATTTGGCAGAAGCGATAGTTTGTGATTTAACGCAGCAGTTAGCTCGGATAACTCTTTATCAATGTCCTTAATTTTGTCCCCAAAATCTCCAACCTGTTTGAAAATTTCGTTAGTATCTTCACCTTTTCGTTTGCGATCTCCAATCTCTTTGGAAAGAGCATTTCTACTTCCCTTTAAGTTTTCGACCTGCGTTTTAAGCTGACGAGCTTTCTCATCTAGCTCTAAAATTGGCTTCAATTTGACTTCGCTATCTTTGGTTTTAAGTTTTTTCTCAATCTCTAGTGGATTTTCTCTTAATTGTTTAAGATCTAACATATTTTACAGCGTGACAATAAATTTATTTAAAAAAAGTAGTGCTATTGTAAGGCATTCAAGGATACTTTTAACAGTAAAATAATTAATTTACACTCATACAAACAGATTGCTTCATTTATATCTTTACAATCCCTTAACAATAACCTGCTATAATAGTTAGTGGAAAACAAAGAATATATCTGAAAAATATGAGACTAGAACACCACACTAAAACCGGCCTTCTTGAGGGCTATTCCCAAAGCTTGTACGGTTTTGGAATTGCCAATAAAACTCGCCTTATCTACAAAGGTGCAGGCCATATAATTAACGACACTTCTCGCTTAGCTAATTCATGTTTTCCACGTATATATATGCAATTTCAAGCAGCGATTTCTCCTCTTACACAACAAATAACTCGTAGTGAAGCAACTAGCCTCTTTTTAAAAATGCCCACTTGTAGTGATTCTTATACAGATTTGACATACCTTAGCTACTTATATGGGTCCGTTCAGAAAAAAGTAGATATGATCAATGCCCAACCCCTTACGCAAATCACAAAACAAGTGTGTTTGGCAAAACAATCCCTCGACTTTACCCTAGCTTCTGCGCAGTGGATTATGGGCAAAAGAACAAACAGTTCCATGCTCCACAATACGGTCAATACAGCTCTTTCGTATGCACCATTTATGCTTGCTTACACAACCTTTGGAGGCACTCTAGCAGGCCAGGTTTTAAGCAACGCAGCTTTGTTAGGCTGCTTGGCTTATTCAGTTAGACAAGACTACTACCACTCAGTAAACCCTGAAATAAGAGAATCTAGCCCATCGGTTGCTTTAGTTAGAGACTCAGTTATCCCAAAAGTTCAAAGTCTTTTTTCCAAGATTTGGAAATAACTTCTTTCTAGTTTTTTAAACTGAATAAAAAAAACAAATCAAATAATAATTTGAATTAATTGCTAAATATTTAGCTATTATTTTACGCGTTAATATCTTCCAAAAATTTTTATAAAAATTAAAAAGAGGATTTAATCGCATGGGGTCAATCAACCGAGCTTCACCTAACCCATTGGAATAAGTTAATCTTAAAATAGATTCGTTAAAATTTAATTTTACACCTAACTCTCCAATAGGGTGACGAATTTTATTAAATAAAATCCTCATTTTTAATAAAATAGACTCCATCTTATATAAAAAAGAAAAACAATATAATTTCTTCTTGTCTAATAGCCATTCAACATGGCATAGAAAGTTAGATAATAAGTGATATTAGAGATCAATGTACTTAGAAAAAATTGAAATTTTTGGTTTTAAATCCTTTGCAGATAAAACCGTCATCAACTTCTCAAAGCCAGTAACAGCCATTGTAGGACCTAATGGCTGTGGTAAGTCCAATGTTGTTGATGCTTTTCGCTGGGTACTGGGCGGGCCAACTGCTAAAGCTCTTCGCAGCGAAAAAATGATCGATGTTATTTTTTCAGGCACCGAAAAAAGAAAGCCTTTAAACTACGCTCAAATCTCGCTGACATTTACACAAGTAGACAAATCCCTTTCAGTTGATTATCAAGAGATATGCATCTCTCGCAGGCTTTATCGCACAGGTGAATCCGAGTGGCTAGTCAATCGCAACCCAGTGCGTTTAAAAGATGTTCATAAGCTACTTTGGGAAGCGGGCCTTGGAAAAAATGCATTCTATATCTTTGAGCAGGGAAAAATTGATGATCTCATTATGTCTACCCCATATGAAAGACGTAATATTTTTGAAGAAGCTGCAAAAATTATGCACTTCAAAGAAAAAAGAAGAGAATCTTTCCGCAAGCTCAATCAAGTAGAGACAAACCTCAAGCGTGTTGTAGATATTCAAGCTGAAGTTAACAAGCAGATTGAAACACTCCAAAAACAAGCAGAAGAAGCCAAAATCTACAAAACTCAAAAAGATGACTTAGAGCGATTTGATAAAGAGCTTATTATTGCTAAATGGCAAAGAAACAGCAAAAAACAAAATGATCTTGCTCATGAGCTTAAAGAAAAAAGCGAGCAACAAGAACGTATTAAAAAGCAAATCAAGCTTCTAGATGAAGAGATTAAAACCTTAAAGCTAGCTTACCACGAAAAATCTGAAGGGGCAAAAAAAGCATACGAGGCATTTTTTGAAATAAAAAAAACAAAAGAACTCTCTTCTTTTGAGTTTAAAACTCATAAGAAAAAACTTACTGAACTTACAGAGCAAAACAATAACTTAAAGCAGTCTTTGCAACAGTTTCATCAAAAGCACCTGCAAGAGCATAAGATATACTTAGATAACCAAGACAAACTCTCACAACACCAAACAGATCTATCTTCGATGATCAAGCAGCGAGAGGAGTCTCTTGCTCAAATGCTGGAGCTAGAAACAAAGGTAAGCGAAGAGAGTGAGCTAAGAAAAGAAAGTCAAAGCGCAATGATGGCAACTGTAAATGCTGAGAATCAGCTTAAGCTACAGTTAGGCCACACTAGCACGCAACTGGAAAATGTAGTTGAGCGCCACTCTAGCTTAATGCATCAAGAAGAGAACAACTCAGAAAAACTCACTGAAAAGCAACAACAATTAGAGCAATCGACAGCTCTATACCAAAAAGCTGTTGCTCAATCAGATCAAGTCAACAAAAGACATTTAGCTCTCACTAAATCAATTGAAAATCAAAAAGAATGCATTGAAGAGCTCAAGGAAAAACTCAACCTTATTTCTGAAGAAGTGACTTCAAAAAATGCTAAGTCTAACTTGCTTCAAAAGCTCAAAGATGAATTTGATGGATACGGCAAAGCTACAAAGAGCCTTCTAAAATTTTCTAAAGACAATGCACATGCTCTTTTTGACAAGCTCACCCCGCTTGCTGAATGGATTATCCCACAAAAAGGTTATGAAACTTGTCTTTCTTCGCTTTTAGGACCGTATTTACAAACCTTGATTACTAAAACTCAAAGAGACCTTAATCAAGTCCTTTCGTTTGCCAAAGAGAGCAACCTACAAGGATTCTCTATTTTATGCTTAGAACACCTCTCAGATGAATCTTCGCAAGGAAATCAAAAACTTGCGCAACAAAACCTTGTTTCAAACCACTTTTTAAATCGTGTAACTGAAGGCGATGATTTATCAATTGATCCTACCGCTTTGAGCCTTGTCAATAAAGAGTTCTTTATTGATAACAAGAAAGTTTTCCATCATCTAGCTCAGGATGAAAACAATTTATTTCTTAGAGAAAATGAACTGCGCATCATTCATAAAGAGCTCATTTTACTTGAAAAAGAAAAGCAAGACCTCTCTCTTAAACATCAAAATGAAAAAGATAAGTTTGAGAGTCTTACAAAAGAAAAAAATGAAGCCTCAGCTCTGCTTCAACAAATTAATATGTCTCTCAAAGAAAATGAGATGAATTCTAAGTCTCTACAAGGTGAAATAAACAGACTCGAAGAAAGTTCTAAAGAGTTTCAAACTAAAAAAACAAGTTTATCTCTATCTTTAACAGAACTAGAGGACATGAAAAAGCAGCTTGCAAAGCAGCATCTTACGGAAAAAGAAAAACGTTCTAAATTAGAATCACACTTCCAAAAAATTGAATCTCAATTTGAAAAGAACTTCCAGTCCTTAAATGAAAAAAGATCACTTCGTCAGTCATTAGAAAGCCGTACTAAAACTATTGAAAAAGAAGCTCAAACTCTTCAAGAGCACATCAAAATATTTGAATCTAAAAGTGCTGACTTTGAAGAAAAAATTGAAACGATGAATGCTCAAATGGAGCAGAATGAAAACGCCTTTAACAACCTTGAAGCTGAAAACCAAACTTTCATAGACAAAGAAATAGACCTTGCTGAAAAACTATCGCAGGCTGATAAGCATTATCACTCTTTTGAAGATGCCTTAGAATCTCTTGAAAAAGAAGAAGCTGAGCGCAACCAAAAACTAAAACACTATAGAATTGATCTCGAGCAACTTCAAAAATCAGACATTGAAATCAATGATAAGAACTCTCAGTTAAAAGCAGAGAACAACCTTTATTTTTCTGATATTACAGATAAGTTTGAGCTGTCTGTAGAGCAAACCTTATCCTTTACTATTGAAGAGTCTTTCTCTATATCGAAAGTAGAAAGAGAAGTTAAGCGCCTAAGAAGAAGCTTAGAAGGTTTCACTGAAATCAACCTTAAAGCGGTTAGTGATTGCAAAGAGCAAGAAGAGCGCTTTGCGTTTCTTCAATGTCAGCTAGATGATCTAAATGCATCTAAAGAGAAACTCGTTGAGATTATTAACGAGCTCGATAATACAAGTCGCAAGATGTTTTCTGATACATTTGAAAATATCCGCAAGCACTTTAAAGAGAACTACACCCTGCTATTTGATGGTGGCAAAGCCGATCTATTACTTAATTCCGACGAAGATATATTAGAAGCAGGCATAGAAATTATAGCTCAACCTCCTGGCAAAAAGATGCGTTCGATTCAACAGATGTCAGGTGGAGAAAAGTGTTTAACTGCTATGGCTCTTTTATTTGCTCTTTTTGAGACACAATCCATTCCATTTTGCATCCTAGACGAAGTAGATGCTCCACTTGATGATACCAACATTGAACGCTTCACCAAAGTGCTAAAACAATTTGTTAAAAATCACCAATTCATTATTATTACCCACAATAAACGGACCATGGCAATGGCAGACATACTGCTTGGCATTTCAATGGAAGAGAAAGGCGTCACAAAAGTCATTCCGTTTGAGTTTGATAGACAATCTACTGAAAAAACTTCAGAAAACGCCATCGTCTAATCAATAAATTTAAAAGTTATTTTCAACCTGGGTAGTTTTTTATGTTAATTGGCATTCCTAAAGAAGTTAAAAACCATGAATATCGAGTAGGTGCAAACCCTGAGCTTGTTTACAACCTCACTCATGCAGGTCACGAAGTTGTGATCGAAACAAACGCTGGAAAATCTCTAGGATACACCGATGAAACATACCAAAAAGTTGGAGCTAAGATTGTTCAAGGCGCCAAAGAGGCTTGGGATGCCGATATGGTCATCAAAGTAAAAGAGCCTCAACCCGCAGAATTTCCTTTTATGCGCGAAAACTTAATCCTATTTTGTTTTTTACATCTAAGCCCTGAGCCCGAACTTACAAAAGCCCTCATTGATAATAAAGTTATTGCCATTGCTTGGGAGACAGTAACTGATAAGAAAAGGCAACTTCCTATTCTAATTCCAATGAGTGAAATTGCTGGAAGGATATCCATTCAAGCAGGAGCTACTGCACTGCAACTTAGCCATGGGGGGAAAGGACTTCTAATGGGTGGTGTTCCAGGCGTTGCACCTGCAAATGTTGTTGTAATTGGTGGTGGAATTGTGGGGCTCAATGCTGCTCGCATGGCTCAAGGTCTTGGAGCACACGTCACAATTTTAGATGTCAACCTTGAGCGTCTAAGAGAAATCGACAACACATTTGATTTTAAACTTCGCACTGTTTTTTCCACTGAAATGGCCATAGAAAAAGTTTTGCAATCAGCAGACTTAGTTGTTGGAGCTGTTTTAATTCCCGGAAAGTTGGCTCCCAAAGTTGTGACAAATGACATGCTTAAACTGATGCAACCTCGAAGTGTTATCGTCGATGTAGCCATCGACCAAGGAGGGTGTTTTGAAAGTTCTAGGCCCACTTCTCATGAAGAGCCTACCTACATTCAAGATGACATCGTTCACTACTGCGTAACCAACATGCCTGGAGTATGTGCTAAAACTGCGACTAGAGCGCTAATGAATGCTATTACTTCGTATGCTTTAGAACTTGCAAATTTAGGCTATAAAAAAGCTCTACTAACTGACCCGGGGCTAGTAGATGGCCTTAATGTTTATCGAGGAAAAGTAACGAATGAACATGTTGCAACAGATCTTGGTTATGACTACCATCCTTGGAAAAGCCTAATTTGAGTAAATATTTAAAGCTTTTTTCATTAGATACAGGTCACAATGACCTTTAACATCGGCTGCTAATATATCACGTAAACTCGACCCTAAACAAGCTCTTTCAATTGAACTTGGACTCAAAATTTACTTTGTTAAATTTTTATTTTAAAAAATTCATTGCAATAAAACACGTTAAAACAAAAAATATCTTTTACTTTTCAAACAACGGAGTAAATTATGAGCACACTTATTCTTGACCAAGATTTTGTTAACAATAATGAAAATATAAAGAGCAAAGTTGCACAGCTTCCTGAGCTCGATCCAGTAGCAATGGAAAAAATATCCATTGAAAGTGAACAACGACGCTCCCGTAGAACAACTATGGAAGTTTTGCAATACGAGCCATCTGATAAATCAGCTAGTAACCACTTAGTTTGGGCAGGATCAGTTGGAGTATTTGTTGCTAAAAAAGGATCCAAAACCCTTAAACGCATCATAGAAGCTGTTAGGACTAATAACGGTGAAGATGTTATAATTGCAAAAGAGATCGCTGATACTTACGCATCTCGACCAATGCTTTCTCATCAAGAAGCAGTAGACCTAGCCATTTCACAGGATTCTTTTGCTGATGTCAGCTATGGCGGGCGCCTGCTATTTTATAATGCAACTGTTGTAGAAGGTGTTGATGTTTGCGCAATTGGTCTTCCATACAATGGAGGAAGGATCTATCCAGAAGCTTTTGAACTGATTGAGCACTATGCAAATGAAAGTGCTGATGAACTAGAGGGAGTTGTTCTCTACAGACCTCAGAAGCTTTCAACATCAGAAGCTAATGCTCTAAGCTCATTAAATGAAGATGACGAATGGTATAACATTGGGAAACATTTTATGTGTTTTGCCGCATCTGCTGTTACTGTTTTCGCTACTGTTTGTGCAGCAACTGCTGCCTGCTGCCATTCAGCATCATTTACAAAAAGAGGTCTTGTAAATCCTCATGTTCAAGATGATTTAGCAAAGAAATTAGATAGCATTACTACAGCTAAAGAGCTTTTAAAGCTTAGAAGAGATATTTTGTGTAGCTAAAACTATGATCGAAGGGATTAATGACTGAATACCTAAATTATATAGTATTGTTTGTGTTATGTTTATGGATTATTTTAACAATTTTGCTTCACACGAAGTGGGAGTCTTTCAAGACATTTCTAGCAAATTATGATTTAGTAGCATTAATTCCTTCCTGGAACTTTTTTGCTCCGAATCCTCCTCCAGGCGATTACTGTATTATGTATCGATTCAAGACTGAAAAGTCGTTCCAAAAACAATCTCAATGGGAAAGCATACCCATGCCTAAAAGGAAATCTTATAACTTCTTTTGGAACCCATATCGAAGAGATAGAAAGACTATCTATGATATTTGCTCTTCTTTGACAGATGAGTGGAGAGACATACAAAAATTAGGTTACAAACACCAATTTATTCAAACTTCACTACCATTTTTGATTATAGCTAATTTTTTACCCAAAATAGTACGTAAGAAATCTTCTCAAGCTTCTCTCTACCAGTTCTCAATTTTATTAATTAATAACTCTCTTAAAAGAAATGAGCCCATCTTCATGTCAAAATGGTTGAATATATGATTTTTAGTAACTTGAACATATGCATCCACCTCATATTAGCTATTACATCTTTTAGTATTTTAATCTCCTCTATCGAGTATATTTGGAATCAGTCTTTTATTACTGAATCGGGTTTTTTAGACTGGGGAACATTGCGCCTAAGGCATCGAATACTGACTAAATCAGGTTTTGTTTCTAAGTTCTTTGATAAGTTATTTTTGAACGGAAGTTTTTTATGGATTAATATTGCTCGTGCAATTCTTAGTTTTTCTATTATTTGCATGTCTTTTACTTCAGAAAGAGCTCTTTACTATTCATTCTTAGTTCAAACTCTTGCACTTTTAACAATGCTAGTTTCCATACGCATGCCTTACGGTCAAGATGGTGCAGATCAAATGGCACTCATAACCGTTTCAGCATATTCATTGTGCTCACTAATCCCAGCATTTAACATGGAATATTTCATATTTTTTATTGCGATACAAGGGATTATGTCATATTTTTTTGCTGGTCTTATTAAAATTATCTCTAGTAAATGGAGGTCTGGACAGGCAATCTTAGATATTTTTTCATTAGAGATTTATGGTTCAAAAGCAATTTATAGAATCTTATGCAAGAAGAAACATTTATATATTGGGCTTGCTTGGTTTACATTTGGTTTTGAATGCTCTTCAATATTACTCCCCTTCATCCCAATTAAGTTAATGATACTGTTTGTGGGCTCATATGTTTTCTTTCATGCATTTAATGCAGCATTCATGAATCTAAACACTTTTTTTTGGTCTTTTCTAGCTGTACAGCCAGCTATTATATATTTCTGCAATAAAATTCATCTACTACACTAGATATGATATCTCATGTTAAACAAACAGTTCCCTTCTGGAAAACAAGAACGAGCTACATTAACCAGAGAATTAAGGAAAGCTTCAGCAATATACAGTCAAACTCACATTTTGGCTCAAATAATTACCCATGTAATGGGAAAAAAACCATGTTTATGAATGAAAAAGATTCAGACTTTTTCATAAATCAAAAGCTAAAAGAAAAAACTGACATTAGAGTGCTTGATATTGGCACTGGGAATGGATTGTTTATCAAAAATTTAAATGAAGCATACGGTATTAGCTGGAAAAATCTCTGTGGGATATCAGCTAAAGACTATAGACTCCAACTCCCAGAGACAACTACTGTTCCAGATGTTTCTTACAGAATCCAGAACATTGAAACTATAGAAGTAAATAATTTCAATAAATTTGACCTTATTTTCTCATCACACTGCTTCAATTATTTATATGATCCCATAGGAACGTTATCTTTAGTGTTTGAGCTTCTCAATGAAAACGGATCTTTATTTATTGACTCTTTGGGAGTAAGTATTTATTTCTTAGAAAAGCTAGTAAAAATACTAAAGCGACATGACTACCGGGTTGACTTTCAAAAATCAAATTCTTTAATACCAAGACATTGTTTGATGATTACCAGGACTCAAAAGGGGTTCTTAAAAATACCTCTAGCTTATGTTGAAACAAAGTTAGAAAATAAAACAAAATATGAATTTTTATGTTAAAACAAAAAAATGCATCTAATGATCTTATTGGTTCATGG
This sequence comes from Chlamydiota bacterium, assembly GCA_022601345.1. GTDB lineage: Bacteria > Chlamydiota > Chlamydiia > Chlamydiales > JAAZZY01 > JAAZZY01. The sequence goes on along the minus strand of JAJACU010000030.1, from coordinate 8,563 downwards.
AATGGAAATATTTGTTCACTACCCAATGAAATTTTCTACCAATCAACTCAAGAATACTCAAATGATCAAAAATGCAAATCAATAATAAAACACTATAGAGAAATTAATGGTAAAAAGTTACTCTATACATACGCTTTTTATGGGATTTACGAAATTTACGATGAGTTAGGTGAAAACTGCTTTTTATGTAACCATAGAGTTAGTCAAGTTTGGCTCTGCCCACACGAGGATGAAATTGCCCTCTACTTTAAACAGATAAATCTTCACAACTTACAACAATGGACATCTAACAAAAATCATGAGATACACAACCATCCACTTATTAACCAAGACCAACTTGCCTCTTTGCAAATAAATGAGGATCGGCTTGTTGTTCATTTGAAAAACCCTTCCGCAAAAGAAGAGTACTATCAACGGCAAAATAATACTCAATAAGCTAATAACTTTGTAAAGAGGGCAGATATAGTCCTTTAAAATGTTAGATCTAATTGACAGTCCTACTATTTTCTAAGGTCTCTCTAACTTAGCATTTTTCCATAATACGAGCTATAATTGATCGGGAATTTTAACCCATTAAAATTAAGTATCTTAAAATCATGGTCCGTATTTTAAATTTACACATAACTCCTTAACTATCTACGTTTTACTTGACAAAAAATGTTTTTTATGCTATAATTGATGCAGTTAAGATAAGGAGGCAATATGTCTATACCAGAGATTAATAAACCAATAGGGCCTGAAAACCACCCTATTAACCCGCCAATCCCTAAACCATCAAAACTTAGTGCTGTAATCATTGAAATGCTTGTTTCTGCAGTAAATGGATATTTGGCTACAGTGCAATCAAACCAGGCAAAAAACAGAGCTCAAGACATTGCTAATGAAAGAGATGTAAAAGAATTATCTCGCGCTGAGGCTATTCAAGGCGAAGCTGATGCAGATAGCGAAGGAAAAGGCGCAGCTGGAAAAGTTTCATCAGCTGGAGTAAGCACAGGATCTTCAACCCCTACAGCGTCAGCTTCTTTGGGATCTTCTAGTGCGGGAATTGCAGCCACTTAAGCCTAGGCTTAAGCTAACTACTACTCTCAAAACTCTTAATTTGGTATGTTCCCAAAAGAATAGGTAAAGCGCTTTTGGGATGCATACACAAGATATTATTCAACCATACTCTGAAATAGCTCAAAGCTATCTTAAGGAAAAAAGGGTCACGGAGATCATTTTTTCTAAAGGCACCTACCATGTTCAAGTTATTGATCGCACAACCCAAGATCCAACTTGGGCCTTTATCCAATTTGATGAAAACTCCCACATCCAAGACTGCTTTTGCTCGTGTCAAATTGAAGTCGCACCAAGCTGTGAGCATTTAGCAACAGCTCTTTTAAAAATCTATAATGGGCATATTGAACCCCTGCATTTAAGGTTTAAGCATTCATTTTGGAAGCACCTTTGCTATTCCTTTGCAAAAAACTATGGATATGACTCAAAAATTTTATCTCATAGTGAATCTCAATACTCTCTTAAAAAAAAGAGAAATACTCTTTTTTCGATCAAGGCCAAGGATGAGAGCTCTCAAAGAATGCTCAAAGAGTTTATTGAACTGAAAAAAAATGATACTGAAGAAACATCTCTGAAATTCTCAAATTTACCTAAAAATGAATTAGAGCTCTGGAAACAAGGAAGACCTTCTGAAAGCTTTAGATTTGAACTCTCCTTTTGGTCAGATATTGCAAAGTGGTTAATGTTTCTACAAGATGATAATCAGCCTTACCAAATTAAAATCAGTACAGCGAACCAAGTTCCTTCAAAATTAAAGGTGGTCTTTTCAAATGTCGAAGCAACATTTGGGTTGCCGCTAGATATTTTAACTAAAGTCATCCCTTATTTAAATACCATCAACTCACCTATTAAAGTTCACGAAACAAAAAATGACCCTATTGAAAAGATTCTCTATAACAAATCAAAAAAGAGTCTAGATATATACCCTCTCAAAAAAGGAACTGAACCTACAGAACTTAAAGGGACTCCTATTGGAGATTGGATATTTCATCCAAAAGATGGGTTTTATCGAATTAAACAAAGAAAAAGTTACGAAAAAAAAGAATCCATTTTATCACACCATATTGATGAGCAACTAGAAAATAATGCTCATTTTTTCCAGAAATACCTGTCGAATACATCTTTAGAAATAAAACCTATTGTAGCCCGCTATCAAATTCAGTTTGATGAACAATGGAATCTTGTCATTGATCTCTATTTGTTTGAGCCCGGAGATCTAGCCAAACCCCATTCTGTATTTTTTGGAAAATGGATTTTTATCCAAGATAAAGGATTTTTTCGACTGCATGAAACAACCTTTAAACAGTCCTCACTTTTTATTCCCCGCGAAAAAATTTCTGAATTTGTTCACCAATACCGACTATGGTTTAACTCTCAAAAAGGTTTTGAAACACATCTTGCTACTGTACAAACTCAGATGAATTATGATTTAAATTCTCACAATCAACTCATCTTCACAACTCATCTGTCATCTGATGATGAAAATTCTTATGATTTTGGTGATTGGGTTTATATTCAAGATCAAGGCTTTTATACTAAAGCAAGATACTCCTCACCTATTGGGAATGGCTTGACGATTAACAGAAAAGACATTGCAAAGTTTATACGTTCCAATGCAGATGACTTAGAAACCATCTATGGTTTTTTTAGTCAAAAGTGCCCAGTAGAAAAAGCATCAATAAAACTTAAAGTTGATAGCGATCTTCAAGAAATTCTCATTGAGCCTCAGTATCACTTTTACCCTGAATATGAAGAAAAAAATATCCTTCAATTTGAAGAATTTTGCTATGTTCATGGAGAAGGCTTTTTTGAGCTACCCAAAAATTTACTTCTTCCCAAAGGCTTTAGAAAAAAAGCAAAAATTATGCCTCATGACCAAGCAAGTTTTTTATCACTTCAATTCGCAAAAATAAAACCCTTCATATCTTATATAGATCCAAAGCTTCAAGTGTCAAAAGACCTACACCTTTCTCTAGAGGGTATTGATGGAGCCACAGCAAATCTTGCCTACAAAAGTAAAGCTGGAGCAGCATCTATAGCTAAAATCTTTGAAGCCCTTAAAGAAGGCAATCCTTATTTTTTTTCAGAAGCTGGGCTAATACACCTCAATCACCCTAGATATAGCTGGATTAACGAGCTTAAAGAAGATCAAATTACCTCAGAAGGTTTGCAACTATCTCCAATCGACATGATCCGCATAGAGGCCGTAGATTCGGCTTTTGCACCATCATCTAGCAGAAGCCTCATTAATCAAGTATATGTCGATGTAGACCTCTCCTTGCCTTCCCTAAGTGGATTTAAAACTAAACTAAGACCTTACCAAAAGACAGGTCTTGAATGGCTCTGGAAACTTTTCAACTACAATTTGTCTGGCATCCTTTGTGATGATATGGGGCTTGGTAAAACCCACCAAGCTATGGCTCTCATATCTGCAGTAAAAAACCAGAAAGAATCTAGACCTCACCCTGGCTATAAAATGCCGAAAAAAAAGTTTTTAATTGTTTGCCCCACATCAGTTATTTACCACTGGCAAGACAAACTCAAAGAATTTTTTCCCAAACTAAAGGTCCTAACATTTTATGGACTAAACAGATCTTTAGATCGCTTTCAGCAAAAGTTTGATGTTTTAATCACATCTTATGGAATTCTAAGAATTGATCAAAAACTTATTTCTAAATACAACTTTACTTTAGCTATATACGATGAACTCCAAGTTGCCAAGAACCATAGAAGCTTAACATATTCAGCTTTAGAAAAGGTTCCATCAAAAATGAAGTTAGGATTAACAGGAACTCCTATTGAAAATAGGCTGCGCGAACTTAAAGCATTAATGGATTTAATTATCCCATCCTATCTACCCAATGAAGAAAAGTTTAGAGATTTTTTTATAAACCCTATTGAAAGAGACAAAGACAATCAGAAAGTTATCATTCTTAAGAAAATGATTGAACCTTTTATTCTACGCAGAAAAAAAGAGGACGTTTTAAAGGATCTACCTAAAAAAATAGAACAAGTCTCCCATTGCGAGCTCTCAGCTGATCAGACAAAGCTCTATCAGTTCTACCTGAATCAATCTAAAGAAAAACTACTCACTGATCTCCAAGACTCTTCTAAAGCTATTCCTTATATGCATGTATTTGCCCTGCTTAATCAGCTCAAACAAATTTGCAACCATCCTGCATCGGTTGACCCAAAATACAAAGATCAAAGCTCAGGTAAGTGGGATCTATTTGTTGAGCTTCTACAAGAAGCTAGAGAAAGCGGTCAAAAAGTTGTTGTATTTTCTCAGTATCTAAAGATGCTCGACCTTATTGAAGAGCACCTTAAAATAAACCAAATAGGTTTTGCGGCTATTAGAGGGTCGACAAAAAACCGTAGAGAGCAACTCAAGAGTTTCCAAGAAGACCCAAAATGTGAGGTTTTTGTCGCATCTTTGAAAGCTGTTGGTCTGGGTGTAGATTTAACTTCTGCATCTGTTGTTATTCACTATGATCGCTGGTGGAATGCTGCTAGAGAAAACCAGGCTACAGACCGTGTGCATCGTATTGGTCAGCAAAGAGGGGTTCAAGTATTTAAAATGGTTACACTCAATACACTTGAAGAGACAATCGATAAGATAATAAGTTCTAAAGGCAAGTTAATGGAAGAGGTCGTTGGAACTTCTGATCAAAACCAAGTCAAACTTTTCTCAAGACAAGATCTAATTGATATTTTACAATCTGTAAACAAGGACATTTATGAAAACTCCTAGTTTAGATCACATTGAAGATACTGAAGTTTCTGAAATATTTGACTCGTACCCTCCTATTTTCAGAAAAAAGCTGCTATTTCTCAGAAACCTTATTTTAAAAATTGCAAAAGAAGATCCTCGAATTGGATCAATCGATGAAACAGTAAGATGGGGCGAACCTAGCTACCTGACATCTGAAACAAAAAGCGGCTCAATTATTCGAATCCATTGGAGGGCATCTAAACCAAAGGAATATGCAATGTATTTTCATTGCGGAACCACTCTAATTTCAGATTTTAGGAAGAAATATTCTAAAGAGCTCTGCTTTGGAGGAAATAGAAGTATTATTTTTCAAGAGGTAGACAAAGTGCCTACAAAGATAATTTCAGCATGCATCAAAATGGCTCTTACATATAATCTAAACAAATAGATTACTATTTATAACCTAGCTTCCTCTGATATACAGATAGCTTTTCATTAAATAGCGCCTCTATATCTTCATCAAAGTGACTTTCCCAACTTCCAATTTGCCCTTTTCTGAAAGTACTCTTACTGTCCCCGAAAAGCGAAAGAGCAAGTGTTTTCAATTGTTCATCATCATTTTTCATTGGAGCATTGATAAATTGGGCTATTTTTTTGACTTCTCTAAACTGAGCTTCATCGCTGCCTCCACCTTTTGATCCAACTAAGTTTTCAAAACGAACTACAAGCACATTTTTTTTGTTCATCACTTTGCACATAAGATCTGCTTGGTTAGCCAGATGAAATCCCCACTTGCGAGGACCATCATCATCATGTTCATGATTGAGTATCCATCTGATTTTATCTGAATCGGTTTGCAGTTTGCAAAGGTCCTCTTTATCGTTATTAGAGAGCATTTTAACATGATCTTTTTGCACCCAAAAAGTAAGAGAGACGCAGGCATCTCTTAAATCTCTTACAAGAAGTATTTTTTTAAGTTTTTTATCTCTCTTAAAGAGTTTTTTCACTGTTTTTGGGAAAAGATGCATATGGTAGAAACTAAACTGATTCACATCTCCTAAATCTTCGTCCCCATGATCATTACATTCATACCCTGTCATTTTTTTGAGTACATCAATAGCTAAAAATGTTCCAGACTTTGTGATGGTCATTAAAGCAAATCTATCAAGTTCAGTGTTATTTTTTTTGTGATATATTTTATGTGATACAGTGAGTCCAACAAGAGCAACTAGAACTACAAGCAGGAGCCATTTCATATTATTTTTCATTGTTTTCTTCTTCTAAAATTTTCTAAAAAGTAATTCAACTTACATTTTTAGTGATTTGAATAATAATCCCGCAATTGATTTATGGGATAAGTCGTGCTTAGGCCTCCATCTACAACCAAATCGACTCCACAGATATATTTTGCTTGGTCTGAGGCTAAGAAGATAGTACTCTGAGCTATTTCTTCAGGTTCTGCCATACGCTTTAATGGGATGATTGAAGAAGATTTTGAAATGAAGTCAGGATCTTTTCCAATAGCATCTTTAAAAATAGGAGTTTCAGTAAACCCAGGTGAAATGCTATTGAAGCGAATTTTTCGACTCTCTAAAAACTCAGCTGAAAAAGCAATTATCAGTCGATTTAAAGCTGCTTTTGATGCTGAGTAAATTCCATGAGAAGCTATTCCCAATGTCTTGGCAATTGAAGAAATTGCAATGACTGAAGAGCCTTCTTTTAAATAGGGAAGAGATTTTTGGAGGATAAAATAGGGTCCTTTTACATTGGTATCCATAATTTTATCATAGTCATCTTCAGTTGTATTTTTAGTTTCAACTTTTCGTCCAATACCCGCATTTAAAATTAAAGAGTCAAAGTGGCCAAGTTCCTTTTGTATCTTCAATAACCCTTGATCTATTTCGCTCACTTGGGTCACATCCATTTGATAACTTGTGCAATTGCAGCCTAGTTCTTCTTCAGTAGCTTTTAAAGTCTCTTGGTTGCGACCAATAATAGCAACCTTTGCACCTTTGTCGATAAACTCCTTAGCAATAGCTTTACCAATTCCACTATTTCCACCTGTTACGACAACAACTTTACCTTTAAAACTCACCTGATGCTCCTTTTTTACAAAGCAAAAGATCATAATCTTTATTAAATTTAATGGGAAATATTTTAGATCGCTGTTTACTGGTACATTAAAATGAGCATCTCCTACTTATTGGACTTCTCATTCTTTAGGTTCAATGCTTACTTAATTGAAACATTTCATACCTAGAGTCTTTAAACACTTCAAAGAGAAACCAAGCCAGGCTCTTTTGTAAGACAAAATCAAATCTGAATAGTTTTATGCAAAGTAGCTTAGAGGTTCTTTAACGCTTTTATCCTTACTCGCCTTATTCTTACTTCTTAAGTAGAATTGAACAGGCGTGGCTGTAAAATCAAAAGCTTCACGCATTCTATTCATCAAGTACCTTTTATAGGTTGGAGTAAGCAGAGTTGAAACGTTAACAAAAAATAGAAAGCTAGGTGGCCCAGATCTGATCTGAGTCATGTAGTAAACGCGAAGGCGTTTTCCTGAGATCATTGGAGGAGGGCTTTTTTGAATAGCCTCTAATATGAACTTATTAAGTGTAGATGTCTCCACTGATCGATTACGAGATTCAGTAACCTGTTCAATCAAAGGGAAAAGTTTTTCAACATTTCTTCCTGTTAAAGCTGAAATGAAAACCACGGGATAAATTGAAAGAAAAGGACTATCTTTGATAAGGGCCTGATGAGCGTGTTCCATGCGGAAGCCTTCAGCAAGGTCCCATTTGTTCACAACAACAATACAACTCTTTCCGTTTTTGTAAATTTCAGATAAGAACTTCTTTTCTTGGGCAGTCAAACCTTCTTGGGCATCAATTAGAAATAAGCAAATTTCAGACTTCTCTATAGCTCCAAATGTTCGAATATGAGCAAACTTCTCTACAACAATCTTTTCTTTGTTTTTTCTTCTGATTCCCGCTGTATCAATGAAAGAATAAGACTTATCACCATATTCAATTTCAACTTCGATAGCATCGCGCGTTGTTCCAGCAATTGGGCTAACTACACAACGAGGTTGTTTAGATAGATAATTCATTAAGGTAGATTTACCAACATTAGTTCTACCTACAATCGAAATTGTCTCTGCTTCTTTTGCACCTAAATCTTCCTGAGTAATCTCTGGCATATTTTCAAATATCGTTTCCAATAACTCATAGATATTGCGACCATGTTCAGCAGAAATGCCCAAGATCCTGTCAAAACCTAAGGGGTAAAACTCATAGGTAAGCTCAGCATGCTGGTCGATATCTATTTTATTAACAGCTAAACAAACAGGTTTTTTCTTCTGCCTTAAAATTTTTGCAATTTCTTGGTCCATTCGAGTAATGCCTATTTGTGCATCTACCACAAAAACACAGAAATCAGCTTCATCAATAGCCAGTTTACTTTGATTGAGGATATCTACATTAAGTTCACTGTGATCAGTCGTCTCTATTCCAGCTGTATCTATAAGAATATAGGGCTGAAGCTCAAACTCACCTTCTCCGTAGATGCGATCACGGGTCACCCCTTCCATCTCATCTACAATGGCAATTCTCTTTTTAAGTAGACGATTAAAAAGGGCAGATTTGCCCACATTTGGTCGTCCTATAAGGGCTATTTTTGGAAAAGTCATATGATTGTTACACTTTGTTTCCCGAAAGTATTTCAATATAATCTATAATACGTTAAATGAAAATTAAAGTCGCTATCTATAATACTAATAGATAGTAAAAATTATTA
>JAJACU010000003.1 GCA_022601345.1 Chlamydiota bacterium | reverse complement strand
GATCTCACCTTTTCTTATTTGGTCAGCGTCTATTAAGAGATCTTTTTGCTTCTTTAACTCGTAAACAAGAAGCAAAAGAGCTTGATTTTGATAAACACTTTTCACAGTACTCATTCTTGGATGAATCCCATTTAATTCTAGACTCTCAACCTGCTATTTTTTTGGAGCGTGATTTCAGAAAATTTAATGAAAGTGTAGTTCAAACAATATTTGACCCCCATATGTACAACCACCCCTTTCTTTTATATAGTTTTGCTCTTTTTAGAAAAGGTAGGCTCTGCCGCATTAAGATGGTTCGTATGGGCTCACCAACCTGTGAATTTTTGGGAAAAACACCGCATGTTATTGAAGAGTTTAAAGGTTTTTTAAAAGTCTTAAAATCAGAGAATAAGAACCACCTTTATATCAATAAGCAGCGCACTTGGGGTAAAGAAGGTCAGAGAAGTTTTGCAATCAAATCTCTTGAGGGTAAATTCGAGAACTTTTTTTGTATGTGCTTGCCATCAGACGGCGCGTTTTATTATCAGCAAATGTCTTATTCTCATCAAAATGATTCGAATATGTTTAAAGAGACATTCTATGATCTTTTAGTGGGTAAACAAGCGCGAGGATATTATCACTTTCCACAACAGTGGTTGGAAAATGAAGATTTCTGCAAGGGAATGAAAGCTGTGATCGAGTTTGTGCATTCAACGTATTTTGATATGAAGAATAAACTAACAATTCCTGAAAGACGTTACTTTATAGATCATGTGTATACTCAGTTGATAATTTATTGTTTGCAAAATTTTGAAATAGACTCAGTGAATATAACTTGTAGAGATGGAATAGATCGAGCTGGTTGCGAGCAAACCAAGCTGCTATACTATTTTCAAATATCATTAGGAATTGAAGAGGAAGTTGATTCTAAAATCGAGAGACAGTTTTTGATGCATATCCCTCCATATTTAGCAAAAAATAGGCCTATTGTAAAAGAGCGTCGGGAGTATCTCTATCAACTTCTAAACGCTACTTATAATGTGCATATTTGTAAAAAAATTCATGCTGAAGCGAAAAGAGATCCAATACTGCATCTTAAGCCTCATTTTGTGAAAAGGCCGTAGATCCAGAGTATGTGATTTGAAAGCTTCCAGTGATTTGTTGTTCTTCATCCAGATAAGGAATAGACTTGAACTCTCCATGATCAACAGTTGAAAATTTTAAATAGAGCAAAACTTCAGTATGAGCGTTGTCTGAGAGGTCAATTGCAAGTTTCGCTTCATTCTCTGCAAAGCGTTTATAAGTATATCTTCCACTAGAGAGCAGTCTGTTATTGACGTAGACTTTGTATTCAGAGTCTTTTGAAAAAACATAATGGACGTTGTTGTTAGCAGAATTGTATTGAGCTGCAGGGTCGCGATCAAAAATAATTTGTGAGTTTATTATATGCTTAGGGGCTCTATTGTCGGTCTGTTGAACGCAACTAAACACAATAAAAACAAATACAAGAAGTGCAGGTGCTAAAAATTTAGATTTCATTATCTTTGTTTTCAACAAGATCTTGGTTTTCTTGATCAGTTTGCTTTGAAAGAACTTTCGCTGTTTCCTCTTCTAAATTCTGAGAAAAGACGCTCTCATCATCTTGTTGAGAAACAGCTTCTACACATTTATCACAAGACTCTAACTTTTCTTCACCACTCTGCAGTACCGAGTCAGTTGTTAAAGCAGAAGTTGTGTTATTTGATGAAGAGGTTTCTGAGCTAGAGGAATTTGTGGAGGTGCTCTCTGAGGGAGTCGTTGAAGAACTTGTTTGGACTTTGTTTTCAGAGCTAGTACTTGTTGAGTTAATAACCATTTGACCTGCTTCAGATTCAAAAGAATCTTGCTTGTCATTTTTGTTTAATGATGCATTGTTTAACTGGTCATTTTCAGTGAAATGGTCTTTACCATACCACTGGTTCACTAAAGATTTTTCATTATCTAGCACAGAAATATATTTTCTACGTTGTTGCTGTTTGCATGAACTCATACATAGGATTAATAGGAGAGCAAAAATAATTTGTTTCATAATGAGTCACCATGAGGGGGTTGTTCGATTTTAAAATCCATTAAGTGCAGTGATGCATCCGGAAATTGATCCGGTAAGTAAACAGGGTGAACTTCAAATCCTGCATCGCGCACTGCAAAAATAGCTTGGAGTATTGGATCCCACTTTGCACTTTTATCAATTTTAAGTAAAACCTGAGTTTTAAGTTTATTTTCAGGCAGAAGCCCTTTTTTGTACTGATTGTGTAATTCCGCAGCAATGTCTTGTGCAAAGTTCATAGGGTAGTCTCTAATCTCTGTAACCCATTTATACTGGCCTTGCTCATTAATACTAATATTGACAACTCTATAGTCATAATCAGCGTTGGAAGCATTTCCTACATTCTCATCGTGAATTCGGACTAAGCTAATATCTAGGTCCTTAGTGGTTATACGAGAAACAGCAAGGCATGCAAAGAAAACGACCATCAAAAACAGAAAATCAATCATCGGAGCAAAATTAATGCCCAGTTTAGGTCTAAGTTCTTCTTCAGGTATAAAGCTCATTATGCTGTCACAAGTTCTGTTTCAATTAAACTGCCCAGACTTAAAGCTTCATTTTCAATGCAGCTCATAAGTCTTACAACGCGGTATTTTAGAGTTGTGTGGAAAATCATTGCAGCAATAGCTACAAAAAGCCCTAAAACAGTTGTTCCCATAGCAACCCCTAAGCCATCAAAGATAGAGCTGAAACTCTCTTGGGATCTGTTGGCATCATAAAATGCATAGAACATACCTAACACTGTTCCTAAGAGGCCTAGCATTGGAGCTACAACAGCTATATCGTTTAATATTGAGATTCTTTGCCAAAGTGCGTTGCTACATCTCTTGCCTTCAGCATGCATAGCTTCCATCATTACTTGTGGCCCGTGTTTTCTCGCTGCAATCCCACATGCAATAACATTGGATGAAAAATTTTGATCTTGTTGGCATGTGATTAATGCTGCGTCAAAGCGTCTTTCCGTTAATTGAGTTCTGATTTGATGGATGAAGTTTGAGGGCATCATATCAGATAGTTTTAAAGTGAAAAAACTATAGAGCCAAATAATGAAGGCAACAACGGATAGCAGTATCAATACTGAATAAATTATTGGGGCACCCTTGAACACTTTTACTAAATCTAAGTTAGATTTAAGAATGTTTGGTTGTTGCAATTCTTGAGCATTTAAGAGGCTGCTAGCCATCAGTAAAAAGCCAAAAATCTTCTTCATAAATAAACCCTCGTTTTCAATAAATTTTAACAATACCTATCTTTTAAAAAATAATGCAACTATTTACTCTTCAGAGACGATATTCTCGTAGACAGATAGGGGATCAATATTATTGGGTTCAGGTCTGTAGGATTTAGCTGAAATGCTGTCGTGTTTGTAAAAGCTTTTAACTTGCATATCTCGCAAAGCATTTTCTTGATCGTTGATTATAGTTTGAAGTTTCTTAATGATCTCAGATTGGCGATCAAATTTCTCTTTGAGCTCAACGATATAAGCACGCTCTTTCAAAAACGGAAACTCAAGAGGCTTCTTGATCGCTTTCATATTGACAGAGGTTTGAACTTGTTTGGTAGATCTATTAATTAAAAAGGAATATGGAGAAGATGCATGTGAAACATTCACATAATAATTGAAGAATTCAAGGCAAAGCAGGCTTACAATAGCAACAGATGCAATTTTTAAGATCCAAACGGGGAAACTTTTCTCTTTTTTTTCAGCACTTGGAATTGCTAAAGTTTTTTCCTGATGACCAACTCTTGAGTCAATTGAACTCACTGCTTCTTGTTTTTCTCTAAAATTGATAAAAGAAAGGAAATTTATATGGTCTTTTTCTTTTGCATGTGAAACCAGTTTGAAGATTTGACTTTTCTTTTGTTCAAAGTCTGAAAAAAGCAAAAAGAGCTTTTCTTTGTTTGTTTGGTGGTATGATCCGTAAGATGCAACTAGTAATGAAGAATTAGGTTTAATATTTGCACTGGAAACACTGCACTTAGTGTCAGGTACTCCAATGGCATTAGTGATATAATGAAATCTCTTCTTCAACGATAAGTTTTCAGGAAGTTGTGGAATTTCAGGGTCATAATAAATAAGCTGCATAGACGAATCTAAGTGATATACTTTAATATCACCAATGCCAGCAATCAAAATTTTAGGTACATTTGAGCCAATAGAGGCTGGATCTTGAATAATTATTGTTAGAGAAACCTTTAGTTGGCTCTCATAAGAAGTGTAGTTTTTAAAAAAATGATTTTGTGCATGCTCAACAGCTCTTTTGAGAGCCTTTTCACTCAGTTCGTTCCAATGTCTATAAATATGTTGTTTAACTAATTTTTCAAATTCATGTGCAATGGAGTTATTTTTGGTCGGATCGGTTAGGTAAATGGCATCACAAAACACATAAAACAGCGCATGATTGTGCTGCTCAAAAAATGTTTCGCTAATTCCATAGCGGTTCAAGCTCAGATGAATGATTTTGGGGTGTAATTGAGTCACCCAAACACCTTCTTTCGTTTTGATAATTTAGTGAGGCCATAGTATAATGAATAGTCTTATTATTAATGAATTCATTTATGAAGCCAAAAGATCTTAAAACTCCTTTTATCTGGTCAAAACGAGAAGTTGTTATTGACCAAGAGCAAAATATTTTATATGTCCCTGAGCGCTGTGAAAGAAAGAATCTTTCTCAAGAGCTTCATAAGCTACTTACCAATCACGAGCAAGTTCGCATTGAGTATTGCAGTGGAAACGGTGAATGGATACATCAAAAAGCCCTTTTAAATCCCGATGTCTTATGGATAGCCGTGGAAAAACAATTTAAACGAGTTCAGAAAATTTGGTCTAAAACACAAAATTCAGAGTTGAAAAATTTATTTATTGTCTGTGGAGAAGCTCTTGAAGTTTCAAAATATTATTTAAAAAGTGAATTCGTTGATGAAATTTATATAAATTTCCCCGACCCCTGGCCCAAAAAGAAACATGCTAAATTCAGGTTAATCCAAGACGTTTTTGTCGAGCAACTCTACAAGGTTCTTAAACCTTCAGGTGTAGTAAACTTTCTTACTGATGACGCCCCATATTCTAAACAAGCCATTGATACATTTTTAAAATCAGAGCTGTTCGAGTCGCAAATCAGTGCTCCTTTTTATGAATCTGAAATTCAGGATTATGGATCATCATACTTCCGATCTCTATGGGAAGAAAAAAAACGCGGATTTTATTTCTCTAAATTCCAAAAAAAATGTAAATATAATGTTTAAATACTAAACAGAATATATTCTCAAATTTGAAGTAATGGATACAACCGAAGCAGAAGTGCCTACAAAGTCTTTCCCATATGTTTATTTAGGGCCATCTGACCCTTCAAATTTAGAGGGCTTTAATGCAGTATCTATTAATTTAGATGCTCGCCTTGATTCTAGTTTGAAGTGGGAAAAGCAATTAGAGAGGGCCATTAATTACCATAAAGAAGGTTATAACATTTTATGGGAGCTTCACTTTGGGCTTTTTAAAGAATTGCATTTGCCTCTTTCAGATACCTCTCAATATCGTTCATTAAATATTGCAATAGACCATTTTTTCGACTACATTTTGAAAGATCTAAGTGAGGTTACTATTGGAGTTTCAATTTATAAAGGACCTATTGATTTTAGCCACAACTGGTCTTGGGAAATGGATCAAGTTTTAAATTTTCGTGGTTGGCTTTCTGAACGCTTTAAAGATCATCATGCGTTTATTAACGAAATTGGAATTCAATGTAGCAGCCTGCTCTCCATAGACCCCAAAGAGCTTAGTAAAAATGAAAATGGAAAAAATCTAGTACGTTTCTATTGCATGCAAGCAGCTGTTGACTACTTTACGCTTTTGACAACACGGTTTGAGGCAGATTCATTGCCATTTGTATTGTTAGATACATCAATGATAGATTCACCTACACACGCCTTCCAGTTATTAGATTTCGAAGATTTTGAGTTTATTCAAGCCGCATTGAAAGGAGCTCCATTTGAATCTTCAAAAGCGATAGCTTGGGAAAGTAAGCCTTTTATCAATGGGTACATTGGCAAAGAATATAAAGCTTATCAGAAGCCCAAAATTGAACCCAAAATTGGAATTGTAATTCCATCAAGAGCACTTTTCGACGTCAAAGAGATTCATTTCTATGATGAAATTATCAAGAAAATTGAGTCGCGTGAATCAATAAAACTTATTTCAGAGAAAAATATTACGATTGACTGGCAAGGCTTGGAAGTCTTAATCGCAATTGACATTGAGTCGGATTCAAAAAGAAAATTAGAAGGATTCATTGCAGCAGGTGGGCAGGTTTATACTAAAAATAATCTGGGCTTATCTCAAGAGCTTCCTTTGACAAATTACTTAAATTCCCAGGAGGGGTAAATGGAAAGTTTTAATCAACTCAAAGCCGTATCTCAACTTAAAAAACTTACTGAAAATACCTTTGACTTGACTGACTCCAATTCTTTTAATTCTAAACGAGTTGAAGAAATGTGTGTGATAAATGAACATTTCAAGCTTCTATTTGCTACAGAAAAATTAACTCAAGAAGTCATTGACCAACTGATAGAACTAAGTCATGAAGCTGATGTCTTTACTAAGATGAAGGCGATGCAAAATGGAGATGTACTGAATTTCATTGAAGGATTTGAATCAGAAGATCGCTCGGTGCTTCATACAGCAATGAGAGACTTTTTTGGAGACGAGAATACTGGAGAAAAGGCTAAAGAAGCTACCCAAATGGCTAAACAGGAGAACGAAAAGCTTAAAAACTTTTTAGCTCAAAACGATAAAAATGAGAAGTTTACTGATCTGGTCGTCGTTGGCATTGGAGGTTCAGAACTTGGAGCTAAAGCTTTGACAGTTGCAATGCAACATTACAATAAGCCTAATCGTCGTTTGTTTTTTGTTTCAAATGTTGATCCTGACAATGCTGCGGCAGTAGCTCAGCAGGTAGACCTTAGTAAAACATTAGTGGCAACTATTTCAAAATCAGGAGGAACTCTTGAAACTTTGACCAATGAAGAACTCATGCGGCAACATTTTATCAAAGAAGGAATAGATCCAAAAGACCACTTTATTGCAGTAACTGGAAAGGGAAGCCCTCTAGACGACGAAAAACGCTATATTGAGAGGTTTTATATATGGGACTTTATTGGAGGAAGGTATTCAGTAACTTCCATGGTAGGAGCCATCCCATTGGCATTTTGTTTAGGGCATGATCAGTTCGAGGAGATTCTAAGAGGGGCTCATTACATGGATAAGCATGCAATGAATACAGAAGCTAGAGACAATCTGCCTCTTATGTCAGCACTAATTGGAATATGGAATCGCACTTTTTTACATCATCATACCGTTGCAATTATTCCCTATAGTCAGGCTTTAGGTCGTTTTGCTGCTCACTTGCAACAGCTTGATATGGAATCTAACGGTAAACAAATTGATAAAATGGGCCGTCATGTTGACTTTGACACAGGCCCAATTATTTGGGGTGAACCCGGAACCAATTCACAGCACTCTTTCTTTCAGATGCTTCACCAAGGGACAACGCCTGTTCCAATTGAATTTATTAGTTTTTCTGAATCTCAGTATGGTGATGATTGTGATGTACAGGGAACTTTCTCGCATGAAAAGCTTCTCTCTAACATGTTTGCTCAATCTATGGCTCTAGCCAATGGCCACAAGAGTGACAATCCAAATAAGAACTTTCCGGGGAATCGACCTTCAAGGATTTTGCTGGCTAAAAAACTTGATCCATTCACAGTTGGGGCTTTGCTTGCTTATTACGAGCATAAAGTTGCTTTTCAAGGTTTTATCTGGAATATAAATTCTTTTGATCAAGAAGGGGTGCAGTTAGGAAAAGTCTTAGCAAATCAAATGATAGATTTGTTTAGTAAGAAAAGAGCTAAAAGTTTGAAGCCAGATGACCTTCCTGTGGGGCAATCTTACTTAAATCATTTAGGGTCATTTTCTTAATTTTTAGAGCTGCGATCTTTTTTAGAACTGCTTAGAAAGTATCCAATTGCAATCCCAAGAATAGAAAGCACTAAAAGTGTGCCTCCAGCGATAAATGACCATGAACTTGTAGACATAAATTTTCTCCTTCCCTGTGCTTGCAGTTCTATGAAAAATATGCGGATTCTGTCAAGAAAATTGAAAATTATTTTGTAGTCACAAGTTCTACCCAGAGCCTACTTCAAAACTTAAACTTGTAATTTCAAAAGGGCTGCCCCTTTCAAATTCTGCTATAGAATTAAAATTCAAAGGGTTTTGCTAATCAAACTCATTTGACTATATATCTCAAGAGAACTTTTCTAAAGCCCTGGATATAAAAGGTTGTCGTTGATTATCAATTCTAAACCCTATTTTTTTGAAGATTTTTTTGCTGCTTTGGTTGCTTCAACAAAGTCTATCCATATTGGGGAACTCCAGGCCATATTGTGGTCATCTTGTGTGACGCGAACATAGTAGAATACAAATGGACTAGAATCTTTACTCTTGATCATATGCTCTTTAAGATCAACCATATCATCATAGGTATATTCAAAATTATGAGCATTAGGCTCAAAGGTTTGAATAACTTCACCATTACGAAGAATCTCTATTAATTTTACATTGGAAGTTCCAGATACAAAGCCAGAAATGTGTCGGTTAATGACTAGGCCTGGTTTTGTTTGTGTAGAGATTTCTTCTCCCATACGACTTCCTGAAATATAAAAACCTAAGAGGATTCTCTTACCAGTAGTTGCATAGCAACTTCTGTTGTGAAGAGCTTGGAAAATCGATTCTCTAGTATGCTCATCGGCTAAAATTGCTGTTAGCCCGGGAGGGTATTGGTCTTGTCCGGCATCAAAGAGGTTAGCGTATATTCCTCGGTCATCCAATCCGCCAGCAACAAATCCAAACCGGCAGTTGCGCTTAAGGGCTGCGAGTACTGAACCTTTTGCATTTTCTTTAACACCACCTTTTGTAGGTCCATTAATAGGCAGTGGATTACCTTCTTTTGCAGTGCATTCAGAAGAGCCCCATGCATTATAAATCTCTACAACTTTTTCATACTCAGGGTTGAAATCTGAGAAGTCATAGTCAGAGCCTTTTCCCATTGTGAAAGAAGGAATTGATATAAAATCTTTGGGATTGGAGATCTTGTAAATTTTCTTTAAGGTATTGGATTTGGAGTCTTTATAACGCATCAAGGCTTTATTATCTTTTAGATTAATAAATTGACGTAAGCCTTCTTTCGTTTTTTCTCCCATCCACTGAGAACCAAGGTAGGTGATAAAGCGATCTGTTTCGTTAAACTCACCAATATTTTGAGCTATAGCCTTCCAACCATCTTCTGGAGTTTCTTCAGCAGAATCAAATGAAGAAGAAGCATAGAAGTTCATGGCTTGCTCATCTCTCATGTGCCTTAAACAATTCTCTACATTGTCTAATGAATCCATTCGCTCTGATTCTCCATGGAGTAATCCCCAAAGAAGGTTCTTTTCATCATGAGCAAAACTCTTCATGGGTGAAGAGTAATACATCTCTTTTGTTTTTAGATTTTCAAGTTGGATGCGGTAGGTTCCTACCTCGTTGAAATAAAAGTTTGGAAGAGTGACAAAACCTGTTTCTGGAACAAAAAGTTTCCAGTTTAAATTTTCTCTTAGTTGTTCATAAGTTAATTCAACAAGAGTGTCTTCAGGAGCATTGCTTGTTAAGTTTCCAAATTGGTCTTCAAAGCGTATAACAATGTCAAAGCGCTTATTTTTTGTAACAAAAGAAGGTGTAATTATGCGTATGCGATCTAAGTGGTTTCCCTTTACATCCATTGTAAAGATTTCAGGGTCAGCAAAATTTCCATCCCCCTTAGCATCAACATAAAGTAGGAAATGCCTTCTTCTTTGAGTTAAATTTTGGCTGGTGTTTCCGGTAGCCTTTTTAGCTTGTAGAGCCGTAAGTTTTGGAGAAGGACCCATTACAACTGTAAATGATGTTCCTGCTTTTAAATCTGAGGTAAGTGTAAAAGCAAACTGTGGCGCAAATTGATTAGGCACGTCGACAGGTTTAGCATGTAAAATATCTTTTTCATTGATGATACCATAAATGATATTAGATTTGCTCTTAGGGTCATGTGAGGGCAGTTCCCAATCAATCTCTCTACCTTTTGAAAGGAGATCAAACTTAAGGCAAGCTCCTTTTTCTAAATTTTGAGCAGTTGTATAAACAAACTTCCATGTCCCTTCTTCACCAGCTAGTGCTTGAGAAGGATCACAATAACAAATTGAACGTCTCACTATGAATTACCCTATGAATTTTTGGCGGTATTATGCAAATTTTGTATTTCTTTTTCAATTGAATAAAAAATCTATTCAATAAATTAAATTTTAGTTTTAAAACGGCTGATGCTTTCTGCCGTCGTCTTTGAGCAATAGGCTTAGGAACCAGGCAGCAATTAAACAGATAGGAAGAACTGTCAACGCATATTTATAATTTTGAAGTGTAAATTGCTGTGCAGCACCTTTTAAATTTTTATTTGCTGAAGACTGAAGAAGGTATCCAATTAAGGGTTGTACTATTGTTCCACCAATAGCAACTAAGAAATTGGTGATTGCTATTGAAGCACCTTTAACTCTATGTGGATTGATTTCAGTAGCAAAAGTAAAGCAAATCAGTTGGGATGCGGAAAATAGCCCTGTTAAAAAAATGAGTATATACACCCAAAATATGGACATAGAAGTGTAGTAAACAATCGGTGCAAATGCTAAGAGTGTTCCTAAAACGCCCAAAGAAATGATGTACTTTCTATTTCTTAGTTTATCAGAAATAAACCCCATAACAGGGCCACCAACCATCCATCCAAAGAAAAGCATTGATGCAGCAAAGCTTGCAACCTCTTTTCTTACGCCATAGGCATTTTGTATAAACTGTACGCCCCAAAGTCCTCCTACAGCTGTTGTGACTGTGTAAGCAAGTAGGGCAACTAAAGCATTTATCCAATTTTGCACACTTGTGAAAAAAATCTTAATGCCTTCAAACAAAGTGTTGGGAGTTTCACTTGCAGGTTTTGAGTCTGTTTCATGTGGGGTATCTTTGCGAATTACAAAATAAATAACTGCAGCTAAAACAATACCGATAAAAGCCCAAAAAATTAGACTGGAGCGCCAGCCTATTTTTTGCACCATAATACTTAGTGGACCTCCTCCTGCAAAGGCTCCTAGCATGCTTATAGAATTTGCTGCGCCAACAAGCAGAGCTCTTCTCTCTTTTTCAAACCAATGTGAGCATACATAAACCATTCCCACAAACGCAAAAGATGAACACAATCCAATTAAAATTCTTCCAACAAATGCTTGGCCTATAGAATTTGACAACGCAAAAACAAAAGCTCCAATACCGCAGCCTAAAGAAGCAAATGTGAGCAACAAGCGAGCTCCAAAACGATCCATTAAAATGCCAACAGGTAATTGCATAGGGGCATATATTGCCAAAAATGATGCAACAAGAATTCCAAGTTCACCTGCATTTACATTGAAAGCCTGCATAAGTTCTGGAACCATAATATTTGGAGAAACACGCAGTAAGTACTCGTAAAAGTAAAAGAAAGCTGCAAGAGCCCAAATCCACCAACGAAGATTCCTAGATTTTGTCATAAGCTTGTGTAATGTCTTTTTTTAACTTTGGTGATTGTATCTTAATTTATTAATTAACAAAAGTCTTATGCTGATGCAAATTCAACAACCTGCTTTTGTCTAAAAACAGAAACCTTAATTTTACCTGGGTGATTCATTTGTTTCTCAATTTTTTTTGCTAAGCTTTGTGCAAGAAGAATAAGCGAAGCGTCGTCAATCTTTTCTGGCAGAGTGATGACTCTTATTTCTCTGCCTGCTTGCAATACATAGGCTTTCTCAATTTCTGGGAAAGTGTAGGCAATTTCTTCCAATTTTTTCATGCGTTTGACATAGTGCTGAAGGTTCTCTGAGCGCGCTCCTGGGCGTGAAGCTGAAATCGAATCTGCACTTCCACACAGGCTTCCTTCAATAGTCATTGAAGTAATCTCATTGTGATGACAGCCCACGCCATTGGCGACTTCTTCACTCTCACCATATCTCTGTGTAAGTTTTTGTCCAATTAATGCATGTGTTCCACTCATTTCGGCTGGGGCAGCTTTTCCTATGTCATGTAGAAAGCCAATTCTTTTTGCTAGATCTGAGTTTAGGTTAAGCTCGAAAGACATTATTCCCATAATTAAGGCCACTTGATACGAGTGGTCTAGTAAATTTTGTCCCAAACTACTCATTAAATCCATTTTTGCTAAGAGGCGCAAAATTTTGGGATGCAAGTCTGTTATTCCAAGTTGAAGAGCATAGTCTTCAGCTTTTCTCAATGTATTTTTTTCGATTGAAAGTTTAGCTTTTTGATACTCTTCTTCTATCTTTGTTGGATGGATTCTGCCATCTTGGATAAGTTGTTCAAGTGTTTCTTTAGCAACAGCTTTTCTAAAAGGGTCTGTAGCAGAGATGATTACAGTTTTTGGAGTTTCATCTACAAGCAGGTTGACTCCTAAAATATCTTCTAAGAAATTTATGTTTCTTCCTTCTCGACCAATTATTTTGGACTTAAAGTCTTCATGAGGAAGGTGCACCAATGTAACAGAGACCTGCGCGCTACATGGGGCTGCCAGCCGATTGATGGCTTGGGTAATAATTTGTGTAGCTTCGCTTTCGGCTTTAGACTTTTTGTCTTTAAAATAACTCGCTTCCCAAAGAGCGCAATTTTTTTTAACTTGAAGAGTAAGTTTTTTAAAGAGCCTTTCTTCAGCTTCATTTTTAGAGAGCCCTGAAATCTCTTCTAATGCTTTCAAAAGTTTTGATTGCTGAGAACGTGCACTTTCTCTTTGGCTATTTAAATCAACTTCTTGCTTCGCTAAGGTGTCGATTTTGTGGTTAAGTTCTTTAGTTAATTGATCATTCTTGCGAATAGCTTCATTTAATTTGTCTTCTTTGATCTTAAAGCTTTTTTTGCTGGCTTCAATTTTTTTAACGTGTTCTTGCCAATTTGCATCAGATTTTTGTTGTTGATCAAATTTTATTTTTTGAAGCTCTAATTCCCATTGGTGCTTTTTTTCTTCGATTTCTTTTTCAGATTTTTGGAAGCTTTCATTGAAAAATTTTTCGTAGCTTCCCATTTTGTATCGATGAAAGAAAGTTAAGCCTATAAATGAAAAAAGACTGCCTAGAAAGATATAAAAAAAAGTTGAAGCTTGCATGGGTAATTCTTATAACGAATATATTTGATATCTGCAAGTATCAGATAATTTCGCTTGCAATTGAGTCATGAAAAAGCACACCTCGATTCGAAAGTTTAAGAACTTCTCCTTCTTTTAGAAGGAGATTTTGGTGGATTAGTTTTTGTAGAGTTTTGCTTAAACTCTCAGGTATTAACCCAAAACGCTGCTCAAACTTTTTTAAGTTAAATCCTCCAATTAAACGCATGTGCAGGGCTAAACTCTCTCTAAGGAGACTCTCTTGCGAGAGCTTTTCTTTAAAGTCGGCAGGATCATCTAGATGTTTTACTTTTGTACAGTATTTTTTTAGGTTAGCAATGTTTTGATACCTGTAGCCATCGTAGAAGCTAAAGGCTGATGGACCAAATCCAATATGTTGTCTTTGCAGCCAATAGCCAACATTGTGCCTAGAGTATAGACCATCACGGCAAAAAGCAGAAATTTCATAGTGATTAAACTGCGAATCTTTCAACTTTTTTTGAGCTTCTTCAAACATTGCAATAGATGTGGCAGCCTTAGGCATTTGCTTTTGAATTTTTTCCTTATATTTATAAAAAACTGTGTGAGGTTCAATAGACAAGTTATATAGAGAAACATGGCTGACAGAAGACTTCACAGTCTTGTCTAAGGTGTTGCGCCAATCGGTAATATCTTGTTTTGGAAGATCATACATCAAATCAATAGAGACATTTTCAAAAGCTGCTTTTTCAGCATTTACAATTGCTTGATCAATATCTTTGGCACAATGAGTTCGTCCAAGTCTTTTGAGCATTTCATCATCAAACGATTGAACTCCTATGCTCAATCGATTAACGCCAGCTAAATAAAATGATTTAAATGCGTCTAAAGAATGGTTCTCAGGATTGACTTCGAGAGTTATTTCACAATCATTGAAAGAAATTATTTTTGATAGGGCATCTAGAATTTCACTAATAAAATGTGGGCCTACTAAAGCTGGAGTGCCTCCTCCAAAGTAAATAGAGCGAATGTGTTTGTCGCTAAAAAGTGTTTTTTTTTGCTCTATTTCTTTTAAAAGAGCTTCTAGTAAAGCAATTTTAAATTCGTCTTTATTTGGTAGGACAAAAAAGTGGCAGTAATCACATTTTTTGTGGCAAAATGGCAAGTGGAAGTATAGGCTAATATCACCACTGATCGGATTCGGGATCAGCATCAAGCATTCCTCTTTTCCAGCGATTTTTGTCGCTAAATGGGTCGTCTTCTTCAGATCGTGTGTAATCTTCAGCACTGTCATCATCCTTGGCTTCACTAGCTGTTGTAGACTCTGCAGTCATCGTCACTGTTTCCATAGTAACTTCCATGTTATCAAGATCTTCTTCTTGCATGTCCATATCAGGAATTGTTGGATTGTCTGCATATGAAGCTCGCCCTGGATTTTTTTTAGGAACAATATATTCTTCGACATCTCCAGATTCTTTTAAGAATCTAAGTCTTTCTCTTTCTTCATCAATTTTTCCACTGATTAAATTGATTTCTTCTTGGTGTTTTTGGATGTCTTTCTTGGGCACCAAGCCAAGTTTTTGCCATTGCTCAAGGTCGTTTAACTCTGTTTCAAGTTTTTTTAGTCTTTCGCTTTTCATCTTTGCTACCTATTCGGGTATGTTAAAATTTTTGCTATTTACGTGTTTTTTTTATTGCAGAGCTTTTTACCCAACTTTCCTTTTAATTAAAATGGAAAAATTTAATAAATCGAAGATAGTCTAAAAATAAATTTTATACTATAGGTCAGAATGTGGTGTGCTGAGGGTTAATTATGAACCATCCTAAAAGAATGTCTTTTGCTCAAATGGCTCAGGCTGAGTATATTGAAAGAATATATCAAAGTTATTTGGATGATCCTTTGTCCGTAGAGTCTTCTTGGGCTCGTTTTTTTGAGGGTATGGAATTTGGAAAATCAAATTCGTCTAAAGTAGAACCGGCTCAAGAAAACCCTTTAAACTTAAAGGTTTTTCAACTAATTCAATCCTATCGATCTGATGGGCATAGGCTTGCAAATATTAATCCCATATCAGTTGAAGAGCCCCAAAGGCCTGAGAGTCTAAAACCCGAATCTTATGGAATAACAAATTTAGAAGAGTCTGTTTCAACTTTTGGCCTTTTAGACAAACCAACAGCTCCTTTGAAAGATATAATAAGCTTCTTAGAACGAGTGTATTGTCAAAAAATTGGCTTTGAGTATCAGCAAACGAATAACACAGAATTAATAAAATATATTCAAAATAGAATTGAACATAATTTTAACAATGAGCTTCAAAATGAAAAAAAGAAAAGAATATTAGATTATCTAAATAGATCTGAACTTTTTGAGTCTTTTATTCATACAAAGTTTGCGGGGCAAAAAAGGTTTTCATTAGAAGGCTTAGAAACATTTATTCCCATTGTTCGCTCTATTATAAATTATGGTGGAGAGCAGGGCATTGAGGAACTCGCACTATGTATGGCTCATAGAGGCAGGCTCAACATCCTTACAAATATTTTTGAGAGGCCCTACAGGCTTGTATTTCACGAATTTGAAGCTCATTATGAACCCAGCTCATTTGAAGGGACGGGTGACGTGAAATATCATAAAGGGTATTCAGCTGATGTGGAAACCGATTTAGGCAAGCGCATGCATATTTCTATTCCTCCAAACTCAAGTCATTTAGAGTCAGTAAATCCAGTATTGCTTGGGCAGGTGAGAGCCAAGCAAACTCATAAAAATGATGCTGAAAGATCTAAAATCTTGGGTATTCAGGTTCACGGAGATGCTTCTTTGGCAGGGCAAGGTGTAATTTATGAGACAATGCAGATGTGCCATCTAGATGGATATGATGTGGGTGGATCCATTCACATTGTGCTAGACAATCAGGTAGGTTTCACTGCTCTCCCAAAAGCTAGCCGTTCAACCTTGTATCCATCTGACATTGCCTACACATTTGGATGCCCTGTTTTTCATATTAATGCAGAAGATCCAGATGGGTGTATTTTGGCAACACAGCTTGCAGTTGAAGTCAGACAGAAGTTTAAATGTGATGTGTTTTTGCACCTAGTGGGGTATCGTAAATATGGACACAATGAAGGAGATGAACCCTCATACACTCAACCTTTAGAATATAAGAACATTAGAAAGAAACAATCTATTCGCCAAATTTATACAGATCAACTGATAGCTGAAAAAGTTATTGATACTCAGTTTGCAAAAAATCAAGAGAGTGAGTTTCGAAAGCAACTTCAAGAGGCCCTCAATAGCTGTAAAGAGTTTAATGATAAAGATCCTGATGCAGAAGATGTTTTAGGCAATAGATGGTCATTTTGGAAAGATTCTAAGCTTAAAAGCACCGAGCAGCTTTTTGAAGTTGTAGACACTCGAGTGAGTTTAGAACAGATCAAAGAAATTGCGACTAAAATGACAGAGATTCCAGAAGATTTTACCCCTCACAAAAAAATAGCTCAATTATTAAGCATGAGAAGAGCTGCTGTTTTAGATGACCCCAATAATTCTATTTTAGATTGGGGAGTTGTTGAAAACCTTGCCTACGGCTCTCTTCTATACGAAGGATATCCTATAAGATTGGCTGGGGAAGACTCAAGGCGCGGAACTTTTAGTCATCGACATGCTGTAATTGTCGATCAGAATAATGCTAAAGACTACTATCCTCTCAATCATCTTAAAGAAGACCAGGCACATTTTGAGGTTTATGACTCTCATTTATCAGAGTATGGTTGCTTGGGATTTGAATATGGTTATAGCATTTCAACAGTTAAAGGGCTAGTGGCTTGGGAAGCTCAGTTTGGTGACTTTGCTAATGGAGCCCAAATCATTATTGATGCTTATCTTGTAAATGCAGAAGAAAAGTGGAATAGGCTTTCAAACCTTACTCTTTTACTTCCACATGGGTATGAAGGCCAAGGCCCCGAGCACTCGTCAGCCCGTATTGAGCGCTTTTTGCAATTAATAGGTGACAATAGTGTTATTTTAGTGAATCCGACAACGCCAGCCCAACTCTTTCATCTGCTTCGTAGGCAAGCTTTGAAGCCCTATCGAAAGCCTCTTATTGTTTTTACTCCTAAAGCTCTTTTACGTCATAAACGCTGCACGAGCAGTGTAAAAGATCTAACAGATGGAAAATTTGAGTTTTTCCTTGATGATCCTGCAAGTTTGCAGAATCCAAGCAAGCTTGTATTTTGCTCGGGTAGAATTTATTACGACTTACTAGAAGAAAAAGAAAAGCTCAATTGCACAGATATCGCTATAGTGAGACTTGAGCAACTCTATCCACTAGATCAAAATGGGCTTGAAAAGATTATTAAAAAATATCATGGATTTACTGAATGTTTTTGGGTTCAAGAAGAACCCAAAAATATGGGTTGCTGGCACTATATTAAACCCATTTTGAGAAAAGCTCTGCCCGATAATTTAGAGCCAAAATATATTGGAAGAGAGAGGCAATCTGCATCTGCTACTGGCTCTCATAAAAGACATAAAATAAGATCAGATCAAATTTTAAAAGACCTATTTAAAGGCTAGAATATGAGCATAGAAATAAAAGTTCCATCACTTGGAGAATCAATAAGTGAAGCAACAATAAGTGAAGTTATTGTGCAGAGTGGATCCCAGGTGACTCAAGATCAAGAGATTCTTGAAATAGAAACAGAAAAAGTTAACCAAGTTCTTTTTGCTCCAGAAGCTGGTGTTTTAAACCTTACAGTAAAAGTAGGGGACACTGTGGCAATTGGTCAAGTTATTGGCTCTGTTGACCCGGCTGGCTCTGCAAAGCCTGCAGAGGATTCTCAAAAAGAGACTCCTCAAACTGAGAATAAAGAAGAAAAAACTCAGACACCACCAGAAAACAAAGAAGAAAAAACTCAGACACCACCAGAAGATAAAGCTGAAGAACCAAAGGCTGAGAAAAGCTCAAAAGAAGTTGAAAAAAATGAAAATGAGCCCGCAGTTTTTGATGAGATTCGCAAATCACCTGAAGCATTTGTTGAGCAGCTTCGCGCTCCAAGCTCCCAGCCTAAATCATCTCATCCTATTGAAAATCCTTTAGATCAGAAGCCAAAACAGGCAGGGGCTAGAGAAGAACGCAAAAAGATGCCTAAAATTCGTCAGACGATTGCTAGAAGACTTGTGGAGGCAAAGCAAACAATGGCTTTGCTTACAACTTTTAATGAAGTGGATATGTCTACGGTTATGGAGCTACGTAAAAAGCATAAAGATGCTTTTGAAAAGCAGCATGGAGTACGCTTAGGATTTATGTCATTTTTTGTTAAGGCTGCAGCAAACGCTCTTAAAAAATATCCACAAGTTAATGCATACATTGATGGAGAGGATTTTGTTTTCAGGAAGTATTATGACATAAATGTTGCCATTAGTTCAGATCGAGGTCTTGTTGTTCCTGTCATAGAAGATTGCGATGGGCTTTCCTTTGCTCAAGTCGAACAAAAAATTATGGATTTAGCAACGCGAGCTAAGACAAGTCAAATAACAATGGATGAGATGCGCTCAGGCGGATTTACTATTAGTAATGGGGGAGTTTTTGGATCAACTTTCTCAACGCCCATTGTTAATCCTCCACAAAGTGCGATCTTGGGAATGCACCGCATTGCAGAGCGCCCGTATGTGGTAGATGGCAAAATAGTCATTAGGCCTATTATGATTTTAGCTCTTTCATACGATCATCGTATCATAGATGGTCAAGAGGCGGTTTCATTTTTAGCGCATATTGTTAAAAGCATTGAGGATCCTGCGACTCTTCTAATTGATCTTTAAATAGTTTTCTTAGAAAAAAATTAGAGTTTTCCCTACTATCTTATGCCGAACAACTTTTTTTGTTCTCTAGTTTAAGTAAGCAGCATGTCTTCACAATTCTTAAAATCAAAATGGTTTGAAGTATGCGAGCTATTTAATTTAGGGATTTTAACAGTTTAAGGCGTTAGAAAATGAAAGCTAAACGAAAAATTTAGAAGGGATGATTACAAATCATGTACACAGCTCTGCCTGTTTGCAAGCACAACTTCACAAATAGTACAGATTGCTTTATCACTCCCTGCTTGTCCTCAGGGCATGCAATGGTTAAAATTGACTGTAGAGCAATAGGTGTCAATAAAGTAGTTGGCTTATATCCCAGTATTTCTTCTGTAGAGGAAGGGGAAACAAACAACATGTCTGCATCTAAAGCCGCATACGCAAAGCACTACCCAAAATATGCAGTAGTTGTAAAGCAGATTACGGAGCTATTGGGTTTATCTGGATTAATGATCCACATTGGAGATATTTTTAAAAAATATTTTTCAAGGAGAACTAGGGGGCTTCAGGACGGTCTATTTGTTCATGTGGGGCAGCTAGATTTTGGTTTTAAAAAGTTTTTGGTTTCAAAAGTGGCTTTATTTTTCCAGGAGTTTTTCAGTAGCCAAAGTACAGTCCAAGTACTTGATGATTCTAAAGCCTACAATAACTGTAATAATCAGTTAAACTGTATTAAAAATACATTTTCAATTTCTCCACATCAAGCTATCGAAGCTGTTAAATATATTGATGAGGCAAGCGGAGTTAATCTTAATCGCTCAAATAGCTCTTATCGTATTTTTTCAAACAATTGTGTTGACTTTGTTAGAAGTGTAATGAAAGCTACAAAAGTTCAAAACTTTGAAAATAGAATGAAACTAGAAGCAACAATTAGTCTTTTTCAAAGGGTCAGATCTATTGCTTGGCACTATTTATTTTTTAAAAGTTGGTGGGAGTCTTAAGTAAGGGCGACCTTAAAAAATCTTAAATTTTTATTTTGATTTAATCCTTATTTTTTAGATAAAGTCATTCTTTTTAAATTTGATATGAGAAACTTTATGTCTGAAGAATATGATGTTATTGTAATTGGAGCAGGACCTGGTGGATATGTAGCGGCTATTAGATCTGCTAAGCTAGGTTTAAAGACGCTTGTCATTGAAAAAGAAAGTCACCTTGGGGGAACTTGTCTAAATGTTGGCTGTATTCCCTCTAAGACCCTTCTTTATTATTCAGAGCAGTTCTACGAGGATCAAAGCCACCGAACAAAGTATGGACTTGAATTTTCTGAAATGAAAATGAATTTTGAAAAGCTGATGCAAACAAAAGGGGGTGTGATTAAAGGTCTCAACATGGGAATTGGCGGGCTCTTAAAGAAAAATAAAGTCACTCACAAAATTGGGCATGCTCGCTTCAAGAGTTCAACTGAAATAGAAATAGATGGCAAAGATGCATCAACTGTAACAGGAAAAAATATTATTATAGCTACAGGGTCTGCGCCCCGAGATCTGCCTGACCTTCCTTTTGATGAAACGACAGTAATTTCATCTACAGGAGCTCTTAGCTTAAAGTCAGTTCCCAAAAAACTTGCTGTCATTGGAGCTGGGGTTATCGGACTTGAGCTGGGTTCTGTATACCAAAGGCTAGGAGCTGAAGTTGTTTTTGTTGAAGCTCTCGACCATATCGGGGGTAATTTAGATGCAGCTATTTCTAAAGCCTTACAAAAATCATTAGAAAAACAAGGTCTTAAATTTCACTTGGGGCACAAAGTTACCAAAGCTGAAAAAAAAGAGTCCAGCGTTGAAATTGATGCCGAGTCAAGCAGCGGTGAAAAATTACAAATACAAGCAGATGTTGTTTTAGTTTCTATTGGAAGATCCCCTTATACAAATGAACTTAACTTAGAAGCTGCAGGTGTTGAAAAAGACGATAGAGGGTTTATCAAAATTAACAATCAGCTGCAAACTTCTGCCGCAAATGTATATGCAATCGGTGATGTTGTAGATGGGCCAATGCTTGCCCATAAAGCGTCGGAAGAGGGAGTTGCTGTTGCAGAAAAGATAGCTGGTCATAATCCTTCAGTGAATTACTTAGCAATCCCCAATGTTATCTATACTGCTCCAGAAGTGGCCACCGTTGGTTTTACAGCTGAAGAGGCTAAAGGGCACGGCTTGAAAGTAAAGGTTGGCAATTTCCCTTTCCTTGCAAATTCAAGAGCACACTGTGTGGATGCTAAAGATGGGATGGTCATTGTCGTTGCAGAGGAAGAGACCGATCGCATATTAGGGCTTCATATTATGAGCGAGCATGCTGGAGAAATGATAGCAGTGGGTTCTCTAGCTCTTGAGATGGGGGTGACAGCAAAAAAATTAGGCCAACTTTGCTTTGCGCACCCAACGTTTTCTGAGGCGATTAAAGAAGCTGCTCTTGCGGTGCATAAAGAGGCGATTCACTTTTAGTAATTGTGTGATGTCCCACAACTACAAGAAGACTTAACATTGGGGTTAGATACTTTAAATCCGGCCCCTTGTAAGCCATCAATGTAATCTATTTCACAGCCCATTAAACGATCTACGATGGTTTTTGGAATGTGAATTTCAATGCCTTGAGATAAAAAGATTTGATCGCCTTCTAGGGCTTTTTCAGAGTAGTCTAATGAATATTCAAATCCAGAGCATCCACCAGCTTTCTCCATGAATCTGAGTCCATATCCAAGCTTGTTATCTTCTTTTAGAATAGCGCGGTATTTATCAGCAGCTTTGGCTGTCATTGTAATGGTCGTAGCATCTACTCTTTCTTGCAGTATTGCATTCAAAGTGTCAGTAAGATCTTGAAGATCCTCTTCATCCATACCGTGGCCTAAGACTCCCATTTCAAGAGTTTCCCAAGTAGCAGCATGACAACCGACA
This sequence comes from Chlamydiota bacterium, assembly GCA_022601345.1. Classification (GTDB taxonomy): domain Bacteria; phylum Chlamydiota; class Chlamydiia; order Chlamydiales; family JAAZZY01; genus JAAZZY01. Next base: position 30,784 of record JAJACU010000003.1, on the reverse strand, counting down.
CAATGCAGTCCTTTGCTTTGCATTGCTTGTGCAAGTTTCTGACTTTTTTGTGGAAAATGAGAAAGGATTTCCTCAATAGTCATTTCTTTGTGTATTTGATTTGATTTATTCATAATAATTTAAAAAGAGATCGTAACCTCTCCCTTTTTGATTTTGCACTGACAGGCTAGTCTTTCAGTGTCAAGTTCACCTAAAAAATCTTCTTCTTCTTGTGTAAACTCAGACAGGTTTTCCATGCCTTCCTTAACTTCAATAACGCATGTTCCACACACACCTTCTGTGCATGCAAAAGGAACCCCGGCTTCTTCACAGACCTCTACGAGGGGACTATCTTCGGGGAGTTCAAACTCTTCTGACTGATCTTCTATTTTTAGTTTTGGCATATGACATTGTCTTGTGTATTTTTCATTGCAAATAATAAAATTTTAATCAATAAAACTCAAGTATACATTAAGTAATGGGACTTTAAAGAAAAGTCTTCAATTGATTTTTTTTGATTTTTCTGCTATAATATAGCTGTGCAAGGTCAATAAAACGGGGTTTAATCAATATGTATTTTTCTTATAAATTTGATGAAATTTCAGAGTTTGAAAGAGCAGCGCTAAAGCAGCAATTCGTGGATGAATTGAACTCACTTCGGGAAGTTCAATCTGTCTTAGAAGATGCCTTAGAGGAGCTGAAGTTTTCAAAAAAAGTTTACTCTCAGAGGTCAAGAGCAAAAAAGCTTGAAGACGCGTTAAAAGACAAAATTAAGCAAATAGAGCTCGGTCAGCATCTTAAAATGCTCACCCTGAGCTTGTGTGATATGAAAAAAGTTCATAAAGCTCTTAAAAGGAGGAGGATAAGTCAGATAGACCCAGGAAAAATCCACTATCAACTCTCCCTTTTAGAGGAAAAAATGAATGATGAGATATGCAGAGAAGAGTGTGGTTTAAAGCAGGGGTTTAAAAGCTTTCCGGTGTCCGAATTAGAAGTCGATATTTTATTAGAAACTATTGCAATTTAATTGTATTAATTAACTAATTTCTATATAATAAAATACGTAACAGTTTTAATTATTTACTTGGAGATAATAATAATGATTAATAAAAAATTAAACTCCAAAGTAGCTTCTTTGGAGAGCCAAGTAGATCATTTAGAATCTGAACTCATATATATCAACAATTTACTTGTTGATTTCGGGTTTCCCGACGGGGTTCAGAGCCTTAAAAGCTCACTAGAGGAAGTTTTATCCACAAACATCTCTATGTAAGCAACTTAAGTATGATCTCAAAACGTCTTAAACTTAGCGGTTTAAGACGTTTTTTTTTGCCCTCTCATTTCCTTTAATCCCTGATTTCTATTGACTTGTAAATATTTTTTTGATAGAATTACTGTAGAGGTATTGAACTAAGGCGTAGTTAGAATGGTAACATTTACTAGTTTCGACAAAAAAATTGCTGATTTTGAAAAGTCAGATGAAATGATTAAGCATGCGCTGGAATCTAAAAAATCTATTTTTCAGCCCGTAGAGGCCCCAGTGGAAAAGGTTTCTGAGGCTCTTAAGCAAGTGATGAGTCAAATTGTAACCTTGGATCAAGAGCGAAAAATGCTGGGTTTGTCCGATGATTTTTTGCAAAGTGAAGTCGCTTGCTTGGAAATATTACGAGTAAGTATAACCAATCATCTTGAGCGCAGAGTCCAACACTTCAAGGAAAAAGCCAAAGATATAGACATTGAAGGTGATGATGAAATTGAGCTTCTATCACAATTAAAAGTTGCTCAAGAAGATCGTGTTGATCAAGTAGAACTATCTGAAGCAAAAGTTGGAAAAAAGCAGGGAGCTGAGCTACCTAGGCTTAGAAAAGTGCAGGATCTTCCTGAAACACTTGCATCACAAGCTGATCTAGTCGACGACTATAATGCAATATGTGATCAGCTAGCTAAAATAGATAAAAGTTACAGTGAAGAGTCAACTTCTATAAAAGAGAAGTTAAGAGTTAGCGTTTGTGAGTTTAAGGAAAGTTTTTCAAAAAACATTGGTTTTGTAGAAGGTCATGATTACTCAAAAGAGTTTAAATTCTATAGGGCAGCTGATCAGATGCGCGCTTTAGATAGTGTGGATCAAAGCATGGCTTACCAAGAAGCTCACGAAGTGATGAGGACTCAAGCAGCTCATGCTTTATCAGGAATTGAAAAAAGTGGTCGACTTGAAACAGTTGAAGCTTATATTCGCTTGAAAACTTTTGAAGAATATTCAGAATATATTGAACAGCACTATATTGATTCAAAAACACCTCAAGAGCGCTTTGATCTCAAAGTGGAAATTGCTAAATCCTTACAAATCGATTTGTATTTCTATAGTAAAGCCGGTAGTTCAAGTGGAGAGTGGCGCGAAAAAACAATACAAGAAAAAGTATACGAAATATGCTTTGATAATGGAAATGTTGTGAGAGAAGTTGACACTTTGATCAAAGATAGCTCGGTAAGGGCTGCGCTTGATGAACAAGTGAGTGTGTTAATTGAAACTCTTCACACTAAAGGTCTCATTGTAGAAACCATTTCAAAGGGAGCTAAATCCTACTCACCCAAGAAAATGAAATATTTTGAAGTGGATGGATTGGGCTTTGAGGGTTCAGATAAAAGATCACGCTTTGTTGTTCAAAAATCAGCGAGTTCTCAAGCTAAAATTAATCAATGCATCTTTGATTTTGTGTTGGAGTTATCTGGGGATAGTTTTGAGGCAATTCTTACAGTTGATGATCTTAAAGGAGTTCAACCTTTTGAAAAACTAGGTGAGCCGTGTTTCAAGAAAAGCAAAAAATTTACAGACCTTAGCAAGGCATTAACTTTGAGAGATGGCTCTTTACAAAGTTTACTTAAAAATATTTCTGAAACTAGTTTTGGCATAGGTGGTGTCGTTGGTGAAAGTGCGTGTAGTGATAGGTCAATTATTGCATTCAATACAAATGCTATTTTACTCCAAGGACCGGAAAGCAAAAGAGAGTTACAACTTCAAAAAGTTATATTTTTTGCGAATAAGCTTTGCTTAGATCTTGGTTTGGATCAAGAAGGAGAGGTTGATGAAAAACTATCCAAAGCTTATCAAGCTTTGCTTCAACCAAAGAAACATTTAGCCCAACAGGTGTTAAGTAAAGTTAAATCCTGTCAATTAGACTATGAATTGGCTTTAAAGGGCAATCTCAAGTTAGAGCAAGTGCGCGACTTTTTTATTGTAATAGTTCATGAAGAATTGAAAACTCAATATGAAGCAATTAAAAAAACAAGAGCTGATTTGCTTAAGAAGCTTACTGTTGCTGAAGATAAAAAGACTATAAACAGCTGCATTGAAAAACTAGATGAAGCAGATAAAAAGCTTAGATCTCTTGACGAAAAAAAAGTCAAGTTAGCTTCAGATATTTACAAATTGTACAGTCTCCTCTACGATCCAGAGTTAGAAGGTTCGATCGCCTCAGAAATTTCAAAGGTGCGTTCTGCTCTAGTGGAAGGTTTTGCATCAACAAAAGAAATTAAGGAACTTGAGAAAACTTTAGAAGAATTGAAGCCCATATTAAATTTAATCTCGCCATCAGTTGTTGCTGATTTTGAGCAGACTGTAACTTCATTTAAAACCCAAGCATTGTCTAGAAATATGCAACTTGTAGCTTCTGACCAGGAAAAAATTAAATCAATAAGTCAAAAGCTAAAAGCTGTAAAAAAAGAGTACAAGGCTTTAGTGCCTAAGAAAACTAAAAAAACAGATAGAGCTTGCGTAGCTGTTTTGAGATCAAGGCAAAAAAAGGTAGATCAGTCACTTGCGCCCTCACTTAGAGCTGCAGTAGCACTAAGAGCCCAAGAAGAAGTTTTAGATAGAAGGATAAAAGATTTAAGTGCACCTCTTGGTTTGACTACAGATGGGTCAGAAAAGCTTGGAGAGCCAGGTCAAATTGTTAACCCCTCTTTACAAGCTTTAATAGATGCTGAGAAAAAGCAAAAGGGCATTTCAAAAGCTCTACTTTCAGAAGTTGATAGATTAGCTAATGAAACCGATTCTGCTTTGGGCTCGAGTATAGAAGGCTCTCCAGTTAGCAGTATTTCACCATCTTTGGATGATGATTTAGGCCTAGAGGTTATTGATCGCGCAGTTGATGCACTTCATGATGTTGAATACTTTGATCTAGACTTAATTGCTGAAAACTTATCTACTCCTTCTAGAGCAATTATACCCAGTCAAACTGAAGGTAACTTTTTTGCTCGTTTTTCAGAAAACAAAATTGCTAAATTTTTAGTCAGAGCATACAAATCTGCTGTAGGGGTTTTGACCATTGAATATGATAAAGAGCTTAGAGATCTTGATTCTTCGGTTATCCAAGAAAAGGTAGAGCTTCTTAGAAGTGAAGAGAAAAATTTAGAGGCAATTAAAAGCAGAGCGAGTGGTATTCTTGCAACTCAAAGTAAGTTCCAAAGTAAAAAGCTTTCAAAAATTAAAATTGAAGAAAAAATTTCTAAATTAGAAACCTTTAATGAAACTATACCTCAGACTCAATCAAAAGTAGATCGGGTTGAGAGAAAGATCGCAATTTTACAAAGAACTTTAGGCAATGCAGACGTCTCTTTAGATGAGAAATCAGTTGAGTATGCTCAAAAGAAATTGGCCGTGTTGGAAGCTGAAAAAAATGGGTTAATCACAGCTGCAACAAAAGAGGCTTCAAAATTAGGAGTAGAGGGTGCTTCTCAAAGCAACTTAATGGACCTAAGCGTTGCTGTAAAAAAACAAGTGCAAGTTTCTAAGCATGAAATTTTAGAGATCGATGAGCTTGAGAGTCCTGCTGCAGTTTATGCTGCTGCTTTGAAAGAAGAAATACAGCCATCTGAACAAAAAATTGAAAGACTAAAAGAAAGTATTGTAGAGCTTTCAGCCACAGGTCATAGCCTTGATTTGGGGAATTTAGATGTTTATTTGAGAGATCAAAAAACTGCCTACCATGATCTATTAGATCAAATTAATAGAAGAGCATTTTTGGCAGCTTTTAAAGTTTTTGGGTTGAGTTGTTCAAGATCTGTTCTTGATCAACTGGTGAAATCGTGTGCTAACATATCTGAGGGAGAAGAGAAGGCTTAATTTGAATTTGAATAAGATTGTTTTTTTTCGTTGAAAAAATGCAAGAGCAATGGTATAACTTGGGCCGATTTTTTCGGAGTATAGCGCAGCTTGGCTAGCGCGGCTGCTTTGGGAGCAGTAGGTCGGGGGTTCGAATCCCTCTACTCCGATTTCTTTTAAACCATCAAATCAGTTAATTCCTTTAAAACATCTCTCAAGACCTCAAGAGGCTTTAAGTCACCGTTAAAGTGAGTTATTTTACTGTCTGGGTAGTATTTCAGTACCTCTGCCGTCTCTTTTAAATAAACATTCATACGTGTTTCAAAAACATTGCGACTTAAATCGTCTTGTCTTCTCTCAACAAGGGCTCTTTTTTGAAGTCTTTTAAAGAGTGATTCGTGATCTTTTACATCTAATGCAATTATTTTTTTGACATTCACGTAGGGCTCTAACAATTTTGCTTGTTCAAGGGTTCTAGGAATCCCGTCAAGCAGCAGTAATTGCTCATTTGGATAATACCTGTTTGTTGCAATAAGTCCTGATACAAAGTAATGCCAAATTTCGATTGTAACTTCATCAGGCACTAGATTGCCTTTTAAGGCATATTGATGAAAGATCTTGCCTGCAGGGGAGTCAATAGGAAGGCCTCTGAAGATATCTCCTGATGATAGGTGAAAATGGCTGCCTACGCTGCTTAAGAACTTGCCTAGGGTTCCCTTGCCGGCCCCAGGGGGTCCAAAAAGTAATATGGCGTCAAATTTACCTTCAATTGGGGGAATGATTGATGTTTTTTTTTCCATGTTATTTTCAAATTAAAATTATGTTTAACACTTTTCTTTATAATATCTTAATAAATATCCGGTATACTGAAGTTAGGTGAAGATCAGTTTTCATTCGGTTGTACAGAAATAAACTTTTATTGAAAAGAAATTAAAGGGAATTAAAAAAAATGTTACCAAAGTCAGTAACTTCAGAATCTCGTCCATCTAGTAGGTATGGGTATATGGGAGGCAAACCATTTGGGTATGCTGAGTTTACTGCTATTACTGCAAAAGATATGGGAATTTGTTACAAGGTAACAAAAGAAGAAAAAGCTAATAAAACTGTCGTACGCGTTTTTAATAAAAAGCGTTTTAAGAAATTTATTGATGTATCATCTTTGATTGTGACTGTTCAAGGAGTTGCTAAGACCCTTGTAACTCTAGTTGGCTCGCTAATAAAACACGTCCGCAGTATTGACATGGGTAGTAAATTTGGTAAATTTAAATCTACATATGGATTTGGATTTAATGCATTAGATGTAATTATTAGTAGTTATGCATTATATGATGACTCGATTCATGGATACAAAGCATATAAGATCAGTGATCAAGAGGGTGTTAAAGACTCTTCAGTTAACGTACTGGGTTCATCTACAAATATAGCTTCTATAGGAGCGGGTACTGCAGCATTTATATACAAAATAAAAAATGCGGCAGCTCCATCGGTTGCGCTTGCTGCAAAGAGTGCAGCATGTTCGATAGCCTCTTCTATTTTAGGGGCAATTGCTTTTTCCGCTTATACTGTTTTTCAAGCTGTTGGCCTTAAAAGAGTGTGCGTTGCTGCAATCCGTTTGAGGAATGAGTTAACTTCGAGTAAATCGATTGAACAAAAATACATTGATGCTCTAACTGACATGAAAAGCTTAATATCAGTTACGGACAAAGAGCACTATAAAATTGGAGTAAAAGTTAATTGGAACCCTCAACAAATGATTGAGGAAATCAAAAAACTATTAAAGAAAAAGCATAATAAGTTAGTTCGCAGAGTGGGAGAGGATTTAGCTCAGTACATTGAGAAGAACTTAGACGTTTTAATTGCTGGGTTTTCTTCAGGGTGTCCTGCAGCAAGAAAAATGGCCTTTCGTGGAGCTGCTACTTTATTGAACCAATACAGAGTTTGTTTAAATAAACATATAAAGTTGAAAATCTTTAAAGTTGTTGGTGGTGCATTAGGTGCTATAGCATGCCTTATGACTCTTTCTACACCTGTTGGTGCTGCAGTTTTATTTGGTCTTTCAACAGTAATTTTAATTAGAGCTTGGTACTTAGAAAAATACCACGAAACTAAAAAATTTAATCATGTCGGAGTTTGTGGTGCAAAATTTTTTGAGTATAAAGTTCCTATTAGAAAGGCAAAGACAGTTACTCGAGTAAAGCGCTTACCTGCTGCAGCCTTGAAAAAAAGAGTGTCAACTTTTTCTCTTTCAGTAGAAGACTCTAGGCAGTGCATCAGGAAATGGGAAGAGTTAGCTGATCGAGTAGGGACAAATTATAGCCTCTAATTGGCGCTTTTATGCAGCATAAATTTTTCCATTTTCTACATGGAAAATTTGGGTCTCACAATTGAACTTGTGTTTAGGCTCTTGAGGCGTTGTAATGAATATCTGTCCCATTTCTTCAAGCTTGGTTAAAAGTTTTTGCTGTCGATAGCTATCTAAATTTTGCCCTAGATCATCGATGCAAAAAAGAGGGGCTTCTTGAACACTCTCTTTAAGCCTGAAATATTCAGCTAGGTAAATGGCTGTCATCAACGTTTGAATTTGGCCTTCCGAACCAAATTTTTTTGCGCTTTGATCTTTTAAATAAATGCCCAGTTCGTCTTTGTGTGGCCCTGCTAGGGTATATCCAAAGTGAAGATCTCGGGTTCTATTTTGTTTAAGCATTGTCAAGCACTTTTCACGAGAACAAACTTGGCTATTTTCTCCAATAAATGAGGTCTTGTATTTGAGTTTAATTTCTTCATTTAAGCCTGAAAGCTCTTCATGGATTTTTTGGGCATGGTGCTGTAGATTCAATAAGCTTTGCGTGCGCTTTGAAAGGATATAAGGAATGCTTTTTGACATAATTTCTTCATAAATTTCAAGAGAACTTAAAGTTTTACTTTTAAGTAGAAAATTACGCTCCTTTAAAGCCTTTTGAAAGTGAGTTAAATGATGAATGTACAAGGGGTCTACTTGAGCACTTTGCAAATCAATGAACCGTCTACGAATTTGTGGAGAACCCTTAATCAATTCGTCATAGAAACCCGCAAAAAACACACCCTGTAAAATACCGATAAGTGGTAGAAAACTGTTGTAGGATGTGGCGTTATAAAAGATCGTTTTTTTTTGAGGAGAATAGTCGATTGACAAAGATTGTTCGATGTCATTTTTTACAAAGGTAGAATGTAGAAAAAAATTAGATTCGTTATGGCGAATCAAGTCTTTGAGATAGGGCGATCTAAAAGACTTGCCCGCAATAAAAAGAGCGATTGCTTCTAAGCAGTTTGTTTTACCTTGACCATTTTTTCCGACAAAAATATTTATTTTAGGGCACAAGTTAACCGTTTGCTCAACATAATTGCGAAAATTACAAAGAGTAAGCGATTTCAAATACGTCATGAGGCATCGTTTAAGCGCATCGGCATAATTACAAAGCGTGCAGTCGATTCGTCAGTAATAACACCGGGATTAAAAGGGTCATTCAATCCAAGTTGAATGACTTCACTTCGACTATGGCGCAATACATCTAAAAAAATGTTAGGGTTAAATGCTATTGCAAAAGGCTCTTTTTCGTAATTAGCAGGCATTGAGACTTGGCCTTCCCCAATTGTTGCGTTGTTTGCCTTCAACTCTAAAGCTCCTTTGGCAAGTAAAAAACGCGCAGATTGGTTTTCTTCATCAGTAAAAAGAGAAACTTGGCGAAGTAAAGATATAAGTTCTTCACGATGGAGTGATACTGAGGTATCTAGCTTGTCAGGAATGATTCGCTTAAAGTCAGGGTAAGCACCCGATAGAAGCTTAGTCACAATAAGAGTTTTATTAACTTCTACGGCAACCTTATCTGGCATCAAAAATAGAGTTGCTTCATCCTTCTCAGAGAGAGACTTGTAAATTTCTTCCACAGCTTTAAGGGGAATAATATATTCTCCTTTAATATCGGCGTCAATTTCAAGCTCAATAAAGGCCTCAGCTAAGCGTTTGCCATCAGCTCCAACAAACAGAGCTCGTTTGTTCTCAATTTTAAGTAAAATTCCAGTTAGCACATAGCGGCTGTCTTCTCTAGATGCTGCAAAAGCAGTTCTAAAAATCATCTCTTTAAGGTCTTTTTGACTCATTTTTACAGCTGTTGCTGCATTGAGGTCTGGCAGGCTTGGAAAGTCCTTGTGGTGCATGCCACGAAATTTAAAATGCGATGAACCAGCAACAACTTCTGAAAGCTCTCCATCTGAGGACTTAATTTCTAAGGATGGAGCTGTTAGTTCTTTGGTTAATTGGAAAAATCGTTTAGCTGGAAGAGTAATTGCACCTTCTTGCTCGACCTTAGCTTCTCCTTGGCAGCGGATTCCCACTGTTAAGTCAGTAGCAGTAACAGTTAACTCTCCGTCTGACGCTTCTATGAGGAAGTTTGAAAGAATAGGAATTGTTGGCTTGTGGCTGACAATATTTTGTATATTAGTGATGAGTTTAGAAAGTGTCTCTTTTGGAACTACAAATTTCATAAATGGATCTCCAGCAAATGATTTTTATGGGGCAAAACATAATAGAATTGGCCAGATCTGTCAAGGGGAAGTCTCAATTTAAAAATTTGTTTTACCTAGACAAATTCTTTTAGTCAGCATATACTTGAAGTATCTTGAGGTGAGTTACATGGCAGCGAAGGGGCAAAGTGAGTTGGTAAGCAACAGAGTGGCTTACCACCATTACGAAATTTCCGATAAATTTGAGGCGGGTATTGCTTTGAAAGGGACAGAAGTTAAGTCTCTGCGCGAGAATGGAGGAAGCCTTCAAGAAAGCCATATTAGGATAAAATCTAATGAACTTTGGTTGGTTGGTGCACATATTGCCCACTATAAGCAGGGGAATATACAAAACCACGAAGAGAGGCAAGACCGGAAACTTTTAATGCACAAGGGAGAGATTGTGCGTTTAAAGGGCAAGGTTGCCGAAAGGGGATATGCATTGGTCCCCTTGTCAATGTACCTCAAAAAAGGTAAAATAAAAATTTTAATAGGCCTTGGAAAAGGTAAAAAAGCCTACGATAAGAGGCAAGAGCTAAAATCAAAAGATGCTAAACGTTCGATTCAAAGAGAACTAAGAGAGATGTAATTATGTTAGACTTGTGTGTAAGTCGAAAAAACAAGATCAACTTATCGGATTATGACCATCAAACTGATATTCGTAATCGTATGTTGATGAAGGCCTTTACTCCTCAAGATGTAGAGGTTTTAGAAGAGATTTTATATGGCTCTATTCGCATTCCTTTGGTGAAACTCAAGAAAAACTTGGACCTAACTGATGATGAGCTTGTCGGAATCCTCAAAAAGTTAGAAGAGACCAAATTATTGACTTTAGAAAGTGACTCTATAGTTGTTGATAAAGAGATGCGCAAGTACTACGACTTCCAAATTATGAAATATGATGAAGATTTCAAACCGAATATGAATTATATTCAAGGAATTCTAAAGAAACTACCTATACATATTCTTCCAATCTGGTATGCAGTTCCTCGCTCTTCAAATAATATTTTTGCTTCGTTAATTGAGCGGTATTTTAAAACTCCATATCTATACGAGCGTTACCTTTTAGACCTTAATTTGGCAGAGCCTAAATTAGCAGGGATTATTGCTGAACTTTTTGATGCTAAGAGCTTATCTTTAAACGTTGAGAGCATTCAAGAAAAATATGAGTTAACTCGTGAACAGTTTGAAGAATTAATGCTGCACCTAGAGTTTAATTTTGTTTGCTGTACAAAATACGTCCAAGAAGGTGACAACTATGTTGAAATGATTATTCCTTTTCAAGAATGGGCGGACTTCTTAGCTTTTAGACAAAATAACAAGCCCAAGAGAGTGGCTTTAGACTCAGAAGTAAAAAAACACTCAGAAAAGAAATTTCATTTTGTTCAAGACATGACTTATCTTCTTGAAGAGATTGTTCATCAACCGCTTTCACTAAAACCTTCAGCTACAGCAGATGACTTTTTGTTTGATATAGAGACGGTCAAACAGCTTGTTGTGGGCTCAGGTGCTGCATTAACTAATGATGAAGAGCTCAGCTCTTGGCAACTCTACTATAGCAGAATAGCTTCTAGACTCGTACGATTAGGCTTGGCTATTAGACATGAAGAGATGCTGTGTCCACACCATAGCGCTCCACATTGGCTCAATATGGAAATAGAAGACAAAGCTCTTTATTTGTATCGCCATCCAAATAACAGAACTCTTTGTACGGGTTTTGCCGAAAATCTTAATACAGAAAAGAATGTCAAGGATGTAGAAAAAAGCCTTGAGAGAATTGAAAATGAAGATTGGTATTGCCTAGATGATTTCTTGAAAGGTGTCACCTGCGCTATTGGAGAGAATAGCGAAGTCACACTGACAAAGGAAGGACCTAACTGGAACTACAAACTTCCGGAATACCAAGACGACGAGCTTCAATTTATGCGCTATGTGATCATGCAAAGGCTTTATGAGGTTGGCATGGTTAATGTGGGAACTTTTAAAGGCAAGGATTGCTTCAAATTATCTACATTTGGTAGCGAAACTTTATGTTAATTGAGCCTTCATTTGGTAGCTCTTCAATGTATTGGAAAGCAGCATGGCAATAGTCATAGGTCCTACGCCCCCAGGAACAGGGGTGATTTGTGAAGCTTGAGGTTCAACATTCTTAAAATCGACATCCCCAACCAGTTTTCCGTGCAGCCGGTTAATGCCCACATCAATTACTATAGCTCCTTTTTTGACCATATGAGCTTTCACAAGTTCAGGTGAACCCATTGCTGTAATTAACACATCTGCATTAAGAGTTATTTCTTCAAGATTTGAAGTGTGGGAGTGAACAACAGTTACCGTTGCATTTGTCTGAGAAGTTTTTTGCATTAATAGAGCAGCTAGCGGTTTTCCTACAATATTACTTCTTCCCATTATAACAACATTTTTATGCGAGACCTGAATGTTTGAACGCATTAAAAGCTCATGAATACCCAAAGGTGTGCAGGGAACAAAAAAAGGTGTGTAGCCTAATAAAAGTCGCCCAATATTAAAGGGGTGAAAGCCATCAACATCTTTTTGTGGGCTAACAGCTTCAACAATTTGCTGAGCGTTAATATGTGAAGGTAGCGGCATTTGGACTAAAATTCCATCAACTGTTGGGTCTAGATTTAGTCCGTGGATAAGCTCTAAGATTTGCTTTTGGCATACACTTTCTTCAAAAACATTGCCTTTTACGTTAATACCCACCCTTTCACAGGCTTGGACTTTGCGTTTAACGTATAAATGTGAGGCTTCATACTCACCTACTAAAATATAGGCTAGGCACGGAGCTCGGCTACCTTGATGCTTCTTTATCTGCTCAGAAAGTTCTTCTAAGATATCTTGGGATGTCTTTTTTCCATCTATAATCATATATATGTCGCTATTTAACAATAGCGCTCATTTTATCCAAATTTGATTTAAAATCCAACGGATACTAAGGGAGGCTAATCTTTAGATAAGCGAAATGATTTTGTAGAGCGTCTTTTTTGAGGTAATAATTTATTTAAATAGTAAAGTGGAATGCTAAATACTAAAACAGCATAGCATCCATCAAAAATAGGGTAGAGCACTAGGTCTGTAAATACCCAACTTAGACTCAGCTGCATCTTTAAAAAAAAGAAATTCATTGAAAAAACATAGATCAGTGTTGAGATTTGGGCAAAAAAGACAGTTAGAAGAGGTAAAGTTAAAAACTTATCTTCAAAATAAAAGGGCTTAAAAAAGCGCAAGAGCCAAGCGCTTGCCCAATAATTGAGGATCCAAAAACCAAATGGAGTTTGCGAGGTGAGTAAGTCTAAGATAAAACCAATGGCGAGACAATAACATAAAATTTCAATTCGAGTTTTTTTGTAAATGAGTAAAACAATGAAAGGGGCAAAATAGGTTAATCCTGCAAAGGGGAAAAAAATAGAGCCAAACAAAGTAGGTATAAGAGAAAGCAAAAAGGCGATTAAAAATACAATAGGATTCATGAAAAACTTTTCTTTTTAAGATAAAAGTTTAGCCTGAATTATTGCAAGAGTTGTTACTTGTAATTTGTTCATGTTGCGCTGAACAAAAGAGTTGATCTGGTCAACAGGAACCCATAAAAATTCACTATACTCATGGTTAGATTTATCGCAGTATATATCTTGGTCATCTTTTAGCTTTATAGACTGACATATATCATAGATTTGCTTTTCCTTTGAAAAAACCATAAGCTCAGGTTGAACGGATTCAATATCATCAAGTATAAGACCCGTTTCTTGTTCAAATTCATTCATAAGAGCATACTCAAAATTAATTGAGTTGCCTTCAATAGCAGATTCATCAACTCCTCCAGATGGAACAAGCTCTAGTTTACATGGAGAAAATAAAACTTGCTCAGAGCGCACTCCAAATAGAATATGCCCTCTATGAAGAACCCAACCGCTCACTGCAAGTGGGTGGTGTACTCTTGAGTATCCTAAATGGTGAGAGGCTAAAAACTCTTTAAAAGATACGGTATAAGTGGTGATTTTGTGAGGCGAAAAATCTTTTACACACACAAGTGTTCCATTAAATAGGGGTTTTTTCTCACGGGCTTTGTCGAAAATCATATCTTCAAAGCCTTCAGGGAAGTTGATTTTATGAGGATTCTCTTCTAAAACAACTTTAAACTTTGGAGCTATTTGTTCAACTGTGAACGGGTCATCTAAAGACATAATTAGTCCATTGTTTTAAAAGTATTTTCCAGCTCCCAAAACAAGGTAGCGGATGGTAAGTTACTTTGGAAAAAAGAACAGCTCTTAATCCGGATTTGATTGAGCATGAAATAACTTCTAATGAGTCATCAATAACCAAAGCATCCTTGGGGCTTAAATTTAATTCTCTGAGTACTTTTTGGTAGAAAAGGTCGTTTTTTTGTTTAAAATCAAAGCAATAGGGGGTGTAAATTTCTTTGATATAGTCACCTAAGTCATGAAAATCTAAAATCTTTTGAGCAGAGGCCTTTTGATTAGCCGTTGTTAGAATCAGATTGTAGCCTTTTTCTTTTGCGTCTGCTAGAAATTCTCGGACACCTTTAAACAGGGGAGCTTTGAAATAATGCTTTTGTAAATACTTTTCGTATTGTTTTTTCAGGTGATGAGATGGATGAGTTATAGAGTATTTAATTTTGAAATATTCGATAAGCTTTTCTATTGAAGATGTCTTCAATTCATCAAACTCTTGGTTAGAGCCCTCAATCTTGTAATCAGATAAAAAATCGTGATAAATATTACGTAGCCTTGGAAGGCTATTAATTAGGGTGCCATCCAAATCTAAAAAGAGGTGAGTCACTGAGCTGTCAGGTTTTACCATATTACATCATCATGTTTGATCCCGCAACCTTGCGGAATATTTTGTGAAGCTTCACGCCCGTGTATATCTTCGATATACTTGGGATGGAGTCCAAGTCTTTGTAGTCCTGGTCTTAAAATTCCGACATTCACACCTTCAAGAAGCTTTTCTCCCTTCTTTATGGTATGAATGGCTTGCAGCCCTCTTCTTGCGATTGAGGCTAACTCTTTCTCTTGTGGGAAAATTTCTTTTTTTGCAACACCTAGAATTTTTTCAGTGTGCCTAATGCTTTCACACATTTCTTTAAGTTGTTCACAATTAATAGCAAATGAGTGGTCTGGGCCAGGAAGTTTTTGCTGCAAAGTAAAGTGTTTTTCTATGGCTACAGCACCTAATGAGACCGCAGCAACAGGGGCGTAGATCGGATGTGAACTGTGATCAGAGAGGCCTATGGGCACTCCAAATTTATTTTTGAGACTGGGAATACAGTTTAAATTCAGGCTTTTAGCTTGAGCTGGATATTGAGCTGTGCAGTGTAAAAGAGTTAGCTCTTTACCTCCATTTTTTAAAAATACTGATTTAGCCCATTCAATGTCATCAATTGTTGCAGCTCCTGTTGATAGGTAGAGAGGCTTTTGTGAGCGTGCCGCTTTTTCTATCAGTCTAAGATGTCTGATTTCATAGGAAGCTACCTTGTGTTTAGATACAAAAGGGTCGACCTCTTCAAAATCCTCTTCAGAAAAAAATGAACACATCAGCTCAATGCCAATGTATTTTGAATAGTCATGTAGCTTTGAAATCAAATGTGGTGGCAAAGCATAGGCTTTAAAAATCTCATTGATGTCTTGATCTAAATAGGGCGCTTTCCCTGCATTAGAAACGTAAATGCGATCATTTTTATAGAGTTGAAATTTTACAGCATCACAGCCAGCTCTATAAGCTTCTTCGATCATTGTGTTGGCAAGCTGCAGTGTGCGCTCTTCATTTCCCTGGATGCAGTTGGAGCCCGCTTCTCCAATAATAAAAGTTTTGCTCAAATCTCTTTTAGAGAGCCTAAATTTTAAGGCTGAAAATACTTTTCCATATTTTGGCACTTTAACTAGCCCTAAATTTGAAAAGCTGGCTTTTTGAAAAGCTTTTTGAGCTGCCAGATTCTCTGGCTTTATAAAAGCAATAATTTCACTGTAGCCTCTTTCAAAAAGTTCATTAGATGCAAGCTCAATAGCTCTAGTTCCAATGTTTTGGTTGATTTGATTAGGGTTTAGGTAAATTGATAGGACTATAACATCAGCTTTAAACCAATTCTCAAAATAAACAATACCAACCTCTTCTCTGTTGTTGATAATAAGTTGAGGTGGAAGATGTAAAATGGAATGGTACTTATTAACAAACTTGCTTTTAAAGTGTTCTAAACTCTGCTTTTCACATTGAAATGAATTTTGTAAGCACTCTTTACTCATGCGCCATGAGTGAAGCATTTTTATAGACTCGTGATTTTTTTTAAACGTTTTGAGATAGATGGGTGGCGTCACTTTGGACCTCGTTGTTTGATCGGCAGTATTCTTTGATCTCTTTTAAACCAAAAAGAGGATTAGTGGGATAATACTTTTTGATTAATTTTTCTACAAAATCAAAATCTTTTTGAGTGTCTACAGAGACATTAATTAAAGAGTGATCATCGGTGTCTCTAAAGTTATATAGATTAAATAACTTGGGATTTTGATAAATGTAAGGAGTTACATGCTCTTTTTGATAATTAGTTTGTGCTTCAAAATAAGCTTTTTTAAGAGTTTTGTAATTGAAGATTTCAATGTCTAAACCTTTTGGATAGCTTCTGTCTAGAACATTAGAAACATAGTCATAGGTATTGAGATTTTTTAGATAGAAATCTAACATTTTCTCTAGAAGGTAGGGATCTACCAATGGGCAGTCTCCTGTAATGCGAATAATTGTTTCAGCCCTATAGTTTTGAGCGCACAAAAAGTAGCGCTCAAGCACATTTGCTTCACTTCCTCTAAAGAGATCGACTTGCTTTTCCTTGCAGTAGTTTGCAATCTCATCATCTATAGCTAAATTTGTAGTAGCGATTACTATTTTAGCTCTATTTTGAAGGTCTTTGAGTCTAGATAGGGTGTAGTGGATTAACGGTTTTCCTAATATAGTTTTTAGAACTTTCTTAGGCAGCCTAGAAGAGCCCAAACGAGCTTGTATGATGATAAGTGGCAACATGTGGGTAAGCTTTCATATATGCTACTTTTAATTCAATAGAGATGTTTGTCGGTAAAAGATTTTTGCGTTATAGAGCTTCTTTTACTTCTTGAACCTGCTTTTTTTATTCTGGCAAAGAAGGATACATCATGCTTTATGTAAGGCGGGCCCTGTCCTCCATTTCAGCAAGGAGAGTAGATTTTCTAAAGGGCAGTTGACACTGCTTTAAGAGCTCTTCTTGAGTAGGATCTATACCGTAGTGTGAAAGTTTATTTTTCAGGAAAGTCATTAAGTCATGTAGAATTTCATTTTTCTCACGAGAATTTTCATCAAAGAACTTTTCAAAGTTAAAAATTTGTGTGGAAGGGTCTGTATAGGACTTGAAGATGTTTTCTAACTGACCTTGGATAATTGCTGTTAATTCAGTGAGACAACTTTTTAAATTAACTTCATAATATCGCTGCTCATCAACATAGAATCTTGCCATTCCTTCTGCATCATCTTTTGACCTCTCTAGGATTTGGGTGTAGCCAAGTGCTAGCTCTTGAATAAGCCCAATAGGATAACTAAATACTTCAGCGTATTCTTTTAGCATGATTACATCTTTAGCTAACTGCTCGGTAACTTCTTCTTTTTTAGTTTTTCCTGCTGCTGCTCGTCTAACATATTCCTTAACATCTGAAGTGACTTCAAGAGCGCTGTCATCTATTTTAGATATGCTAAATTTACCTGTGTCTTTATCTGAGCAATAAGCTAATGCTCTAGTAATAGGTCTTACTATTTCATCTATTGCGTTCGTATTTAGCAAACAAAACTCATCTTTTTTCATAAGCTCATCAGCCATATCTCTAAGCTGAAAATATGGAGCATTAAGGGGTATTTCTTGAGTTTCTTCTAAAGTTGGAGGTTCAATCGAAGAGGCTTTATCAATACTAGGTAGATTTACTTTCTTCAGTTGTAGTCCCATTTCTTTTAGAACATTGTCAAGTACTGCCGCTGTCTCATATTGAATTGCTTTGTCATCGAGTGTAGAGAAAAATTCTTCGATTAGCACAGCTGTTTTTGCAATTTCTGAGCGTAGCTCAGTTTTGATCGCTGCGTGCTTAAAACCTTCAGGGGTACCATCGTCTTGCGTAATCTCTGCGATATCACCAAAACTTTCTGAAGCGGTAAAGGCTTTTTCTGCTTTAGAAAATGGATCTGATAAATCTAGCTTTTGAATAGCTCCTGTTGATTTTTCAAGGCTAATTCCAATTACAGAAAAAGCTTGAGTTAGACCTTTTAGAGTGTCAGCTGAAATTCGAGGATCCATGCCCTTTTTAGTTGGACCAAATTGTTTGAATAAAGTTTGAATCTTTGCTGCTTGTTCTTGAAGTTTTGATTCAGCATAATTTTTAGCGGGTTTTTGTCCTGCTTTGGACAATATCTGATAAGTGCGCCCCGCAATTGCTACAGGAGTATCTCTTTGTGGTTCTTGTGAACCTCTAAATTCTGCCTTAAATTGAGCGTGTATATCTGAGTATTTGGTCTTTGCACCTGTTGCCATGTAGGGAGCCTCCTAAAAGCGTATATCCTACACTAATTATAAGACATTTTTTTAAAAATGTCAATAATAAAGTGCTAGGAGGGAGCTCTTTAAGTCCTCTTGAGGCACTGTTTTTTGATCAGATCTAGGTCATTTTTGATCCTTTTTCTGATACTCTTTGAAACGCGGTCTATGAACAAAACACCATTTAAATGGTCATTCTCATGCATTATCTGGCGGGCATAGTAGCCTGAGACTCTCTCCTTAAACTTTTTACCTTCAATGTCTTGCCATTCAACAGTTATCGACTCAGGGCGAATAACAGGCAAGTAGAGACCTGGAAAGGAAAGGCAACCTTCATCAGCAATGAGGAGGTTGTCAGAAGGCTCTGATAGAACGGGGTTTATGAAGAGTTTAGGAGGGCCGTAGGAGTCTCTTTTGCCGTCCATTTGATGGGGGCAGACAGCAAAAATTCGGTAAGCAGAGCCCACCTGAGTGGCTGCAAGGCCTATGGGTATAGACCCAGGGCTGAACATATCAGGCTGTGTGAATTTTTCTAAAAATTCTTTGACAAAGGCTTTGACTTCATCATTAATTTCGACAACTTCATCAGCCTTTTTTCTAAGCCATGAATGCTCCCAGTAGTGTAACTTAAGCGTCATGGGTCTCCTCAATAGCTACATTGGGTCCCTTACTTTGATTGAGTCCAAGCGTTGAAGTCCAGGCTGATAATAGGACGCACGATACTAAAAAAATTGTAGCTAGAACGGCTGTAAACTTTTTTAAAACTTGAGCTGTTGAGCTGCCAAAAAGAGCATCAGAGGAGTCTCCTCCAAAAGAAGATCCAAGCCCCATGCTTTTACTCTCCTGTATTAGAATAACACCGCTCATAAGAAGGCATAAGATCATAAAAAGGGCGATGAAAAAGTAGTATATAAAAGTCATTTTTTTGCGTTTCCTGCATTTTGAATAATTTGTGAAAAAGTTGAAGGGTCTAGTGCGGCTCCTCCAACTAAAACTCCGTCAACATCTGGTTGAGAAGTGAGCTCTGCGATGTTTTCTGGCTTGATAGAGCCTCCATGTAAAATAAACATCTTTTCAGAAGCAAGCTCTCCCCATTTTTCTTTAATAAGATTGCGGAGTATGAAATGAGTTTCTTGAGCCATTTGAGCTGTAGCAGCTTGACCTGTCCCAATAGCCCAAACAGGTTCATAAGCTATAGAAACCTGCTTTAATTGCTCCATATTTAGCTCAAATAAGCCCTCAAAAAGTTGTTTTTTTAAGACCTCTGTTGTTTGCTCGGCATCTCTTTCTGTGTGCGTCTCTCCTATGCATAGGATGACTTGAAGGTCTGTAAGAAGTGCTTGTTTAACTTTTTTGTTAACAAACTCGTTAGTTTCATTAAAGGTGTGTCGCCTTTCAGAATGACCTAAAATAACAAATTCAGCTCCTGCATCTTTAACCATATCAGCAGAAATTTCTCCTGTAAATGGGCCGTGCGTTTCACTGTGGATGTTTTGAGCTCCTAGGCTTAGCATCGGTGGCTTCATTTGAGCGCAAGTATAGAGGGCTGTTGATGGAACTGCAATTGATACAACTTTGATATCTTCAGGAAGTTTAGAAATAAAGTCGGTCGCTTCCTCAATTGTCTTGTTCATTTTCCAATTAGCAACAATGCGCACTTCCTTTGACATTCAAAACCTCGTTATAAATTATTGGCTAACAGGATAACGAATTGAAGAGCCCTTTTCAAGGATTTTTGTGGGTGTAAAATGTCGCTGTTGCTATCATACCGGTTTTTTATTGAAAAAAATAGTATGACCAATTCACCCATTGTCCTCTCTGTTAGTCAGCTGACTCAAGCTATCAAGTTACACCTTGAAAGACAGTTCCCTCTTGTTGTTGTTCAAGGGGAAATTAGTAATTTTAAAAAACAATCTTCAAATCACCTTTATTTTACCTTAAAAGACAATCGTTCGCAAGTACAGTGTGCAATGTTTAGCTCAGATGCAAGCTCTTTACGACAACTGCCTAAAAACGGTGATCAAGTTCAACTGCGAGGAGAGATCAATGTGTACCCTCCTCGTGGCAATTACCAGATCATTGTGCGTAGCCTACAACTTGCAGGTTTAGGGCAACTTTTACTTCAGCTTCAAGAGCGCAAAGAAAAATTTTTGAAATTGGGTTGGTTTGATGCAAAAATAAAAAAGAAACTACCAACTTTCCCAAAAACAATTGGAGTCATTACAAGTCCAACCGGAGCTGTAATTTCCGATATATTACAGATCTTACGTAGAAGGGCACATGGGTTTCACGTAATCCTTAACCCCGTAAAAGTTCAAGGAGAAGGGGCTGCAAAAGAAATAGCTCAAGCTATTGATGATTTAAACTCTCACAAACTTGCTGATGTAATTATTGTAGGTAGGGGTGGAGGTAGCCTAGAAGATCTTTGGGCATTTAACGAGGAAGTTGTTGTCACAAGTATTTATAAAAGTAAAATACCTGTTATAGCAGCGATAGGTCATGAAACAGACACTACGCTAGCTGATCTAGCAGCAGATGTGCGAGCTCCAACTCCATCAGCTGCAGCTGAGCTTGCCATTTCTGAGAAAGAGACTCAAATTACTTTTTTAAATAATTGCACTCATCGTCTCAATCAAATCATGTCTCATTTAATAAAACAAAAGAAGAGCCAACTCCAGCTTTGCACACGTCATCCTTTAATAGAGTCACCGTTGAATTTGCTTAGAATTTTTGAACAAAAAGTAGATGAGATGCAAATTTTGATGGACCAATCATTAGACAAGTCATTTTCTCATGCTAAGGAGAAACTACATAAATTTTCTTATAGATTGCAAGCGCTTAGCCCAGAAGTTCAAATCCAAAAGAAAATTCATTATTTAAATCAGCTCAAACAAAAATTTGACTATAAAATTCAGAACCTTTTGCAAAATAAAAAGAATGTTTTTAAAAATTTGTGCACACACTTAAATGCAATCGATCCTAAAAATGTACTCAAGAAGGGTTATAGTATTCTCTTTGATGAAAAGACTAACTGCGCTATAGTTTCTTCGAAAGATATTTCTTTAAAACAAAAATTAAAATTGATATTAACTGACGGCAGTTGCGAAGCTGTTGTTGAAAGCGTAGATTGTAATAACTATGAAAAACGAAGAAGTTAATTTTGAACAGGCCTTTGAAAGGTTAGAAGAGATTTTGGAAAAGATGAATGCCTCAGAGCTTTCATTAAACCAATCTCTGTCTTGTTATGAAGAGGCTAATAGTTTAATTCAAACATGTGAACAGCAGTTAAAGAGTGCTGAAAAGAAAGTACAGGCGCTTATAAAAAATAGGAATCAAGAAATTCAACTTGATGATGATCGTCGCCCGCAACTTGAAACGTTTCAAACAGAAAACGAAAAGGGAACGCCTGCGATTTAAAAATGTTAGCAAAAATAAAATGTCCCAAAGATATTCAAAAGTATTCAATAGAAGAATTAGACCAGCTTGCTTTTGAAATTCGCCAAAGAATTATAAACGTCTTGTCGGTTAACGGGGGACATTTAGCCTCAAATTTAGGCATTGTAGAGCTAACCATAGCTCTGCACTATGTTTTTAATGCTCCAAGCGACAAGTTGATTTTTGATGTTAGCCATCAAACCTATACACATAAATTACTGACAGGTAGAAATGAAAATTTTGAAGGGATTCGCAGATATAAAGGGCTTTGCGGCTTTTCTGACCCTCAAGAATCTACTTATGATCACTTTTACGCGGGCCACGCAGGGACTGCGCTTTCACTTGCTTTAGGCAGTTCTAAAAATAGAGAAATGTTTGGTCGTGATGAGTATATTGTGCCTATTATTGGAGATGCGACTCTTACATGTGGCATGGTGTTAGAAGCTCTTAATAATTTGCCACAAGATCTCAAACGTTTCATTGTTGTTTTAAATGATAATGCAATGTCTATTTCAAATAATGTTGGAGCTATTACCAATATCCTTGGTAAAATTATCGGAAGCCCACTTATTAATAAACTCAGAGCCGAAAATGGCGAGAGAAGTTATCTTGCACACGTAGATAGAGGTTTGCAAACTAAAACTATTTCATCAGTAGGAGGAGTTGATTCTCCTTCGGCTTTTTTTGAGCAGTATGGCCTAAACTATATCGGTCCAATTGATGGGCATGACATTAAAAAACTCATCCAGAAACTTACAGCTCTAAAAAAAGAACCTGGCCCTTGTTTAATTCATGTAGTTACTACGAAAGGTAAGGGTATGCCTGAGGCGATATCCAATCCTATTACGCATCATGGTGCAAAGCCCTTTAACCCAGATTCGGGTAAGTTCCTGCCCAACCCAACAGCAAAACCAACTTTTCCCAAAATCTTTGGGAAACATATACTCAAAATTGCAGAGCAAGATTCTAGTGTTATAGCTGTAACACCAGCTATGGCGCACGGCTCGTGTTTAGACGCTTTTAGAGACACATTCCCTAATCGCTGCATTGATGTAGGTATTGCTGAATCACACAGCGTGACCTACTGTGGAGGTATTGCAAAAGGTGGGGGCTTGAAAGTTGTAGCATCAATTTATGCAACTTTTCTGCAAAGAGCTTTTGACAATCTCTTTCATGATGTTTGCCTTCAGAAGTCGCCTGTAGTTTTTGCTATTGATCGTGCTGGACTCTCTCCTGCTGATGGATGCACACATCACGGAGTCTATGATATTGCATTTTTAAAGGTAATGCCCAATATGGTTGTGTGTCAGCCTAGAGATGGACGCCTTTTAAAAGAGCTTATGAATGTTGCATTTGATTGGAAAAAACCAACAGCCATTCGCTACCCTAATATGATCACTGAAGGTGATGACGCCACTTTGCAAAAAAGAGAACTTGGAAAGGGTGAAGTTTTGGTAAAGGGGCAAGGTTTATTAATTATTGCTCTAGGTCATATGAATACAGAGGCTTTACTTGTTCATGAAATGCTTTTAGAAAAAGGCATTGAGAGCACTGTTTTTGATCCGATATTTATTAAGCCACTTGATGAGGAGAAACTACACGAGCTTCTTGAGAATCACTCTATGCTTGTTACAATAGAAGAGCATTCTCTGCAAGGGGGTCTAGGAAATACAATTAATCAATTTCTTATGCAAAATAATAGAGGTGATGTCCAAGTATTAAATAAGGGTATTCCCGATGTTTATTTACAACAAGGAGGGCGTGCAGACTTGCTTAAAGAAATAGGCTTGCTTCCCGAGCAAATAGCCGAATCGATCATTGAAAATTTTTCTCTTAAACCTACTCAGCTCGCAACATTATGATGAAAATCGCATTGTTTCCAAAAGTTGACAAAGAAACTTCCAGGCGCATAGCCCAAGGTGTCGTCGACTTTTTAATGCAGCGAAACGTTATGGTTGTTATGGATGATGAAAACGCATCCTCTTTTAACGTCCCTCCTTTATCAAGTGTGAACTTCAGCGAACTACAGTTTATTATTTCTATGGGTGGAGATGGAACAATTTTACGTTTGCTTCACCAGTATCAGCAATTTGATACCCCAATAATTGGGATTAACATGGGTCATCTGGGGTTTATGGCTGATATCCCTATATCCGATATTTATCCCTCCTTATCTGATCTTTTAGAAGGCTCTTATGAAATTGAACATAGAATGATGCTTTCCACCTCGTTAAACGGAAATGAAAATTTTGCTCTAAATGATGTTGTTATTCACAGATCTAGTAATCCTAATTTAGTTGAGCTCGCAATTAAAGTAGACGGCAAACATATCAACACATTTGAAGCTGATGGCATTATCTTTGCAACACCAAATGGATCTACGGCCTATTCACTTGCAGCAGGGGGGCCTATCTTGACTCCACAACTTGAAGCTGTTGTTTTAACACCCATTTGCCCACATACTATTTCAAATCGTCCTATTGTACTGATGCCTCATCATGAAATACAAATTCAATATTTAAGTACTTGTCATGATCTTGATGTTGTTTATGATGGAATTTCACAAGGTCAAATGAAAGCTGGAGGATCACTTGAAATTAAAAAACACAAAAAAATGTTGCGAATAGTACGCTTGGCCAGGCATGATTATTTCGCTACATTGAGAACAAAACTCGGTTGGGTAGGAAAACTGAGATAAAACTAAGGATATTCATGGCAAACCAAACATTTTTAGCAGAACTAGACAAGCAAACTAATGCACTAAAGGATCAAGGTCTTTTTAAAGAAGAACGAATCATTGCTTCTCCACAAGCCGCAAATGTTAATTTAGAAGATTCAACACAAGTTCTTAACTTTTGTGCAAATAATTACCTCGGGCTTGCCCACTCACCAGAAATTGAACAAGCAGCAATTGAAGGAGTCCATAGGTTCGGCTTTGGTACGGCTTCAGTGCGATTTATTTGTGGCACGCAATCAATACACAAAAAATTAGAAAAAAAACTATCCACCTTTTTAGGGATGGAAGATACAATTTTATACTCTTCTTGCTTTGATGCTAACGGAGGTTGCTTTGAAACCTTGCTCGGTCCTGAGGATGCCATTGTCTCTGATGAACTAAATCACGCCAGTATAATTGACGGAATTCGCCTGTGCAAGGCTAAGCGCTTTAGATATAAAAATAATGACATGGCTGATCTTGAAGAAAAGCTAAAAGAGGCAAAGGCGCAAGGTGCAAAAGTGATAATGATTGCAACTGATGGCGTTTTTTCAATGGATGGTATTATCGCAAACCTGAAAGGAGTTTGTGATCTTGCTGATAAATACAATGCTCTTGTTTTTGTAGATGATTGCCACGCAACTGGGTTTATTGGTGAGAAAGGTATTGGTACACCGGAATATTGCGATGTTATGGGGCGAGTTGATATTTTGACAGGGACATTTGGTAAAGCTCTTGGCGGTGCATCAGGTGGCTACACTGCTGCTCGTAAAGAAATAGTTGCTTGGTTAAGGCAGCGTTCAAGGCCTTATCTTTTTTCCAATGCTTTGGCTCCATCAATTTGTAGTGCCTCTATTCGGGTCTTAGAACTGCTAGAAAGCGGAGATGAGCTTAGAAAAAAAGTAAAAGCAAACAGCGAATATTTTAGACGAGAAATGGGGCAGCTAGGGTTTACTCTTGCAGGTAAAGATCATGCCATTATCCCTGTAATGCTAGGAGATGCAAAACTTGCCTCGCTTATGGCAGACAAGCTTTTGAAGGAAGGTATCTACGTTATTGGATTTTCATTTCCAGTAGTGCCTAATGGTAAAGCGCGAATACGTACTCAAATGTCAGCTGCACATTCAAAAGAAGATATTGATAAAGCTATCAACGCATTTGCAAAAATAGGAAACGAACTTGGAATTATAAAAGGAGCGAAAACTTGAAAGCACTAGTTAAAAAAGAGGCAAAAGTAGGGCTTTGGCTAGAGGAGGTTGAAAAACCTAAGCCTTTAGAGAATGAGGTTTTAATAAAAGTAAAAAACGCCTCAATTTGTGGTACAGACGTTCATATTTATCAATGGGATGATTGGGCGAAAAAAACAGTACCTGTTCCTTTGACAATCGGCCACGAATTCATGGGAGAGGTCGTTGAAGTAGGATCTCAAGTTCGTTGTATAAAAGTAGGTGAGCGCGTCTCAGTAGAAGGCCGTATTGGATGCAACAATTGCAGAAACTGCTTGAGAGGTCTCAAAAATCTATGTGTCTCAATGGTTGGAATAGGTGTACATAGAAATGGAGGCTTTGCTGATTTTGTAGCAGTTCCCGAAGAGAATGTGTTTGTATTAGATCCATCAATTTCAGATGAAGTTGCATCTATTTTAGATCCTTTTGGAAATGCAGTGCACACGGCATTGGCTTTTGATCTAGTAGGAGAAGATGTCTGGGTTGTTGGAGCTGGCCCCATTGGGATGATGGCTTGCGCAATTGCTAAGCATGTTGGAGCTAAATCTATTGTCGTCTCTGATTTGCATGATTATCGCCTTGAACTAGCAAAAAAAATGGGGGCGACACATGTTGTTAATGTAAATGAGCATTCTCTTGAAGATGTCATGAAAGAAGCCAAAATTAAGGTTGGTTTTGATGTCGCTTTGGAATCAGCAGGAAATGGCCAGGCTTTAAACTCTATCTTTAAATACATGATTCGAGGAGGTAAAGCGGCTCTTTTAGGAATTACAAAAGGTCCTGTTAAAACTGATTGGAATGAAATTGTGATGAAAGGCTTAGAGGTAAAAGGAATCTCGGGTCGTATTATTTTTGAAACATGGTATAAAGGGGCAAGCATGTTGCAAGCTGGAATGGATATCAGCAAAGTTATCACTCACCGCTTTAAAAAAGAAGAGTATGAAAAGGCTTTTGAAGTTATTGAGTCAGGGCAGTGCGGTAAAGTAGTCATCAACTGGGGATAGAGCATGGAAATATTAATTATCGGATCTGGGTATGTGGGCCTTGTGACTGGAACTTGCTTTGCAGAGATGGGACATAACGTAATCTGCTTAGATATCGACGCAAAAAAAATTGATGATCTTAATCAAGGTAGAGTGCCCTTTTATGAGCCGGGTTTAGAAGAAATTGTGCAACGAAATATGAAGAACAAGAGATTGCGCTTCACAACCAGCTATAAAGAAGGTGTTACGAATTCAGAATTGTCTTTTATTGCTGTTTCAACGCCACAAGCAGAAGATGAATCTGCTGAGCTTCGCTATGTTGATCAAGCTGCCAAATCTATAGCAGAGCACATTGAGGACTACCATATAATTATTAACAAATCTACTGTTCCAGTGGGTACAGCTAATCGCGTGCGCACTACAATCCAAAAACGTTTAGATGAACTTGAAAAAGACGTGCCATTTGATGTTGCTTCAAATCCAGAGTTTCTCAAAGAGGGAAGTGCTGTCTATGATTTCATGAAACCTGATCGGATTGTTATTGGAGTTGACAATGAAAAAGTAGGAGGAATCCTAAGGTCTCTCTACGCCTCTTTCTCAGTGAATCATGATAAGATTTTAATCATGGATATTTTGTCAGCTGAACTTACTAAGTATGCATCAAATGCAATGCTTGCTGCAAGAATTTCATTTATGAATGAAATAGCCAACATTTGTGAGGAAGTTGGAGCTGATGTGGGGAAAGTGAGAAAAGCTGTTGGTGCTGACAAAAGACTAGGCTACAATTTTCTATATCCAGGTGCAGGTTATGGTGGGTCTTGTTTTCCAAAAGATATAAAGGCTTTTCGCTCTACTGCTAAAAAATATAAATGTGGCACAGATATATTAGATGCTGTTGAAACTGTTAACCAAAAGCAAAAACAATTGCTTGCTCAAAAAATAGAAAGTTACTTTAAAGGTGAATTAGAAGGTAAAACCATTGGCATTTGGGGGCTAAGTTTTAAACCCGACACCGATGATATGAGGCAAGCACCCGCATTGACTTTAATAAAAATTTTACATGAGCAGGGCGCCCAATTGCAACTTTATGATCCTATTGCTATGGAAAACGCAAAGTTGTATGTTAAAGGACTAGAAGATCAGATTACTTGGTGTGCAAATGAGCTGGAAGCGGCAGAGAGTGCTGATGCAGTTGTTTTAATTACCGAGTGGAGACAATTTAGATTTATAAATTTAGAAGATGTTCTCTCTAAAATGAAAGGGCACGCCTTCTTTGACGGAAGAAACCAATATCAACCTAAGGAAATGGCAAGCCTAGGGTTTGATTATATAAGTATAGGTAGGAAAGGTGTCTATGCAGATCTACGAGACTTGCAAACCTATTCAAGATAGGTTAGAAAGAGTTCTTATAGAACTTATCCCTAAAAGTGAGAAACCTCTATTTCATGCAGCTCGCTATGTTCTGGAAAATAAAGGTAAACGTCTTAGGCCGCTGCTGGCGCTTTTAACTTGTTTAGATCTCTGTGGAGAAGTAGAGCCTGGTTACGCTCCCGCATGTGCCTTAGAAATGATTCACAACTACTCTCTAATTCATGATGATTTGCCCTGTATGGACAACGATGACTTTAGAAGGGGAAATCCTTCAGTTCATAAAGAATACAGTGAAGCAATAGCTGTATTACTAGGCGATTTTTTCTTAACTCACGCATTTAGCGTTATTTTAGAAAGCAAGGATGTAACCAATGATCAAAAAGTAAAGCTCTCCTCTCTTTTAAGTCATTACAGCGGTGGCGGGCAACTTTTAGAAGGACAAGTCCTAGATTTATCTATGACAGGGAAGATAGGGCACTACTATGACCTTTTGAACATCTACTTAAGAAAGACCTCTTCTTTGTTTTGCTGTGCTCTGGAATTTGGAGCTGTTCTTGCAAATAAACACAAAGACTTAGAGCTGCTTTTAAAAGATGTAGGGCAAAAGATTGGACTGGCATTTCAAATTAAAAATGACTTCCAAGGAAAATCAAAAGATTCAAAGCAAGAAAAGTTTACAATATTTGCTCTTCACACAGAAAAGCAAGCCTCACTGCTTATTAAGAAAAATGTAGAAGATGCAATTGAGCTACTTGAAAAGAGTGGGCATTCTTTTGAATATTTAATTGCCTTTATTGAATCGATGTTCAGTTTATGAAATTTAGCCATTTACCAGCTTTTGAAAAACATCTGCATTCAGCAGACCCCGAGCATTTATCTGATGTTTACCTGATAGTAGACCCAGAGGAGCATGTTCAAAAAAAATTGGCTAAAAAGTTACTGCAAGATGGAGAAGAATGGGCTGTTTATCATGCTGAAGAGCTGACTCTTTCTAAAATTGATGAGCTATTAAACTCATTTACTATGTTCTCTGAACGTGCATGCACGTGTATTGTTTCCATTGAAAAATTACCCAAAAACTTTTTAAAGGTGCTTCAAGAGTATTTAAAATCTCCCAGAAGCAACATGAGGCTTGTGCTTACAGCATCAAGCATGCTTAAAGACTTTGCTATTTTTGCAAAAGATGGAGTCGCCCTTGATTTAAGCGGGGAAAAACCATGGGACAAAGAAAAAAGACTGAGCATGCAAATTATGCAAAAATTTAAGCTAGCGCAGCTAAGAGCATCAAGTGCTATTTGTGATCAAATTGTTAAAATGTGTGGGTCTCGAGTTGCTTTGATTGATCAAGAAGTTGAGAAGTTA
This sequence comes from Chlamydiota bacterium, assembly GCA_022601345.1. Lineage (GTDB taxonomy): Bacteria > Chlamydiota > Chlamydiia > Chlamydiales > JAAZZY01 > JAAZZY01. The sequence goes on along the minus strand of JAJACU010000003.1, from coordinate 1,500 downwards.
TCTTGCTATCTTTACGGAAGAAATGAAGTTGCCTTAAAGGATCTGGATATTATTCTTTCAAATCCTCAACAGTCTATTTTTAAAATTGGACAAGCATTGTTTGAACATCATTTAAAAGGGGCTCTAGAGCTTACACAAGAGCAAAAGTTTCCCTTGATGATGTTAGTTTATTCATTGCGCTCCATGGTTCAAAGAAGTTATCGCCTCAAGAGAGTCGAACGCTCTGACTATGCTCAAAAGTTTCCACAACTCAAAGGGTACCTTTTAGAAAAAACTCTTAAGTTAAGTAATCAATACTCAGCTTCACAATTTAAAAGAATGCTTCAAATACTTTTTGAAATAGAACTTTTGATGAAAAGCCAACCTATAGCTGAAGACTTCTTAATAAGTTTATTACTAATAAAACTAGGGAGTGTACTCAAATGAGTTTGCTTCAATTAAAAATCCCTGCACGATCTCGCAAATGCTTAGGCTGTGAGAAGCGTTTTGAAGATGGTGACAAAGTTTTTTCTACTGTAGAAGGTGAAGAGGAAGCCCCTCAAAGAAAGGACTACTGTAGTGCATGTTTTGATGAGAGCTCGCTAGAAGAACTGATTTGGGGCCACTGGTATATTATAATTAGAAAAGAAAAAATCCTATTAACACCTGATCAAAGGGCCATGAAACTTTTTAAAGAAGAACAAAAAGGTCCTAACAGTGAATATCTATTATTTATAGCTCAATATCTCAAGCGAAAAAAACAGCTCATTCAACGACCTGAAATTAAAAAAGAAGAACTCCTTTTTTTTGAAGATCCTAAGACTTCAGAAGTTTATGGAATACCCAAAACCCAAATCCACCCCGATAAGCTTGCAGGGTTCAAAACATTGTTCTTAGAGCAACTAGAAGCTTCAGAGTAAAAAACTTTTCAGTCTTTGCTGCATTTCACTATAAGTTAGGTCTGCGCCAAAAGCATAACGGTAAGTCTCTTTTCTCATCTTTGAAAATTTATCGCAATCTTTTGGTAGTTCTTTGTCTATGATAGAGTAAATCTTTTCTAGGTTTTCAGTTGTAATTGGTGTGCCGCATCGTAGTAGATAAGCAGTAGGATCTCTAAGAGGGTCTAATTTATGATGGTTGATAAAAAACATGGGTAGGTTAAAAGATAGGGCATCATAGCCAACCGAAGAATAATCTCCTAAGTAAGCATCAACTTGGTTTAAGATAGGGTAGATACAAGGAAATAGTGGGACAATCTGTACATTTGGACGGCTAGCATACTTATCAAGCGCCTCATAGAGAGGCCTTGGATCATGGCTATCATAGTGCAAGCTTAAGTTGGGGTGAAGCTTTATCAAAAGGTTCATATCATCTGGAAGCTTTTCAATAACATGTTGATAGGCTTTAAAAATGGAAGAGCCTTTTTTTGCATCCATCCAAGTAGGTGCATAAAGCAGAGTTGTTTGCTTTTTCTTAAATTTAGAAAAAATCTCTTTTTCTACTAGATTATCAAAGAACTTC
>JAJACU010000029.1 GCA_022601345.1 Chlamydiota bacterium | reverse complement strand
CCCATCGGCGCAAAGACATTCTCATAAGCCCACAGAGTTCCATCTTTGATGAAGGAGAGTACAGCAGAAATCACCTCTAAAGACTTGTTCATAATAGTTGTGAGAGTATTTTGAATGAACTGCCCCATCGGCGCAAAGACATTCTCATAAGCCCACAGAGTTCCGTCTTTGATGGAGGAGAGTACGGCAGAAATCACCTCTAAAGACTTGTTCATAATAGTTGTGAGAGTACTTTGAATGAACTGCCCCATTGGCGCAAAGACATTCTCATAAGCCCACAGAGTTCCATCTTTGATGAAGGAGAGTACAGCAGAAATCACCTCTAAAGACTTGTTCATAATAGTTGTGAGAGTACTTTGAATGAACTGCCCTATAGGTTTAAGAGCGTTTTCATATATCCACAGAGCTCTTTTTTCTAAAGCAGAGAGTAGAGTTTCAAGAGTTTTGCAAATGAATTGCTTAACGGGTTTGAGAATATTTTCGTTTACCCAGTCAGCTCCATCTTTGATAAATTGACTAACTTTTTCAAGCTGAAGTTCTATTTGTTTGTATACCCGGGAAAAAAGAGATTTTATTTGTTCTTTTGTCCAATTTACGGAGTCTACTAAAAGTTGGAAGATCTCGTTTAGTTTAGTTTTTACTTCTTCAGCAATCGTAATAAGCCCGTCTTTGATGTAGGTTAATCCTTCTAAGGAACAACTTATTCCATAAGCTGTTGTCTTGTAAGCAGCATATGGAATGGCGAAAATAGTTCCAATAAGCATATCTGTTATAGTAAGTTCTTGATCGCTAGGTTCTTTTGATTGAGAATATGAGTGATTTAATGTTCTAGGGCTGTAAGTTGAAGGCACAGTCTGTGATTCAAATTTAGTAGCAGTATCCACTGCTTTTTTAATTAAGTGGTCAGGCTCTGTCGACTCAAAATTTTGAGGGGTTTTTAAAGGGTGAATCAAAGGTGTATTATTTTGCATTATTACTGAGTGCAAAGTTCTTAAGGGGTTTGAAATGTTTATCATAAAAATACCTTCTTTGCATTTAGAAAAAGAACAACTGTATAAAATATACATAAATATGTCATTAATATTCAATCTTTTAGTAAGCTTTAATTAATTTTTTATCCTCCAATTCTTTGATATAAGAAATAGCCCTTTCAGTGGGGATGTTTACCAACTGACAGAGGGAATCTAGAAAAAAGACATTAGGCTGAGTTGGAATTAAGTCCATCAAAAGTCTTTTTGCTTGTATGTTGGCTCCAGCGTGTGTTCCAAAAGCTCTTTGGCCAGGATCAACATAGAGGTTGTATTTGGGGTGGGAAAGGCAAGGCGTGCCCGTAAATTTTTTTTGAATGAATATTTTTTTCTCTAGCTCTAAGATCGTTTTATATAGAATCTCTACGGATTCAGTAAACGCCTCCTCATCTAAAATGGATAGATCATCTTTATGAGTATGGTATTCAGGGTAAGGGAAACGCGACAGACTGCACATTGGAACGCCACGAGCTTCCCAAATATACTCATCGTTACAAATGATACTTTTAAAAGGGCCGCTTGTAAATTTTTTATTGCTATTTGTAAGTTTGCTAAAAAGAATTTTTTCTATTTGAGTGTTGCTCTTTAAACTGTTTTGAAGAGCTAGCGGTGTCTTTGTGCCAAGCATCTCTAAAAAACAGCCTTCTATAATGTTATTATCTCCTGGAGCATTATGTCCTAAATAAAACTCTGAGCCTATAATTTCAGGAACTAAGATCAGTTTATAGGTAAACTTAGTGTTTACCTGAGAAATTCTTTGAAAAAGTTCAACGCCTGCGGCAACACCGGCAAGATCATCATTGACCATTCCTGGGTGATCGAGGTGAGCTACAAAAACGAATGTATAAGGAAGGTTTCCCTTTTTTGTGTGTTCTATAACTTTTAAATTGCCTTTAGTTTCATGTGTTTTAATCTCCACATAGTATGAGTCATCATGTAAAGAATCGTAGAAAGTTTGTGGTACACAAAATCCCCAGGAGCGATCCCAGGGTCTATAGAACTGTCTAAAGTGGTATGGAATAGCATCTGCATACCTATGGTCATAGTGGAGGTGCTTTTCCAGTTCATTTTTAGAAACCCACCCTGAAAACGAGCTTGATAGGCCAATTATTTTTAAAGGGTGGTCTACAGTATATATAGTGTGGCCATCCTTATCTTTAATAAATGCATGTTGCAAATCCCACTTTGGAGGGATTTGCCAACTATTATGAGCTTGATGGTATGTGTGTGTGTCAAAGTTAAGAAATTTTGAAAGATAGCTTATGCAGTAATCATAATCATCTGAGCAAAAATTTCTATTTCTTAAGTATAAGTCGTTAATTATGGATAAACCCTTAATAGACTCTGTTTTCATAGTTAGTTTGCCAAATTATTTTTTTACATGCATGCCCATGAAGAGAATAAAAATCAAAAAAAATATTTATGTTCATAATAGTTTGAAGCTTTGTGTTGGCTAGTGCACGATATATATAGAAGGAGGTCGGT
>JAJACU010000028.1 GCA_022601345.1 Chlamydiota bacterium | reverse complement strand
TAAACTATTTATTCGAACAAGAATGCTTCCTCTTTTTAATTTTAATAACCCTCAAAAAGGAATAATTTTATGTACTCTCCTTTAAGCCCACGACCATCACCTCCACCAAGTCAAACATATGGCTACGGTTTAGGCCAACTTCCTATTCAAACCCCCAGAACACCTTTAAAAACAGTCTCCCTATTATTTGTGGATCACAGATCTCATCAAGAACATGGTGAAGGACAAGAAAATTCTCCTAGATTTGAAAATATTCAAAGAGCTGTAGCTGATATTTTTGGTAGCAAGCAAGAATGTAGTTGCTCTGGACTTGGAGTGCAACCCCTTGGTGCGACACCTCCAAGTATTGAAATGAGACAAGCTTCATCAGTGGAAATAGACGAATCCCCCCCACAAACACCTGAAAGGCAAACCTACCTTGGCTTTGTTCAAGCTAGTCCGTTCCAAGGAGGTTCAAGCCGCGTTAGAAATCTTAGTAGCGATCCTTCCAGTTTTTGCGGTCAATTGTTAGCCCACCATATGGAATCTCCAATACGCACAGTTGAACACTACCCAGATGGAATGGGTCTTGGATTTGGCTTCCCAGGGCAATCTTAGAATTGCCAATAAGATATTTAAGCTTACTTTTCAAAAAATACCCATTTGATTGTAAAACCGGCTCTTGTAAGCCGGTTTTTTTTATCTGAGTCCAGATTGGAGAATGTCATGCATTTTGATAAGACCTTTCAAAGATCCATCTTCATCAACAACAGGTAAAACCATAAATGGTCTTTCTTGGTCAGCTTCCATAAGTTGCATAGCTTCCCATGCCATCTTTTTTGAGAGAATAACTTTAGGTGTAGTTCCTTTCAAATCTTTAAGCTGCAAATCTAAAATCTTGGAACCGTGCTTTTGAAGTGCGCGCCTCAAATCTCCATCCGTAAAAATTCCTAAAAGATGATTCTTCTCATCAGTTATTAATAAACAGCCACAGCGCTTTTTAGTAAAAATTTCTAAAGCACTTGAGAGTTTTTGATTAGGATGAGAAATAGGAAGCATGTCGCCTTTAAGCATCAGATCTTCCACTTTAAGAGCTAAATTTTCACCTATTTTTCCTGCAGGATGGTTGTGAGAAAATTCATCTAGAGTCAGCCCCTTTCTCTGCATAAGAGCAATCGCTAAAATGTCTCCAAAAAGCAGCTGCACTTCTGCTGAAGTTGTCGGAATGATATTGTATGGGCAAAGCTCTTTTTCCATCGGCAAATAGATCTCTCTACCACAAGCTTTTGCCAAACGACTATTTTTCTTTGAAACAAGCGCTGTCATTTTAGCTCCTTTATTACGCAAAAAAGGAACTAAGTTTAATAGTTCATCACTCTCTCCACTTTTACTTAAAAAAATAAAGAAATCGTCATTATCAACAATCCCAAGATCCCCATGAAGAGCATTCATAGGAGGTAAAAACATCGATTTTATTCCAATAGACACAAGGGTTGCTGAAATTTTTTGTGCAATAAATCCACTTTTGCCAACACCTGTTAAAAAAATGATCCCTTCAGATTTAGTTATATGCTCAACAAGCTCTTCAATCACTTTTAAATTCACATTCTCAAAAAAATAAGCCAGACTATCTTTTTGCATTTCAAAAAGTTCTTTCAGTGTTTGCGTCTTCAAAATATTCCCTCTAATAAATCTTGAATAGTTCTAAAAAAATCACTATAAGCGATTTTAATACTTATTTGATAAATCTAAAGGAATTTGCGATGAAAATAAAGGTTAAAAATCCTGTTGTAGAACTAGATGGAGATGAAATGACTCGCATAATATGGGAGTTTATTAAAAACAAACTTATCCTTCCTTATCTAGATATAGATTTGAAATACTATGACCTTGGAGTTGAATCTCGCGATGCAACAAATGATCAAATTACTGTAGATGCCGCTTGCGCGATACAAAAATACGGTGTAGGCATCAAGTGCGCTACAATCACGCCTGATGAAGGACGAGTCGAGGAATTTGGGCTTAAAGAAATGTGGCGCTCACCTAATGGAACTATCCGAAATATTTTAGGTGGAACTATTTTCAGACAACCCATCCTTTGCAAAAATGTTCCTCGCTTAGTTCCCACATGGACAAAACCGATTGTAATAGGTCGCCACGCGTTTGGAGACCAATACCGAGCACATGAAATGATTATTGACAAACCTGGCAAACTACAGCTTGTATTTAGCCCTGACGATGGTTCTAAGGCAGAAACTCTTGAAGTTTTTGATTACAAAGAAAAAGGAATTGCTCTTGCTATGTATAACTTAGATGAGTCGATCCGCGGCTTTGCAAGAGCTTCATTTCATTATGGATTAGAGCTCAACTGGCCAGTTTACCTTTCAACAAAAAATACTATCCTTAAAAAATATGACGGGCGCTTTAAAGATATTTTTCAAGAAGTCTATGAAAAGGAATTTAAAAAAGAGTTCGTTGAAAAAGGCATCCATTATGAACATCGCTTAATTGACGATATGGTTGCTTGCGCTCTCAAATGGAAGGGTGGATATATATGGGCTTGTAAAAACTATGATGGAGATGTTCAATCAGATACTGTAGCACAAGGATTTGGATCGCTTGGACTCATGACTTCAGTTTTGATGACTCCTGATGGAAATACAGTTGAGGCAGAAGCGGCCCACGGAACGGTGACCCGACATTTTCGTAGACACCAAAAAGGTGAAGAAACATCTACTAACCCAATTGCTTCAATCTTTGCATGGACAAAAGGACTAGCTCACAGAGGAAAGTTTGATGATACACCTGAACTTGTTCACTTTGCTGAAACTCTAGAAAAAGTATGTATTGAAACTGTTGAGAGTGGGTCTATGACTAAAGATCTAGCCAGGCTAATTAGCCCTGAAACACCCTCACTTACAACGACCCAATTTCTAGAGAAAATAGATGAAAACCTCAAAAAGGCTTTAACTTAAGTTACGTTCTCTAAACTTGTTTTGATGTAGCCTAAAAAGTCTGCTCCATAGATACCATCAATTACCCGATGGTCAAAAGTAAGAGTTAAAAAGACTTTTTGACGAATTCCAAAGGCAGTATCAGATATTGGACTTACTGTTTTGTGAATACTCCCAATACCTACAATAGCAACCTCTGGATGCCTTATAATTGGCACACCCATATGCATTCCAGTCATCCCAAAGTTAGTCATTGTAATAGAGCCTTCTTGAACATCTTCTTGATTCAAAGTATTGTTTCTAGCACGATCTGATAGCCTTGCAACATCTTTAGCAATTGTTGGAAGGTCTTTCATATGACAATCTTTAATGACAGGAACAACAACTCCATTTTCAATACTCACCGCAATGCCTAAATTCACGAAACGCTTCATTAAGATTGTATCTTTATCAACAGAGGCATTAACCATTGGATATTTTGTAGCTGCTTGAGCAATTGCTTGGATCATGTAGCTTGTAATTGTAATCTTTACACCATGCTGGTCCATAAAACTTGCTTTATTCGCTTTGATGCTTTCCATAATGTTGGTTACATCAACTTCTGCAACTAGAGATGCATGAGGCGCTTGATAAAACGAACGAACCATATTTTCGGCTATAGCTTTTCTTAATCCAGACATTGGTAGTTTTTCAATGCCTGAATTTGGAGTCTCTTGCGCATTATTTAAGCTGGGCTTTTCAATAAAGTCTTCTACATCTTTTTTAGTCACTCTACCTGATTGGCCTGACCCTTTTATTTGATAGAGCTCTTCAACAGAAATACCTTTTTTTCTAGCCAAATTTAAAACAGCAGGCGATAGAAAATCGTTTTTTTCTTCTTGATCAGCCATTGGACAATTTGTTGTAGGTGCAGCTGCTGCTAATACTTTTTCATGCTTCTCAGTAAGAATTTTCGCCAAAGGAGCTCCAACGTCTAACTCTTCGTTTTCAAAGGCTAGTTTTTCAGTCAAAACACCTGCATGCGGCGCAGGAATTTCACTGTTAACTTTGTCAGTTGAAACCTCTAAGATAGGCTCGTCCTTCATAACAACATCCCCTTCCTCTTTAAGCCACTGAACGACGGTTGCCGATACAATGCTCTCTCCAAGTTTTGGAAGCTGAATTTCTACTATACGGTCACTCATTTTAATTACCCCCTTTTATAACTCGCTATTTTCTAAAGCTAAAATATGAGAGTCTTGATACTGCTTTACATCTAGCTCTCCTTCAGATTTTGCGATGTATACTGCAACTACAGCGTCACCCACAATATTAACAACTGTGCCTACCATATCTCTTAAACGATCAATTGCAAAGATCAAGGCTAGCCCTTCTAGAGGAAGTCCAACTGACTTTAAAACCATAGACAAGATTAAAAAACCTGCCCCTGGAATTCCAGCTGTACCAATTGCTGAGAGTGTTGCTGTAACAACAATAATAATTAAACTTTGTAAACTTAAATCTATTCCATACATCTGAGCTACAAACACAGATGCAATTCCCTGAAAAATAGCCGTGCCATTCATATTTATGGTAGATCCTAGAGGGATCACAAAACGTGCAATACTTTTAGGAACTCCTAAGTTATGCATAACGCAATGTATGGTAACAGGTACTGTTGCAGAACTACTACTTGTAGAGAAAGCAAGAACAATTGCTTCAACCATCCCTTTAAAGAAAGGAATTGGGTTTAGCCTACACATAAATACTAAAATAATTGTAAATAAAACAAAAAACTGCACCAGAGATGCTAAATAAATTGTTCCTAGAAGCTTGGCTAATGGAATTAAAACTGATAACCCAAAAGTTCCTGCAACAGATGCCATAATTGCAAAGACACCAATTGGAGCAAATTTCATTACAATATTTGTTAATGAATACATTACTTCTGAAACAGACTCTAAAAAGTTAAGCAAAGGCTCATATTTTTTTTGTGTAAATTGAATAGCCAGTCCCAAGAAGACAGCAAAGACAATTACCTGCAAAATATTGCCAGAGGTGAAGGCCTCAAAAGGGTTACTAGGAATAATATTCAATATTAACTCAGAAAATCCTGCAAGTTCACCATAACTTTGCTCGCTAACTTGCTTAAAAGAAGTAAACCCTACATTGATACCTGGCTTCAGCAAGTAGGCGAAAAATAAACCTATGCAAATAGCTACTGCTGTAGTACCTAGGTATAGAGCTAAGGTCTTCATACCCACTCTACCTAGCTTTCTTGTATCGCGTATACTCGTAATTCCTACAGCCATTGAAGAAAAAATTAGAGGAATGATTAACATGCTAATCATGTTGAGAAATATTTGGCCAACAGGCTTTAAAAGCTCAGCCTTGGGTCCTAAAATTGAACCGGCAATTAGCCCGACAAACATTCCAATAAGAATTTTCATCCATAATTTCATAAGTTTTTCCTTAAATTTTTATCAATAAACCCACACAAAATGCTTCACTTGCTCAAAACACTATTGGAGAAAAAGGTTGAAAACCAACTTTAAAAGCTCATTTATTCAAAGTAATTTTTCAATATGTGGAGTAGGATTTATCTATAAATTTTATCAAAATATTGCTAATAATTTTAAAGTAATCTTCTATTATTTGCACCAAAAAAGAGAGTTCTCACAGACTATAAACTATAATTAAAAATTTAATTTATTAAAGTTTCATCTTTTTTTAAACCATATAATTTAATGCTTTTTCAAATTCTTTTTTACCATACTCAACTGTAAGTTCAATCTTAACAAAACAAATTGGGATGCAAAATGACTTAAAATCCTCTATTTTTACAGCATCCTTTTCGGTACAGACCATAAGCTCTGCCTCTAGGTCTTTAGCAGCTATTTCAACTTTGTCAAAAAAGGTTTGGGATGCTTTTTCATGATCCGGTAAAACTTCTTTAAAAACGATTTCAGCACCTTGACTTTCCAACAATTCAAAAAAATACTTAGGTTTTGCAATTCCGCAAAAGGCCATCACCTTCTTTCCTCGAAGGCTAAAACTTTGTTTTTCGTCTAAACCCACGGTTTTAATATACTGCGGAGAAACACCGACAACTGGAGCGCTGCTCCATATGGAGATTTCTTTTTTCAGTTCTTCAAAATGCGACTTCGAGTAAATATGGTTTAACACGATTAAGCTAGAGCGCTTCAAAGCTTTAGGGTGCTCTCTTAAAAAGCCTCTTGGAAGAAAGTGATCTCTACCAAATGGATCTTGAGCATCTAGAAGAACAATATCAAAATCTCTATGCAAAGAACGATACTGCATCCCATCATCCAATAAGATAATGTTAGCACCTGCTTTTACTGCCATACGAGCTGATTCTACCCGATTCTTACCCACATAGAAAAGTGCCCCTGGGGTGTTCTTACTCATCAAGTAGGGTTCATCTCCACACTCAGCAGCTGTTTTTATAGGGCCAGCTCCACAACTAATTAACTGAGGGCCCATGGCATCATTTTCAATTTTAGCCTTGTAGCCTCTTGATAAGATCGCAAGAGATCTTTTCTTTTTTAGAATTGCTTTAGCAACTAAAAGAGTCAAAGGAGTCTTTCCAGTTCCACCTGCAACAATATTTCCAATACTTATTACCCGCGCTTTAGAATTGTAGATATTGATTCGAAATAGTTTCAGACTGAAGCTTTTTTCCCATCTATTAAAGTTATCATATAAAGAGTTGCGAATAGCCATTGTAAGTCTATAGAATAAACTTACAAAATAAAGTAGAGCGCGCATGCTATCTAATAAAACTCCTCTTTTTGAGGAATGAATTTTATCAAGCAGCTCTAAAATCATACTTATTTCTCAAGAGGTAAGAATTGCAAAGAGCGAGGGAATGGAGAGCCTTGATTATAAAAAAGTTTTTTTTCTACCATTTCAATAATAATATGAATTGCGCTCATGTGAGCTTCTTGAATGCGATCAGAAGTTTTAAAGCCATCGATTACAAGTTCTAAGTCTCCAACACCTTTAAGCTTTCCTCCACCCTTGCCAAGAAAGGCAATTGTATACAGTTTTTTTTGCTTAGCAACTTCAAAGGCCTTAATAAGATTTGTAGAGTTACCACTTGTGGTTAAACCAATAAAAATATCTCTTGGCTGACCAAATGCAGCCACTCCTCTAGAAAAAACAGTGTCAAAACCAAAGTCATTGGCTGTACATGTTAAAAATCCTGGATCATTTAATGCAATTGCAGGAAGTGCTGCTCTTGGTTGTCTAAATTGCCCTGTAAGCTCCTCTGCAAAGTGACCTGCATCGCACAAGCTCCCACCATTACCAGCAATGATTAATTTTCCACCACTCTTATAGCAATCTGCAATTTGAACTGCACATTGCTCAATAAATAATAAGCTTTTCTCATTTTTAAGTTGCTTAATTGCATTTATACCATCTTCAACAGCCGATAGAATTGAGTCTTGCATTTACAAACCTTATGCTTCTGTAAAAAAGCGGGATTGTACACAGATCGTTTTTTTTGGCAAAGAGAACAAAAATCAATGATTTGCAAAAAGGATAAAGGAAACAGATCTCATTTATTTTCAAAGTATGCGCCTATCTTCTAGAAAAAAAGCTCTAAAGATTCTACAATCTAGTATTATCATTCTGAAAATAGGACTTATAAATGAGCTACACTTTGGCAATTGGGCAATCTGCCCCGGATTTTAACTTACCTGCAACAGATGGTAAATCTTATAGTTTAGAGAATTTTAAAGAGTATAAAGGACTCGTTATCTTTTTTACCTGCAACCACTGTCCTTATGTTATTGGATCAAACGAGGACACCCGCAAACTTGCAGAAGAATGCAAAGCTCAAAACATCGCTTTTCTTGGGATAAATTCTAATAGTGCCAACACCTATGAAGAAGACTCCTACAAGCACATGGTTACTTTAATGCAGAAAGAGAACTTCCCTTGGACATACTTACATGACGAAGGTCAAAAAATTGCTGAAAAATATGGGGCTTTAAAAACCCCACACTTCTTCTTTTTCGATAGCGAAAGAAAGTTGATTTATACCGGTAGAGCTATAGACTCCCCTAGAGATCACACCAAATCTCAGACACATGAGCTCAAAGACGCTATATTAGAATTTTTGGATAATAAACCCATTTCAACTCCTTTGACTAATCCTATTGGCTGTAACATCAAGTGGGAAGGTAAACCTCCTCATTGGATGCCACCTGAAGCTTGTGACCTAACCTAAAAGTAACTAGGTCGAGCTGTAAAAACCATTCTCTTTCGAGTCGTTGGATGTGGAAATGAAATTTTTGTGTGATAAAGAAGAATCTTATGACGTTCAAGTTTCTGAGTAGAACCATACTTGCCATCACCAATAATTGGATGCCCAATACTTGAGAGCTGTATTCTAATTTGGTGATAGCGCCCTGTCAAAAGACGGATGCTCAATAAAGATTCTTTGGGGCTAGACGTCAGCCTGCGATAATAAAGCTTTGCTCTTTTGCCTCCACTTTTCACAATTTCAGCTCTATAATCACCATGAATAAGTTCGTGAGTTAAAACTTCTTTCGATTTAGAAACAAATCCATGTACTTTAGCTACATAAAACTTTTTAATTTCGTTGGCTCGCTGTGATTCTTGCAGACGCTTAACAGCTTTACTTGAACGAGCAAAGACAACGATTCCACCTACTGGCTTGTCAATGCGGTGAATGGGTCTTATAAACACCGTTTCTTTCCCTAAAAGATTTTGAAAGTAAACCTTTAGGTATTGTTCTAGATTTTCTACCTGGTTATTTTCTATAGGGACAACCATTCCTGGTGGCTTTACAACCACACATATATGGTTATCAGAAAATAGAATCTGAGGTTTAAAGTGATTGTCTTTGTCTGAGGACTTCATAAAGCATCAAAGTTGTGCATGTTGCTGCGTTAAGGGAATCTGCTTGTCCACACATTGGGATGAAAACGTTTTTATTGGAGCCTTCAAGCCAACTCTCTGGCAGTCCATACTGCTCAGAACCCACAATGATAGCTGTCGGCCCTTGATAATCTACTTGAGTATAGACTTCTTTCGCTCGTGGGGAGGTTGTAACTATCTGAATTTTATTTTTTAATAGCCAATCGAAGGTTTCTTCTGAAGTAGCTTGGACTACAGGTTTTGTAAAAAGTGTTCCTACACTTGCACGCACAACATTTGGGTTATAAATATCAGTTACTTTATCAACGACAATCGTAGCATCAGCACCTGATGCATCAGCACTTCTTAAAATAGTTCCTAGATTACCTGGCTTTTCAATACTTACAGCAACAACTATAAATGGGTTCTCATTTTTAAAAGTAATATCTGCTAATTTTTGAGGAGCTTGTTTTGCAATAGCAAGCAAACCATCAGGACGATCTCTATAAGAGATCTTCTCAAAAATGTTTTGCATACAATGAGTGATTTGAGCTCCCTTTTTATCAATTTGATCAATTAACTTTTGCTCATTATCTTTTAAAAAAAGTTGCTTACAAACAAAGAGCTGTTCAATTTCTACATTGGCCTCTGTAGCACGCAAAAGCTCACGATACCCTTCAATCAAATATTGAGCTGAGCGATCTCGAGAACGTTTGTTCTTAAGTTTAATAACCAATTTTATCTTGGGATTTTGAGCGCTGGTAATTTTATCTAAAGACACACTTTGCATAGATTCCTTTAGGTAAATCATGATGTTTTGATTTAAGAGCTAGCTCTCCAACTTCTATTTGACTCTTTGGGAAAACTTGGCTGAGTACATTTTTTAAAATCGCAGGTGTTACCCCTAAAGTATGGCAAGTCATTAATACAAATTTTGCATTTGTTGAAAGAACTGAACTGACAAGCTCAAGCAATTGTGCCAAGTCATCTTCAAATTTAAAGACTTCACCTTTTGCTCCTCTTCCAAAAGAAGGAGGATCTAAAATAATACCATCATAGCTATTTTCTCTTCTCTGCTCTCGTTTTAAAAACTTTAGAGCATCGTCTACAATCCAGCGAATAGGATAATCTTGCATTTCATTTAATGCTGCATTCTCTTTTGCTTTCTCTACAATTTTCTTTGAAGCATCTAAGTGGCATACTTTAGCTCCACATTTTGCAGCAAATAAAGATGTTGCTCCTGAATACCCAAATAGATTTAGCAATGAAAAAGACTCCTCTCCTTCAATTTGCCCACCAATCCAATCCCATAGAAGGCTATGCTCAGGAAAAAGTCCAATATGACCAAAGTCAGTTCTCTCAATAGAAAATGTTAGATTCTTGTGTTCAATGTTCCAGTTTGTGGGTATATCTAAGTTGTGAGACCACTGAGCTTTTGGTAAACGCTTAAAAGTTGCACTTGCTTTTTCCCACTCGCTTTGAGCAAGAGCCGGCTTCCACAATGCTTGCGCACACGGCCTAATAAGAACAAATGGACCAAAGCGTTCAAGCTTTTGACCAGACCCACTATCTATAAGTTCGTAATCTGACATTTTATGGAAATCACTATAATTTAATAACATCCATATTAACGCAATTTACATTAAAAATAAATAATTTATTATTGACTCGATTAATTAAAAAAAAATTTTAAAAATTCCACTGAACTCCAAAGTATGGAGCAAAAGAATAAACCATACGTACTCTAAATGGCTTAAATAAAGAATTTTTGGACCCGTTCAAGTTCCCAGATTTTCCCATTGCTCTAGCCTGGCCCCAGTCCACAAATTTCATACCTACAGTCGTAGAAATTTTTGAATTTGGGTAAGCAGAGCACGTTTTAAACCCACAATCTACAGTCCAAACAACATTTGAACTTATTTTTTGATTCAATGGCTGGTTCATTTGAGTATTTGTATTGGTAGCATTAATCACCCCAATTCTTTGCACATCAATTCGGGTCCAACTCTGCCATCCTCCACCAATACCGACAGATGTATATGGCTGTGTAATAGTTTTCATACAAACAATCGACCAAGGCAATTTAAAATAAAATTTTGCCAAAATTGCATCAGCTCTGAAGTTAGCAACAAACATTGCGTGTGTGTTTGACATCACACTGCCAGGTGCAGGGCCAGAAGTTGGGCGTAGAGCAGGAGTTGAAATTGCAACACCTCCTTGGAAGTAATATGAAAGCGCTGCGTTAAACCATGGAAAGACTCTGCGTCCCAACAAAAATTCAAAAAGCGGAGTCCTGTTATATCCTGGAGTATCTGAATAAGCAAATTCACCATATATATCCAAATTTTGAGCTGAAGGTTCACCAGCTAAATTTGCACGCACTCGTTCAAAGTATAAGAAACCTATCCCAGTATTTACTTGAGTGTAAAAAGGTCGGCCTTGATATAGGTTTTTCACTCTAGCAAAGTATGGCAAGATAACATCTGTTGTTCTTCCATTAACAGTAAAAGGTTTTTTACGAGAATACTGATAGGCGCTCCCAAAATCCCACTGCACACCTAAGTATGGCGCCAATGAATACAGCTGCTTAATTGTAAGAGGCCTAAATAAACCTTCTCTATAACTTGGATATTGTTGAAGCACGTCTCCAAGATTTCTAGAAGCTCCCCAATAGCTATACTTAAAGCCGCTAATCATATAAAAGTGAACATCTAAACGAGCATTTTTAACCTTTATACCTGCATCAGCCATAAAGTATGGGTTTGCAATGACTTTAGATCTTAAAGGAAATAAAAAACCAGATGCGCTGTTTCTATTTGCTATAGGTTGATTACCAAATCCTTTTATAGCAACACCCATTCTACTCCAACTTTGCCAAGACGGGCCAAATGCTCCAGCGACATAAAAAGTTGATGCAAGGTTTTTCCAAATTAATGGTTTTGGTACCTCTACATAAACTTTTAAGGCTCCTGCCAAAAGGTTCAAATTTCCCTGAAATTGAGAGCTCGCAGAAATCAAGCCATCTCTATTGGGTTTCAGCTTTGTATGCACATAGATATTACTTTGAAATTGCTTAGAAAATCCGATTTTTATCCATGGGCTTAACCTATAGCCAAAAATGTACTCAATCACTGGTGTGCGATTATATCTCATTGAGTATTTACCTGGGCACCTTCCATAAGTTTGATAGGCATTAAAAGGTTCCATAGAAATGTCACCTTTTATTCCTGCAAAGTATAGAAAACCTAGTCCACCTGTAAATTGAGAAAAAATGGCTCGTGGCAATTGCAACTCATCAATATCTGCGAAATAAGGTTTCCAAGTATTTGTATAACGACCATTAATTTTATCAGGAGGTGCGCTAAAAGAAGAATTCTCAATGTTCCACTGAAAAGCCAAGTACGGTGCAAATGAGTACACTGTTTTTATTTTAAAAGGTTTAAATAACCCTAGTTTAGCGCTGCCTTGATCTTGAAGTTTTCCAATACTTCTAGCTTGCCCCCACTGGTTGTATTTACAACCTAATCTAACAGCAAAATGATTACTGTTTAGAGCACTCTGGATTTTTAAACCTGCATCTAATCCCCAAATTAAGTTAGCACTATATTTTGATTTCAGAAAGATTTGTTTATTAATATAGCCTTGATACCCCCCAATGCCTGGACTATTTAGAGTTGATGACAAATTCCACTCATTATTTGTCCAACTTTGCCAACCAACTCCTAAACCTGCTCCTAAATATGGTGAACAGGCAGAAAGTTTCCAAATCATTGGCCAAGGAAATTCAACGAAACCTTTAAACATAAAAGCATCAATTGCAAATTGAGAGCTAAGTTGGCCTTGTGCACTTGTTATTGTATCTCCAAAAGGAGTCCCTACATTTTGACTATCAGTAAATTTTGTAAAGATTGTAACAGCACTTTGATTTTGATATGAAAAGGCAGCGCTCACCCATGGCTTAAATTGATATCCCAAAAGATATTCAAATATAGGGGTCCTGTTATAGCGAAGGCGCCCTTGATAGGGCGTTGACCCATTTTCAGTAAAAAGCCCCGCAGGAACCCCGCCTAAATTTCCTTGAACTTTATCAAAGTATAGAAAGCCTACTCCGATATTAGCTTGGAAGTACAAATACTTTTCATCTTCTATTTCTTCTGCCGATACCCAATATGGCTCCCAAGAATTAATCAAATACTTGTATTTTTTATTCTTAACTCGTTTCTTATATTTTAACTTTTGCTTTTTATCTTTTTTATGTTCATTTTTCTTTTCACTTTTAGAATCATCTTGAGAAGATTGGTCGGAATCTTTTTCATTTGATGGCAAAAAACTCAGCGGTATTTTGATAAGCTTAGAAGTTCTACTCTCTTCTGGAACTGAAGTTGAGAAAAGTAAGCTCTGGCTTACCAAAGCAACAATAAAAGTAAGAAAGGCCTTTTTCATTATATATTTTAAAATGGATCAAAGTTTTTTTTATATTCTCTATTAGGAATCGCTGCAATAAAAAAGGGCCTTTATTAAAAAAATATCTTAAATATTTAACTAACTAATTTTAAAAATTAAGTACGACTCCAACATACGGCGCAAACTGATACACAGTTTTTATACGAAGTGGGTTACTTAAACCTATACGTTGTAACCTAAAATTTGGATCAGCACTGTCTACTCTTAAAACATATTGGTTCTCAAGCTTACCCATAGATCTTGCTTGTCCCCATTGGTTGTACTTACAACCTACTGTGAAAGACAGCGCATAAAGTGGCACAGCTTTTCTAAGTTTAAAACCTAAATCGACTGTAAAAACACAATTAGCTGATATTTTAGGTCTTAAAAGCTGCTGTATTCCTAGAGTTTCTATAGATGCCCATGTCTGCCACCCTGGTCCAACACCTAAACCTAAATAAGGCTCAGTGTATAAATTTTTCCAAACTAAAACGTGCGGAGCCATCAAATAAAATTTGGCCATCACTGCATCTAAACTAACATCACTCTTAAAGGTAACAGGAAGTCCTCCATCATCAAAAACAAATTGCGAAACCTGAGGTTTTGTTTGAACAATTATCCCCCCTTGATGCTGATAGGCCAAACCTATCTTCAACCAACGATATATATCTCTTCCAACAACTGCCTCAAATAAGGGTGTGCGATTATAAGTTAATCTTCCCGAAAGAGGTTCATCTGTTTTCCCTGGAATTAGCGTGTTAAGCACAGTTTCGAGATTCCCTCTTATTCCTGCAAAGTAAAGGAAACCCACACCAACATTCAATCTGAAAAATGATGTCGAAACAGGCTCTGCATATTTAAGCTGCATAAAATATGGACACCAAGTATTTGGATCTCTCCTTGCAATATTGTTTCTATATTTTTGTTTCTTATATCTATTTGATGACTGAGCAACAAGTTGATCCGTGTTCATTTCTGCAAACAGAGTATTAGAAAGAGTAACTACACACAAAAATATCCAAGCACTCTTTAAAATTGGCAACTTCATAAAATAGCTCCATAGAAAAAACTTTAAAGATGGAAGGTACTTTTTAATTCGTTTTAAGTCAAATAAGTTTTGAAATGAAAGTTCTAATAAATCTTAAAATTACAATTTAATAAAAAAAACATGACCTTAGACAGATCTAAGGTCATGTTAAAATATCTTAAAAGTTCGATTAACTTACTTTAGAAGTTAAACTGTACTCCAACATATGGTGCAAACTGGTAAACAGTTTTCACACGTACTGGAGTGTTTAAAGCTGCACGCTGAGTATTAGCAGCTGCAAAGGCATCTGTTGCACTTGAAGCATACTGATCTCTGAGTTTACCCATAGATCTTGCT
>JAJACU010000027.1 GCA_022601345.1 Chlamydiota bacterium | reverse complement strand
CATCATCACTTTTAATGCTCAGGGTAAAACGACCTTCTAATGTTTTTTCAAATACAAGATGCACTCTTTCTTGATCTGGAGTTATTTGATAGCTTTTTGAAGCGCAAAAAGACATTCTGCCCCCGATCTTTGTGATATTTGCATGCATTTTTTCTGAACATGGAAAAATTAAAGCTGAAGGCTCATTGCCTTTTTTGATTACTTGCTCTAAAAGAGGGTTAACTACAACAACTCCACCTTCTACTGTTGATCCATTCATCAAATCTTTTTCATTCCAAATAGTGTAAACATAATTCACATCTCCGTGCTCGCCTTCTAAAGAAAGTGTGTGAAAAACAGCTGTAGACATTAATAAAATTCTGTTATTTAGATTTAAAATCCGAACATAGTAGCATAACTAACTAAATGGAGTCAATTTAACTATGCAAAGACAAGCCCCACAGCGACCTTTAGCTAGCAATGAAAACTTCTACGCAACGCACAATATTAGCATAGTTGCTCAATCGCACTTAAATAAGCCAATAAATGTGGAGCATGCAAAGCAGGTATGTAAGCACTTGCAAGCCTACCATCCATTTATGAGAACCGCTATTGTAAAGGAGAACAATCAATATTTCTTTCGTGAAACACCTCAGATGAAAATCAAAATCCAGGTTGAAGAAAATAGCTATTGCAGCTCTATTGAAAATTTCATCAACGCAACTTTAGACCTTAGCTCCCCTTTTGAAATTTTAGTCATTAAAAGTAAAAATGGCGACATATTAGTCACTAGAACACACCATAGCATGTCTGATGGTATTTCTATTCAAGCATTTCATAATGACTTTTTAATAAGCTTAGAAAGGCTCCTTGAACAAAAAGAACTTGAACAAAGAGAGCCTTATCCCACTCCAAAACCCACCTCTGAATATTTTCCTCAACACCTAACCCCAAAAAGTAAGGCTCAGCTTAAAAAAGAACTGAAAACAGACTTAAGCTTGCTCAATATCAAAAATTTACCCATGCAGAGTGACCAAAATGATAAGCCCAAAATACATATAAAAAATATAAGAATCAAAAGACCTCAATTAAGTCAGCTACTAACACTTTGCAAAGAAAAGAAAGTCAAAGTTAACAGCCTCATTTGCGCAGCCTTGCTAATAGTAAGTGGGTCTTTTATAGAATGTGAAAGTGATGATTTTCAACTACTTTTAGACATACCTGTAAACCTAAGGCCATTTATAAACCCTAAAATTCCAAACAATTATCTAGCCACTATCGTATCAGGCTACTCTCATTACTATAATGCCAACCCCAGCCAAGATGTTTGGCATCTTGCCAGGGAAATTGATTATGATTTTCATGAAAAATTTGACCTAGAAACTATGCTGAAAAAGCTTTTGGTCTTTGATCAACTCTATGATAACTCAGAGCCAAAAATAGAACTTTATACTTCAAATATAGGGCGGGTTCATTTTGAAACTCAGCACTACAATGTAGAAGAATTTGGATTCTATGCTTGTGGCCAAATACCTCTTATTTTTACTGCAAGTAGCACAAGTGATGTCATGCGTTTTAGTTTTTTGTACACAACTCCATTTAACTCGCATAAACTCGTAGAAAAGCTATCTGAAAAATATTTGGATTTATTAAATAACTTAAATTAATCATTTTGCGAGTTGCCTTACTTAAGACACACACACTTAGCATGTACCACAAATATTTTTTTTGCTACATAATGAAAAATCTCTAATATTTGAAGTGAATTAAGGAAGAGACTGTTGCGCATTAACGCGCAGCAGTCTCTTCCTATAAGATTTACACAAGGCGAGCGTTTCTCAAGCTTTACTCGAATATCAATTAAACTTTTTGAGTACCAACAAATTTCCAACTCCACCGCTCTTTATAAAGATCACATTGATCCTTATAACCAGATTGTAAATAAGACAACTCATAACCAAACTTCTTAAAGACTTCAATCATTTCATTGTGATAGAGCTGTGCACAAGGATATGAAAAAATCCAAGAAAAAATTTCATCACTAACATCTTCAGGAATAGTAGCTCCCATCTCAAATAGAAAATTTGCGACTTCAACGGCTGATACTACATCTTCTCCATTTGCCCCTTTATAACTATTAAAACCATAATGCAATTCACGAAAGTCTTGTGATAAATCTACCCCTTTAAAAAGGTCTTTTTTAGTAATTAAGTAATCAAATATTTTACGACGTTTATTCTTACTGTAAGTTTCGATAGCAGATGATACTGCCGTATTGCTCCTAAACTCATATGTTGAGAATTTTGAACTTAGTTTTGCCCCATATTTAACAAATAATTCAATAAACTTAATCACGTCTTCAGCGGGAATATCATTATCGCCATCTAAAAGATCAATAGCACACTCTATAGGAAAGTTAGAGCGCTTATCTCCTTTCCAAGGATAGCTTTTGTTTAAATTGATTACATTTTCTTTAAGCAGTTGTTCAGCTCTTTCAAAATTATTTGCTAAAATACCTTCTTCAATTAGAAGCCTTCCTTTTAGATCGTCTTCTGGACCTGTTATCACCTTATGATAGATTTCAGTAACTAATTTTTTAAGCGTTTTGAACTCACTCTCAACATCAAAAACTGAAGAAACTTTTTCTGGCTGATCAAAGGTTGTCTGATAATAAAGATTATTTAATTGATTAACATTTATAGAACTCATTTAAACCCCAACTACAACTAATTAATAATAATTGCATTTAATTTTAAACTAAAAAATCAAAAAGGTAAACAAAACAAACAACTTATTTAACAAATAAAATTTTTTATATAAATAGCTGTTTCTTAAAAAAGATTTACATTACATCATACTTACTAACAAGTGCTTACAAAGCATAAACTGAATATCCGCTCAATGCTGAATATTTAAAAGCCCCAGGTTAATCGCTACAAGCGTTGTAGCTTTATTTTTAAATAGTTTAGTCAGGACCTAGTTGCATTCATTTATCTATGCTGCTATTTCTAAAAATAAACCCTTATTTTATGGCTGCTATCGACTGCTTAATACCTGTTTATAATAATGAGGCTTACCTCAAAGAATGTATAGAAAGCATTCTAAGTCAAACTTTTCAAGATTTTCACATAATTCTCTATGATAGTGCTTCTACAGATGGGTCTGTAGAAATTATTGAGAAATTTATGACAAACGAAAAGCGCGTCTCTTTAATTCGAGGCAAAGAAAATAAAGGCGTTGCTCATAGTCTCAATAATCTTCTCAAACAGTCAAAAGCAAAGTATATTGCCTGGCAGATGCCTGATGATTTATCTCACCCCAATCGATTTGAAAGGCAAATAGAGCGTTTAAAAAACTCTTCACTAGTTTGTGTTGGGACTTCAATAGTATGGGATGGCAGTCTCATCGGAGTTGAGGCTAAAGATATTATTGCTCCAGAAAACCCTAGAGACATTCTCTACCAACAAATTGGCTCTAGCTCTCATAGAGGATTATTTCTTGAAACTGCAATGTATGAGCGGAAGCTATTAAAGGAAATGACTCCTTTTGATGAAAATTTGCCCATTAAGTACGATCTTCTTTTCAACACGGAAGTTCAAATAAAATACCCATTACGCTTAGCAAACCTAAAAGAAACTCTCTATACCATGAGAATTTTTCCAGGTTGCACTCAAGAAAAAGAATCCAATGGTGAAATCACTATCGACACAAAAAGCATCGCAGAAGCCTTTGTACCCGCACTTTTTTTTATAAAGCATAAGTTTATCGACAATATTTTGATAACTCGTGCTTTTCTGCCCTACTAATTAGCAGGTTGTAAAAGCTGCTCTGAGTAACAGCTTGCGCAAGCTGGAAAATATTTTTCATCTGCACCTAAATCTATTTCAGGACCACCTACTGTGGCCACACCATTGACATGTTTCAAATTATAAACAGCTTTTCTATTACAAAAGGCGCAAGTTGTCTTAATTTCTTCGATGCTATCTGCAAGCTCAAAAAGTCTTTTTGAGCCTTCAAAAAGGCCTTTTTTGAAGTTAGTGCGTAGTCCATAGCAGATAACAGGTATCTTATGCTCAAGAGTGATGTCTCTTAGCTGATCAATTATTTTTGGAGCAATAAATTGAGCTTCATCTACTAGAATACAGTTGATCCCTTCAAAATTACAGCTCATCAAATTTGTATTGTCATCCACTAAAATATCTGCTGATTTTTCTAGGCCTGCTCTAGATTTAATGTGTGATTGACCAAATCGATCATCAAGTGCGGGCTTTATTAAAATAACTTCCTTTCCTTGTTGACGGTAGTTGTGAGCTACTGCAAGCAAGTTAAGAGTTTTTGCACTTCCTACAGTTCCAAACCTAAAGTATAGCTTTGCCATGCCTAAGCATCCTCCTAAAAAATATTTTCTGCACTAACTTTTAAACCTTCTAAAATTTATCTTCAACAGCTATTTGAATCCCTTTTCTAAGAATCAAGAAAGGTTCAAGATTTGGAAACTTAAAGATTTTCAATAAAGGCCTAAGTGCATAATATGAGTCTTTAGATCTAAATTTAAAGGAAGTGTAATGGAGCCAGAAATTGTATCAAAGGGTGACTTTAAAGTTATTGGAATCACTAAAAGAATTTCAAATGATAATGCCCAGCAGGAGATCCCTGAAATGTGGAAGCAGTTTATCTTAAATAACTACCTTGAAAAGATCCCAAGCCTTAAAAGCAATAGTATCATGGCTCTCTACACTGACTATGAAGGCGATCACACAAAACCTTTCAACTATACTATTGGCTGTGAAGTGAACTCACTTGATGATGTTCCAGCTGATATGAATGGTGTTACTGTTCCTGGAAACAAGTATGCTCTTTATCAGGTTAAAGGAGGTCTTCCTGACTCTCTTATAGAAACTTGGAAAGAAATTTGGACAAGCGAAACCATTGAGCGCAAGTTTGAGTCTGACTTTGAAGTTGTCAAAGGTGCAGATGAAGTGCATGTTTACATTTCTTTAAAATAAAGTATGCCAGAGCTACCTGAAGTAGAAACTATCAAAGATCAGTTGTTAGATGCCAATCTTCTCAATCAAGTTATAGAAGATGTGCATTTTTATTGGCGCAATACCCTTGCAAATTCCTCAATTGAGGATTTTAATCAATCTGTCATAGGCCAGTGCATTCACACGATCTTACGTAGAGGCAAATACCTTATTTTCCGTTTGAAACAACAAGACTTAATTGTTCACTTGCGTATGAGCGGCCAATTTAGCATAAAAAAGCAAAAACCTGATGGGCATACTCATGAGCGCGCTTACATGAAATTAGCTGGAAAATACCTTGTTTTTCACGATGTGCGCAAATTTGGTAGATGGCAGCTTGTAGATGATTACAAAAAACACCTTGCCCACTTAGGTGTGGAGCCTTTGTCTCCCACCTTTAAATTCAAAGGATTTTCTGAAAAACTAAAGAAGACATCTAAAGCTATAAAACCAGCTCTTTTAGACCAGCGTTTTATTGCAGGAATTGGCAACATCTACGCCGATGAATCTCTTTGGCAAGCCTTTGTGCACCCTAAGCGCTCTTGCCAAACAATTAAGCCCAAAGAAGCAAGACAACTCTTTATAGCAATTAAAGATGTGTTAAAAAAAGCCGTCAAAGACAATGGTTCATCTCTTGGAAGCGGCCAATCAAATTTCAAAGGTTTAGATGAAATCCACGGCAAGTACCAGTATAACTTTAATGTTTACCAAAGGCATCGCTTGCCTTGCCTAAATTGCAAAAAACCTATTGATAAAATAAAATTCCATCAGCGTGGCACACATTTTTGCAGCTTCTGCCAAAAATAATCTCTCATTTTAATTACATAGTCTGATATGACCAAAAAAGTTATGGAAGAAGAGAAGTTTACTTTTAAATTTGAAACTCATTTGCCTATCTCTAAAAAAGAGGCTTTTGAATGGCATAAACGCCCTGGAATGCTAGAGCGTCTCTCCCCTCCCTTTATCAACATGAAACTCATTTCCAAAAACTCTCGACTAGAGCTAGATGATATTGCTCATTTTAAATTGATGCTTTTTTCAGACATTGGACTTGATGCCTACTTCAGAATTACAGAATATGTAGAAGGAGAATCTTTTACAGACCAACAAATCAAGGGGCCCTTCAGTTTTTGGCAGCATCATCACCGTTTTATAGAAGTCGACTCTAATAGTTGCATTATTGAAGATGAAATTATCTTTAGAGTCCCTTTAGAAAGCTTCCTAGGTGCTATGATTAATGCAAAAATAGCTAAACGCCTCAACCATATTTTTAGCTACCGCAAGCAAGTACTTTTAAATGACATTGATTTTGCATCAAGGTACCCTGAAAAGAAACTTCATATTCTAATGACAGGAGCAGGTGGGCTTATTGGAAGCGCTTTATCTACGTTTTTAAAAACTATGGGGCACATCGTAGTTCCAATTACTCGCCAACTACAAGCTAATGAAAAAGCTATCTTTTGGGATGTTGAAAACCAAATGATCTCACAAGATGATTTAGAAGGCTTTGACGCTGTTATTCACCTTGCTGGAGAAAATGTAGGTGGAATTTGGACAGACTCAAAAAAAGAAAAAATTTTCAAAAGCCGTATTCACTCAACTCGTCTTTTAGTTAACACGCTCAATAAGCTTAATAAGCCTCCTAAAACCTTCATTTGCGCCTCAGGCGGTAACTACTACATGCAGAGTCAAGATTCTGAAGAAGGAGACCCAGAGGGAAAAGGTTTTCTAACTCATGTCATTAAAGAGTGGGAAGATGAAGCCTGTAAATATAAGCATGGGCGCACAGCGTTAATGCGCACAGGAGTTGTGCTAAGCCCTAAAGGCGGCATGCTTAAAAAACTATTGGGCTCCTATGAATTAGGGCTTGGCGCTAAATTAGGTTCAGGTCAAAATCACCTTAGCTGGATCAGCATTGATGATATTGTCTACCAATACTACCACGTTTTAATGACAAGCTCTTTAAATGGAGCTGTAAATTTGACTTCTCCAGAGCCGATCACTTCAGAAAGGTTTTCTAAGTCTCTTGCTAAGACACTCAAAAAGCCTCTTTTCCTAAAACTTCCCAAAGGGTTAATTGAGTCCATATTTGGCCAAATGGCCAAAGAAACTGTACTCTCTGACTTTGTTATTAAACCTAAAAAACTTTTAGAGAGCGATGGGAAATTTTATTACCCCGAGCTTGATTATGCTCTAAAGCACGTTCTTGGAGTTTATTAAAGAATTAAACCTCGTGCCTTGAGTCCTTTCTCGAACACCTAGCCAGTATAACATACCTATTACCAATGCAAAGAGGCTAAAGACAATCTCTCTTAATGATGAGTCTGTAGGGCTCTTAATTTGAACATATATATACCAAAACAGAGCAAATCCTCTAATGACAAATATAGACCCAATGATTTTTAACATCTGAGGCTGAAAAGGAAGTTTTATTTTGCCCCCGGCTGTACAAAATGCGTATAAACCAAACCCAAAGAAAAAAAAGCTGATTATTAAAGTAAGCCAAGCAGGAAACATATAGCCAAGCTCAGTATAAACAGCAAGTTGAGGGGCATCCAAAAAATTATATGCGGGGGCCCCAATAAATATTGTGATAATGTGCACTACACCAATAAAAAAATTCAGACTACCAGCGATAACTAGATATCCTTTTTTTCTCATAAAACTCTAACCTTCTTTTAAGCTTGCTATATCAATTACAAAGCGATATTTCACATCACCTTCAATGGTGCGTTTGTAAGCTTCATTGATATCTTGAATATTAATTTTCTCAATGTCACAAACAATATCATGCTCACCGCAGAAATCTAACATTTCTTGAGTTTCTTTAATGCCTCCAATAAGAGAGCCTGCAAGAGTTTTTCTATGAAAAATAAGTTCTGAGACTTCAATATTTGGATAAGGCTTGTCGGGCAACCCAATCATGATCATCTTGCCATCTCGTTTTAAACATTGAAGGTATGAATCAAGATTGTGGACAGCTGCAACAGTGTTGATTACAAAGTCAAGCTGCTTGGCCATTGCCTTCATTTCATCTTCATTTTTTGAAAGTACAACGTGATCTGCACCCAACTTTTTTGCATCATCAACTTTTTCTGGAGATGTTGTAAAGACGGTTACATTTATACTCATAGCCCTGGCTAGTTTCACAGCCATGTGCCCTAACCCACCTAAGCCTACAACACCTAGTTTGTGCCCAGCTTCCATCTTCCAATGCTTTATTGGAGAGTATGTGGTAATTCCTGCGCACAGCAAAGGCGCTGCTGCTGCTAAATCTAAATTTTCAGGTACACGCACTACAAATTCTTCACGCACTACAACACTTGTTGAATATCCTCCTTGGGTGGCTGCGCCACTTTCATATTCTTTTGAGTTATAGGTTCCTACTGCTCCTTTATCACAATATTGTTCTAAATTTTCTTTGCAGCTAGGACATTCTTGACAAGAGTCTACAAGGCACCCTACGCCTACAACGTCGCCTTTTTTATACGTCCTTACATTTGATCCTACTTCTTTGACAATGCCTACAATTTCATGACCTGGAACCATCGGATACAATGACCCACCCCAGTCATTGTTTACTTGGTGAATGTCAGAGTGGCATACACCGCAATATTTGATGTCTATCAAAACATCATTATCTCGCAAGTCTCTTCTTGGAAAACTAAGGGAAGTTAGCTTTTGTTTTTCACCCTTTGCACCATAACCAATACACTCAATCATAACAATTTCTCATAAACAAAATTTTAAGATACTGAATATGACAATTAATGAACAGGGGGTGTATATTTCTTTTTATGATCTAAAAGGTATGCAGGAATAGGAATAATTGCCACACCAACAATGACTAAAAGCGCCCCAACAATCACATAAAGATCAACTCCACCTCTTTTAAGGCCTAAGTTAATAATAATTAGATAGACTGGAAGAAGATAGCTCAGTGACATGACAATGTAGCTCTCCACATAATAGAGTGCTGTAATAAAGAAATAGAGTGATATTCCGTAAATAAATCCATCGACCCCCATGCAGAAAAGCTCAAAATTTGTTGGAAGCTGCCACCCTGAGAAATAAAGCATAGCTCCAGAACAAAAAAGACCTACCATACAGTGAGATAATGCGATGACAATGGGAGGATTACTCTGCAAAAGAACCTGTGTAAGCAAAACTAAAACAGCAAGTAGTGCAGCTGAAACAAGGCATATAAAAGCATCCGATATCGCTTTAAATGTTGAAAAATCAACATTAAAGGAGAAGAAGCTCATGACCCCTATAAAGCCCATAATCAAGCCTAGCCAAGTCAAAAAACTGATTTTTTGCTTAAATGCAAAAATCAGAATTAAAGCCGCTATTATAGAATCACTATTTAAGAGATAGGAATTACTTGTACTTGCAGGAGTCATCTTCAAAATATATGAAATATAGAAGCACAGCATGCAAATAAACGAGTTTATAATGACTAAAAAAGGGTTCTTACAAAAAAAGTTTTTTTTACCTTTAAAGGCCGCCCAAAGGCTTACAGCCATAAAGGCTGCTAGATATTGATGAAAGCACGTGTTAACTAGAGAATGAGTCGCTCGCGTTTGAGTAAAAAAAACTGAACTAAGAGCAATTAAAAACCAGCCAAAAGCGGTATAGGAGATTCCAATATGGCGATTTTCTAAATCGTGAGATTCCCCAAAAATTTTAGGATCAATTTTTAATAATTTTTTAAGCACCAACTTGCGCCCTATTATTCAAGATCTCTTGCATAGAGATTGGCCTATTGCCCCAATATATACAAGATTTTTTTGTCTTTTAAAAATTACTAACATAGGTACACTTGCTATATTTTAAAATGACTACCAAGGATCTTAAAATGAATATTACTGCAATGGGAAGATTTACTGAGTTTGTACCACAAGAAATGGTTGAAGAGCTCACCCAACGTGCTGTAGAAGCCCAAAAAAACTCCTACTCTCCTTATTCTCATTACCCCGTAGGAGCAGCGATTCTCATGGAGTCTGGAAAAATTTTTACGGGTTGCAATGTCGAAAATGCCTTACTAGGGGCAACAATATGCGCTGAGCGCTCTGCTATTGTTAGTGCAGTGGCATCTGGAGAAAGAGAAATTAAGGCTGTTGTTATTGTTTTAGGAGAAGGAGGAGCACCTTGTGGACCCTGCAGGCAGTTCATCAACGAGTTCAACCCACATGCGTATATTTACTCTGCAACAAGTGATGGGGTAATCCATAATGAGTGGAGGCTCGATGAACTACTTCCAAATTCTTTTGGACCTAAAGATCTTAAACATTTAGCTTAACAAGAGATCTTCTTCTTTGCGTTGAAAGCGCGTTGAGAAAAGAACTGCAAGCATTCCTAACATTGTCACTGCTGTTCCAATATACGTTAGGAAAGATATGGGGTAGAATTTGAATGCCCCATTGAGGAAAATAATTAGCAGAGGAACGCAGTGACTCAAATTTGCAACGATGTGCGGCTCAATGCAATCACAAGCACTTAAAAAAAGCATGATGACAGCTGCGTAGAACAGCCCTTGGATTAGCATGTAAACTATATCCGCATTGCAAGGCTGCTTCCAGCCTGAGGTCCATGCGCCTATCCCTGAAACTACCGCTCCAAATAAAGTTGTATAGAGAGACTGTCTGAGCGCTGAATCATAGCGAATGATGTAGCAGCTGATTATAATAAGCCCTGCCATCGTAACTCCACTAACTAAACATACAGTACTTTCTAAAATTCCTTGCATGCTAAAGATGTCTAGCTTGAAAGAGTAAACAAGCGCTAGTCCAAAGAAGCTCGTTAATAAACCGATCCAAGTAAGTGAAGAAAATTTCTTTTTAAAAATCAAATAGACTAAAAGAGGCACACACAATGTATCTATGCTAAATAGAAGGGAGTTACTTGTCTTAGTAATCCAAATACGAGAAGTAAAATAAGTGTAGTAATTACCAACAGCAAATATGGCTCTAATAATAATAAAATAGGGTTTTCCACAGATGAAAAAACCTCGCCCCTTAAAAAGAGCGCAAATAAAAAGCGGAACAAAGGCCGCTGAAAAAATATAAAACAGTGTTACATAAATAGAATTATTGATAACTAAATGTTGAAAGGCAACCGTTGATACAGCAATTAAAACCCAACCAATAAAAGTCAGAGAAATCCCCTTTACAAGCCGCTCTGATGAAAAAAAAACAGAGTATCTTTGTCTTAAGATGCTTTCGTTATTCTGCTTTCTACCGCTTTTTTTAAACAGTCTCATATTTTTATATGTTTTTTTAAATTAGAGTGTTGAGTTTATATTAACGTCAGTCAATTGTCAATTTTCAATTATTTTTTAGTTGATAGAGACGACTATCAAATTCTACATTTACATTTGCCACCTTCCAAAGTCTCCAGCTAAAACCATGCTTTGTAAATAGGCTCTCTAATGCTTGAGTATCTCCTTTATTTGAAAAAGCAATAATCACTTCGGCATCTTTTTCCAAATAATTTTTGGACTGATCTAAAAATTTTTCAAAAGATGCAAATCCAGGATCAATAAATGCTCTTTCAATTGGGTCTTTTATTTCTACTTTTTCAGAATGAAAAGGAGGATTATATAAGATGTAATCAAATTTTTGAGATGGGATATTGTCAAAACAATCACTTTCATAAACCTGAAGCTGACTTTCTTCAAAGCTATGATAGCTTCTATTACTCCTAGCGTTATTTACAGCATGCGGATTGATATCAACCTGCACAACATTCTTTGCTCCATTATACATGGCAACTAGCCCAACAATTCCAGGGCCACAACCCATATCACAAACATTGACCCCATCAAGTATCCCAGTTAACTCATCCACTAGAAACCTAGAAGATCTAAAGCGATCCGAAGGATAAACATTTGGATCGATTAAAAGTTCTATACCTGAAATATTCGATAGACGCTGAGTCTTGAGTTCACAGACATCTCTAATAATTTTTTCAGGGCCATATTTGAAATATTGCTTTAACATATTGATCTCCAATATTGATAATGAGATATGTTAAACTTTTAGCAAGATTGTGTAAAGCATAGGATCTTCACAAGCTTTCAAAAAAAATATTCATTCTAAAGTATTTCCATGATATACCGAGCAGAATAAACTGTTGGGACCCCTTAAGAAGAGATGCAAACTCAAAATTATAGATTTTTTCTACTGGCGTTTTTGATTACCCTTACAGCAAATCTTATGGCCTTAGAATTTGAGCCTGACAAATTTTGGGACCAGTATATGGCCAATGAAAAAAATGGCAAAGAAGGCCTAACATTTGAGAAGTCGCGCTCTTTTTTTAAACAGTGGTTTTTAGGCCCCTTACTTGTGCCTTCTCCTATAAATGCAACATTTAGAAAACCAGCTTTAGAGCCTTCTGTTACTGCAAATTATATCTATGGAAGCTATAAAAATAGCTGGAATGTAGGAATTTCAGATGACCCTGTATTATCTATGGTCTATGACGGATACTGTCAATATGGCTTCCCTAAATATTTTGGAATAGATCTTATTACCAATATTGTGACTAACTTTAGTAAACATGCTACCTACACACACTTTACTGATACAACACTTCGCTTTGGCTATCAGATCTCTGAAGACAAAAAAATGCAAGGTGATTGGACTCCAAATGCTAGGTTCATGTTTCAGCAAATTTTTCCAACTGGAAGATTTCAAAAATTAAAAGCTTCTAGAAATGGAATTGACATTACAGGACAAGGATCTTTTCAATCAGGCTTTTATTTAGCCGCTGAAAAAGGCTTTAGATATCATACTAGCCATGCCTACAATCTCTATGCAGCTTTTGGGTACATTATACCTCAAAACTTTAGAGTTAGAGGAGCAAACCTCTATGGTGGGGACCACCTCACTAATGGAAAAGTAAGACCTGGTAGTGTATTTTCAGTATTTCTTTCTGGGGAATTTGAAATTTCAAAGCGCATAAGTATAGCCTTTGATTCAAACTACCAACAAAGCCTTAAAGGAGGTTTTACAGGAAACATGGGAGGCAGGCGCGTCAACGTCCCACAAATTGTCACATTCAACTTAGCTGCACCAGAAATAGAAATCACTCTAACTGAAACTTCAGGTTTAGTTTTGGGCCCCTGGTACACACTTGGAGGCCAAAATTCTCCTGCTTTTGTAGCTTTTTTTATAGCCTACTTGGTGGTCTTTTAAACCAAGTTGCTCAAGAAGCTAAAAGATTTAATTCTCACCTATAGGCTTGTCTGTGAAAGGTTCTTTACGTGAATAAAGTCTATCTAGATTTTTTGGCCTTTCTATTTTATCTGGATAAGCAACACTCTTAACTGCCAATCTAGGAACAACTTTTTTACCATCTTTTTTCCACTGATCAGCTGTCAATGTGGCTATATTGAAAATCTCTTCGTAATGCTTATAAATTTCATCAGTGATTGCACTATTATGAAAAAAAGTAATCTGAGCTTCTGTGTTTGTTTCATCCCATGTTAGATGAATCGCGCGAAGATCTCCTGTAACTTTTCCTCTCAAAGCTTCATTAACTTTAAGGCGTATAACTGACCCGACAGTCCAATCAGGAACATACTTATTAATTTCATTGAATGGAGAGCTTTCTTCTTTTCTCAGATAAACAATCTCAGAAACCTCGGGTAGAAGCATAGGGAAAGGACTGGAAATTATTTTAATCTGCATTAAAATTGGTGTGCCTAGATATTCAGGTTCACCATTACAATCTACTTCAATACAATTATAATGCCATTCTATTGGTTCATCAGCCAAACCATCATGAAAAAAGACAAGTTGGGCCTTGATTTTACCTGGTTCCCAATTAATAGCTACAGCTCGTAGTGATGGGATGACCATCCCTCCCAGAGCAATATTAACATCAAATTTTAGGGCCGCAAAAACTTTTTCTTCTTCAAGAGTTCTCTTCACTTCAACTTTTTCCATGTAAATTTTCCCATTGTTTTGCGTGACTAGATGTTGGCTTGATAGGGACTATATGATAACGGCCATCTAATCTATAATGTATTTTAGCAAATTTTGTTTTAATCCATTGCAAGGTATCTTGATCATAAACTTCACCGCAAATCTCATCAAATCCCACAACTTCTTTAAAGTCTTTCTCTCCAAACTTTTTCTCATCTACTGAAATACCTTTTCCTATTAAGGGCTCTGTTTTTAGGATTATTTTTTCATAATTCCAGTAAACAAGGCTTTTTTTGTCATCAATTGCCCCACCTTCTTCAAAGTGTCTAAATTGTAAGTCTTTGTGTATTTTATAGGTAGTCTTATCTGTGGATACAGACTTACTAACTTGTTGTGAGGACTCAGAGTATTGTGGAGCGTTGGAGTTAATATGGGAACCTCCAACTACCTGGACAAATTCTTGACTATTTTCAAAATGAGATTTGTCATTTTTCCAAAATTTGTACCATTTTGGGTGAGAAATTAGAGGGTTAGATTTTAAAGTATTTTTTATTCTTATGTTAAATTGTTGTAAAAAACTAGATCGTCTTTGTACATCATCTGAGATTTCCATTTGTTGAATTTTTTGATGAATGTCTTGCAATTCCTCTAAGACCCAATTATGAAAATTTTTGGAAATTACTGCATGTCTTGGTATCCTTAATTGATTCCAATGCTTAGACATATCAAGTCCATACTGCTCAACAATAGTTTTGAATTGCTCTGAGTAGCCTTTAATATCTGAGCCAAAAACAGAAAACTTACCCTCAGACCATAAAAGCTGCATAAGTTTATCTCTAACCCATGGATCTCTCACATGTTTATTACAGTATTCAATATTATCTTGAGCTTTTAAGATATTTTTCACTGTTTCCTCAGTGATGTTTTCTCGATAACTTGTCCTTTCAGGAACCTTTTCCATCACATAAGAAATAGCTTCTTTAGGACAGTTCATATTTTGTACAAATTTTCTCATCTGATGGCGATGTACAAACTCAAGATATTTTTGGAAACTACTTGCACGATCATCAAGAGAATCAAGAACTCCTTCAAAATCTTCAAAAACAGCTTCTGCTTCATTAATGTCCTTAGAAGCCTTACTTATTGCCTGATTAGCAATAGAGTCTATTTCAGATGATATAGAATTTTTAACTGTGATGTCTTCGATTATATGTGAGGTAAGTGGAGATTTAACCATATTGCGTAAGCCTCTAAGAAATTCTTGAGAATCCACCACAGGCTTTTGAATATACTTAGCAATCTCGGGAGCCTTCCTTAGAAGCTCTGAACTATTTTTAAGCACCTTTACAACTGTTTCCACACTTTTTAAAGCTACCAATTTAGAAAATTGAGAAGCAAAAGTTGCTGATTCATGAATAGCTAATGCCCCTCCCCCAGCTGCTCTTGGTAAGTGCTGGGCAACCCCTTTCCCAATAGAGCCTGTCGTTAGCTTTGCATGCACAGCTGCTTGAATGCCAGCTCTGCCTGCTGCAAGTCCCACTTTTTGTACAGCCAAGCGCCCTATATTTATAGCTGTGGGTCCTCCTTTAAGAGTCGCAAGTTCAGCTAAAACTCCAACAGCATTACCCGTCCAATAATAAAAGGAGCTCTCAATTCCTTCCCCTTTTCGACTCATTAAATGTTTTTCATAAAAGTCTTCTTGAGAATGGTTCAATCCTGGAATAGCGCAAAGCAAGCTATTGCATTGCCTAATGGCGTAGTCATTAACTCCTCTCATAAGATTTTTCAAAATTTTGAATTTTTTGTTCACGAGAAACATTGGCTGCCTGAATAATTTGCTGACTTATCTTCCCATTAAATTGTTGAGGGTCTGCCTTGGGAATGCGGGTTTCTATAAAATGCTCTAATTTTAGAGCCCCTTTTTTAATAAGCCCTATTTTCTCGTGATGATCTTGAACCACCTCATTAAAATCAGGTTCTTTTTCTTTCAAATCTTGTTGTTTTGGACTATCTTTTGAAATATTAGAGACTGTTTGGATCAAATGATTTTCTTGAGGAATAAGCTTAGCTAAGGCTTCTACCTGCCTTAGGCGATGTGGTTCAATAGATCCAAAATCTGCACAAGGATCTGTTGCATTATCCCAAACTTGTTGAGCTATTTCTGCATTTACCTCTGGTTGAGTTTGCAATCTATCTGCTCTTGTATCTTCATCTTTTTGAAGTGAATTAGCCAGGGTTAGCACCCTTACGATTCTACCCATTTCCCAACTATCTTCAAATGGATCTCTTGCCATTTCAATAATTCTAGCACTCAAATCATTGGGACTAGAATTTTCATGGCAATGTGACGGGGCAGAGCTTCTCTCTTGAGGCTCAAATATATCTTGCTCTCTATTATTTTGAATTGAACGTGCACATCGGTTTGATTCTTGCGAATTTGAACAACTATTATTTGTTTGAGAGGATTTCTCGCAAGGGTCACTTGGTGAATCTTCATTATGAGCTTCTTGTTCTGCATAATAATCTCTTAAAAAAGGATTGTCTCTCAAAGAGCGATCTGGAAAAAGGGGGTCAGCAAAAGTCATTGTTTTACCATGCAAAAATTATGTTATTTCCAAAGACACGTTCTGCTAATTTACTCCATTCTAAGTTTCCATTTAAATGGCTATTTTTAACTTTATTTTCAAACTGTTCAACCACAGATGAAAAGGAGCGGTTGTGAGTAGACCATTTTTTCACACTAGGAAAAGAACACCCTAGATAATTGTCTACGTGAGTATAGCTGATATAAAAATCACAAAATCTTCTAGTCCAAAATAAATTTCTAGCTATGATCTGTTTTATCTGAATCGAATCTGACTTTATTTCTTTTTTTTCCTGCCACTCATGTAAAATTTTCTGTTCAACTTTATCCACATGCTCTGCATTTCTAAAAGGCTGCCTCCTCTTTGCTATTTCATCAAAATGACCCTTACAAACCTTATGTAGAGTATATTTTTCCTCTTTAAAAAAGGAACATTTAGCCAGGCTTTTCACCATCTGCTTTGCTTGCTCAATAGTTACTCGAGTAGGTCCTTCTGCGACCGCTTCTAGAAGATCCCCCATCTCGAGTTTTTCATAGAAGTATAGCTCATCTATCTTTTGGAGTTGAGAGGGTGCTGCTTTTATAAAAGCCACCAAATAAAAGTATAATTCCGGATCATTTTGAATATCTTTAGCAAAGGGCTCACTTGATGGAAGGTCAAAAAGATCAAGTGCTGTTTCATTGGATGTATAAGGAGATATAGATGCATTCATAGTCAAACCATATGATTATTGATTGCTAAAATCTTACGAGGAGCTTTAGAATTGTGTAAAGAAATTTTAAAGATGAGTTTTACCAATGGCATCAACAAGCGCCTTAGAAATTCTATCAAGACCTCTTCTTTTGACAGAGATTGAAGAAGTTCAAGTTTGCTTAGGGCACAAAAGTTTTTTCAATGAGTATAAAAATTACAATAAAGCAAAAGAAAGTGGGCTCTCTTGGAAAAGTGACGCTAGAAAAAACCCTGTATTTAAAGCTGCATCATTTATTATTAATGAATTGAACCGCAAGCGATACAAACTTTATTGTTATTTTGAACATGTAAATGATGCCAAATGCTGTGATAACTATAGGACAGAAGTAATCAGAAAAACATGCGATCTAGTGGTCAAAGAAATTATAGAAAAAATCCCCCATCAAAAAAATTGATTTACCTACCCACGAAAACTAATATCTTCTATAAAGATTTTTACATTCTCTAATGTATACTAGCGTTAGCAAATAATATTGAGGGTTTGAGTGAACAAGTTAGTTTTAATCACAGGCATTACCAAAGGGCTTGGTAGAGCACTTTTAGAAACCTATGACAAGCATGGATGGACAATAATCGGCTGTGGCAGATCTCAACATGTTATAGATCAGCTAAAGCTCTCATATGATTCGAGACACTTTTTAAAAGCCCTAGATGTTACTGTCCCTTCGTCTGTAAAGCTTTGGCAAGAAGAAGTCCACCTATCACATGGTATACCGGATCTCATTATTAATAATGCCTCCATTATTAATAATCCTGAGAAGCTCTGGAACACTTCTCATGAAGAATTTACTTCTGTAATTAATGTGAACCTGACTGGTCCATTCAATATTATTAAATCTTTCATACCCTGCATGCTTAAAAACAAAGCCATTGTTGCCAATATAAGCTCTTATTGGGGAGCACATGGAGAAGCCAATGTCGGCCCTTATTGCGCAAGTAAATTTGCTTTAGAAGGCTTGACTCAATCTTTAGCAAAAGAACTTCCATCAAACATTATTACGTTGGCAATCGATCCGGGTATAATGCAAACTGGGATGCTTGAGCTCTGCTCTTCAAAAGAAGTTTACAAGCAAGGAAGCCTACCTTCTGAAATTGCTAATGCCATTTATTCAAAGCTACTAAAAGTTCAACCATCTGATTCAGGAACAACAATTAATGCAAATTAGCATTATCTTTTTGGCCTATATGTTTCTTTTGCTCCTCTCCATCCAAATTTATGAAATTACTTTCATAATTCCAGCCAGGCTAGATTCTGCCTCTCCTCTTTTGTTCCACCTGCAGGGCTCCCTAGAATGCCGATGGGATAACGGGTGTCTGTGTAGCTTACATCTCTAATTGATTCAGATAAGCCTTACCAATTTACAATTCTAATTTCTTTAAATCTGTTTAAGAAATTTTTCATAAGCTGTTCATATTTAGCAGTATTTTGGTGTTGTTGACTTCATCAACTGAGTCAAATCCGATCAATAAATATTCAAAAAAATAGACGCACTGAGGAATAGGGTTTAAAGCTCAATGGGCAGAAAAGGTACGCTGACTGTTAAAGTATGCATAGTATTTACAGCTGCTTGAGGATACCAAACACACACCTTTCAGAGTATGCCTAAAAAACAACTCACATTACATAACTTGTGTAAATAGTGGACAGATATACACATATGTCCTAATTAAACGTTTTCAAAAAGGTTGTATCCACTTTGGCCATTAATTGTACCGCCAGCATAAAGTATTTTATTTGTTCCTACTAAGCTTTTAATATGATTTTGTAATTCTTCTGGAAAAGGCCCCTTAGGTGCAATTATTATTGGAAAGTTTGTAGTAGAAAAATTACCCATGTTAATTGATTCAAAGTTTGGGTTCGCTATGATTCTTACTGCATAGATCTTTTCTTCAAAAGGAAAGTGAAAAACGGCATTGCTTAGATATTGTTTTTTACAATGCTCTTCTAACTCAGCACTAACTGACTGAAAATTGTTTTTAGTGAAATTTCCTATTGAATTCAAACTAGGTTGTTGAAGAGAAACTTGCATCTCTAAACTCCTTGTTAAGGTTAAAACGCATAAGATAATAAGCTTACTAGCTGATTTAAAGCTATTTTTTTGGTTTTGGTATCGGACTAGATAATTGTATTCAACAAGAAGAGAAAATATCTTGATTTTTCTTCAACGTTCCAATACAATTTCCTGTTTTTTGTTGGACTTGAGGTTTGCAATACATATGGAACACTATGATGCCGTATGGGAAGGGAAAAGTGTTGATGAGCATTTGAAAGCAGATATCCCTCAAAAGATGCTGGAGCTTTTCGAGCATGAGAAAGTTCAAACAATCCTTGACCTTGGCTCTGGTGATGGGACCATTGCCGTATCTTTAGCGATGCGAGGTAAAACCGTACATGCATTGGAAGTCTCCAAAAAAGGCATTGAAAGGACAAAGGAACAGGCGCAAGCAGTTCGAGTACCTGTTCACACTCTTGAACAGGATATGTACCAGGCACTACCATTTGAGAGCAAGTCACTGGATGCAGTCATTGCATTCCAATCATTGAACCACAACGTTTTGTCAAAGATAGAGGAGCTTTTTGCAGAGGTCACAAGAGTTCTAAAGAATGGAGCCCTATTTGTTGTGAAGGTAGCGAACTTCAATTCCTTTAATCTCAAAGATCTTGGAGATGGCCTATATGAAGACCTTCATGGTGGCATTCCCTGTACCCTACGATTCATAGACAAACAGACTCATGTACCTCAAGACGGCCCTGAAAAAGGACTAACTCATTACTCTTTTCTACCAGAGCAGCTAAAAGAGAAAGTAGAAGCACTGGGATATACTCAAATCCATGAAGAAATACTTCAATGGCACATCCTAGCTATATTCAAAAAAGATTAAGTAATTTTAATCTCACTGCAAAGTTGAAGTGTCATATTTTCCTTCAAAATTTGCTAAAAAAATTTGAAACAAACATTTTTATCATTGTAAAAACAAAGGTAGGTTGGATTTATGGTTATTTAACCAGCTTTTGGATATTTCTAAAGCATTCTCTCCAGATTTATCTGATCCAGATGATACATCTGGAACAATCCCATCTTTATAAATATTTTTTCTTTTATCAAAGAAATAACTCTCTGTAAGTGCTATCATAGATCCATCATAAAATTTATAAAGTCGGTTCGCAGAAGTTGCTCCATAAGTTCTAGATCCAAAAAACTCTTGGAGTAGATCCTTATGATACTGCCTATTTGTCAGCACGCAAATTTACACATATTGGTATCAACCTCACCGCTCTAGCAACTGGAGCCTATGGCATTCTAAAAAATGCTTACCTTTTAAGGCAGGTTTCAATATTACCTATGCGGCTTCAGGCTTAGCTACTAGAAGATCCAAAGCCTTGGTGGGTATTTTTGAAAAGTTAACTTTAGATACTGGAAACAGGTTCAAGCAACTCAAGCTAAATCCCAGTTATGCAGAACAATAGAAGGCTGGGCGACTTTTACTAAATTAGTCCTGTGGAGCAAAGCAAAAATTTATACCTCCAGGTTGCTGCAGTGCAGATGTAGAGAGTTTTCACGACGCCATTGAGAGGGAATTTTTCAATTTAACGAGCTTTCGTTCTAGAAAATATTTTATGCAAAAGATTGAGTCTTATAGGCTTTTCTATAACTTAAAACGCCCTAATTACTACAAGAAGGTGAAAACACCGCTGCACATCATGCAGGAAGATTGGGCCGATTAAAATTTTTGTTATCATAACGTAATACTCAAAAGTTTAAATCTGGATAAAATGGATGATTTTAGAGTAAAATCGCGTTACAACTTAGGGGATCAAACTATACCTAGGTTTCCTGCAAAAACCTTATTTTCTTTATACCATCTTAATATTACCTTGATATAAACTTAACTGTATTACTAAAATTATGCCAGTGTGTATTTTTTAATTAAATTTTTAACAAAACTATAGCCATTAATTGTTTTGGAATGTAGGAGTTTTTATGGAAATGATATCTTCTAAAGATACGAATTTAGTAAAACTATCGAAAAGCACTATGTTTTCAATAGATTATTTTTGCTCTTTAGTCAATGACGTTAAAACATCTTTCTATTTGGACCATGTGACAGTAAAAAAACTTGATGAAACAAGGGACTTTATTGACTATCTTGTTAACCAAAAAATTACAGTATACGGTTTATCAACTGGGTTTGCTGATTTAAGAGATAAAATAATACCAAAAAAATTATTGTCACAACTTTCTAAAAATTTGATTCGTAGTCATGATGCTGCAGTTGGAAATCATATGCCTATGGAAGTTGTAAAGGGGGCTATGATTTTAAGGGTCCATTCCTTATCTATGGGAAACTCAGGTATGAGCAAAGAAGGGATAGAAGTTCTGATCCAAATGCTCAATTCAGACATTATCCCTCTTGTCCCTGAAACAGGATCCTTAGGTGCTAGCGGGGATCTTGCTTTTCTTTCGCGACTGGGAATGGCAATGATGGGTGAAAAAGTTCTTGTTAACTATCAAGGTACAGAGATGGATGCAGATGCTGCACTAAAATCCGCTGGGATCACACCATTTTTTCCTAAGTCTAAGGAAGGATTAGCATTAATAAATGGCACCTCATTTTTAACATCCTATGCAGCCATAGCCTATAAGCGACTCAAAAACTGTTTAAACCATCTCCCAGCCATGCTGAGTCTTTTTTTGACTGCTGTCAATACAAATAAATCAGCTTTTTATCAATCTATGCATAATGTCCGAGGTAACACTCATCAATCTAATTTCGCAAAGATACTTTGTAAAATATTGCCTGAGAATGACTTACTAGAATATAGTGATCAACAAGATGATTATTGTATTCGATGTTTACCACAAATACTTGGCCCTAGATTTTATACGATTCTTGAACAAGAGAAAATTCTTGAAGCAGAATTAAATGCGGTTACTGATAACCCTTTAATTTTCAAGGGTAATGAAATTTCAGCAGAAGTATCAGGTCTAGAAAAAATAACTTTTAATGGTTCTCCATGGTGTGTAATTTCAGGGGGAAATTTTCATGGAGAAAATATTGCGACTTCTTGTGATATTATTAGATTACAGAATGCTAAGATAGCACTAACCCTTGAAAGACAGATGACTTACATGCTTAATCCCTTCAGAAATAAAGGTGCCCTCCCTTGTTATTTGATTAACTCGAAGGAAAAAGAAGGACTTTATTCTGGGTTTATGATTGCCCAATATACTGCAAATGCGCTTACCCAAAAAATTTGTCACAAAGCTGCACCTGTAGGCACAACGAATTTGACAAGTGGAAATGAATCAGAAGACATTGTAAGTTATGCCGCAACTGCGGCTCAAAAGTTACTTGAACAGGTTAGTTATTTAGAAGAGTTGTTTGCTATCTATCTAACAACTGCTTTGCAAGCATATTCTTTGTCGAAATATAAAAGTACTGAATCAGATTCATTTGCCGAAAATGTTTTCTCTCTCCTTTCTGAGGAAATGGAATTCCCCAGAACAGATGATGAGAGTTTAAGTAATCTGTTTGAAGAAAATCTTAAATTGATACGATCTGAAAAAATTGTTAACAGATTGCCTTCCATGTTAGAATGATTGGCTATGTAGCCGTCTGTCGCTTGAATAGCTGCAGATAGATGCAAATAAACTCTTCAAATAAACTCTTCGAGGATATTTAATATGAATACTCCAAATCAAAACCAGAAATGGGATGCCGATGATTATCATCAGCACTCTTCAATTCAATTAGAGGCATCTTTAGACCTCTTAAATGAGATTAAATTTGATGGTCACGAACACATACTCGACATTGGCTGTGGTGATGGCAAAATAACATCTATAATTTCAAAACTTATACCGAAAGGTAAGATCTTGGGAATAGATCTTTCTGATGAAATGATTTCGTTTGCCAATGAAAAATTTTCTAGTAAGGACTATACTAATCTTACCTTTATGCAAAAAGATGCTAATATTATTGAGTTCAATAATGAATTTGATATTGTTTTTGCATCGTTCTCATTGCACTGGATAACTGATTTTACACCTTTTATGAGCAATATAAATTCTACTTTGAAAAAAAATGGAACAATTATTTTTACAATCCCTCTGGGCATTTCAGACCCTTTAGACCAAGCTACTAAAGAATTGATTCAGCATCCTTACTGGTCAGACTTTTTTATAAATTATACAGAGCCGTATCCGTATTCAAAAATTAAAACCTATAAAACTGTAACAGCTGATTCAGGTTTTGAATTTAGCCTATTTAGAGAAGTAAATCATAAAAAGATTTTTGATTCAAGGGCCTCCTTAGAGGATTACATATTTCAATGGTATCCATTTTTGAATTATATTGCTCCAGCTAATAGAAAAAAATTCTTTAAAAACGTTATTGATAGGTATCTAGAAATTGAACCCCCTAGAGCAGATGGTTCTGTAGCTTTTAAGTTTCCCAGATTAGATATTATAGCTAAAAAAATTTAGGACATTCTTTCTTTTCTTTTCTTGAATAGTAAAAATGCAAATATTGAAATTACTGCACAGACAAGAACAAACAAACTAAATTCTCCATTTTTTCTAGATTTTTCCAGCATAAATATTGCAATTGCTGGGGATAGACTACCTATTAAACTTGCGAAATTAAACGCTAACCCTAGGGCCGTGTATCGATATTTTGGTTGATATATGTATGCTACCCAATAGGGATAGGTAGCAGACAACCCGGCAATAGGAACAGCTAACAAAATTCCTATGATAGCTAGCATGGTAATGTTGTTATTATTTGCACTTTTATAAAGAAACGGGATTAGACAGATCAAAAAGATAAAACTGAAGTACAAAATTGATTTGTTACTTCGTTTATCTGCAATATAGCCAAAAATGGGGATTAATACTGTCATAAAGAGAATTAAGCCAATCATAACAAGAATAAAGTGTCCAGAACGCAGATCGACAGTCTCTTCTATAAAACTAGGAATATATGTTGCAAATAAGAAGAACACAACTCCTAAAGAAAGTCCAAACAAAGTACCTAAGAGGAGCGTTTTCTTATGATTGGCAATGACTTGTTTAACAGTTTCTTTATCTGTTTTATGGTGACTCTGAAGATCTTTAAAAATTGGTGTTTCTGTTAGAGTTTTTCTTAAATATATGCCTACTAGACCTAATATTCCTCCTGACCAAAAAGTAATCCTCCAACCCCAGGTTAACATAAATTTTTCTGAAAGAAAACTCTCTTGAATAAAAGCTTCAGAAAGAGCAACGATGGCTCCAAGTTGATTTCCAACAAAAGTCCAGCTAGTTACGAAATTTACATTCGATTTATGGCTGTTTTCATAAAGAAAGCAAATAGTTCCGGGAATCTCACCCGAAGCAGGTATGGATTGGATTAATCGTAGGAGGTAGAATAATATAGGAGCCCAAATTCCAATTGATTGGTATGTTGGAAGACACCCCATAAAAAAAGTAGGAATTGTCATGATTACAATTGAATATATAAAAGCACTTTTCCTGCCAATCAAGTCTCCAATTCTTCCCATCAGAATTGCCCCAAACGGACGAGAAAGAAAGCCTGTTCCAAAGAGTAAAAAAGCATTGAGCAGATTCTTTATAGGGGAACCTGGCTGAAAAA
Source organism: Chlamydiota bacterium (assembly GCA_022601345.1). Taxonomy (GTDB): domain Bacteria; phylum Chlamydiota; class Chlamydiia; order Chlamydiales; family JAAZZY01; genus JAAZZY01. Next base: position 23,566 of record JAJACU010000027.1, on the reverse strand, counting down.
ACAACTTACCAAGCAGCGGAGCTAAATAGATAAAAGAATATATATCATACCACTCTAGTATGCCACCATAGGTAACAACTTTTATAATATGAGATTGTACTTTGGTTAGTTTTATTTCCTGATTTTTCATAATAGAACTAAGTTTAGCGGCATCTATATCTATACATATAATCTAACTACACTTTATAAAACAAACTTTATGTGTAATTGAAAAGGGAGATTCCTTGCCCTCATTGCTAAACGAAGATGAAATGTTAATGGGTATATTATTAGGCTACGGAGAAGAGTCTGCACTAGCTTTTAAAAAAATTCGTAAAAGGTTTACGGACACTTATGCACCTCCTCCTACAGGCGCTTATCAGAGGATCAATCTTGCAACTCCAGAGGCTTGTAAAGTAAACCCTGTAGTTTTCATGGGCAATCCAAACTCAAAAGAAGTCAAAGAACTTGTCTCTACATATGAGCAAGAACTAGATGAGATCTGGTCCATTTATAAAAATTCTAAGAAACCATTGAAAACCGCCCTTGAAAAGCTTTGCTCTAATTAACCTCTTAAATTCTAAAAACTTATTCGCAAACTTTATGTTTGCTCCTGGAACAGAAGTCACTGTATCAGAAAAGGCACGTTTCCTAATGGGCTCATTGTTTAACTTTGGCAAACTAAACACCTCAGCTTTTACATCTGTCTTTGTCGCTTTTATAGTAGTGTTTTAACACTTCAAATCTTTATATTTTCTTAAAAAAGTTGCTAATAAATTTCTATAAGATCAACATGAGTCGATATCACAAGGAGAATGTTATGTCTATTCAAGCAAGCAATTCCTATCAAAGTATTTTTCAGAGCACGCCTTTTATAAAAACTAATAGAGCGAGTGGTTACACTTCTAAAAAATTTCAAGGGATGAGCTTCCTCTTGTCTCTGATTACGAATAGTGAAAAACTTAGAAAAAAAAAAATAATGATAATAATTTTCCCAAAGATAAGTATTGGCAATGTTCCAAGTGTAGGGCAATGAATTTAACCAGTATATGGAAATGCGCCTACTGTGGAAAACCTAGATAACCATGATGAGTAAAACTTACATACTAATTTTAAGCTTGGCCTTAAGCAGCTTTCTTTTTGGAAATGATGTTGACAGAGGCATAAAAAAACTTTCATTTTTAGAAAAACGCTACATGAACACCTTCTTTGACAAGGCAATAAAAAATGACCAGGCAGGCCATGTCCTCTGTTTTAAGACCAAACCTGTAGCTCTAATAGCAATAGTGTTGAAAAGTAGAGGAAAGACAATTAAAGAAGAGATGAAGGCTCTTAAAGGGTGGAAGGCATTTAAAAGACATCAAGACCTTTTTCCTCATTCTAACTTTATTTTTACTGAAAATTATTTCAACCCTGATAAAGACCTATCCGTTCTACATGTATATATGATTAATAAAAAGTCACTAAAATCATGTTTAGAAAAATATAAGCAAAACTTTGAGGAAATTTTAGGAAAAGGTTTTTCTGCAAAGAAATTTATATCCCAAATAGAACAAGGCTCTTCTCTCCCCTCTTTAACTAAAAATGATCCATTACTAATGGGGTTATTATTAGGCTACGGAGAAGAGTCTTCTAAAGCTTTTAAAAGCCTGGAAACCCAGTCACCTCAAACCCTTCAGAGTATTAGTATCAACAAACCTAAAGAGTGTGATTTTATGCCTGTTATGTTTGGGGGCAATCCAAATTCAGAAGAAGTCAAAGAACTTGTCTCTACATATGAGCAAGAACTAGGTGAGATCTGGTCCATTTATAAAAATTCTAAGAAACCATTGAAAACCGTCCTTGAAAAGCTTTGCTCTAATTAACCTCTTTAGATTCTATAAACTTATTCGCAAACCTTATATTCACACCAGAAATAGAAGTCACTATCTCAGAAAAGCAAGTTTCCTAATAGAGCCTTGGTTTAATTTTGAGCGATAAAACACTACTAATCGATTTATAATCGATAACAAATATCCTGTATTTTATATTGATAGTTATTTTGGGAACAAAAAAGCCTTAAATTCAAAAATTTTTATGTAAATGATGAAAAACTATAACAAAAGTAAATTAGTGGTCAAAAAAATAGTTATTGTTGGATCTTCTGGACAAATTGGTTCACAGCTTTCATTTCTTCTAGCAACGATGCTTCGTGGCTCATGTAGTATAGTTCTCCTAGATAAAAAAGAAAACCTACACAAGTCTACTCAACTACAACAAAATATTTATGAGTCAGGTTTATTTAATTTCCAGAATATAAGCTGTACAACAACCAATACAACGGCATTCACTAACGCTGATTTTGTTTTTTTTTGCTGTTCAAGCAAGAATCTGAAATCAACTGAAGTTCAACCTAAGCTGCAAAATTTTGTCACCATTCAAAATTACGCTAAGGATTTAAACAAAGTTTGCAAATCATCTACAAAAGTTGTTGTGATCTCTAATCCATGCAATACTCTGGCATTAATTCTACTGAAAAATGCTCCCAACTTACCACCTTGTAATATACATGCATTATCTATGCTTGATCATATGAGAGGGAGAAGGTTCTTATCGAATTTTTTCCATCTACCCCTACCAACCTTTAGTAAATTAGTCATTTGGGGAAATCATTCCCCTACAGCTGTTCCAGATCTCTCTAACATTGTTTTTAATAACGAATTTCCACAAAAAGTTTTGGACGCTCAGAAAAAAATAATCCCATTTGTTCAATCAAGAGGCGCCGAAATTACAATAAATAGAGGTAATCACCCTTCTTGTTTATCAGCGGTTTATGCAGCCTTCAACTTAATGAATATGATGATTGGTTCTCATAATGAAATTTTTTGCTCGGCAATGTATAGTAAAAACAATCCTTATGGATTCGACCAAGATTTAGTGATTTCAGGTCCTGTGATCCGTAATGTAGAGGGGAAGTATGAGTGGGCACAATCTGTTTCTCCAAACTCTTTATTAAAAAATAATATAGAAAATAGCCTCCAAGAGTTGATTTGTGAAAGAGATCTTTATTTTTCACTTATGGGCAGCCACTAAAGCTGTGGCCATCAAAACAAAATTTTGCTCTCAAACGGTTCACTTGAAGCTTGCTGGGCTAACTCACTTACAGCAGCAAAACTTAATCGTCCATCTTCAAATTTTAATGATACACAGCCTGTGAGGCGTACAATTGGTATAGAGCAAAAGGCTTTTGAATAAGCAAGCAAAATAGCTGTAAGTACACCACTATGAGTTATGCAGAGTAATTTTTGATGCTGATTAGATTTGAGAAATGATAATAAACCTTTTGTGAATCTATCAGCCACCTCACTATAACTTTCAACCCCATTAATTGGAGAGTTATTATAAATATGACTTAATGACTCCTGCTGATAGTCTTTTAAAAGGTTTTTATGTTTGTTCTTTATGGAGACAATACTTGTATTTTCCCAAGGTCCATATTTTCTTGGGCTTAAAAAACCTTCTTTTTGAAAATTAACATTTAATTTCGATGCAACTATCTGTGCTGTTTCGAAAGTTCTCTGCAATGGAGACGTTAAGATTAAATCAATGCCTAACGACTGATACTCTTCAGCTTTAGTTTTAGCTTGTAACCTTCCGACACTCCCAATTGCAGCATCAAATGATCCCTGTAATACTCCTTGGCAATTTAATTCCGTTTCACCATGCCGTATCAAGAAAATTTCTTTTGTCATATTAGCCCTTATCAAAGTTAGCAAAATTAGATGATTCTATAATTTCAAAACACTTATCTACGACAATTTCAACAGGTTGAGTTGCATCAACAATGAATCCTTTTTCTTGATTTAGAAGCTCTAGATACAAGTCACGACTTTTATTAAGATAATCTAAATTTTCGTGACTCTGATGCGTTTTTCTCTGGCCCAATCTTTCTTGAGCTACGGAAACAGGAACATCCAATAAAATAAGAGAGTCGGGAGCTGGAAGTTTCTGAAAAAGAGGTTTCATATAATCTAGATCGACACCAAACGCTAATTGACTGACAAAGTGTGAATTATAGTATCTATCACATATAACAACTTCTGATTGAGCATCAATCAATTTGTTAAATCTAATAAAAAAAGATATTGAAAAGTAAAACGCAAGAAAAGACTCTGAATATTCATGAAAAGAAACCTCATCTTTATCAATTTGCTTGATAATTTTAAGAATTTCTTTTGTAAATTCACTCTTTTCATTCAGAGGATCAATCGATTGTGATTGAATCATATTTTCTTTCAGTTTTTCATTCAAAGCAATTGAAACAGTGCTTTTCCCACTCCCATCAATACCAATAAGCTCAACTATATACGGTTTGTTTGTCATGATCTTCCTCTACTGGTTTTTCTTTAAATGTATACAAGGAATAAGTCCAAAGAAGGTTAATAGCAATTAACACAGAAACAATAGCAAATACTCCAGAAGAAAGACCTGAAAACATAAATACAATGCTCTGAAGGAAAATCGCTTCGGTTGCTTTACCAACCTTAGGAAAAATGCCATCTAAAACGGCCTTAGTTTGAAATTGCGTCTCTTTTGGATAATCCACAAAGGCTATCTCTTTACACAAATCGAAAAATACAAATTTACACAGCCTATTTACAAAAAAATAGCTCCCAGCAATTGTGCATGCCAACACCAAATAAAAATTCGTGTTAAAGAAAAAAAGTTTCAAAATTAGAAGTGACCCAAGTGGAATTAGTAAAACAACAGGCGTGATTGAAGCTACAAGTTTCCAAGGGTATTTCCTAATTAAACTTCCACTTAGAAACAATGTTAGCAACACAGATAAGATACTAATCCAAGATGTAACTTGGCTTAAAACATTATTAAAATCATTTGACTGGGGCTTTAACTGGCGTAGATAATCTTTCCACACTAGTTCCATAATTCCAGTTGAAAAAAAGTAAGCTAGAATCATAACGGCTGTCACAAATATTTTTTTCTCACGAACAATCAGCTTTAAAGCAGTTTTAATTGAATATTTGCTAGATTTAACTGAGTCTCCTTTTTTTTCACTAAAACTTAAATTTGAGTTTCTAAGTACTAAATAAAAAAAGAATAAAATTAACACTGTTGTTAAACAAATTAACAACGTTAATGAGCTAATTGTTGCAGACCAAGTATCTGCTCTAGGAAAAAACAAAAATTTGATGTCACTCTTTGAAAAATAGAGTGATATGTTGCCGGCAAATAATCCTGAAAAATTCGTAAATAAAATTATTGGACTATAAAAACGCTTTGCTTCCTCCTTAGTATTAATAGAGTTACAAGTACCCCAAAATAATACTAGAATAACAATGGATCCCCAAGCTTCAGAAAGGCAATAGTAAATGGAGTGTGACCAGAACTGCACGACCTTTCCCATCTGAGTTAATGCTTGCGGATATACACTAATAATTTTTTCACCCAATACTTTGGCCTGAAAAATTTCGCTTCGAGGATAGAGGTAGAATACAAATATTAGAAAATAGCCCAAAAAAGCCCCTATGATAATCAGTATGACATTGATATGTTTAAGTCTAGAGCTTAAATACACATACAAAGCTGTTATTCCGACCATAATTGGCAATAAAAAATATGTTCTTAGAAAGGGGATCACAGTTGTTCCAAGCTCTGGCTCTGTAATAATTAAGGTCTCTTTGAGATTCCGTAATACTGTGTAGTTAAAACAACTTAAAAAGCAGATAGATGTCAGCAAAATAAATTTGACATACTCATGCTGACTTACTGGGAAAATATTTTCTTTAAGAAACTTTCTCACTTGTGTTTCCTCCTAAATGTTTATAATAAAGCTCTCTAGTTGCGTTGATCCAAGCAAAAGTAAGCAGTGGAATAATAAAAAGGTAATAACCTACTGCCATTTCTATACTTCCATAGACAAGGGCTACATATTGGTTAAAGATTGAAGACATCGACTTCCCAGCACGAACACCAAAAAGATCTATAACAGCTTTTCCTTTAGTCTTAAGTTCAATGTCGGAATCAATAAACACAATTTCTTTTGAAGGATCAAAGAGTGAAAATTTTAATGCTTTACCAAAGATGTTTTGCAATGAGCCCACTGTTATAATCAAAATTAGAAGAAAGTCTGAAAGTTGATCAGATGAAACCCCTACTTTTTTCACCAGTAAAAGACCAAAGAAAAGGGTTCCAATTACTAAGAAAAAAATGGGAGTTACTGAGGCGCAAATAAGCCAATTTTTTTTCCTCAAGATCCGACTACCTACAAATGTTAAGCAGATAGTGCTAAAACCAGTACAAATTGAAAAGTAACCCATAACTTTTACAAATTCCGATTTAGTACTACAAAATTGTTGCAGTTGAGATTTCCAACCTATATCGATTAAGTTATTGGCAATCGTGAACCCAAAAACCATAATTAACAATTGTCTAGCTCTTGGATCTCTCACTAACATTTGAAAACTCTCCTTAAAATTTAGCTTAGTTTTGCTTTTCATTGAGAAGTTTTTAGTTGAAGAGGTCAGATTTTTTTTGAAAATTAAATTATAAAGATAAATAGAAACTACTGAGAAACATAATATTAGCCCTGAGAAAAAACGCATTTTATGATCCCAAGAAACTAATACATTTCCAAATACATGGTCTTTTCCTTGTAATACCAGAAACAAACCCGCTGTAACCATCCCAATATCAGCAATTTGGCCAAAAATTGGGTACATTCGCGTTGCTTGTTCTTTCTCAATAAAGGAATTACAAAACTGCCAAAATAATAACGATATTATAAGACTACCCCAGAGCTCTGCAAAGACAAAAAACAACGTATGCCCCCAATGTTCAAATAGCTGGACTAATAGTGTTAAACGTTCTGGAAAGGCTGTTTGTAATTTAGCAGCAAGTTGAATCGGAGTAAAAAAGTCGTGATATGGGAGGTAAACAAAGCTGTAGAACATGAAATACATATTCAAAAGTATTACAAATGAAATAAAAATTGTACGTTGCGTAAAGATGTTGCATAACTTTGAATACAAAAACAAAAAGAATACCATTACAGGCAATACGCACCATGCCTTAATGAAGGCTATTGAGAATACACCATTAGTCATAATCATAATGGAATCTTTTAAGTTTCTTAAAAAAGTATTATTTACGATAACTACAAACATTAGCGAAGCTAATAAAAAGAACAATTTGTATTCTTGTTTATTTATCGGAAAAAAGAAGTTAAAGCTCTTTGCCATAGTTCCCTATAATTTTTGTATTAATCTCATTAAAAAGAGCATCTTTATCACTATCGAGAAGAAAAAAAGGGTGAGAGTTCTCTAAAATAATAGATTGCTCACTTTGATAGTGGAACGGATCACACTTACTAAAAATTGAGATGGTCTCTTTAGATGGTACAAAATTAAAATTACTTATTTCAGAAAGAAAGTCTTTTGAAATTGATAATCCACCGACACATCCCGCTTCTATTCCTAGTCTATACCAAAATATTTCCTCTTCTAAACACAAACATTCTGGATTTTGTGGCAACCAAAGAGTTGGATGGGAAACAACATTAATTTTGGGTAACCAGCTTTTAAATAAATCAGGATCAAAAGGGCAAATTGAAAAATTCAAACCATTTTGATTGTGTTCATTTAAAATTGAAGATAGTCCTTTCGTAACGAAATGCACATTGAAAATTTCTTTTTTATTCAAATGTTGTTTGATAGCCTCTAGCTGGGCTATCCACATTTTTCTTTCTAGTGGTAATGTTGATTCTCCACATCCAGCTAAATCAACTTGAATAGTTAAACAGCCTTTGTTGGCAAATTTATGACTAAGCGAGCTAAATAGATAATTTAAGCCAGAGCGGGCTTCTCCTAAACCAGGCAAAAAGACAACACAAAAATTAGACAGCTTCACTAGTGGTTGCTTTTCAAAAATATAAAACGAGAGACCTGAACCAAGCTTTAAATTATGCAACTTAGGTAAATAATCATAGTCAGGTAACTGAGTTGATCTTTCTTCTTTTTGACTCGATGAATTGAGCAAGCCATTCTCCACTTTTTTTAATTGTTCGTTTTTGTGTTAAGTAATCTACTGAAACTAAGCCAAATCTTTTGTCATACCCAAAAGCCCATTCAAAATTGTCAAAAAGTGACCAATAGAAATATCCTGAGATTGGGACTCCTTCACAAATTAGCCTGGCAACTTGCTTTAAATGCTCTTCAATATATTTTATTCTCTGATTATCGTTGACCTCTTCATTAGCTGAAGTCTTGTGATTGCAGGCAGTGCCATTTTCGGTAATTAGAATTTCTTTTATCGTATATTCTGAATGTATTTCATTTATTACTTCAAAAATTCCTTCAGGATAAAAATCCCACATAGATGAAAATGAGTTTGGTGACGGCTCTACTACTTTATAGCCCGAGTAAGAATTTGAATCCGACTGAATATTGTGTTTTGTGTAATAGTTAACTCCTAAGAAATCAACTGGTGTTTTAATATCTTCAATATCACCAGCTCTTATAAAATCTTTGTTATCAAGATTTGGAGGGTATTTTCCTTTAAATAAAGGCTGTAGATATTGATCGTACATTTCTAATTTAAATTTATTTGCGGCAGTTCTATCTTTTTCAAGCTGACTATTAGCTGGGAATATTGCAGCTAAGTTTAATCCAATACCAATTTTTGTCTCTACTTGACTCGGTTGCATCGAACGCATTGACTGAACGGCTAAGCCATGTGATAACAGCAAATGATGATTGACCTTTGGAACAAGCTCTGGACTAATTATCCCAGGAGCATGAACTCCATAAGCATATCCAAGATTGGCAACAACCCAAGGCTCATTATGAGTGATCCAGTATTTGACTTTACCTTTATACTTATCAAAAACGTAAGTTGCATATTCAACAAAGTCTTCAACAACATCTCTATTTGCCCACCCACCTAAATCTTGTAGGTATTTGGGTAAATCCCAATGAAACAATGTAATAATAGGTTCAATTTTGTACTGAATTAGTGTGTCAATTATTTTTTCATAAAACTCTATTCCTTTCATGTTTTGTTTTTTCCTCTCAGGAAAAATTCTTGGCCAAGAAATAGAAAATCTATAAGCCTTTAGATTTAAATCTTTTGCTATTTTTAAGTCTTGCTCCCATAAGTGGTAGTGATCAATTGCAATGTCCCCAGTTTCTTCATTTGCAATGGCTCCTTTTTTTCTACAGAAGACATCCCATATAGAATCTGTTTTATTATCTAGCGAAGCACCTCCTTCAATCTGATAAGCTGAAGTAGCTGCTCCCCAAAGAAAATTATTTGGAAACACTGAATTCTTCATTTTGATAACCCTGTTTAAAAATTAATTCAGCATTGCGCAATCTTTCTCTACAGTATGCAATATGGTAGCCCAGCCCACAGTATTTAAAAATAGTTTCAAAATAAAATTCACGATATGGATCGCATTCCATTCTACCTTGCAATTCGTCATGTAAAAATCCCGAAAGACGTGTTGCAGCTTTTTCAAAATATTCTAGCGCTAGGGAAAAATCATTTTTTAGTTGGTAAGTAAGGCCTAAGTTAACGTTAGCATGAACATAGATTGGGTTTAATTCACAAACTTTTTGAAAGCAATCTTCAGCTTTTTCAAGTTCATTCAAACAAAGATACATAACTCCAACCATATTCAACATCTCAGGTGAGTCATCAGAATACTCAAATGCTTTTTTATAATAGCTTAATGCTTCTTTATTCTTACCCATAGACCTTAAGACCTGAGCTTTACAAAAGCATGAATGAGATGAGTTGGGGGTAATTTTCAGTCCTTGATCCGCTAATTCTAAAGCTTCCAAAAAATTCCCCAGTATTCTCATATTTAATGCTAAATACCCTATTAATCGACTATTTTCAGGCGTTTTTATTAGCTCATCTCTCATGAGTTTGATGTAAAATTCAGCTTTGGCGTCTCTTTCATGGACTGTTCTACAATGCCCAAAATGATTTAGAAGTATAGGAGCATTAATGATTTTCTTTTTTTTACTTAATATTGAGCTCTTAACTGTTTCACAAACTTTTCCAGTATATTGAATATCAGGATGATTTCTAAAAACTTTCAGGTTTTGTGATGTATACCACCCTCCAGAACTAAAAAAATTATATCTCGTGAAATTGAGACCCCAAACTTCATTATCATTCAATAGATCTATATAATTGAGTAGGCTTCTCGCGTCTTGTTGATCAAAAGTTTCATCGGCATCCAGAAATAAAACCCATGGCGTTTCAACAAATTGCAAAGCATAATTTCGCGCTTTACTAAAGTCACTATCAAATGGGTATTGATAAACGTTATCAGTAAGCGACTTCGCAATTGATATCGTTGAGTCTTCAGACCCTGTATCAACTATCACTACTCTAGAAACAATTTCTTGAGCACTTTCAACGCATTTTTTCAAATAACGCTCTTCATTTTTTACAATCAAGCAGAGTGTTAGAGGACTCGTCATATAAGTTTAACTCCTTAATTTTTTTGTTAATCAGTTCAAAAAGACCTAATCTTATAGAATAGGACTCAAAAAGGTGGTCACTATTTGGAAGCATTACACACTCAACATCAACTTTTTCTAGCTCCTGGGCTGCTAGGGCCACTTTTTTATCTTCACTCCCAAAAAATAAAACTTTTTTACATTGCAATTCTTTGATTAGAATTCTCGGAGCTATTTTAGAGCGTTGAGTAAAAAAATTTCTATCTAAGAAAAATTGCCCTTGCCTTACTGACTTAGGAAATGATTTAATCTGAAAATCTGGGTTATCGACTAAATCACAACTCAGTAAAACCAATAATGAGCAACACTTTAGTTGGTATGCAGATAGAATTGACACAACTCCTCCGATGCTAAAACCTATAAAAACAATGGGAAGGTTTTTATACTTTTCTTTTGACCATCCAACTACAAGTTCGAGATCTTTATACATACTTTCAAAAGTAGTCTTAGAAAAATCTCCCGAAGAATCACCTGAACCACGGTAATCAAATCGAATAATATGAGCTTGAGAAACTAGTGAGGATGCCATATTTGAAAGAATTTTCTGAGGCCCTGTCTTATCACCAGTGAGACCATGTGACATTATCACAACAACTTTTGGATTATGGCTCTCATCAACAACAGCACTTATCCAATCCTCTTGGCAGTGTATTAAATACTCGTTTCTTGACATATGTCTTTGTAATTTAAAATTTCTTTTCCAGAATTTTGATATTTTTTTATGTATTTTTGTTTCAACTTTTTATCCCACTCCTTTTTTGGGAAATAAGCAACAATGTTAAATTTTCCTAAAAGGGGTAAAAAAAGCTCATGTAGCATTAGTTCTTCGTCTGCGACAACAATAATTTCCCATTCAGTATTAATCAATTGAGTTAAATATATTTGTAGAGTCTCAACTGGATCTTGTGCTTTTGATGGCACTTCTATGTAAACGCAAGAGTTTGAAATTTCATGCCGATTTTGAAATTTTGAAAAAACCTCAAAAAAATCTGATTTGATACTTGGATCAAAGACGGGTTCAAATAGCATAAAGCTTTGTGCTGAAGATTCTGAATGTTTTTGCATAAACGCTTTTAAATTCTGCTTCCATGATTCAAACCTTTCGTTATTAAATGAGCGATCGTGGTACTGATGGAAAACGCATATTTGCCTTGAAAAACTAAACCTAGCCCCTTGCTTATATAATGAGTAAGCAAAGTCAATATCTTCTAATCCCCATCCGGTAAACGTTTCGTCAAATCGGACTTTTTTAAGCAAATACTTAGGAATTGAAATGTTACAAGTGTAGGCAAGACTCCATGGATGAGGCAAGTGCGCCAAACAATATGAATGCTCCAGTAACAGCTTTTCTCGACTATCTAATTTAGCATCTTTATAATCAAATTGGCTGATATCTGATGGCAAATGACGCCTTGGTCCTACCAAAAACAAATTGTTAGTACGTGCATGTAATTGCTGTACTTTCTCTAAGAAATTAGACGCAACAATGATATCAGCATCAATAAAAACTAAAATATCCCCTTTAGCAACTTCAATTCCTTTATTTCTCGCTGCTGCGGGGCCCAGATTTTTCGTTTTAATATATTTGAATCCAGTATTTGCTAACAGCTCCTCAGTATTATCTGTTGAACCATCATCAACAACAATTACTTCGTAATCAATTGACGGTAGAGTTTGGTCTTTTAAACTCTTAATAGTATTTTTGAGATGTTCGAACCTGTTATAGCTGGGAATTATGACTGAAAGTTTTAAAGTCTTCATTCCTAAGTAGTGCTCTATAGTTCTTAGAATTGCTTGTGAGGTTTCATCAAAAGAATTATTCGTGGAGTCCCAAATAATCATCTCGGAACTTAATCGTAATGGTGATATTTTCCGATTTTGATCTTGCTGATCTCTCTGCAGCCTTAATTCTCTAAGTACCTCAGGTTTTGTATTATTGCCTATTCGCTTACTTTCATTTAGATTGCGCGTTAATCGCTCTGATTCAGAAGCTGTTAAGAAAATCTTACAGTCCGCATTACTAAAAACTTTGTGAGCTGATCTTCCTTCAACTACTAATGAGTTCTTGTTCGATAACTTATGGATGAGTGATGAAACAAAAGCCCGCACTTCCTTTAATTTAGATAAAGCGAAACACTGTTGTTCAAGTTCAACATCAGTATATAACTCCTCATCTAAAACCTTTCCATCAAAAGTGGGGAGAAATATTTTAGCTCCAGTGTCTAAATGCTTTAAATAGGTTTCTAAACTTCTTGCTATTTGTTCATGGGATTTTCCTCTACATGCTGCCCAAGCAAACGCTCTATAAAAAATTCCAATACTTAAGAAAGGAAATTTGAATGTTTCACTGATTTTGAGCCCTACAGCTGTTTTACCTACTCCACTTGGCCCGTCAATTGTTATCAAAACCATTTTTTCACCTTTGGTTCCTTACTTTTTAATAAGGTTTTTGAAAGTGCTACTTTTACCAATCGCAAATTCAAGCAAATATCTAGGTCTAAGCTCTGACTTAGTAAGTACCTCAAATGGAATCCACTGAAATTCCTCACCATCAAGATTGCTATTTGTTTGGCGTGTCAATAAAGAGGGGTCTGTAAAACCTGGCAACTTAACATCGTAATAAAAGCCTATTTCATGAACCATCCTATGATCAAATTCATAAAAATCCTCGATTACAGTAACTAAATCACCAACTTCTACTTCCAATCCCAACTCCTCAAGCAGCTCCCTTTTTAATGCTGATTTTGAATCTTCAAACAACTTTATCTTACCACCAGGTAAAATAAAGAAGTTGCATCCACAAGGTTTACACATCAAAAGTTGATTATCATGCTTTAACACTCCAGCAACACGTATTTTTAGCTCATTCTGGCTTTGTTTAAAGTGGGTAACATGCTTCAAAGAAATATCTTCATTTAGAGTTTTTTTTTTACTGTATTCAAAAGCGTCCAAAATAGTCTCTTTTAGCCTAGGCAGCATTGAGTCGTATTCAGAGGAACTTAATTCCTCACGGTTAACCCAGACATATTCAGAGTGCTCCTCGTCTATCTGCACAACCTGGTCAGGATATTTAACCTCTACAAGATAAGTAAACATATTTCTATAGGCATCCTGGTCACCCGATTTAATTGTAAAGGCTGTTTCAGCGAGCAGTTTAACAACAGATACTTCTAAAGTTGTTTCTTCGCTAGTCTCTCTTATGACAGCATCATGGGTAGATTCTAAATATTTGACCTTACCCGCTGGAACGTTCCAAACATTTGGAGCCACCTTACAATGAGCAGATCTTTTAACAAGCAACACCCTATTGTTATGAATGATTACGGACTCAACAGAATTTCTAAAATTTTTCACTCCTACCTCTGTTATTTTACTTGCTGATAGTATTGCGGGGAAAATCAGAGTTAACAGAAAAAACCTAGGTAATTTTTTGATTTTCACGGCTTGCTCCTTTGTCTATTTCTTGAAAGGTTATAAAGTTATTTTATTAAAATCAATTCGTAGCGAACTCATGTTCTCTAGCTTTCTTTCCCAGGTAGTCAGGTTTAAAAAATTTTTCTGGAAGATCAAAGTCACAGGTATTACTTTCAGAGATCTTATCTTTACAAATGTTATATAACATTTTGTATAGCAAAAATATACTCAGTTCATGTGAACATACATCCGTTGAAGATTGCTCTTCATGCAAAAATTCATTAAAACTCCTATCACGAGAAATTTCATTCATAGTCATTTCATCTGATTCTAAAAAATGAGAGGCATCAACTTTTTCAAATGACTCCCCGCCAACTAGTTTTGAGTTTCTAAAAATAAAAACATCAAAATGATTTTTCCCTCCAACATCATAAGAGTTAATATTAAAGTTGGGAGCAGTAGATCCAGATTTATAACTATGCACTTGAATATTTAACAAATGACCAAATTGAATATTTATTTGTTCATGCCTGATTCTTCCATTTCCTTTGTATGTGTTCTTGGGAAGTTCAAGCCATGATCTTTCGCTAAAGCCTGTTTGTAACAAATTAAAAGAACCCGTACACAAGTTGCTTGAACCTTTTTTTAGCTGCAGCAGATTGAAACAATCCAATTCTCCAAACTCATTGAGTTTATTATCTTCAACTAGTGAATATACATCTTCAAAGTGACATTCTTTATTAAAGAGCTTATTATAATGCTCTTCAGTAAATGAAACTAAAAAGTCCTTTGCAGAGTATGGAGTTGTGAATAATTTGGCTCGATCAGGCACTATTCCACAGTTACTAAAGCTAAAGTTAATGAGCTGAACAAAAAGATCTATAAAATGATAGCCACTGTGTAAGAGTTTTCCATAGCCATACTTATAAGGGTGATTCTCACGCTCTAAAAACTCATTAGGCATATTCCACATACCGTCACTATGATAAATAGAGCAAAAAGTCATTGGGGTTCTGTATTCTAATGAAAAATCTACTATAAACTTCTTTAAAAATTGATATACTGGATGATAGCGCCTGTGGCAGTGAAGATCTATCTTCATTTCAGGTCTTGGGCTTAAGCGCCTCTTTTCAACTATTTCTAAGTAGTCAGTATAAATCTTTTCTGCAGATTTAATGTCATATGAAGCCATACAAATAGCTGTAAGAGGCTTCTCAACAAAGATATCTATACCTTGTTCTATAAAAAAAAGAGTGTACGACTTATGGGCTTTTGGCTCGGTAGCAATAACAGCTTTATTGATATTATTTTTTTTTATATGTTCTGCTAGAATTTCTTTTCTTTCATCTGTCAAGTACTCTTTGTCTTTAGCATCTTCACTTAAATAACATACTTCCATTTGAAGGTTCTCAGATTGAATGAAATTTGAGACATCTTCTCGCTTAGAATCAAGTTCTACAAGCACTTTTGGGAACAAATCATGGCGTTTATAATATTGAAAATAGTGCTGCTTAGAGTAAGGACCAAGTCCTATATGCATAATTGAGAGATGCTCGTTAGTACTTTTCATTTTTCCCACACTTATTTGAATAAGAAAACAGAGATCGTCTCATTTACCTGCTATTATTTACAAGACTTGTTTAAAAAAAAATATACTACAATAAAAAAGAAGAACTGCGAAAACAACTCTAATTCTAAAATAGCAAATAAAAAAGACCTATTATAAGTGAAGAAAGAGAATAGCCTTGTTACGATTCTATATGATTAACAGCTAATCACTAGAGTCATGTTTAGATAAATATAAGCAAGACTTTCAAGAAATTTTAGGAAATGATTTTAGTCCTGATAAATTTATGACTCATCTTGAAAAAGGACAATCTCTCTCTTCTTTATTAAAGGATAATCATATGCTCTTGGGAATTGTATATGGATATGGAGAAGAATCTGCAAAAGCTTTTAATACTGTAATTACACAGCACACAGGAAGAAATCCCCCTCTTCAAACAGAAAGCTACCAACGAATTGATCTTACAACACCTAAAGACTGTAAAATTAACCCCGTAGTCTTCATGGGCAATCCAAATTCAGAAGAAGTCAAAGAACTTGTCTCTACATATGAGCAAGAACTAGGTGAGATCTGGTCCATTTATAAAAATTCTAAGAAGCCATTGAAAACTGCCATTGAAAAGCTTTGCTCTAATTAACCTCTTTAGATTCTAAAAACTTATTCACAAACTTTATATTTGCTCCTGAAACAGAATTCACTGTATCAGAAAAGGTAGGTTCCCTAATAGGCTCATCGTTTAACTTTACCAAACAAAACACACTCCTTTTGCATCTGTCTTTGTCGCCTTTATGGTGGTGTTTTAACGCTTCAGATCCTTATGTTTTATCATGTTGAGATTTTATAGGGTTTTCTAGTAACGGTGAAAATAATGTCATCAAAGTCATCATCACATTCGCCATCGTTACAGTAATATCGCTTGCCATTTTCAATTTCTTCAACAATCATTCCAGCTCCGCCCCAATGGTCATGTAGAAGCCACTCACGCCCTCCCACATAACATGCTGGAGCTTTTTCACCTTCAGCTGGATCATACCAGGCATTTTGAACATATATATATAAGCTTTCAGTAAATATCTGAACTTCATAAGGTTCTTTTCTTTCCCATAGAAAAAAATCTATACTTTTTCCTTTACTATACTTTTTATCTAGAAATTTAATAACACCTTCTACCCCTATACAAAAACCCTGCCTAAACTGGCTATTAGTCTTTTCTATATTTATAATTAAAATATCTTCATTTGAAACTAAGAATCTATCTAAAGACCAAATTTTTTTATCAAAATATATAGTCGAGGAGGGGACTGTTTGAGATTTTTCATATAACTTTTTAAAGTTGGGCATACTATTTACCTATATGTCTAAATGGATCTTGAAGTGCGTGTTCTCTAGGAGTAACCTCTGTAAAATTAAAATGTCCTCCATCTCTGCGCGCAGGGATATGATGCAACTCTATACTTTGCATAGTATTTTTTTTTGGATCAAATACTTGAGGAGCCAACCCTTTTTTCATTCGTGCTATATTCTCTGGTGTTGCTTTATATATTTGAGCCTCTTTCATTAAACCATTTTCGTGCAAATAAGCTTTATTTTTCCAGTGTCTTTGCCTAACTGTACTCCATGTTGGCCTGTTACCCGCAATTGTTCGATTATTGAAAGGTAAGCCCACTCTCCATCCTTTAACGCTATTAACAAGAGTTGGAGGGATTTTCAGAGCACCAATAAGCTCATATGGAGCGGGCATAATGCCCAGAGCTAGTCTATCTTTAGATTCAGGTAAATAGTTAATAGATTGATTGGTTTTGAAAAAGAGATCTATACCTTCATGAGCTGCAGCTGCAAATTTTAGTTGCCGCTCAACAGTTAACCCGTCAAGAGCTTCAAAAGCACCTCGGGGTAATATTTTTGATAAAAATGCACGCAGCTTTTCACATTCGTTAACATAGCCTAGTTTAAACTCATGAAAAAAATCATAGAAATCGTGAGCTATTTTAGATCCAATATTTCTGGCTTTTAGATTGAATAAGATGTCATTTGAATCTGCAACACTTTGTTTTGAATTACTCATTGGGCAAAAGAGACAAGCTTGCTTTAGCATTTCAATTCTCTCTTGAACAATAGGATTGCTTTCAACACTAAATTTAGCTGGTAACGACGCCGTCTCTGATACTTCTAACAAAACATTTTCATTACTTAGTTTAGAGAAAACACCTTGCTCCCTGAGATAATTTTGAATTTCTTCGTTAGAAAGCTCATTTAATTTTGGATATGCAATAAAATAATTAGGGTCTAAATACTTTTTTACTAAGCTTGCTATTCTTTGATTGGACCCAGAAGTTTCAGGTTCTTTAGCAAGTGCATCATCAATAAATTTTTTGAAAGGGTCATAGGGAGGACAGTTCTTGTAAGGACGCGGACCATTGTTCTCATCAGTATAGAAGTTATCATTATCAGTAAAATCACGTTCTCTTTCTCTTTGGTTTGCAATATTTTCATTACTATCTTTAGGAAGAGGTCTGGCTATAACACTTGTGTAGGTAATTGCCACAGGCCTGGTGCAAACTCTTCCATCGCTATCTTGAAAAGTCATAGCTGTATGCACTACTTCTTCATGTGTTTCAATTTCACAATTATTAGGGTCGATATCACCTTGATCCCCCCAATCCTCAAAAAATTGATCAACTGCTGAATTTTGGATTTCCATCATACAATTTTCCCATCAGCTTTCAACACGTACTGAAGAAGTATTTTATAAAAGTCCTCAGATGGTAACTGCAGCTTTTCCTCTGCTTTTGAGATAGCTTCTTTGAGAGAGATTTTTTCTTTTGTTGAGATTTTTTTTGAAGGGCAATTGCAATCTGAACAATTATCAATATACTTAAAGTAAACAAATGGATCATTTGATCCACGAAGACCCCATTTTACTGAGTGTGAAATAACTGTAGGTTTTTGCTTGTAATCCTTTTCGGCTTTTTTGGCTTTTTTTTCGGCTTTCTTTATGTTCTTTTGTCTTCCAGAAACTTTATATTCGTGGCCAAGACACTCCTTTTCCCATTTTTCATCGATTTGAACAAAAAACATCTTTTCAATTTCTTGTTGAAGCAGGCTTTTTATCTTCATAGAAGAAAGGTCTGAAAACCAAGCTTCCTGAGTTAAAATATTACATTTTTTCAGACGGAGAGTATCTAGGGATGCTTTGAAATAAACATCATTCTTAATCAGTGTATTAAAGCGAGATGTATTTATAGACATTAATAAACCCATATATTTACACTTACTGCTATTCAAAAGGTTAAGTTAAACTTTATTAAAAAGGAATAAGTTAATGTGCATCAGTTTAATTCAAAACGAACCTTGCATTGCTGTTATAAACGATGAAGTGAAGATTTGCAAAGGATGTCTACAAGAGAGTATAACAGGAATATTAGCATCTAAGTGGAAGGAAGCAGGAAAGCTCAAAAAGCTTGGAATTATTGAAATGTGGGATTCAGAATATCTCTGGGGAGGAAAAAAAGTATACACATGGACTGTTAGACATATCGATAATCACCCCGACTGCTATAATTATGAAATCAAAAAAACTCAAAAAATTTATAGTGATACCTTAAACTATACATCAATGTAGAGAGTAGGCTTTATAGTTATTGTTATGGAGAAGAATTTGCCAAAGCTTTTAATCACGTAATTACACTGCTCGCTGGAAGAAATTCCTCTCTTCAGACAGAAACCTACCAAAGAATGGATCTTACAACACCTAAAGACTATAAAATTAACCCCGGAGATTTAGAGTATTTGACTTCTTTAAAAGCTAGCCTCTTAAATTCTTATTAATAAAATATATGATTATTTATATGATGTATGCAAAATAATATGAATTATATTTAAATTGTTAAAATTTACTTAATTATTTATAAAAAAATCAAAGGATTTAAATGTGAACTTATTCCAATCAGTAAAGTCGGTGTACAAAAATTACTGGAACTTTCGAGGAAGAGCATCTCGATCTGAGTTTTGGTATTTTTGCTTGTTTACAAGCTTAGTTGAGTTGCTCTTATCAGCAACTGAAATATTTTCAACGGCTATTGTAATTTACAAAGAAAGTTTATTAGTTACAGCTTTATTAGTAGTCATATGGATTATGAGATTACTATTTGCCATCTTTAATATAATTCCCCATCTTTTTGTAGCTATTCGAAGACTGCATGATACGAATCGATCAGGTTGGTGTCTGTTGATTATTCTAACAATTATTGGCATCCCAATTTATTTATACTTGATGTATTGCAAATCAGATAAGGGTGACAATGATTATGGACCTAACCCATTAAACAACTCAGAGCAACCCTCGGCTGTAAGCAGTTAAAAGTTTTATTACCCTATCTAAAACTCGGATAATTAAACTCATTGAAGAAATCACAACCTCTAAAAATATCTATATTGATATAATCACCTGCAAAAAATAGAGGCTGCAATATGGCAACTTGCTCAGGAGACCACAAAACAAGACTATTTATTGGGGAAGCGGGTTTTAGAGGGGTGTCTGCTTTGATAGATAAACACCAAGTGGCTCACCCCAACCTGGGTAATTCTATTATAGCGACTGAACTTGATACATTTGGGCGCACGTCAGATCAATGTCAAAGGTGTAATGGCATAGAAAGAGAAGAAATGACACTAGCCTCTCAAATTGCCAACTTGTTTCTAAGTGATGGGGAAGAAGCAGAAGATTACTCTGCTGATCCCCTTTTGCACACGTCTTTTTGCTCTGATCGTTGCAAACGCATTCGCTGGCTGCAGAATAAAGGCGTTACGATTATTTTAGGATTTGATGGCACAAAAATCCATGAGAGCAACCATCCTGCTCTTACAGGTCGTAGACTCGAAAGAATTCACTGGAACTGTCCACATGATAAGAGTAACTTTCGAACTCAAACGCTCCCTCCTATTATTAAATCCTTTTTTGCCTCTTGTAGTGCTATGCAAGAATCTGGAGACAGAGTTCATGTGACACTGGCCCAACCTCATGGAAAAGCTGATTTTTATCAAGGTTACGTTTACAATATAAGAGATGCATCAACACCTGCTAACTATAAACTTTTAGCTAAAAGACCTTTTGGTCCTGATCGCTATCCTGGATATGAGCATGAGATGACAGGTATTGCAGCGCCAGCTGCAGGTGCACATCAACAAAGAGAATTTGTCTTTGTTAAAAAACCTTTCCAATGGCCTGCTGGACGCCCTAAGCATAAAAGATACGACGACACTTTCTATAGTAGGCCTAGAAAATATTACGAGAGAGACACAGATGAAGAGTCATCAGTATACTCACACTCTTCTGGAACGAGCGAATCTGAGTCAAGTGGAGAAGATTAATCAAAGAATCTTTTCTATTTAACTGGACGCCTAGCCTGTGAACAAATACTGAGATTTGAAATTTATTCTTCTAAAAGCAATATTTTCTTTTGAAAGATAAATTATGTTTTATAAAAAACTTCAAATCTAGTTCTTAGACCAAAAAGATTTTGATGAACCTATTTCTCTTGAGCATAAAACTTTAATTACTCAGTAGCTTGCAACTTCTTATTAAAAACCCTTGTTTAGTTTTATTTAAACATCAAAGGATTATTCTCTCGAGCACCATATGAACTAGAATAGTAAAAAAGAGCTTCTGAGTTAAAGGTTGGACTATCAACTCCCTCATATTGAATTACGGTCATTAAACCTCCCCAGGAATGATAAAGCATATGACAATGAAAGGCCCAAAACCCTGGGTTGTTGGCATCAAAAACTATCTTAGCACTTTGATGCGGCATAACAAGAAGCACATCACGCATAGCTCCTTCATTGATAGGGTCACCATTTATTTCTGTAACTTGAAAGATATGGCCATGTAAATGCATGGGATGAGCCATCGGTGTATTGTTTGTAAATACAATCTCGACTCTCTCACCTTCTTTGACAATCAAAGGTTGATAATTTGGCCAAGAATGCCCATTCATTCCCCATACATAGTAGGCCATATTTCCATCTAAAGAAACATTCAAGGTCCGATCAATTTTTTTGGGAAGCAATGGATCTATTGCGTGTAGTTTTTTTTCAAACTGATTGGAGATAGCTCCGACAGTTTGAGTCGCCATAGAACTCATTTTGGGAGTTGGTTCATTTTTTGTTTTCAAGATGGCCCCAGTAAGCATTTGTGTTCCTTGGCACTGTGCTATAACAGGAAAGACTCCCCCATCATTTGGAATTCTTACAAGGATATCTGCGCGCTGCGCTGTTGCTATAGGAAATGTTTTGAGATCAATAGGTTGGATGTTATTTCCATCTACAGCAATCAAACTTCCACTGAGCTCACCTAAATCAATATGAAATCCACTTGAAGCAGATGCATTGATAAAACGAAGGCGCACAATCTCTCCTGGTTCTACTATCCACACATCTGGATCTTCTAATGTTTTGTGATTGCATAAAAAAGCATCATAGTAAACATCGTTGAGAGTAGGTTTGGTAGGCAGCAAAGAAGACTTTGTTTGAAGAGTTACCTCTTTGCTTGCTTCCATAAAGTTTTTGCGCAGCCCCTGCCATATTTTCTCAGGCTCTTTGAAGCTAAAGCTCTCTAAGCAGAGGATCTTATTTTTGTATTTTGGTTCATCAGGTGATTGAGCAATTAATGGAATTGCCATTAGTTTTTGCTCTTGCAATCCGTAATGTGAATGAGCAAAGTAGGTCCCTTCTTGAACCACTTTAAAATTGTATGGGTATAACTGGCCAGGAAAGATCGGAGGTTGTGTGATATATGCCACGCCATCTTCTACATTCGGTAGTACAAAACCGTGCCAGTGAATGGATGTTGGAACAGATGTTTCATTTTTAATGACTAAATTAAAGCAATCACCCTTAGTTTTTCTGATTACATTTTGATCATCATTATAAATGAGTCCGTAGACATTAGACTCTTTTCCTTGAACAGTGATCTTAGACTCTATAATTTTTAAATAAGTAGGGGTAGTACTTAACCCTTTACAGTTACCGTAGGTTGCTGTTGGAGGAGCCTGGGGGTCTGCACCTAAATTTAGAAAAGAAAATAAAGTAATGTAAAAGATATACCTCATGGCTCTACCTGATACTCTCGACATAAATTTTAGTCAAAAATATTTTTGGCTATTTATATTGCATGATTTAGAAAAAAGATGAGGAAATGCATTATTTCTTGAAATAAAAAAACACCCCTATTAGAATTTAAGCATCTAATATACAAGGATTTTTATGTCTACAACAAGTACCCGTGAACTAATTAATTGTTTGCCATACAATTTAACTATATATGATGCGAAGACAAGACAACCCACTAGAACATTTTTTCAATTAAGCTCCCCCCCTCATCTAGTGACTAAACCTCAAAAAGCTGTTGAGCCAATTTTATTCGAAGATGGCAGCAGTGAAGTGCCTGTATGTACCCCTCAAGTTTTTGAAAGAATTGAAGGACTACCTCCTTATAATAAAAGTAATTTTACTGCCATTATTGTTTCAGATGTTATGGGTAAATTTTTACAAAAGAACCCGTCCATTTGGGATGGAAAAGTTTATGGACCAGATATAGGTGAAGGAGCTGTTCGAGATAGTCATGGTCAAATTCTTGGCACAACTAGGCTTGTTCAATACATTCCTTCTCTACATGCTGCTGATTAAATGTGCAGTCTGCTCTGTTTCTTGAGATAGGCTTATCCAAATAATAAACGCTTGTAGCACTATAGGCTCACTTCAAAGCTTATTTAACTGTGATGCCTTTATTAAAGCCCCATTTTTTTATAAAAGCTGTGAGGTATTGCTTGTGCGCATCATCTTCGTCTTTAGCATGCATAGATTGCAATATCGCCTCTTTAGGATTTAGTCTTTTGAGATGAGCGGCACACACAATTTCAGAGCCCTTGTACAAGATAAAATGGTAGTCGTCTCTATTTGGATCTAAGGAGGGAGCAGGTATTTGTTTTAAAAGGTGCTTATAACTATCGCATTCTCCTTTATGCATGCAAAAGCACACGTGATAATTGTCAAAGCTAGATTTATTTAATATTTTTTT
>JAJACU010000026.1 GCA_022601345.1 Chlamydiota bacterium | reverse complement strand
TAGCATTCTTAGCACTGGACTCATCAAGATTGATCGAAAGTTGCTGAATTCTTTGATTAAGTTTATTGATTTCAGCTTCTTGAGACTCAATAGTGTTTTGAGATTTTACCAAAGTTGCTTCTACAGTAGATTTAGATTCTAGGCACTCATTATAATGAGCTGATTGAGACTCGATGCTAGATTCCAATCCTTGAGTTGTCTTTTTGTAACTTTGAACCTGAGCATTGAGTTCTTCAATTTGTCTTTGGAATGTAGGGAAAATTTTGGCCATACAGTTAATAAAATTAGTTGTGTTGTCTTTTTGATTTTGAATCAAACACTCTTCAATATAGATTCCAGCAAGTGCCTTTGCTTCTTGCGTTGAAGTATTAATAGTTGCCAACTCGTTTTCTAGGTCTTGAATTTTGGAGCTATTGCTAGAGTTTGTGTTCAGCAAATCGCACATCACAATTGAAGCCGCAGCCATAAACGCGCCTTTAACTAAGCTCGCAACACGCGCTGAAAGAGGATCAGATCCTGTGAAAAACTGAATGCGCTTGCTTATTGCTCCCAAGTAGCCTTCTTGTTTGGAGGCTTGTGACCAGTTAGCCTTTCTTGTATCAATGTTGTCTTTTCCAACAAGTACTTGAGCTAGGTTTTTTACAGAGTGAAATGTTGATACTAAAGTAGCTCCAGCGAGTACTGTTGCTTGGGTATTTGGTTGATTGTTTATGATCATGGATTTGCTCCTTAAAAATTTAGAATAGGCAACAATTAAACAGAAAAACAGAATTAAATTAAAGTTTAAATTTATTAATTAAATTTATTCAAGTACTTTAGTATAAATTAAAATTTTAATTTAATGAATTGTTTATAAACAATATTTTAAATTTTCGTTTTATTGTTTAGTGACCAGAGAGAAGTCAAATAGAGAATTAAAGAGTGATAAAATTTCACTGAGTAGAGCTAAGCGAGTCATGCGCAAGCTTTCATTATCGACCAGAATTTTAACTTTATCAAACAGCTTTGATAAGAATGGATGCAGTGTTGCAAGTAAGTGAAAAGATTCTAGGTAATGTCTATTTTCAAGACAGTCAAAAAATTGAGGTTTAATTTCGTTAAAGTAGTTATAAAGATTTTTTTCTTCGTCAGTTTCAAACTGGGAGGTGTCAATAGGGGTTAGAATTTTAGTATTGATTTGCCCCTTAGCTCTTTTATAGACCTCTAATAAGGGGACAAAAAGTTCGTGTTTCTTAAACTCATGCAATGACTGCGCTTTTAAAAATAGTTCGTAAATATCTAATTCACTTTGATCACTTTTTAGAACCGCTTGAATTTCATCCGGGTTCAGTTTGTATTGGGTAAGTACAGTCTTGATGCGAGATTCGATGAATTGTGTAATTTGATTTACAACATTTGATGTGTCTTCAACTTTAAAGGTGCTCAGGCTCTGTTTAAGTAGACCTGTTATGGGTAGATTTAAGTTGTTTTCAATGCAAATACGAATAATTCCTAGTGCTTGCCGTCTTAATGCAAATGGATCTGAGGAAGAAGAGGGGATGTGACCTGCTAAAAAACAAGCTAAAATATTATCAAGTTTATCGGCCAAACTAAACAAAATGCCCATTGGATTTGTCGGAAGCTTGTCATCTTCAAAGCGAGGAAGCCAGTGCTCATATATGGCAGCTGTTACATCAAGAGGTTTCTTTTCATGCTGGGCATAAACTCTGCCGGCTACCCCTTGTAGCTCGGGAAACTCAAAAACAATATGTGATGCAAGATCAGCTTTAAGCAGTTTGGCCGCCTCTGGCAGCTCTTTTAAGTTCAAGTCCAGCTTGAGCTCTAGTTGTATGGCCTCGGCATGTTTTAAAAGGCGCTTACTTTTGTTTTCTAAGCTCCCGTGTTCTTTTTGAAAAGTGATGTCTTTGAGCTTATCTGAGAAATGTTCAAGGCCACATTGAAGGTCTTGATGAAATAAAAATAAGCCATCTGAAAGTCTTGGAGAAACTGCTTTTTCGTGGCCTTTCTTGATTGTTTCATTTTCTCGGGTGTCTAAACAGACAACAAAGCTCGGTAAAAGGTTTCCTTTTAAATCTTGCAAGGGGAAGTAACGTTGATGGTTAATTAACACAAGCTCAATGAGCTCTCGAGGTAACTCTAAAAATTTAGAGTCAAACGTGCCAACGATCAGGCAAGGAGCCTCGCACAAATATAAGACTTCACTCATAACTTGTTGGGTATGTGTAGCCTTTGCTTTCAGCTTTGTTTCAATTTTCTCAAGCTGAGATGAAATTTGATTCTCTCGATCAACTTGGTTAACTGTAACATGCTCTTTTTCAAGAGATTTAAAATAATCCTGAGCATTTTTTAAGACAATTTTATTAGGAGAAAGAATTGGATGCCCGTAGCTGAAATCTGCAGATTTAACATTTGCAATTTCTAGAGGTATGTTTTCTTTGCCATGCATAGCAACTATCCAGTGGATGGGCCTTGCAAAGGCAATTTTTAAATCTGACCAATACATTTTCTTGGGAAAATCAAGCCCTAAAATTAATGAGCTAAGTGTTTGGTGAAAAATACTACGAGTGCTTTTTTGCTTTTTTGCATGAGTGACAAACAAGTACAAAGATCCTTTAACTTCTTCAATGCGAAGTAAAGGCTCTTTTTGTTCATAAATATCTTTGAGAGTGCACGAATTAATTTCAAGAGATTTTAAAAGTCCCTTCCCGAGAGGTGTTGCGTTACCATTGTTGTCAAAAGCTTTTGCAACCGGAGGGCCTCTTTTTTCTATTTTTTCAGCGGCTTTACCCAGTGCTAAACCTGTGATGTACGCAACCAGTCTGCGAGGTGATCCATAAGTCTCAATTTTTGAATAAGAAAGCTTCTCTTTGGATAAAAATGCTTCTAAATCTTTTTTAAGGTTTTTAATGCCAATGGGAACAAAAGTCTGTGGAAGTTCTTCAACGCCAATTTCTAATATGAAGTCATCAGTTGCATTAGGGTCAAAGATTTGATCGTTAAATTCATGTGTAGTTTTTTTCTCTGCGCCAGTCTTTAAAAGAGGAAACCCAACGTCTTCTCTGTGCCCTGCAAATTGTTTTGCAACTCTGCAGGCAATACTGCGAATGCGGTTCATATAATTAGTTCGCTCTGAAACGGATATAACCCCTCTAGCCTCTAACATGTTAAAAGCATGAGATGCTTTTATTACAAAGTCATAGGCTGGAATAGGCAACTTTTTGTCTAAAAGCTCTAAAGCCTCTTTTTCGCTCATATCAAATGTTGTTTTCCAGTAACTCACACTTGATGTCTCAAAGTTGTATGTACTCCATTGAACTTCATTTTGGTGAAAGATATCACCATAGGTTAAGTCTTTATTCCACTTAAGCTCATATGCGTTGTCTACATTTTGTATGTACATTGCTATGCGCTCAAGCCCGTACGTAATTTCTCCAGCTATAACGTCTAGCTCAATACCACCAAATTGCTGAAAATAGGTAAACTGTGAAGCCTCCATGCCATCGACCCATACTTCCCAACCAAGTCCCCAAGCCCCAAGAGTTGGGGACTTCCAATCGTCATGAACAAAGCGGATATCGTGATTCTCAAGATCAAGGCCTATTTCTTTAAGAGAGCCGAGATAAAGTTTTTGAATATCAATTGGAGAGGGTTTCAAAATAACCTGGAACTGCAAAAAGCTTTGCATGCGCGAGGGGTTTTCCCCATAGCGTCCATCAGTTGGCCTACGGCTAGGCTCTAAATAGGCCGCTCTATACGGTTCAGGACCTAAAGATCGAAAAAAAGTGGTAGGATTAAATGTTCCAGCACCTGTTTCTAAGTCGTGCCCAAAGTGAGTTGCACAGCCTTGTTTTGCCCAGTAATTGGTAAGTTTTTGTATTAAGTCTTGGAAATATAGCATAGCCCAATTCTAATAGGATGAATCTTAATTCTCAACGCTTAACTAATTAGTATGCTTAGGCAAAAAATTTTTTAACTTTCTTTGCTTGAGATATGGGTTGCAAATGACCACATATATCCATTTAAGTCTTTAAGCCTGCACATGCGATCTCCCCAGAAAGTATCTTCAGGTTTCTGCTCTACAATAGCTCCAGTTTTTTCTGCATGAATGCAAAGCTCGTCAACATTGCTACAGTAAACATATAATGAGATAGGAGAAGTTTTTAATGTAGATGCGGGTGCTTTCACCTCATCATCCCAGGCTCCTTGAAGACCTAACATCACAACGCTATCTTGATATCTAAGTTCGCAGTGTACCGAAACCCCTTCTTCATTTTTGACGATTTTTTCGACAACTTTAAAACCAAAGGCTTTTTCATAAAATTCAACAGATTTATCGACATCTAATACACAAAGATAAGGTGAGACCCAGGGCATACCCGTCATTTTGCAATCTTGAACAGTCATTGTTACTCCTATGGTTAGAAATTGTGCCACTCATTTTAAAGGCCATGGATATTTAAATCAAATTTTACATGAAAATATTTTTACTTTTTATCTCTTTTACATATGGTGCGAAATATGGATTTTAAAGAAATAATGCCAGATGTTAGTGGATGGAAGCGTATCAATGACCACTACACTATAAAAAAAGTGGAAGGGATGCCGAAAATTACTGTAGTTATTCCAACTGCAAACAGTGGGCATTTGCTTGAAATAACTCTTGGAAGTGTTGTTAGACAAAAGAACGTCGATAAAGAAATCATTATAGTCGATGCAGATTCAGAAGACCACACAAGTGCAATCATTACGAAGTATCGTGAGCACATATCTCGAGTTTACTATGTTACTGCTGATAATACTGCCTTGATGATTAACAAAGGGTTTTCTTTAGCTACAGGATCCTATGCCTGTTTCCTCTTACCTGGAATAGAGTACCTAAACCAGTACTGTTTGTGTCACATCTCTTCTTTAGCGAAAGAAGATCACTTGCCTGATATTATTTTTTCAGGAAGTTATTTAGCTTGGCCAAATTTTGAAAATTTTAGAGATGCATTAAAGAGACCTGTAGATGAAATCAATCCTCAGTTTGTGTATTTCCCATTTAACAAAACCTGGCTTAAAAGAGGATTTCTCCCAACTGCTCCATGTTCTATATGGTTTAAGACCGACTATATTAAGAAAGTTGGAGGAATAAAGCAGGGCTCGAAAGTTTTAAGAAAAGGGCTTTATGATTTGTTATGTGGTGTCCTTCGTGATAAAAATCGAAGAGTAACCACAAGCTTTTGGTCAACAACCTTTAATGATCGCCTGGTAGAGAAAAGCTACCTCAATCCGAATGATTTTATTAAAACGTGGCCAATAACGTATAAACACTTTGGATTATTCAACGCCTTTGCATGGATTTTTAGAAAAAAACCAGTAAAATTTATTAATGCTTTAGCAGCTAGATTAAGCTCCTTTTTTAGAGAATAAGATTGTGGACTCTTTGTTGCACAAATATGTAGTTAGTCGTTAAATTAAAATATTCATTGTAATCATCTAATAAAAGGAAAAAAAATGACAAAGAAAGTAATGCGAGTAGCGGTAACAGGTGGAGCCGGTCAAATAGCCTATAACCTATTGTTTAGAATAGCTAGTGGAGAGCTCTTTGGCCCCGATCAACCTGTAGCATTGCATATTTTAGAAATTCCCCAAGTAGAGCACGCCTTAGTAGGGGTTGCTATGGAACTTTGGGATTGTGCTTTCACAACGCTTGTTGACATTGTTCATGGCGCTGATGCTAAAACCGTTTTTAAGGACGTGGATTTAGCACTTCTTGTTGGAGCATCTCCACGTTCAAAAGGGATGCAGCGCAATGATTTACTTGCTCAAAATGCAAAAGTTTTTATTGAGCAAGGAAGGGCCCTAAATGAAGTAGGAACTAAAGATACTCAGGTATTGGTTGTTGGAAATCCATGCAACACCAACTGTTGGATAACGATGAAGTGCGCCCCTAATCTAGACCCCAGAAACTTTCATGCTTTGACAAGACTCGACCAAAATAGAGGAGCGCATCAATTAGCTCACAAAGCAGGGGTTTCAGTTGACGCTATCCAACGGATGTTAATTTGGGGAAACCATTCGGCCACACAGGTTCCTGATTTTTTAAATGCACAAATAAATAAAAAACCCGTTAAAGAAGTAATTACAGACCATCATTGGCTTGAAAATGAATTTTTTGAACTCTTGCAACAAAGAGGGGCAGCAATTATTGAAGCAAGAGGTCGATCATCTGCGGCATCAGCAGCAAATGCAATTTTGGATGCGGCAAGATCATTGAAAGAAGCCACGCCCACAGGGGAGTGGTACTCTGATTGTGTAATCAGTGATGACAATCCCTATGGAATTGAAAAAGATTTAATATTTTCATTTCCATGTCAAAGTGTAGGAGATGGTAAGTGGGATTTTGTTCATGGCCTGCAGATGGACGCATTTTTAAAAGAGAAGCTTTCAATAACTCAGCAAGAGTTAATTGAAGAGCGAGAATATGTCAAAAAATTGATTAAGGAGTCGTAATGAGCGAAACAATTTTTAGTGTAACTCAGGAACATTTAGAAACAGGTTTGCGCGGGTATCCAGTAGGGTATTGCACGACTTCTTTTGTAGACCCTCAAAAAGGACTTTTTTACATTGATGAACCTATTAGCAAACTCGTAGATCTCGATCCTTTGGATGTGGTCCATATGCTCTATAGTGGAAAGCGCGCAAGTAAAGAAGACTTAGATGCATTTAAAGCGGATATACAAAAGAGAGCCCACTTAGAAAAAGAGACTCTTAAAACAATTAGCACACTTCCAAAAAATGGACATCCAATGAAAATTTTTGTATGTGCGCTTATTACTTGTGGGATGCTTGAAGGAACAGATAACTACCAGGAAGACTGTTTAAATCTAATTGCAAAAATTCCACTTATTGTTGCTGCTTCGATTTCTCATCATGCGGGCTGGAAATTAAACCCCTCTGATCCTGAAAAAGGTTACATTGAAAATTTTACAGATATGCTAAGTGTACCCGACTCATCAAAAGAAGATCTTTTGAGAGCTTTTAAAACATTTAACAAACTTCATTATGACCACGGAGGGGGCAATCTTTCAGCATTTGTTGGTAAGTCCGTAGCTTCAGGTTTAGAAGACCTTTATGGGTCAGCAGCAGCGAGCATGTGTGCACTTGAGGGGCCCAGGCATGGAAAAGCAAACCAAGACTGCTTAGAGTTTACTCAAGAAATATTAGAGAAGCTAGGTGAAGAAGCATCTGTAGATGATGTCGCAAATTTACTTAGAGAGAAACTTTCGAAAAAAGAATTGATTTATGGTTTTGGGCATGCAGTGCTAAGAGTTGAAGATCCAAGAGCTTCGATTTTTTATGAGTCTGCTCAAAAACACTATTCAAATAATCCTTTGATTAAGATGGCTCTTCTTTTAAGAGAAGCTGGGCCTAAGGTGCTTAAAGAAAATCCTAAAATATCGAATCCCTATCCGAATGTGGACGCTATTTCAGGAGCTTTGTTAAGTGCTGCTGGCTTTAATTACCCCCAATATTATACAGTATTGTTCGGAATGTCTAGAGTTGTGGGTATAAGTATTCAAATATTATATGAACGCAACATTGCTCGCGGAGGAAAGGGGGTTCCTATTTATAGACCCAAATATTTTTTTAAAGGAAAAGCATGAACCTAGAAGTTATTCAAGCAGCATTTCAAAGAGCGTGGAAAAACATTGATAAGAAGAATTCTCTATTGGTTTTCTTCAGCATGTGTCTTTGTGGTGTTTTAGTTGTCTTCTCGCGTATTGTATCTATGAATACTGGAGGGTGGTCAGCGCTCAGTTTAACCTTTGCTCCTATTTTTATAGTTGGGGGTCTTTTATTTGCTCTTGGAGTTTTAGTGACCAAAGCATATCGCAATCAGCAAGAAGGTGTTGGAGTCTCTTTTCTTCAGATTGCATCAAGTTCTATGAAGACTTTGGTTTCAATCTCCTATATCACACTGCCAATGCTTCTTCTTTGTTTGCTCAGTTGGTTGATTTTAGGTGTTTTTTTCTTGCTTAAAGAGATTCCTGGTATTGGAGAGTTTGTAGGAGTCTTTTTATCATTTGCTCCTTTTGTTCTCATCTTGACATCTCTATTCTTAGTTTTTTTAAATGTTGTTATGCTTTTCTTTGTGACACCTCAGCTTTCGCAAGATAGAGATATTGACACTAACTTTTGGAAAAACATCTGGAATAAAGTTAGTAAAAATCCACTTATAAGTATTATGGGCTTTGTCATTGCTTCCATGCCACTTTTCTTTGGTTTAGTATTTTTAATGGCTGCTGCAGTCTTAACTCAAAAAAGTTATTTAACGGCTATTGATCCTTTGCTTGTAGGCCTAAAGTGGTTTTTTCTCATGTTGCCTTTTAACGCACTTCTAACGCCGGCAATTATTTTTTTCTTTAATTTTTCTTTTGAAATAGATCACATCTTAGAAGAGAGTCTTACATTAGAGAAAGCATAGAGAAGTTTCAAAGCTTTCTAGTCGCCTTTAAAAATAGTTTGAGGAAAAGATTTTGAATAAAGCTGCAAGCCAGCTGCATTTTAAAAATTAGTATATAGTACCTTTTTGGGAATCTCTTTGG
Source organism: Chlamydiota bacterium (assembly GCA_022601345.1). Taxonomy (GTDB): domain Bacteria; phylum Chlamydiota; class Chlamydiia; order Chlamydiales; family JAAZZY01; genus JAAZZY01. The sequence goes on along the minus strand of JAJACU010000026.1, from coordinate 9,319 downwards.
TGGAGTTCTTTTTTACTGCTTGAGCTAAAATTTCTCCTAGATAAGCATGGTAGAGCATGCCTTTAGAGCCTAGGGCTGTAAAGGCCCACATGTTTTGTTGAATTTTAGAAAGTATGGGTAGGCGAGAAGGAGCATTGAGCCTGACTCCTGCCTTTACATCTAGAATAAGGCTTTTTGAAAAATTTGGGAAATATTCTATAAGTTTTGGCCACAGGATTTCTATAGCTTTGTCAGGTTCAGGTTTTGAATCCTTAAAGTCTCTTTCAAAAGTATTTCCAATATAAATGGTTTCAGGGTTTATAGCGGGAATTAAATGTAGCTGGTGAGCAATGAGGCAAAAGTCTTGATCAAAGCCTGCTGGGCGCCTTAAAATGATTCCTTGGCCCTTCATTTGACTTAAAGCCGGCTTCGAAAAACTATCAGAATATTGATGGCCGCTGCAATAGATGATTTTATCAAAACCATCTTGCATCTGTTTAGTAAATAATTTGTTTTGAAATTCTATGCCAATAGACAAGCATGCTTGTTCTAGCGCAATGAGATAATTTTGAGCATCGACTTGGATCACTTCTTCCATCCAAATACCAGGCTTATTTAAGGAGGTTTCTTCTTTCCACTTAAGTTCAGGAAATTCTTCAACTGATTTTTTGAGATCAAAAAGCTGCTTTTCTGAGCTAGCTAGCTTTAAGAGAGGCAATTTTTTATACAGCGTAGCATCTGAAAATTGAGAGGCCACTTTTAACAAATGCGTACTTTTTTGAAGAGCTCGAGGTCCTTGCCAGTTTAATTTAGATCGAATTCCCACATAAGGATAGAGCAAATGAGCCAGAGCCGAAGTTCTGCAGCTTGGTGGCTCTGAATCAAAGAGAATTAGATGAGCAGAAGGATCTAAATTTTTGTAATACCAGGAAAATGCAAGCCCTGCTAGACCTGCTCCTACAATAGCAATTTTCATTTGTTTTTGTTTATTAGTGAAATCTACTTGAAAAAATATTATAGTTTTAAGCTAAAAGAATAAGTATATGAAAAAGAAGCTTTTATTTCTAGGCACTGGCTCTTCAGGGGGAGTTCCTCTGATTGGATGTGATTGCGCTGTGTGCACATCAAATTCTCCTTTCAATAAGAGACTTCGACCCTCAGTTCTTTTGAAGTGCGGTGCAGAAAATATCTTGATTGATCCTGGCCCAGATTTTCGAGCTCAAGCACTCAAATATAAGATCAAACACCTCACAGCCACCATTATCACTCACGTACATTACGACCATATTGGTGGTTTAGATGACCTTAGAATCTTTTACTTTATTGGAAAAAAACCTATTCATTGCATGCTCTCAACTTCATCGTATGAAGAGTTAAAACTGAGATATTTTTATCAGTTTTTAGAGACCAAAAAAACAAATAGCAAAACCGTTAAATTTGAATATATGACTCTTCCCAATGAACGAGGGGAAGTGGATTTTCATGGCACCCACTTTCAATACCTTACCTATTATCAAGGTGATATGCCTGTTCTTGGACTTAGAATGGGATCTTTAGCTTATATAACTGATATACGACAGTACCCTGAAACTATTTTTGAAGATTTAAAAGGAGTGGAGACGCTTATTGTAAGCGGACTACGACACAGCCCTTCTCATGTTCATTTCTCATTGGATGAAGCGCTAGCGTTTGCAGAACAAGTAGGCGCAAAAAAAGTTTATTTTAATCATATCGATCATGAGCTTGATCATGAAAAAACTAATAAATCTCTACCTGAATGGGCAAACTTAAGCTATGATGGCCAGGAAATTGAATTTGATTAGCGGGGAAGAAATTGGAAGAAGAAAAAAAATCTAAAAAAGAAAAAGCTCTACTGGTAGGTTTTTATACACATAGTACAGATAAACCCGTATGTAATGAACACCTAGAAGAACTTAGGTTGCTTGTCCAAACTTTTGGTATTGATAATACTGAAAAAGTTTCAAGTCCTTTGAGAAAAGTTGATGCAGCAACATATATGGGTTCAGGTAAAGTTAAGGAGCTTGTGGAGTATGCTCACGCTAATGAGTTTGATGTAATAGTTATTGATAATGAAATATCTCCAGCTCAGCAAAGAAACTTAGAAAAAGTGTTTAAGTGTCCAGTTATGGAGCGCTCAGAGATTATTCTAGGAGTATTTGCCCAACGCGCGCAAACAAAGGAAGCCAAACTACAAATTCAGCTTGCACAGGCTAAATACCAGAGGCCTCGTTTAAAAAGACTGTGGACTCACTTATCTCGCCAAAGAGGGGGAGCTAGCTACAGTAAGGGAGAGGGTGAAAAACAGTTAGAGATTGATAAACGACTTTTAGATAAGCAAATTATAAAACTAGAAAAGCAATTGCAAATTGTGAGAAAGCACCGCATGACGCAGCGCTCTAAAAGACTAAAAACTGCAGTGCCTACTTTTGCAATTATTGGCTACACCAACGCCGGAAAATCAACTCTACTTAGAGCCTTGACTGAAGCAGATATTCTTGTTGAGGATAAACTTTTTGCTACACTCGACACCTCAACTAAACAGTTCACAATGCCTAACAATCAGAAAATTCTTTTGATTGATACTGTGGGGTTTATTAGAAAATTGCCTCACACACTTATTGCAGCTTTTAAAAGCACTCTTGAGGAATCTCTCTATACTGACATTCTTCTGCATGTTGTAGATGCCTCAAACCCTATGGCCATGGAACAGGCAGAGACAACAAAAGAAGTTCTAAAAGAGCTTCATGCTGATAAAAAACCAACCATTACAGTTATTAATAAAATTGATAGGTGTACACAAAGAGCAAGTGTCGGAAGGCTTCGAATGGCAATGCCACACTCAGTGCAGGTTTCAGCATTGCAAAAAGAAGGCTTTGAAGAACTTTTTCAAATAATGACCAAATTTTTGGAAGGAACAACAAAAACTCTTCAACTCAAAATTCCCCAAAATGATTTCAAATATTATAGCGAAATACTTCAACAGGGAACTGTTTTAGAGCATGAGTACGAAGGTAACGATATTGTTGTTAGGGCTACGTGTCCCCTAGAACTTGCTGCTCGTTTACAACGCTTTGAAGTGAAAGATGAATCAAATTGAAACTTTAGCTGTTAGTTTGAGCAAGTTATGAGCTGCTTTACTTAAACCATTGCACGAAATCATTGAAGAAATCTTTTGTAAAAGTGGTGCAAAATTTATTGCTCAATGAACTTTGTTCTTGCCCGCATTTATCAGGATATAGTCGAAGATTTAGTCTACGAAAAACTCGTTTGAGCTCGTTGTTAGTAAGGCTGTATCCGGGAGACGCGAGACAGTCTACTAGAGTTTGGCTAAGATCTTTGTAGCGAGTTAACTTCTTAAAGAAACTTTCTGAACTTAATCTTTTAACATTTTTAAAGCAGCATAGGTATGTTTCTTCGCTAATTAGTGGAATGCGATCAAAAGTAGAGTTCAAAGACATGGCGCTTTGAGTAAATTGTTTAGGGCATTTACCAGAGGGACTACTAAAAAGTTCAAAGTGTTTGTTGTGATTGAGGGGCGCTTTTTTTGATGATTGATACATGCCATTAAAATATGAAGCCCAACCTCTATTTTCTTTTGTTTTATCTAAAAAAACTTTGTAATCAGTATACGCATTTTTAACAAAAATTGCATTTATAAACTGGTCTTTTATTGCAGATTGTAATGTCGCTAGAGGTCTGAAAAAGTAAGATTTTTGATATCGAGTAAAATCATTAAAGACTTTTTTTACTACCAGCACTGTAGATGCTATTTGAAAAGGCTTGTAAGCGGCTCTCATCACAGGCTGCAGCGTGTTATTAATAATACTGTAAACAGACCCATAGTAGAAAAAAATACCGGCTGTTTTCAAAATTTTTTCAGCAAGAGTTCCTTTGACTTCATCGCAAATTACAGAAAAAAAACTTAACATACGTACAATCGTTAACGTATTTGAACAGAAATCTAAAGCTTTTTCTTGTTCTTTTGTAATCCCAAGGTAAGGCTTTGCAACTTGTGCAGCCCACAGCATTAGCTCAAATGAAAGATACAATTTTGTTGCAAGAGAGCTTTTTGGAATGGGGTTATTTAGATAGGCTTTTAAGACCAGTAATTGTGTGGGGTTGAACTTTATCTTGGCTGCTTTAGAAGTTTGTTTGGCAAATTCAAATAACTCCAGGGGGACTGACTTGGGGTATTTGAGCTCTGTTTTTGTAAGAGCTATAAATGTGTCTAAAGATGGATGCATGATGGCATAATGAAATGGCGAGTAAATTCCAAGCTCGTCATTGGATGCATTAGAAGTTATCTTCAGACCCCAGCTTGATAGTTTATGAATCAGCTGTGCGTTATCGGCTATAGCTGCAATATGATAGAGATTTTTAAGGTCTGTAGTTTGCAGCTTTAAAATTTCATCACCAAAAACTTCATAAAAAACTTCTACGGCCATATTGTTATGGGTGTGCACGGCATAACAAATGGCATTAAAAATGCTAGGAGCGTGCACATCTTCTAGTTGAGAGAGGTGTTGATGAAGGTTTTCATATTGATTTGAACTTATTAGCTCAAACAATGGGGATGACTCCTGAGGCTTAGTTCTAGATTGGAATTTAGAGACCTCTTGAGAAAGTTCAAGCAGCTGAGTTGAGGCAAGCTCGAGGCTAGTTGTAAAGGCAAGAGGAGTTGTTTTTTTTGTATTTGCGTGGGTGACTGAAACTATTTGGCTTAGAATATTTCCAAGTGTAGCATTTAAGTTTTCTTCGTCGTCTTGTAAAATTAGTTGGTCTAGCGGTGATGGCCTTGATTCAACACTATGATTTAAATAAGCTCCGTGTGTTAGAAAACTTTGAACTAACGGAATATTTTTTTTTAGCAATGCTATTTCTATGGGAAGGTAACCACTAGTAATAGGAGCGTTCACTAACTCTGGCTGTTGATCAATAAGTTCACGAGTTTTTAAATCATCATTAGCCAAGAGATGCTTCTCAAAATCTGGGCAAGACGTTGGCTTCTCTATGCAAAAGTCTTTTAAATTGGAAACAATATTACTAAGTGGGTTTATCATCTTAAACAAGTGTCAAAAATTGACAGATATTTAAACAACTTTACCGAGTTAAAATAAAGAAAAAACTATGATATTAGTGAAGCTTCTTGGTGAAGTAGTTCACAAAGAAGAGTTTGATTTGTAAAGTCATTGACTCGTACTTGTTGCAAAGTTCCAATTAATGAATCACTGCCTTCGATTAATGTGTTTTTCCAGCAGCGAGTTCTACCTTTCAAAAATCTTGGGTCTTTTGAACTTCTTTTCTCTATAAGTACTTCGGCTGTTGAACCCACTAAAGCTTGACGTTGCTTCTTATAGATTCCTTCTTGTAGATCCATTAGCATGTGTAGACGCTCTTGTTTAACGTCATCAGGAATTGTATCTTTAAAGCGCGTAGCTGGTGTTCCTTTCCTTTCAGAATAGGTATAGAGAAAGGCCACAGAATATTCAATTTGTTTCATGATGTTGTAAGTTTCCATAAACTCTTCGTGAGTTTCAGTAGGAAAGCCTACAATAATATCTGTTCCTAAGGCTGCATTTGGCACTATTTTTTTTAAGAGATCTACTTTTTCAAGGTATTGTTCTAGAGTGTAGATCCTGTGCATTTTTTTCAGAATTCTTGATGATCCTGCTTGTATAGGAAAATGAATAAACTCACACATTGATGGCAGGTCTCTGATAGCCTCCATTAAGTTTCGAGTAATATCTACTGGGTGACTTGTCATAAAACGAATGCGCTCTATTCCATCAATATTGTCTAGTTGATATAGCAGGTCATGAAATAAACAGTTCCATTCGGGCTTATCCTTTCCATAACTATTTACATTTTGACCAAGTAGAGTTATTTCTTTGTAGCCCTTATCTGCTAAAATCTTGCACTCATGAATAATATCTTGAGGAGATCTAGAGACCTCTGGACCTCTCGTGTAGGGGACAACACAATACGTGCAGTATTTGTCACAACCACGAATTATTGAAATGTAGGCCTTTACCTTGTCATCTCGTTTTGCTCCAGCATAGTCAAGCTCTTCACTAAACTTATTTTGGATGCCCAAACCTTTTTGGCCCGTTGCTAAAACATCGTCTAAGACGTCGTTAAGCTTGTGATAATCATTGGTTCCTAAAACAAAGTTTATATAGGGGATTTTTCTAAATAAAGTTGCCTTTTTAGCATTTGCCATGCAACCAGTCACGCCTATAATTTGATCAGTATTTTTTCTGCGGCCTAAAAGGCCTAGTTTACCCATGACTTTGCGTTCTGCAAGATCGCGGATTGAACAAGTGTTGAAGATGAGTAAATCAGCTTGAGCTTCTTCTTCAACTTTAGTCATTCCGCGCCTTTCTAGCTGTCCGCGCATTACCTCGGTGTCTAATTCATTCATTTGACAGCCGTAGGTTTTGATGTAATAAGTCTTGGGATCTTTCATGAGTTACTTCTCAACTAAGACTTTGTGACTAAGTTTAATTTGCCCACGATCATTAATATCGAGCACTTTGACTTTGAAGTCTTGGCCTTCTTTAAACATTCCTTCAAGAGACTCAATTCTTTCATGAGAAATTTCAGAAATGTGGCACAGGCCTTCTTTGCCGCCAACAAGTGAGACGAATAAGCCAAAATTTACTATTGAAACAATTTTACCATCATAAACTGTGCCAATTTCTACTTCAGCTACAATGTCTTCGATGATTTTCTTTGCTTTTTGAACGCCGCTGTCATCAACACCAGTAATACTTACAACACCGTCATCATCGATATCTAGATCTACACCAGTTTCTTCGATAATAGCACGGATTTGTTTTCCTCCCGGTCCAATAACTAACGCAATTTTGCTTGGCTTAACTTGCATAACCTCAATTTTAGGAGCCCATTGAGATAGATTTTCACGATGCTTAGGACACACAGCAACCATTTTTTCTAAAATTGTTTGACGCCCTTGTTTTGCTTGCATCAAAGCTTTGTGCATAATCTCGGTAGTAATACCTTCTACTTTGATGTCCATTTGGAAAGCTGTAATAGCGTCTCCATCACCTGTAAGTTTAAAGTCCATGTCCCCAAGAGCATCTTCTGTACCGCTAATATCGGATAAGATAATGCAGTTGTTGTCTTGAAGAATTAACCCCATCGCAATTCCTGAAATAGGCCTTTTAATTGGAATCCCGGCATCCATCATCGCTAGACATCCACCGCAAACTGATGCCATTGATGACGATCCATTGGATTCAAGGACTGTTGATTCAAGACGTATAACGTAAGGGAACTCAGTTTTTTCAGGAAGCACTGGCATAATAGCACGTTCTGCTAACTTTCCGTGTCCTTGCTCTCTTCTCGACGCTGGACCCATTCTACCAACTTCACCTACTGAAAAGGGAGGAAATTGGTACTGGAGGTAGAAGCGTTGTGCTGCAGCTTCGATAATTGTTTCGAAGCGCTGTGCCATTACTTCTCCACCCATAGTTGCTACTGCTAAGGCTTGAGTTTCTCCACGTGTGAAAACGGAGCTTCCGTGCGCTCTTGGTACAACTGATTGCTTGATGCTAATAGGACGAACTTCGTCAGTCTTTCTTCCATCAGGTCGTGAGTTGGTTTCGATAATTGCATTACGCATTGTCTGAGAGCAAAGCTCTTTAAATCCTAATGCAATATCTCGTGATTTGTATTTACTCTCTTGATCTTTTGGAAAGAGAGCTTCGAAAATTTCATCTTTTAAAACTGATAGTTCGTGTTCTCTTTCTTTTTTTGCTTTGATTGCAAGCGCAGGCTTCAAGCGATCTTTTAAGATAGCGTTCATTTCATTGAAAGCTTCTTCAGGAATTGCTGAAACTGTGCTAAAGTCTTTTTCTTTACCCACTTTTTTCTGCCAGTCTAAGAGAGCTGCACATATTTTTTTAATAGCAGCGTGTCCGCACTCAATAGCTTCTAAGACTTGCTCTTCAGTTAAGAAGTCACAGTATCCTTCAATCATCAATATCGCATCAGCTGTTCCTGCTAGAAGAAGGTCAAGCTTGGATTCTTCTTGTTGTTCTAGTGTTGGGTTAATAATAAACGTGTTGTTGATGTAACCCACAGATACAGCTGCAACAGGCTTTGTGAAAGGTAAATCTGAGATAAGTAGGGCTGCACTTGTTGCACAAAATGCTAAAGCATGCGGAGCAACGCTTGTATCGTGTGAGAGAAGGGTCGTAATAATTTGAACATCATTATAGTAGCCTTTAGGGAAAAGCGGACGAATAGGTCGGTCAATAAGTCTACAAACTAAAGTTTCTCTTTGTGTGGGGCGACCTTCTCTTTTGATGTAACCGTTTAGAGTTTTTCCTGCTCCTGAGAACTTTTCACTGTAGTCTACCCTTAATGGGAAGAAATCAACTTCATCACTGGCTTTTTTGCTAGCACAGACAGTAGACAAGATCATCGAATCTTTTGCTTTAAGTACGACACTTCCGCCAGCTTGTTTCGCTAATGTACCTGTTTCAAATATTAGGTCAACTCCACCGACTTCAACTTGCATGGATTCTAATTCTAAATCTAACTTCATTCTCTATCCTTCAGTTCTAAAAGAAATTTTCTATGTTTTAAGGGTAATAAACTAAAATTTTATAAGATAAAATTAAAGCTTATTCTTCACTTTTCGATATTTGTTGGAGATATGATAAAAAAGAGAGCCTTTTAATTATAGAACTAAAAGGCTAAAGACGACTATTTTCTTAGTTTTAACCTAGAAATAAGGTTTTGGTAACGCTTTGTATCTGTAGAATTGAGGTAATCAAGCAGTTTTCTGCGCTGACCAACTAACTTTAAAAGAGCTAAACGAGAACCGTGGTCCTTCGGAGCGATCTTTAAGTGTTCTGTAATTTCAGTTACTCTTTCAGTTAGGATAGCGATCTGCACATCGGCAGAACCTGTATCTTTTTCGTGAAGTTGGAACTTTTTAGTAATTTCTTCTTTTGTACTTTTATCTAGAGACATAAGACTTAGACATTCTCCTAAATATATTTTTTAGACAAACTATAGGGCTTAAACAATGGAACCTAATCGGTTATTGCAACCATTGTATCATAATCAAAAGCTTTAGTTCAAGTTTCAATTACATGTAATCAAATTTATCACCTAACTCAGCTTATATTATAGCTAATATGTATTAAGATTGTATAAATCTTTTAAAGAGATTTATTGCTAGAAGGTGACAAGGTATTTTTTTAGTATAGTCAAAAAAATAATTTAATTTTTTTTTATTGAACTTAGGCTTTGAAATTGCAATTTTTTTACATTAGTTATATAGCTT
>JAJACU010000025.1 GCA_022601345.1 Chlamydiota bacterium | reverse complement strand
TTGTTTTTTCAAGAAAAAAATACTATTTTATTAAAAAAAGTTTATTACAGAGTGATAATTAGTTATTTATTTACAATAATAATTGATCAAAAAGATTTTAAGACTCTAAAAGCTCTTCTAAAAAGGCAATGACAAGGCGAACGCCCACACCAGTTGCTTTAGTTTTGTGGTATTGTTGAGGTTTTGAAAGATATGCTGTTCCAGCAATATCTAAGTGTGCCCATGGAGTAGATTGAACAAACTCTTGAAGAAACAATCCAGCAACAATTGCACTTGGATATCCAGGTCCTACAAAAGAATTTCTAAGGTCTGCTATATTTGATTTAAGGGCCTCTTTATAGTCTTCATGCAGTGGCAACTCCCAAACTTTCTCCCCACTCTTTTCTCCAGCGTGTTTCAGCTGATTTACGAGATGTGGATTATTACCCATAACCCCAGTAAAACGATCTCCTAATGCGGCTATTACGCCCCCTGTAAGGGTAGCTAAATCAATCATACGCTTTGGATTAAAAGTATTTTTAGCATACGCTAAGGCATCTGCTAGAAGAAGGCGCCCTTCTGCGTCAGTACTAATGATCTCAACTGTTTTACCGAGATAGCTTTCATAAACATCTCCCGGCTTGTAACTTTCTGAACTGATCGAATTTTCACATGCAGGAATAAGTCCTACAATATTTAGTGGCAGATCTAATTTTGCTGCTGCATACAGTATCCCTAAAACTGCTGCAGCTCCGCTCATGTCACTCTTCATATTCTTAATTCTACCCGAGCGTGGTTTTAACTGAATCCCACCCGTATCATATGAAATACCTTTTCCAAGTATCGCTGTAGGCTTTTCACTTTTTGATCCCCCTTGATAATTTAGAACGATCAATGCCGGATCAATATGTGCCCCACGGTTTACAGTAAGAATTAAATTTAAATTTTCTTTTTCAAGACTTTCCTTATCCAAAACAACAGTTTTAATTTTTTTAAACTGTTTACCTAGTTTGTGCGCTGCTGCTGACAATGCTTCAGCATTGACATCATCTGCATTCCCATTAACTAAGTCTCTTGCTAAATTAACCCCTTCTGACAAAGTTTTCCACTTACGAATTAATTTATTCTTTTGTGTATCTAGCCCTATAAAGGAACATTGGGTAAGAAGCACTGTTTTCTTCGATGCAGCGCTCTTTAAATGCTCAAAAACATAGTTAGACAAGAAGAGTCCTTCTGATATCCCTTGAGCAATATTTTCTTCTGAAACTTTTGACAGTTCGGGAGTAATAAGATTAATTTTTTTTATCTTATGCAAATGGCAGTATTGTGCTAGTTTTGCATACACCCTTCTTAAAATTTCTGTTGAAATTTTCTTTTGATCTCCAAGTCCTAGCAGGATCATTCGCTTTTCTTTTTGGCGAGTGGGGTAAGTAATAAAGACTTCTCCGCCTGCTGCCCCAAAATCTCCATGCTTAATCGGCTCTTGTGCCCACTTCACTAAAGATTTAATGGAGCAAGCCGCTACAGGGCGCGACTTTGCAGTACGATAGAAGGGAAGGACAAGTGCGTCCGCAACATCCCTTTGAGTATGTTTTAAAATACACTTTGTCTTCATCATTAGAAAGGAATTTCGTCCTCAGATAGATTAGACCCTGCTGGCGCAGATGCTTGCTGTTGCATTGGTGCAGCAGCTTGAGCTCCGTCAGAGTTTGATTTTTCTGAACGTCCAAACGGACTAAAACGAATGTCAGATGCAACAAGTTCAAGAGAAACTTGAGGTTGACCTTCTTTATTTGTATAAACTTCGGGTTTATTCATTTCACCCATAGCTATAATTGAACTACCCTTTTTGAAATAGGATAACATTTTATCAAAACGATCTCCCCAAATTGTGACCTTCCACCATATTGTGATGTCTTGGCCACCTTTTCTGGATCGCGTAGCAACTCTTAATGATGTTACTTTTTGTCCACTAGGTGTAACTCTTTCTTCTGGGTCAGCTCCGAGGTGACCTGCAATTTGTGTAAAGTTCATCCGAACCTCCTGCAGTTGTAAGACTTTATTTATAACTCAATTTTCGGATACTATGCGTAAAGCTAGAACAAAAAATCAAGTGAATTAGGAAAAAAAGAAAGCCACAGTTTTCACTGTGGCTTAAAACTATAATTATATTTTGATGAAACCGCCGCCTGGAGCACCACCGCCTGATGCTGGAGGAGGTTGATTTCCTCCTGCAGGAGCTGCACCCCCTGGTGCTCCTCCTGGTCCCATGCCTGGGCCACTAGCTTTGGGAATCTCGACCTCTTTCCCTTCCATTATCGCTTTAACAAACTTTCTCCACTTCTCAACTGTTTCTACATAGAGAGGAGCAAAAGCTCTAAGAGCTTGAGCTGCTGCATGCTCCATGTCTAAAACACAATGAAGTAAAACAAGTTCTTCTTTGGAGGCAACACCAACACCACCGCCGGCCATCTGGCCTCCTAGCATTGAACCTTCAAGTAATTTTTCATACAACCTAAGGCGAATTTTAGTGTCTTTAGGTAAACCATCAAGTAATGGTGAGTATATATACAACCTTTTTGAGTTAGGCTCGTAGGTCATGTGCATTGAAAAATCATCGTCAATCCCCAAAATACATGTGTTGTTCTCGTCAAAGTCAAGCCCTTCAAGTCCAAGCTCCTTGCCAAACTCTTTCAAATTCTCTTTAGCATTTTCAAGTGACATTTATTATCCTCCAAATAAGTCAAAATTAGCGCTGCATTAGACCATAAAAACATTTATCTTTGCAATTAATTTTTGATTTTTCAGATTTTATTCAAATATTTAGCATCTATTTTGAATTATGTTTTTCAAACTGAAATTTAATACTTTCGCAGCTTAATTAACAATCAAGAACTAGAACTGTAACAAAATCCACACCATCAAAATCTGTTTTAAGAATTTTATAATTACAATTTTTACAGAAGTTAATAGTCCTTTTATTCTCAGAAGATGGATCTACAAAAATGCGCTTAAAACCTTTTTCGAAAAGCATTTCACATAGAATTTTCACTGCCGTTGAGCCATAGCCCTTACCTAAAACTGTCTTTCTCTCCAATAAAAAATCAAAACAAGCAACTCTTTTAGGCTCATTATTAAAAAGGCCATTAGGTTTAATGCATTTGGTTTTGTAAGAGAAAAGATCGCAGTATACGAGGTAGCCTATTGGCTTTTGGTTCAGTTCAATTATATATGGAAAATCGCACCATTACCTGGAAGTTTTTCATAAACAGCTTCTGGCTTCTCGTAGCCATCAACAAACCAGATATTTTTTACATGATCTTGCTTAGCCCACTATAAGTAAAGATCAGTGTCATCCTTTTGGAATGCTCGAAGAGTTATCATCATTAATAAAAAAACCCCCAAGGCCTACCTTGGAGGTTTTAAAACCACTTATTTTTTGATATCCATATACGCTATATATGTATTTGGAAAAAACATTTCTAAAATCTCAGCGGCGTTATGTCCACGCTCTGCCATTTCTTGCGCAGTATAAAGACAGGCACCAACACCTTTCCCTTCGCCAAAGCCTTCAAAAACAAGAACATTTTCTTTGTTAATTGCCGTAAAGTCTGTGCTTTTCAGCTTAGAGTCTCCCAGTAGAGCTTGCAATTTTTCAAAATCGAGATCAACAGCCTGGTCTTTATGCTCAAATCTCATACCGTAAACTTTTCCAGATTCATCATCTTTGAACACTTCGTAACTTGTAATAGCATCCCAACCTAGTCTTTCAGCTAGATCATCAAGTAGTATTTTATGAGTCCAGTGAGATTGACTTCTTGCTGCTAATGCTAATGGGGATTCAATAGATTTTTTTGAGGCATGTCCTTCCATTCTGTTGATAAGGTGAAAAGGTGCCGTTTTACCTGCACAATGAGCTGTGTATGTTGCATTAAAAAAGCCATCTAAAATGCCATATGATTTAGACTTCATAACTAAATGATGTGTAAGTTCTACAGCTTTATCAACACCATTATCTCGACTGCAGACTCCACGTCCTTGATAACCAATTTCATTTGCATCTAAGTGCCAGAATTTATTTTGGTTCTTTAAAGCATGATAGTATGCTTGTGTTCTCTCTATTATAGCCATGGATGCTAAAACTTCGTGAGGCACTTTGGAGTTTACTTTTGGGTTTAGCATAGACTTTACGTATTCTTCAACAGGCACTTCATTTACCAAACTTACGGTATTACCAATTTGATAAATGTATAGATTGCCTGAATACTGTATCCCATTAACCAAAAAGTAACCTTCAGGTGCATTAGGAACTAAAGCTAACTGATAGGCTCCAGGATAGCCTTCTCCCCATACTAGCCCGTCCAAAGTTGGGCGAAGCAAATATTGTTTTTTGATTGAGCCTTTAGCAACTTTAGAGCCTGACTTGGGATCCAAAATTTTATATCCACCATGTACCTCTAAATTTGCAGCTTCTACATCTTTGCAAAGCAAAACTTTGACCATACCCAAACTGTTGGGCTGTTCAACTAAAACGTACTTTTGTGGGGTAGCATTAATCGAAGAGGCTCCCAAGCAGATAAGTGCAAGACAAAAACCAATTAGGGCTTTGAATTTCATACTATTTTTCTCCTACATTTTTTTATTTAAGTGGCTATATGCTTTCGCTGTAGCTTCTCTTCCACGCAAGGTGCGTTTAAGTAATCCTTGCTTAATTAGAAAGGGCTCATACACTTCTTCAAGTGTTGATGCAGCCTCGCCTAGTGCTACTGCCAAAGTATTTAATCCTACAGGACCACCGTTATAATCATCCATGATAATAATTAATATCTTTTTATCTATCTCGTCTAACCCTAGTTCATCTATGGCAAGCATTTTTGTAGCCTTATGAACTAAATTTTCACAAATTTCACCGTTAGATTTAATTTGAGCAAAGTCACGCACCCAACGAAATAAGTTGTTCGCTACTCGAGGAGTTCCCCTTGATCGCTTTGCAACTTCCAAAGCAGCATTTGCGCTCATTTTTGTTTTCAAAATAGATGCTGATCTAAGAATGATCTGCTGCAAAACTTCAGCTTTATAATAATCGAGTCGAAAAGTTAAACCAAAACGTGAACGTAGTGGAGAGCTAATAAGTCCCTGCTTCGTGGTTGCTCCAACGAGCGTGAAAGGATTAAGTTTTACTTGTACTGATCGTGCGTGTGGGCCGCTATCAATAATAAGATCGAGGATGAAGTTTTCCATTGCTGGGTAAAGATACTCTTCAATAGCTCTATTTAGCCTGTGAATCTCATCAATAAATAGAATGTCGCCCTTTTGAAGATTTGTTAAAATTCCTGCAAGATCACTGGGCTTTTCTAGTATTGGCCCAGAAGTTACAATAATATTGGTCCCCATTTCTTTAGACAAAATGTTTCCAAGAGTTGTTTTTCCAAGACCTGGGGGCCCACAAAAAAGAGCGTGTCTTAAAACCTCTTCTCTTTTTTTAGCTGCTTGAATAAAAACATCAAGCCTCTCTAGTATTTGTCCTTGTCCTTGAAAATCTTCAAGCTTACTTGGCCTTAAAGGTTCTTCGTAAGTTAAATCTTGCTCAGAGAGCTTGGAGTGAATATACTGACTAGGATTTTCCATGAGGTATTAAAAAAAGTAACTATTTATTGAGATTTAATCTCATATTAAACATAAAAAGCAGAAAAATAAAATCAAAAAATAATGGAGCACCTTATATGACTATCAAGACTGACCGCTGGATTAGAGAAATGGCCCGCAAACACAAAATGATTGAACCCTTCACTGACCAACAAGTTTCAGATGATATCATTTCGTACGGGCTCTCTTCTTGCGGGTACGACCTAACTGTTGCAGATGAATTTAAGATTTTTACAAATGTTCACAACTCTGTGGTAGATCCCAAAAACTTTAGAGGAGACTCTTTTGTAGACGTAAAAACAGATGTTTGCATCGTCCCACCAAACTCATTTGCACTTGCTCGCAGCGTTGAATACTTTCGTATTCCTAGAAACGTAATGACCATATGCCTTGGAAAATCTACATATGCTCGTTGTGGGATTATTGTGAATGTAACCCCCTTTGAACCTGAATGGGAAGGATATGTGACACTAGAAATTTCAAATACAACCCCTCTACCAGCTAAAATTTATGCAAATGAAGGTCTAGCCCAAGTTCTCTTTTTTGAGTCCGATGAGCCCTGCGAAATTTCTTATGCAATGAGAAAAGGTAAGTATATGCACCAGACAGGGATTACTATACCAATGGTAAAAACTACAGCAAAATTATAAATTTAATTTGCTAAAAAAAAGCCTGTAAGACTAAATTTAATCAAATTTTTATATTTAACACACAAATTTAAGGTTTACAGGCAATGGCAAGAGTAAATAGAGCAGAACCAAGCGTCTTTGGCTACACCCCTCCGGCAAAGAATGCGACTAATGTTAACAAAGACATCATTAGTGCAACACAAGCAATTCAAGCATCGGTTGCAAATGCAAATAGCAACAAAACAATATATGCAGCAGCTGGACTAGCTTTGTCTGTTATTGGTGTGCTTACATTTCAAAACTACCTGCAGGGTGTTCAGCTAGGAAAATTTAGTGAACTTCTGGAGAAAACTCAACCCGGGACAAGTTTTAATCCTGTATTTTATGATGGGTCGCCCAATAATCCGGTGTGCGTTGACCTCTTCCTTTCAAAAATTTCAAAAGCAAAAGATACTATTTTTGGAGCAAAGTTCGCAAACTTTATGAACATTGTAAACGACAAAACTGACGCTGAAGTCATTGAAATCCTATCTACTAAGCTCACCAACACGGATATCAGAATGCCTAATGGACAGATGGTTAATTTACCAAAAACCACTAGGATTGGGGCTTTAGCATTAGCTGGTTGCCAAGTAACTATGTCTAATTTTGAGCACCTTTATTCGCAATTGGAACCTGAAGTTCTTCGTGAGCTTTTGGGAGCAGCCTCTGATGCAGCAAACTACGGATTGTGGAAGAAAGTAATGGAAGCCTATGACCCACATCTTAAAAATGCTAACAGTTACCCGTATCCATATGCACTTCGAGCATCTGATGCACTGGATGCTAAAAGAGCAACCTTTAGAGTTAATGTTGAAGTTGATGGGGAAGCTCATACCATATTCGACTCAAGTGCAAAGATTGCTCTTAACGGCTATGTAAACCCGCAAAAGGCAATGCAAAATGCATTTTTTCAAAATAAGATCGTTAAAGACAAGCAGTATCGCGAGTACATAAAAAAACAAGTAATAGAATATTATGAAAAAAATGATCAGAGAAGATTAAAGAGCTTCTTGGACAACTACCCATCAGAGAATGATAGGCACATTTATAAAGCTGTTGAAAAAGAACTGGGCGTAGTGCGGACAGAAGATGGAAGTATTTCTCTAATTGAACAAACAAAAGAAACAGACGCAAAGGCCTCAATAGAGGAAAACCAAGAGAGCCAGCTCAACTAACTCATCATATATAGAGTCTAATCAAGGCCATAAAAGAATTTTTGTGGCCTCTTTCATTTAAGCACTTTACTAAGCGACCTACAAAAATACATTTTAACTGATTTTTTTGACTCAGGAAAATTCGAAGCAAACTTTGAAGTTTCACTTTGAGCTCCAATGAAAAGGACAGGGTTATCGAGACCCCACCATAATTTGATGATATAATTGCAGTGTAAGAAAAAATTTAAATAGATGCAAACTTTCTTATTTTGTTGATCATTAGCTCCTTGAAAAATATTGAAAAAAGCCTTGTTTTTATATTCAGATTTCTCAATTTTAGTACCCAATATTTGCATAAGAATTTTTCCTTGCATTTAACAGAGAAAAAAAGACAATGAGCCTAGGGAGTGCATTACTAAGATGCCCTTTGCCTGGAGATTTAATATTAACTAAATGGTTTATAATGACCACTTTAAATAGCATTAACTCATATTCAGTTAAGAAAAGAGTTCTTGGAGAACTTTTAGTGCGTTCATGGTGGGTCTATGCATTCATTCTTTTAAACATCTTAGTCTTTGGCATAGCTCTGAAACAAGCAAATCATAAATACTTAAGACTCAAAAGAACTTACACCGAGCTTCATCAAAGCAAACAAAGACTCCAACGAGACAAAAAACATTTATCTTTCCAAATCAACAGTTTAGAAGATCAGAAATCAGTTGAGTTAATTCTTAAAAAAGAATTAGGACTTGTATCTGATGGGCAGACTAAGGTCTACTTTGTTAACCCCCAATAGAATATGGCCATAATACTTCTGGTAATCCTCACTATACTCTCGGGAATGTTTTCAGCCTCTGAGACAGCTTTGTTTTCTCTATCTCCTCTAAAAGTTAAAGGATTCGTAAAAGACCCTAAGCCAAGGAAAAGACTGATTGCAAACTTGCTAAAGTCTCCATATGAGCTTCTAGTGACAATTTTAATGATAAATGTTCTTGTTAACATTTTGATTCAAAACACAACCTCTCATATTTTTGGAACGATGTCTAGTTGGCTTCTTACAGTCGGAGTTCCACTAGGGATCACTTTGATTTTTGGAGAAATTATCCCTAAGACTCTGGCAATGCAAAATAACAAAGCCTACGCTTCTTTCATTTCCCCTGTTATTGCTGGCTCACGTTTTATTTTGGGCCCAATTAGGTCAATGATTACCATTTTTGCAAGCTTTCTTGTTCGCTCGATCTTTTTCTTCTTAAAAAAAGAAAAAAAGATAACTAAAGAAGAGCTACGGCACGCTCTAAAGGCTGGAGAAAAAGAAGGGATTGTCAATACTAGAGAAGCTGCCCTTATGCAAGGATATATTTACCTTCGCCACAAAGCGGTAAAAGAGTTCAAAAGACCCCGAGAAGAAATAATCTACTATGATATTAATCAGCCTTTTGAAGAACTAGAAAAGATCTTGGTTGACCAGGAAGTTTCTCGACTCCCCGTCTGTGATGGAGATTTGGAAAATATGAAGGGAATTATCAGTATACGCAACTACTTCTTGCAAAAAGAAAAACTTTCAAGCCCTCAAGAGCTCATTCCATTTCTTATCAAACCCTACTATGTTCCTGAATCAATGCCAGCTAAGAATTTGTTGAAAAACTTAGACAATGTGAATCGATCAATTGCAGTTGTAGTGGATGAATATGGATCAATTAGTGGTCTGCTTACTCAAGAAGATCTCATTGAAGCCGTTGTCGGAGAAATTGCAGACAACAGAGACAAAAAGGTCAGCTATACCCAGTCAGGGCGTGATGCAATTATAGCCAGCGGAAAATTAGAGCTTAAAGAGTTTGAAGAAATTTTTGGAACCTATCTAAGTAGCCCTGGCAATATGGTCACTATTAACGGCTGGCTCATCGAAAAAATAGAGACGCTGCCAAAAGTGGGAGATAAAATTGAAGAAGAGGGATTCTTTTTTCATATCTTATCGGCTGATCCTAACCGCATCAGACGAGTTTATATAAGGAAACAGAAATAATAATATGCATAAAGCTGTCTTTTGGTTAATCCTTACCCTGTCTTGCTTACTTGTCCAAGCATTCTTTGCTATGATGGAAATGGCCTCTGTTTCTTTTAATAAAGTAAGGCTGCAGTATTTTGTCAGCAAAGGCTCAAAACGCGCTCAGTGGCTTTACAGCTTACTTCAGAACCCTCCCCGTCTTTTTGGGACAACCTTGTTTGGGGTCAACTTTTGTATGCAAGTTGGTTCAGAATGTTCAAGAAGGCTTTATTTTGCATTGGGACTCAATCCAGACTTAGCCCCTCTTTCTCAAGTTATAGTGGTCTTAATATTTGCAGAGCTTACTCCTCTTTTTGCCGCAAGAAAGTTTTCAGGACATGTAATCATGTCTGGCATTCCTATTATCTATATTTTCTCTAAAATAATGATTCCAATTACCTGGACAATTGGTTTGATCAGTAAATCAATTAATTTTTTATTCACAGGTAAAGGGGAAACGCATCTCATGAATATTACTCGTGATGAACTCCAGCGAGCTGTTGAAGAACAAAGTCATGAAATAAGGCCCATTGAAGAAGACCCTGAATTTAATCAATTGGTTAATAACATTCTCAATTTAAAAAAGAAGCAAGCCTCCAATGTGATGACTCCTCTTCATAAAGTGCATATGGCATCGAGTGCTCAGCCTGTTGGTAAAGTAAGAGAAGCATTAGACCAAACTTACCACCCATTTTTGCCTATCTATCAAAAACAAAGACACAACATCATTGGAATTGTAGACACTCGTAGCATTATCCGAGCCCATTCAGAAGATCCTATTAAAAAGTTTATTTCTCAACCCTGGTTTGTGGTACAAGATAACTCAGCAAGTGAAATACTCAACCAATTTAGACACAATCAACAAAAGTCTGCAATTGTGCTGGATCATCAAGGACAAGCTATTGGCGTCTTGACACTTAATGACCTTGTGAAAGCACTTTTTGGTGAAGGCATTGAAGATCCTTTGCCTATTATTCAACCTAAACAATTTGCTCTTGTTGACCGCACGCTTTCTGCAGAAATGCCACTTAAAGTTTTTAATGAAGAGTTTCATGCAGATATTGGACTAGAGGGTTGCCACAACTTAGGAGACCTCGTTGAGGAAACCCTCGGCCATCTACCGGAGAAAGGAGAACTTGTAAAGGTGGGCTCCTACGAAATGCGCATTGAAGAGGTCTCTTTAGGAAATGTCAAAAAAGTTTGGGTTCGCTCCACAATATAAGCAAATTACTCATACAAAAAAAATTTTCATTAAAATTTTGTTTTAATTTTATGAAAACAGCTGTTAAACTCGCTTAGCTTTACTTCAACAACTACAAAATAAAATTTTATTTTGTTATAATTTGTATAACAGATTTTTTAACTGAGCAATAAATTGTTATTATTTAAACCCCTCAGCTGTTAAAATAGATCTCAACTTTGTTTTTAAAAACTTCCGATTTAACACAAATCTTATTATATCACCCATGACAACTATATTAGAGTTATTTAATCACTACCTTACGTTATATATTGTTTTCCCAATGCTCTTTGCTCTAGGTCTATACTTTAGCACACGTCTAAAGTTTATTCAGTTCTCAAAAATTAAGCTCGGCATAAAAGAGTTATTAAAAAAAAGTGATCCACAAGAAGAAGGCACAATTTCAAATTTTGAAGCTCTTTCAGCGGTTTTAGCTGGAAATTTGGGAACCGGGAACATTTCCGGAATGGCTGTAGCGCTAGCGACTGGAGGACCAGGTTCTTTAATCTGGATGTGGCTTATGGCATCGCTTGGAGCAATTATTAAATTTGCCGGCTGTTTTCTGAGCTTAAAGTATCGCGAGAAAAATTCTTCAGGTGAATATGTGGGCGGTCCGATGTACTACCTTTCAAAAGGACTTGAGCTCAAAAAAGTAGCAACATTATTCTCAATATTTGCTATTATTGCTGCCTTTACAGTCGGTAATTTAGTCCAGGTTAACTCTATAATGCTCCCACTTGCAAAAATGGGCGTATCTCCAATATTAGTCATAGCATTTTTAGTTGTTGGTGTAGGAGCGGTACTACTTGGAGGTATACAAAGACTTGCAAGAGTCGTCAGTACCATGGTGCCTGTTATGACCTGCGTTTATCTACTTACAGCCCTTATAATCTTGTTTATATTTCGAGAGCACGTTTTAGGAGCTTTTGCTCTAATTCTTAAATCCTCAGTTTCTTTCAACTCTGTAGCTGGAGGAGTTGTTGGCCTAGGACTATCTAGAGCTATTTCAACTGGCATGGAGCGAGGCATATTTGCAACAGATGCAGGATGCGGAATAGCCCCCATTTTACAAGCTGGAGCACGTTGCAAAAACCCTTTTTTAGAAGGTGTAGTGGGCATGATAGCTCCTTTTATAGTTATGATAATTTGCACGATCACTGCTTTGGTCCTAATAGTAACAGGAGCCTGGCAAACATCGGGTGAATTTAGCACAAACATGTGTACATGGGCCTTTGAAACAGGCCTTGGACATGTCATTGGAAAGTATATAGTTATTGTTTCACTTGCGCTGTTTGCTTTCACAACAATAATCACATGGGCTTATTGTGGAGAAAAAGCTTGTGAATACCTTTTCTCACATAGAGCAATTAAAAAATTTAAATATATCTACATATTAATGCTTCCATTGGGAGTTTTTTCTTACACACACACCGTCTGGATTTTAGCCGATGTGTCTATTGCTCTCATGGTTGTAATGAACCTTATTGGACTGGTTGGTCACTCTTCAAAAGTTATTGAAGAGACAAAAAAGCACCTGACTTTATCTTAAAGATTTCTCATTTGCTTAACCACATCTACTATAATTGCAATAGCTCTATCGATCTCAGAATCTGTTGTAAATCTACTTATTGAAAATCTAATAGAAGACTCTACACGCTCTTTGGGATAGCCCATTGCACTTAAAATACGTGAAGGTGCAAGTGATCCAGAAGAACATGCAGAACCGTGACTTGCAGCAACACCCTGCATGTCTAAGCTCATCAATAGGCTTTCTCCATCACAGCCAAGAAAGGCTATGCTTGAAGTATTGCATATTCTATTTCCCTCTCCATTAATAAGAACATTCTCAAGTTTTTCTTGGAGAGTCTTTTCAAAGCGATCTCTCATTTTTTGCATTTTGAGCGTTTCATGAGGTAAAATACTTTGAAGTAATTCAATGGCTTTCGAAAAGCCTAAAATACCTGATAAATTATGAGTTCCAGCTCTCATGCTATTTTGCTGGTTACCTCCGATAATTAGGGGATCTAGATCAAATTCATCAGAGAGATAGGTAATTCCAATACCCTTTGGAGCGTGTAGCTTATGCCCACTAAAGCTCACAGCACTAATCCCATCAACCACTTTAAAGGGCTCTTTGCCAAGTAAAGCAACTCCATCAATAACAAATGGAACATTATGCTCTTTTGCGAGCTGAGCAAAAGATTCATAATCAGTTTTTACACCGGTTTCATTATTAACAGCCATTAAGGTTAAAAGACCTGTTTGCTTGCCGATGACTTTTTTCAAATCGTCAAGCTTTGGCGCCCCAACCTTATCTACGGGCAAAAAACAAACATCTCCGCCATTTTTTTGATACTCTTCAACAATTCTGAAAATAGAACTGTGCTCAAGTTTTGTTGTGATCACTGTTTTAGGAAAGATTTTCTTTAAAAATCCTTTCAAGAGAAAATTGTTAGATTCTGTCGCTCCAGAAGAAAAATAGATCTCCTCTGACGAGACTTCAAAAGCATCTGCAATGACACGCTTTGCACGGATCAGCTCATTACGAGCATCTCTTCCAAAAGAATGGATACACGAAGGGTTACGCGGAACATTGCAAAGATCAAATTGCATTGCATCTAAAACTTCAGGATCCAAAACAGTCGTTGAGTTATTGTCTAAATATATTCGCGAATCTAAGGCCATTTGAGTTTACGTTACGTTTAAGATAATAGCAGTTATATTATCCTTTGCTCCACGATTTCTTGCATCTAAAATAATTTCTTTAAGGGTCTCTTTAGAAGATTGGCTTTTAGACAGATATTGAGCTAAATGCCCCTCTCCAAGTCCCTCAAAAATGCCATCGCTACAAAGAAAAAAAATATCTCCTTTCTTTATGGGTATTAGATCTATAGAAGCTTTTTGAGAGCCAGTTAGGCCGATAGCTTTTGTTAAAGTATTTTTTTGAGCTTTGCTAATAGAGGGGCTCTTTGACTCTAAGAGCTCTTGAGCTACAGTGTGGTCTTTAGTGAGCGCTTTAAGTTTTTTTTCACGATAAAGATAAATGCGGCTGTCTCCATAATGTGAATAATATGCCATATCAGAAAAGACAAAAATAAAGCAAAATGTTGAAGCCATACCCTTTAGCTTACTGTGTGCTTTCCCTTTATTGATTACAACTTGATTAGTCTCATCAACATTCAATTTGAGCAAGTTTTGAACTTCGTCTTCAGAGCAATTTGCTAAAAGATTAAATAAGCGATGAACTCCATAAAAAAGCTGGTCTACAGTTTCTTTAGCGGCAACTTCTCCAGCTTGTTGTCCCCCTACTCCATCTGCAACTACATAGAATTGCTCTGTACGATAAATGCCATAGGCATCTTCATTTTTTTTTCTTGTGTTCCCTTGATCAGTTAGAGCATCAGCCTCAATTCTCAAGAAGACCCTCCACTGGCTAGAGACATGAATAAAACATTAATGCCATTATAGGTCGCATGAAGTCCAATTGAGGCGTAAATAGATTTCTGTCGAAAGTAAATGAACCCTAAAAAGCAGGCTAATACAAAGAGAGATGGGATTATTTCTAAGTTGCCCCAACCCTGTTTCATAGAGAAGTGGAAAAGAGCAAAAATAAGTGCTGAGCTAAAAATGGCTCCAATTTGCCCTGTATATTTGGCTATCCAGTTTTGCAAAAAACCCCTAAATAAAATTTCTTCTATTGCTGGAATGATTAAAATAACAAATATACAACTGAAAATATAAGCTACTGGGTTATTAAAAGTGGATTGTAAGAATTTAACTGCAACTTGCTGTTGGGATTGCTTATGAATTAAAGCCAAAACAATATTTGCAAGCTGCCCTACTGCAATTACAAGAGGAAAGCTAATGAGAACACTAAGCATTCCCATGCCAAAGTTTTGGATTATAGCAGCGATCCCTTTGTATGAGTCCTCACCAAGAACGGTCTTGACAATTGTAGAGTTTAGATATCTTAAATATCCTATCAGCACAACAAAAACAAAACTCATTACAGCTAAGTTCACCCATGCTCTCACAGCATTGATTTGCTCAACCATGTGTTCTTTGTGCTCAGCTGAGGTACTCGATAAAATAAAGTAGGTAATAATTGTAACTGCCATTGCAACCAAAAAGTAAATTGCAAAAGCACCTATTACATGTATCAGCTCTACTTTTAGGCGAGATGAATCAAAACTTGGAAGTTTAAAGTATGAGCGATACCAGGCGATGAAGCAGACTAACACAGATAAAAAAAGAGCAAACAGGAAAATACCTAAATGCTCTTCAAAAGATTGTTGCAGGATAGAATCCATCTTAATGCGCTATTGCAATATAATTCTCAATTTGTTTGGACAGATCTCTCTCTAACTTCGCATGAGCTCTGCCATACGCTGTTGCAGGATAAGAATCTGAGCCCCAAACAACTCGCTCGTAGTTAATGCCTATAGCATCTCTAGGAATTAAGTGACTTACATGTAAGATTTCTTGAAGAACTGTTTTGGGTGTTTCAGAGCGCAGGTCTGTAACTTTAACTCTCATTTTCATGTTGAGAACTCTATCAATTGTACCGTCATTTTGACTTTGACTCACTTTAGCATGTTGATAAGGCTGCTCTGAGTGGTCAAGAAGTTCCAAAAGCACAACGAAATCATTTTGAGCCGAAAGCTCTTTGAAATCATTTTTACACAGTCTTATAGAGTCTTCGTGCTCTAGTTTTTTGCGAAGATTTTCAGGCATATCTACAGAGTTTAAGTAAACTACTGAATGGTTGATTAGGCGTCGTTGAATTTCAGATGTAAATTCTTCAGAAAGATTCCAAGGTAAATAATTGTCGACTTTACAAACAACAGGCAACATGGCCACTACAGGTTTTCTCTTAGCGTTCTCATGATACTTAAAGCTCTGCATGGCAACATTTGATCTAGCACATCCTACCAAAGAAAAGGCCAAAACCATTGCTGTTATAAATTTGCTCTTTTTAGACACAAAATCCTCCAAAACGATTGATTCTCTTTTTTGTGAGAAGATAGCAAAAGGCTTTCATTATTTGCTAGCGTTTATTGGGGATTGTTTCAAGTATTACTGCATTTTCAGATAACGAGATGAGTTCAACATCAGATAAATTTGCGGGTACTAAAAATGATTGACCTTCTCTAAGCTCGATAAAAGAGCTTTCAGAGCGAATCTGAACTTGCCCTTCAAGCACAAAGTAGACTCGAAAAACATCACTCGTTTTAAGATTAAAGGTTAAGTGCAGTTCAATTTTATTGAATGTAAAAAAGGGGCAATCTACAAGCTCTGTGTAAATAACATTCTTGCTCTCTACTTTAATAGCAGATGTTAGTTTCTGCAGGTAAACTTGGTCCTCTAGCATCACATTAAGAGCTTTTTCAATATGTAGAGGCCTAGACTTCCCAGCACTATCTTTTCTGCCCCAATCATAAAGCCGATAAGTGGTATTTGAATTTTGCTGCACTTCGTAGATTAAGCATCCACTGCCAATTGCATGCAACATCCCAGCTGGAATATAGTAAGTCTCCCCTTTCTTCACTTTAATTGCATTCATATAAGATTCCAAAGAATCTTCAGCAATTGCTTTTTTTAGAATATCTAAAGGCACATTTTTCTTCAGCCCCAGATAGATTTTACTATTGGGTTCTGCATCAATAATGTACCACATCTCAGATTTAGGCTCCCCTTGATAGAGGTGAGCTTTGGCCTCATTTGGATGAACTTGTATGCTTAGGTGTTGATTGGCATCAATGAGTTTTATTAACAAAGGAAATGGAGAGCTTACTTGTGATCCAAAAAGCGATGGATAGTTTTCTATAAGGTCTTTTAGAAAAGCACCTTTAAAGGCTCCATTTTGAATGCAGCTTTGCCCTTCATGTCGATCTGAAGCTTCCCAAGATTCAGCACAAACATCACAGTCAACTTCTCTATTAAAAGTTGAAGCTATTTTATTTCCTCCCCACACATAGTCTTTGTAGGCAGGGGTTAACACAAGAGGAACTTGCTGAGGTAAGTCATTCATGAAAATTAAATTGACCCAAAAGCGTTTTTAGAATAATGACAGGAGTTTGAGAAAAAAGTGAATTCAAATCAACAAGAAACTCTACCTTTGAGCCAAATGGAAAAAATAGCTGGAATCATCTCTGATAAAAAAGCAGATCTCAATTTAGAGCTCGATCGTATGCTCTCAACGATGCATCAACCTCACCCTTACGAGAAAAAACCACACCTACAACAAGAAAACATCTTTGTAGGAGTTTCTCCGGGTCATTTTTTTTCAAATGTAACTAAGACACTCCATATTGCTATAGATGGAGAAATCTTAAATTTAGATGAAATTAAACAAAAGCTCTTAGAAAGTGGTCAGGTTATTGGAAGTGACAAAATGCAAGACCTCATAATCACTGCTTTTCAAACTTGGGGACCCAAATGTTTTAAGTTTTTTAATGGACCTTTTATCATTTTGATTTTCGATCAAAAACAAAAAAAAATTATTCTTGCAAGGGACCGCTTAGGATCCAAAAGCCTTTTTTGGGGAAAGTTTGAAAATGGTTTTCTTTTTTCATGTCAGCTAAAAGGAATACTCGCATCAACCCTAGTTCCTCAATCTCCAAATTTAAATGCTATTGCATCATACTTTTTCATTGGGTATTTTCCACAGGACAAAACGCCTATATGTAACGTAAATCGATTACTTCCAGGATATTATTTAGAAGTTGATCAAAATCAAAATATAGATATTAACAAATATTGGTCTTTTAAATCTTTTGAATCAAAAGAAACATCACGCAACCAAGAAGAAGTCAATGAAGAGCTTCAAAGCCTTATGGACAAGGCCGTCAAACAGAGGCTTAGCTCCAATAAAAAAACGGGCTGCTTACTCTCTGATGATATTGGATCCACAGCCTTGGCCCATTTCCTTAAAAGAAATTCTTCAGACGATATTTTAAGTTTCTCTACAGGTTTTGAAGGCAACACAAGCAATGATCATGCAGAGAGAGATGCTAAGTATTTTGGTTTTAAGCACAACTCTCACCAAATCAAACCTGAAGAAATATTAGATAACCTTCAACATGTCATTTGGCACCTTGATGAACCCGTAGCTGACCCCAACGCAATGGCGATATGGCAAGTAGCAAACCTAGCAAAAAAAAATTCATGCAGCATTTTTTCTGGGTTAGGAAGTTATGAATTTTTAGGCAGTAGAATTGGGCAAGGAAATATTGCATATGAACCCGTTTACCTTTGGCTCTTATACTTATCTAAGCCTCTATTTTTAAAAGGAGCCATTCCACTTCTCTCTAAATTCAGTAAAAAAGCATCTCTAAAATCTCTTAGGTTTTTTCAAACAGATTTTTGGGCACTTGAGTACATCAAACAACAAGCTCTTTTTACCCCTAGAAGCCTAAAAAAAATAGCTCCTTCTCTACACGGCTTATTTGACATTAGTTTATTTTTACAACAGTCCTATCAATACCTTAAATTTATTTTGTATCAAGATTTTAAGGTTGAAGATTATTTATTTTTTGACGCTGAAACTTCTCTCTCAAATTGCTTGCTTGTTCAATATGAAAAAATTTTTGCCTCTCAAGGGGTAAACTTCTACTCTCCATATTTTGATAAAAATGTTATGGAATTTTTGTTCTCAGTACCCGAAACAATGAAATTTAAAGGAAAGAAAGAAGCCCTACCACTTCACATGATTCTACAAAATGAGTTTAAGGCAGAAGATCTTACTGGATTTCCCAGTCGCAGCCCTTGGTTTTTATCAAATTGGATGAACCACCCTAAACTTAGAAGTATCTTCCAAATGCTTACAAAAGGTGTTTTGGTCGAGTCAAACATCATTGATGGAAAAAACTTACAAAAGCTATTGGATGAAAAAAACTGGAAGACGCATCAATTTGAAAGAGTTTGGTCTATTCTAGTATTAGAAATTTGGTTTCGTCTATTTGTAAACAACCCCATCTACTCCTATCCTGAAAAAGACCAAAGCCTTGAAGATTTTCTGAAGAAAGAGCAGTCTTTTTTAATCTAAGAAATCAGATATATCCGAAAACTCTGCATTTGCAATGCACTCTCTCCAAATATCGTCTTCATGATTAATTTCAGAGCTCTTTGTAGCAAATCTTACAAAAAGGATTCTGTTTGAGTCTTCTTTTAAAAGGTGCACCCACTCTCTTCCAATTTCTGATTGAGCATCATTATTCCACCAGCTAAAGGTTAAATGATTGTCGTCTTTTGAAAGGACTTCATGATTTAATATGGTTTTACTTTCGTCAAAGCCTTTTGAAAGAGTTTCTATAAAAAAATTGTAAAAGTGCTCTAAATCATAGTTTTCTTTCAACTGATAGCGCTGAATTCCAAAAGATTTAGTCCATAATTCATCACTCTCGCTAATAGGAATCCACTCTTGAAAGGCTTCCTCTGTATGTATGTCTTCTTCAACAAGTTTCCAATATTTATCAAATTCAGACTGATTAGGGATTGAAACAACTTTATCTTGAGCAAACAAATTCAGCCCAGCAAACATCATGCATATTAAAATTATTTTTTTCATAAAAGCCTCATTGGATGTTTTATTGTGTGACATTAGTAGCAAAATAACCTAATTTTGTCATTGATAATTTGTATATCTCTAAAATACCTAAGTTTATTCCTGCACTACTTGCAGAATAAACTTTAGATCAACTATAATCAAACGTTCTTTAGCCGGGGACCTTGTATATTGGGTGCTCTCGAATCAGGTCAGGACCGGAAGGTAGCAGCCTTAAGGGATGTCATTTATGTTATAAGATAATCTCCGGTTTTTTTGTTCCTGAAATAAGTTCATATTGTACTCACTCGACAGAACTATTGAAATTACCTGAGATGGGAAAGAAGTAACGGCCTATAGTTACATTTAGATGATAGTTTGAGATAGGCTAACAAAACACTGGATAAAGTCTTTATTATAAAAAGTAACCTTAGGAAACAGCGTCAGATTCTTCTTGCTTAAGAAACTCTTCAAATTGCTTTTTATAATCTGCTAGACCCGCTTCAAAAGTTCTCTCGACATTTTCATATTGGCTTAGCCCATCAATAATAAGCTTCATAAACCGCCCCTCAATGCTGGATTCATCAGGTTTATAATGAAAGCCTCGACTAACGCCTAATTCAACTAATTTCATTGCTCTGACAACAACTGGCAATGAATGTGCAATGCAAGAGAAGAGATCTTCTTTCTCCAGGCTCCCCTTCTCTTTTCTTTCTTGAGCTTTAATCCTCTCCCACTGAGATCTGAGTTCTTCAAGAGTAATCGGATGTGGATTATCAAAAACATGTGGATGTCTTCTAACAATTTTCTTAGAGACTTCTTCTACAATGGCCTCGGGCTCAATATCAAAACTTTTGCAAGCTACAGCTATAGAAAAAAGAACAGCAAATAATACGTCACCAAGCTCTTCTTGAACTTTCTCAGAATCTTTTAAACTAATTGCATCTATAACTTCATAGCTCTCTTCAATGATATACTGACAAAGGGTCTCAGCGTTTTGTTTTTTACTCCAAGGACATCCTCGTTGCCCCAAAAGTTGATCAATTATTTTAAAAATGCGAGCTGTATCAAGATCCATTCAAACCTCTAATTTAAAAAATTACTGTATCACAAATAGTTTAATAAAAAAACCCCTAAACAGATCATATTTAGAGGTTTTTAATATTTAAGCGCTGTAATTAGACCCTATCGGCCTCTTTTGCAGCAGCTGTTACATTTTGCTCGACCGCATCTGCGCTTCATTTTGCAACACTTGTTACTTTTTTTACAGCAGCAACAGCATTTAGTGCTACAGTTACTAGAAGTTCCCCAAGACTGACAACCTACAGCTGAAAACGCAAGTATAGCCGACGTAAGTACAATGGCTAGTTTTTTCATAATGTCTCCTTAATATAGTTAAAATACATCTTCTCACCAGAGAAAATCGATGCACTACGTTGTAATACATATACTCCGCTTCTAGCTCTACAGTAGTTTTTTTTCAATATATTTTTTGACACTTATGTTTTAAGAGAAACAAAAACCTGTTTTTGTTATAATGTTTCTCAATTGAGGAGTTGCATAAAGATGGGCAAAGATACAAGCTGGGAAAAATCGAGTAAGTGGTATAACGTGCATATGAAAGAAGAAGGCGGTTATAACCACCGCGAGCTTGTGCTGCCTAACCTCTTACCACTTTTAAAACTCAAAAAAAATGATGCCTTATTAGACCTTGGTTGTGGCCAGGGATTTTTAGCACGAGCAGTTGACCCTAAAGTCAACTATTATGGTCTGGACTCTTCAAAATCATTGATTGCTCATGCAAAAAAAATGAACTCAAACACAAACCACCAATACAAGGTTCACGATGTTACGTCCCCAATTACAACAAAAGAGACTTTTACCCATGCAGTTTTTGTTCTGTCTCTTCAAAATATAGCCCGAGCCGATTTAGCTATTAAGGCAGCTTCAAAGGTCTTAGAAAAAGAAGCTCAACTGGTGATTGTTCTCAACCACCCTTGCTTTCGCATTCCAAAGCACTCTTCGTGGGGCTTTCTAGAGGATCATAAAGGACAATACCGCAGACTTGATAGGTATTTTAGCTCATTTCGATCTTCACTACAAACTCACCCTTCAAAAGGAGATAAGTCTCCAACAACTTTAAGCTTTCATAGACCTCTATCAGAATATATCAAATACCTCAAGCAAGCAGGATTCTACCTCGATGACATGTTAGAAATTTGCTCAAACAAAAAAAGCTATGGCAAAGCTGCTAAATCTGAAAATTTTGCTAGAAAAGAATTCCCCCTCTTTTTAATGCTCTCTGCCAAAAAAAAGAACAGTCTTTGACTATTTTTGAGTTTACTGAGTATGATAGCTTAAATTTATTCAAACGCGCGAATTTCAATGAAAATTGCATTAATCGGATATGGAAAAATGGGTCAAATGATAGATACCCTAGCTCCATCATTTGACCTTGAAGTTGTTTCTATCATTGACCCCCACCACTCCAAAGCCTCTCACCAAAATATTACTCGTAAATCTGTAGAATCAGCTGACGTATGTGTTGAATTTTCTTCCCCAAATTGCGCATTAAAAAATATCCAAACTCTATCTGCTTTTAAAAAAAATATTGTGGTGGGCACAACGGGCTGGCAGTCTCCGCGTAATGAGCTCGAAAAGCTTGCATCTCTAAATCAAATTGGTGTCTTTCATGCTCCTAACTTCTCAATAGGCGTCTACCTCTTTAGCAAAATTGTGGAGTTTGCAGCAGAGCTAATTGAGCCTTTCAATGAGTTTGAAATTTCCTGTGATGAAACTCACCATAAACACAAGAAAGATTCCCCATCAGGAACAGCTCTTCACTTAGCTAGCTCCATCTTAAAAAAAGTTTCACGCAAAAAAACAATCTCTTTTGACAGTAACACCCTCCAAGATAATGAACTCTATATCTCTAGCAAACGCCGTGGAGAAGTTATTGGAGATCATTCTGTGGATATAGATGCTCTCTACGATAAAATCTCCCTTTCTCATCACTGCAAAGACAGAAAAAGCTTTGCAATTGGCGCTCTAAAAGCGGCCCTTTGGCTGCAGGGGAAAACTGGTGTTTTCAATTTCGATCATATGATAAAAGAACTTGCTCAAAGGAGAACATAATTTATGCCGACCTCACTATTTACAGCTTTGATAACTCCGTTCAAAGAACATGGGCTTGACCTAGATGGATTTTCTGAAAATCTTCAAGATCAAATTAGCGCAAAAATTAAAGGACTGCTCGTATTAGGAAGTACAGGGGAGACTCCCGCTCTTTCAATGGATGAGAAAGAGGCTCTTCTCAAATGTCTATTCAATGCTGTTTCCCCTGATCAAGAAGTCATGGTTGGAACTAGCTCTAACAATACAAATCAAGCAATAGAAAATACACTTATGGCGCAACACTACAACGCGTCAAGTGCGTTAATTATTACTCCTTACTACAATAAACCCACTCAACGTGGAATATACAAGCACTTTTTAAAAATTTCAGAGAACACCTCTATCCCTATTATTCTCTACAATCACCCAGGAAGAACTGGACAAAATATTGAAATTGAGACTCTAAAAAGTCTTATGAAAATACCTAATATTATCGGAATCAAAGATGCCTCTGGAGACTTGGGTTATATTCAACAATTAGCATTCTCTGTAGCCTCAGAGAGAAACGATTTTCTAATTTACAGCGGCGATGACTTTAACGCTTTGGCCTACATAGCACTTGGCGCCTGTGGCTTAATTTCTGTTGCTAGTAACCTTATCCCTAGAACAATCTATAACTGGCTTTCAATTATGCTCGAGCACAATTTTATTGATGCTCAAAAGTACCACAAGATTTTATTTCCTTTTCTTCAAGCTTTAAACCTTGAAACAAATCCTTCGCCCATAAAAGCAGCCATGAATTATTGTGGAAAAAGTGCAGGCGAGCTTCGTCTTCCCTTAGTTGAAATGGACAAAGAAAATAAACTTACTCTGCAAAATATTATTAATAACACGGCATTAATCCATGGTGAAACACAACCTCAATATCACAAAGCTCCAGTCTAGTTACCTATTTCCTGAGGTCACGAAACGAAAAAATAATTTTCTAGAAAAAAATCCCCAAGCAAAACTCATTAGTTTAAGCATTGGCGACACAACAGAACCTATCCCCTCTCCCATTACAACTGCAATGCATGATGCAGCACTGCGACTGGCCTCAAAAGAAGGCTATGAAGGGTATGGCCCAGAGCAAGGCCTGCTTGAACTTCGACAAAAAATCACTCAACAATATTACCCCAAGCACATCAACTCAGACGATATGTTTATCAACGATGGAGCTAAATGTGATATTGGTCGCCTTCAGATGTTTTTTGGCCAAGATGTTAAAGTAGCGATGCAAGATCCAGCTTATCCTGTGTATGTAGATGGAAGTGTTCTTGCAGGACAAACAGGAGACTTTTGCCAAACAAAAGAAGCCTACAACGACTTGACTCTTCTAGCTTGCACACCCAAAAATAACTTTTTTCCCCACCTGAGTAAACTTTCAAATGTAGATCTCATTTACTTTTGCTCCCCTCATAATCCTACTGGAGCCGTAGCTTCAAAAAAACAGTTAGAAGAACTTGTCGATTACGCTAGAAAAAACCGGTCTATTATCATTTATGATTCAGCCTATGCTTTTTATATTCAAGATTCAGACCTTCCAAAATCCATCTATGAAATAGAGGGTGCCGATGAAGTTGCTATTGAAGTGGGTTCATTTTCAAAGCTTGCAGGTTTTACAGGCGTGCGCTTAGGCTGGAGCATTATTCCAAGCAAACTAAAATTTGAAGACGGACTATCTGTAAAAAAACTATGGATTCGTTTTTTATCAACAGTCTTTAATGGAGCATCCAATATTGCTCAATATGGAGGACTTGCTTGTATGGGGCCTGAGGGGCAATCTGAGATACAAAAGATTATTCAATTTTACTTAGAAAATGCACGTATTTTAAAAAAGGCTATTGATCAAAAGTTCCAAACCTTTGGAAATATCAATGCCCCATATATCTGGACTTATATGGGAGATCAAAGCTCTTGGGATTATTTTAATTTACTTTTGGAAAAAGCACATTTAGTCACAGTGCCTGGGTCTGGGTTTGGATCAAATGGTGAAGGATTCATCCGATTTAGCTCTTTTGGATCTAGGGAAAACATTCTAAAAGCTGCTGAACGATTACAGCAATTGTGACCTTTAGAGCCTTTATCTATTCTTAACACTTAAACCTTATTATATTTTTTAAATATAGAGGTTTAGGTATGTATAGCAATGTAAATGTTTATCTTTCGAGCAACGGCAGCTCTTTTGAACGAATTCTCCTAGCTGAAGGAAACCTTCGAGAAGTTAATTTTGAAAAAGATTCAGTTCATCCTCTTCTCTTGAAGGCCTCCCAAATACAACCTGGTGATTACCAAGCTATATTAGACTTTTTCCACGATGCTCAAAAAGATGCTGAATTTACTCAATCCGTCACATTTTCCCATATTAATATAAGAGGTGGGGATTGTTACGACAAAAATGATTTCGCCCATAGCCAAGCTCATTTTCTCAAAGGAGTTAGTCATCAGTGCGACATACTTTCATTAATTCCATTTATTCAAGAAAAAAAGGAAATTGCCGAACTCTCAGGGATAAGATACATCTTTCACCACTCAACAAAAAGGCTTCTTAAAACTGCTGAAAAGGTCACTGTAAATACTCTCGGTTTTTTTATTGCTCCTTTTGCTTTGCCTGCTTTGTTAGGCGCATCGCTTCTTTTTTACGCTTCAAAAAAAATATTTAACACCGTCAAAGACCATTAAAGGAATAGTGAAAGCTTTATGGGTCTAAAGCTAGAAGCTTTGCAGGAATATCTTTATTTAATCTTAATATCTAAATTTTATATTACCCTCTTTACTAAACCATAAAGAGGATATTTTTATGACATCAATTCAAGAAAATTTTAATAATGGTTCAATTAATGCATCTCCAAAACCTGTTTCATCAGAATTTGGACAACATATGGATAAAGTAGATTACCTTTTAGGTTTTTTAGAACCATCTTCAAGAGCTCCTGGGCTTATAGGAATGATTTCATGGGCGTCTCTAAAAGAAGGTCTTTTAGTTGAGCAAAACTACTTCACAGACAAAGTAAATAGTGGAGCCCTAAGCTTAAGAGAAACTGATTCAGCCAATGACGCTTTGGCTAAAATCAGCACTGCTCTTGAAAAAATTTCCTAGTTCTACCCAAGAAGTAGACTCAAAACCTCTTGTAAAGAGCAATCTTCACAAGAGGTTTTTTTTATTTAAATCTCTTTGTAAAACTCTAAAGACCTAATGTTTATAATATTTTCCATAAAGATTCTATAAAGAATCTCTTTAACAAAAACTCTATCTTGCTCTAATAGAGTTGATTATGAATTAGTAAATAAATAATACTTGTTTTGATATAATTATTATTACAAATAAAATAAAAACATGACTTTATAAACAAAGTCAAGCAAAGGAGTAAACCATGCCAATTATTCAAGAGTTATCTTTAACAATACCTTCAAAAGAACTAACACTTCCAAAGCCCACCGCTACCCAAAATAGAGTCATGGCTTTTTTAGGAAATAGAACTGTTCAAGCCACACTTGCAACTGCAGCTTCAGCCTTTGTTGCTATTAACACAAGTCTCTTGACAGGGCCTAGCTCACCCACAGCTCTAATAGCTCATCCAACAGCTAATCCCACGGCAGCAGCATACCCTTCTGTTGATTTAAGTACTTTTTCAACCACACTTACAGTTGATATAAATGCTGCATTAAAAAATGCTATATCTGCTGTAGCATCAGCTGAAATATTTAAGGAACTAAACCTAAACCTACATACGGTAGAGCACACTGAAACACCGATAGCTCTTAATCTTGCAAAAAGTTTTCACACAGCTACTTTTGTAGACACACGACCTTTAGAAGCAAAAACAGATATTTTCAGTGAAAAGACACCAAGCTTTTTACCTTCAATTGAAGGTATTAAGGCTAGAGTAAGCGCTGCAAAGAAAGCCGGTAAAGACGTTGCAGCAGTAGGTGGGCAAAAGGCATATACTGGCCTTAAAAGCATGTTAAACAATGCAGGGATACTACTTACGGCTACAGGCAATCTATCGATGAATTTGCTCTCAGCTATTCAAGAAGCTTTTGACCCAAATAGCTGCTCAAAGTTACAAAGTTTACTTGCAAGCAGACAAATCTCTGAAAGATCTTCTAGTAGTATTAGATTTGAGATGCTTAGAAGAAGCTGCCCTCAATAAAAAAGTTTAAAACCTTTTTAAATCCTCGCACCGCTAATTGTAGTGCGAGGTTTTTTTTGTTTAAGCTCAGGCTCAAGTATCACTATTTTTTTTATTTTTAAGTAAAATCAAAAACTAACTTTAAGCTATTTAAATAATTTCTCTCGGGTTTTTTCTTATTCTTTCGTATAATGAACCCTACTTTAAGACACTCCTTAGAACAATGACTAAAAATGGTATCTTCATAGGAGCAACGGGGCAAAATGTGGGCAAAACAACAGTTTGCTTAGGCCTCATTGCACTGCTGAAAAAAAAGTATAATAAGACGGGTTTTATTAAACCCGTGGGGCAACGCCACGTCACGACAGAGACTGGCATAGCTGTTGATAAAGATGTCATCTTATTTAAAAAGCATTTTGATCTCCAAGATAGGTATGAAGATATGAGTCCTATTATCTTCCCACGTGGGTTTACCCGTGATTTCTTGGATGGAAAATTTAATGACATCGATTTTGAAGAGAAAATTATCAACGCCTATAAAAATGTAGCAGAAGGTAATCAATTTACAATTGTTGAAGGAACTGGCCACATTGGTGTTGGGTCTATCACAAACCTAAATAATGCAAGAGTTGCTAAAATTCTAGATTTAGAAGTCATCATTATTTCAACAGGTGGAATTGGCAAGGCATTTGATGAACTTGCACTTAACATTAATATGCTTCAAAACTACGGCGTAAAAATTAAGGGCGTAATTTTAAATCGTGTTATTGAAGAAAAGAGATCCATGGTTGAAGAGTATATCCAAAAGGCTTTATCTCACTTAGACATCCCCCTTCTAGGCTGCATTCCATATGATCATTTTCTCAGTACTTCTTCAATGAACGATTATGAAAATCTTTTTAAAACGGAACTTTTATCTGGTTTCACTTACCGCTATCATCATTTTGAAAAAGTGCACTTTGTAGCGACCTCCGCCAAAATTTCTAAAAAAGATATCCCAAATAACCAATTAGTAATCACATCCAGTGCAAGAGTAGACGTCATTAAAGCGTTAATTGACCGTCACGATAAGCAAAAAGACAAAGCATTTGAAGTGGGCCTTATCCTAACTGGAAAAACACTTCCAGATAAGTCTATATTAAAAAAATTAAAGCGAACAAATATCCCTGCTCTATACACAAATCGAGAGCACTACGAAGCTATGCAGATGATTAGTATGCACACTTCAAAAATTCTAAATGAAGATACTGACAAAGTTGAACGTGCCATACACCTAGTAGAAAAATACATTAACCTAGATTTTTGAAATGAACAGCAGCCTAAAAACCAAGAAAAAAACTAAAGTTGTAATTGCTATGTCTGGAGGAGTTGACTCCTCAGTCTGCGGCACATTAATGAAAGAAGCCGGCTATGATTGTGTGGGCATGACCATGAGGCTATGGACTCCAAAAGAAAAAAATACTCCTAAGAGCTGCTGTGGATCTGAATCTGTTCAAGATGCAAGACTTGTCGCTGAAAAAATTGGATTTCCCTTCTATGCGATTAACTTTCAAAAAGAGTTTTGGAAAGACGTTATTGAAGTTTTTGCAAATGAATATTTCAATGGGAAAACTCCAAGCCCCTGCATTTTATGCAACGAGCGCATGAAATTCGATGCCCTATATAAGAAAGCTATTGCAATAGGCGCAGAAAAAGTCTGCACAGGGCACTATGCTCGCATTGAGCACGATCAAACAAGAGACCGCTGGCTACTGAGAAAAGGAGTTGATTTAGCTAAAGACCAATCATATTTTCTGTTTTCTATGACCCAAGAGCAACTATCAAACACTCTTTTTCCTCTAGGTGGATTTACAAAACCACAAATTAGAGAAATGGCAAAAGGGGAAAAACTTGTTACAGCAAACAAACCCGAGAGCCAAGATATTTGCTTTATTCCTAATAATGACTATGTTGCATTTTTAAAGAAGCATTTCCCTGAACGAATCCCAAGTAAAGGAGCTATTAAACACACAGATGGCACTAAACTTGGAGAACATGCAGGTGTACATAGTGCTACAATTGGACAAAGAAAAGGGCTAGGAGTTGCATTCGGACGCCCCCTCTATGTTACAGCAATAGATACCCATAAAAATGAGATCACTTTAGGAGACATCAAGTCTACACTAAGTCAAGAGTTCTACATCAAAAGGCCTACTTGGGTTTACACCGAACCCAAAAAAAATAAACCCTACTCACTACTCATTAAAATAAGAGCTAGATCTAAAGAGGTTCCGGGAACAGTCATTGCTCTTGATGATCAACGTGCAAAAGTTATTTTAGATGAGCCACAAAGTGCTATTACCCCTGGCCAGGCAGCTGTTTTCTATCATGAGGACTATGTCTTTGGAGGGGGTTGGATTGAAGAAAATTCAGAGTAATCGGTTTACACTTTCCACAATATCAGATGGAACTATATCTTGAATCGATAGGTCATTTTTATCGATTCTAGACGGGTTAACGCAAGTATTTGATGTCACAGCCAAATTTTTGGAATTTACAGGAATACGTGTAATGGATGTACACCCTAAAATTGTAACTGAAGGTTTATTCAGAGCCCAGGCCATATGGCACGGCCCAGTATCATTGCCTAAAACCACGTCACACTGAGCAATTAATGCCTTCACATCGTTAAGGCTCATTTTTGGGAGCACCCTTGCATGTGTAGACTGTGAGGCAATCCATTTAGCCCGCTCATATTCTTCGGGGCTACTCCATAAAATAAGTGAGTTTTGTTGGAGGTGATCTACAACCTCTTTAAGCGTCTCTTTTGGGTAGATTTTTGAGTTCCAAGATCCCCCAATAACAACTAGAATATTTTTCTTTTCAGATGAGAGAAATGAGCTAAAATCTTCTACAGGGTTTTGATAAAAGAGATAAGCTTCTTTTTCTCTAACCATTTGATTACTAACACTTAGACCAGATCG
>JAJACU010000024.1 GCA_022601345.1 Chlamydiota bacterium | reverse complement strand
TTCATATATATTATATTCAATATGTCGTTTTTGTTATAATGTGCCCGACTTCACATAATCCTTTAAATCAAATAGTGGATCAGCTATTAGAGTTTCGTATGCTTTTAATTTATTAAATAGGATTCAGGAATGTCTATAGTATCTATTCAAGAATGTCAAAATTTCAACATTAATTTAAATTTTGGTTATGAGCGAGAGAAAGCAAAAGCTACTAACTTAGGCTTTGTGATTAAGCAAGAAGCTCCTGACTCTTTTTTAACAGATATTGCATCTAATAGTTTTTCTCAAGTAATGAGTGATGCCGTTCATATAAAAAGTGACAGTAAGGATTTCATTCTATTAACTATAAAAAATAACGCAGCAGATGGAACTCTTGATAATAGAGTTGAAGAACTTGTTAGAGC
This sequence comes from Chlamydiota bacterium, assembly GCA_022601345.1. Taxonomy (GTDB): domain Bacteria; phylum Chlamydiota; class Chlamydiia; order Chlamydiales; family JAAZZY01; genus JAAZZY01. Next base: position 33,447 of record JAJACU010000024.1, on the reverse strand, counting down.
TGTTTTAGATACACTTATGAAACAAAACTTAGAGATTTGGGCAAATCAAATAAATTCAGATGAACCTGAATATGAATATAGATTAAAAGCATGTAATCTTATTTTGAATGCCTATAAATCAAATTCAAAATCTCTAAACCTTAAAAGGCTGCGGTTAACTTCCCTGCCTCAATGCCTTGGAGAATTAACGCAACTTAAAGAGCTCAATCTCTCTGACAATAAACTTAAAAGCTTACCAGAAAGTTTTGGAAACTTGGCCCAACTCACAGTGTTGAATCTTAATAGTAATGACCTCAGGAGTTTACCAGAAAGTTTTGGAAACTTAGCTCAACTCACAGAGCTGAACCTTAATTGTAACTACTCCCTCAAGAGTTTGCCAGAAAGTTTTGGAAACTTGGCCCAACTTAAAAAGCTCGATCTTAAATGGACCAATCTCCAAATCTTACCAGAAAGTTTTGGAAACTTGACGCAACTTAAAGAGCTCAATCTTAGAAGGAATAAGCTACAAATTTTACCTGAAAGTTTTGGAAACTTGGCCCAACTAACAGTGTTGAATCTTAAAAGTAATTACCTCAAGAGTTTACCAGAAAATTTTGGAAACTTGGCGCAACTTAAAGAGCTTCATCTTGATTGGAATAAGCTACAAATTTTACCAGAAAGTTTTGGAAACTTAACGCAACTTACAGAGCTCCATCTTGAGTGGAATAAGCTACAAATTTTACCAGAAAATTTTGGAAACTTGGCTCAACTTAAAGAATTGAGCATTTCTTGTAATGAACTCCAAGATCTACCTGAAAATTTTGGAAACCTGGTGCAACTTAAAAAATTGTACATTTTTTGGAATAAACTCAAAAGTCTGCCAGAAAGTTTTGGAAACCTAACGCAGCTTGAAAACTTCAAATTCTCTATTAGTAAGCAGAATTAGCAGCGCTAAAATTGACGACAAAGTTTCAAAAATTTGAGTTGTTACTGAGGCCTGAGCGCATTAGCGCATAATTCATAATTTTCTTAGGATTGTCTCTAGAAATAAGGCTTAGCTGTATAGACCTTTTTTGAAAGAGTGCTTGTTCAAAAATATCAAATATGTCTAAAAGTCAATGGTGCAGATGTTAATTGCCAAAATCAAAATGATCGGTCCCCAATAATGGTTGCTGTCGAGCAAAGCTCAATTAAAGCATTTAAACTACTTTTAAAATATAAGCAGCACCTAACTTTAAAAAATGAAATGGACAAAACTGCTTTAGATATTGCCAAACGAAAATGTATTGATGCTGAATGTAGTCTTGCTGCTTAAAGAGCTTTTAGAGTTCCTTGGTGAAGGGTCTTAGACGAATCTTTGTTACTAAAAATAACTGTGTAGGTTCTGTCAGTTTCTGTTCCATGAATTTTAAGGTCGCCACCAGTATTCGGGAAAGGGTTCATTGTAAATCGAAACCTATCAGCTTCTAAATCTCTTTCTGCGCCAATATAAAGGCTGCCTTCTAAAGGATTTAGAGTGTACGGTTGCACAACTAAATTATCAAAGTTACGTGTTCCTTTTTCAAATTTAAGACTATCTGTTGTGAGAACACTCGCATCTTCTCTGATAGATCTTGCAAATACTTCTGGAACTTTTTCCATTGCTCTGTAAACAGTGCTACCTTCGTCTGTAGTCTCAAGTGCTTGGCAAACAAGGCTATCTTTGTCTGTAACCCTAACTTTTTGGTTAAAATTTAAGGTGGTTTAGTGCTGGACATCGTCCAAACTAAGTGAAAGATTTAACCAAGGTTCAGCTGTTGTTGGGGTTAGGCCACTCATTTTTAACTCCTTTTAATTTAAAAAATATTATAAATATCTAAAAAAAATCTAAGCGATTTTCTCTAAAAATAGATGCTTAAAAATTTTTTACAGATGTATGTTCACAAAAAGAAGCAATACAATGCAACCAAATTAGCCTTTTGAAAAGGCTTCAATGAGCTAGCTTTGAGGGCCTATCTCAAACTAGTAAATTGAATTTACAGAAAGAATGGTGCTCTATCAGATTCCTTGCTGGAAAGAAAGTTGAGAGGCTAAAACCTTTAAAAAAACTATTGAGGTGAGTAGCTCTGCTGGATTGAAAGAAGTTAAATGAAAGTCTAGAAAATTAATGTTTAAGTATCACCTAGATAAAACGGGTAATAATTTCAATGAAAAGAAATGAAGTTAAGTTGTAAATGTATGTGATTTTCTCAAAAATAGGCTTAAAGATTAATTGATGCTGCTGCTTCATTTTCTCCAAAGGCATCTTTGTAAAGCTGCTCTCTAGATGTTTGAAAAAGTTTAGTGTCTAGTGGTAGGTTCTCAACAATTATTTTGTATAAGCATGAGAACTCTTCTTTTTCAATGACTGTGCCACATTTAAAAAGTAGAGCGCCTTTATCATTAGCCTTTCTTTTATTCACATTGAGAAAAAACATCGGTTTGTTAAAGGCAAGTACATCATATCCAACAGATGAGTGATCTCCCAAATAAATGTCGCAAAAATTAATCAATGGGTAAACAACAGGGTAGAAGGGTAGAATCAATACGTTTAATTTATCTTTGTAGTTTTCTATGATCTTTAAAATAGGGGAGGGATCATAAATAGGGGTTTTTAAAGTCATGTTTGGATGGAGTTTAACAATAAGGTTAAAGTCATCAGGAAGTGTTTCAAACAAGGTTTTATAAATATCTAAAAAGGAAGATGATTTTTCATGATCTGCCCAAGTCGGGGCATAAAGAATCGTTTTTTGTTTTTTCTCAAATTGAGAGAAAACCTCTTTTTGAACAAGGTTGTCTAAATATTCTTTGTGTTTTTTGTAGTAGGTATACCTATAGTTTCCCACAAACTGATACTCATTAGGTAGGTGTAAAAGATCTTTATCTTCTAAAAGATTTTTAAAGCGCTCACCATAGATTAAAAGTAAGTCGACATCTTTAATGTGGCCATCAGGTTTTATCCAGTTTGAGTGGTATCCTTTATCCGAGCAACCATGAAAATGATGGATAAGTTTAAGATCTTTTTTCCAAATTTCATCATCTGGATTTTTTGCTCTTTGTTCTTTAATAACATCTCTAAAAGAAGGTTCGGGTACAAAGCTATATAAAACAGAGGTGTAATTTTCTAATAAATAGCGTACACTCCAGTTTTTAACTTTGATCTCTACATTAGGGTAATAACGCCTATACAAGAAAATTGTTTGGGGCCAGGAAGTTAAAATTGGGATGTTTAAAAACGAGCAAAGAGGCGCAAGATGATCAATGAAAAAATTATAAGGCGTCTCTAAGAGGCCACAAATAGAAGGTTTACTCATAAATTATATGTTATCTCAAGTTGAAGATTTTTTTCTATATATCACCTCTGAAAAAGGCTTGTCGGTAAACACTCAGCAAGCTTACAGATATGATATAGAGCGTTTTGTTCAATTTTTAACAGAGCACAAAGTTAAAAACCTCAAAGAGGTTGAGCAGAATCATTTTTTATTATTCTTACAGCAGTGCCAAGAAAAAGGATATGCTACATCAAGCGTTAGCCGCATGCTTATGGCTTTAAAAGTCTTCTTTAAGTTTTTAAAAAGAGAAGGTCATATAGAGACAAATCTCACTCACTACTTAAGTAGCCCAAAAATTTGGCAAGTAGTTCCAAAGGTTTTAAGCTCGCCTCAAGTTGAGAAATTACTTAATGCACCTGACATTTCCATGGAAACTGAATCGCGCGATAAAGCTATTATGGAGGTTTTATATGGCAGCGGCTTGCGTGTTTCTGAGATTTGCAGCTTAAAAATTAACGATGTTGATGATCATTTTGTTAGAGTTAAAGGTAAAGGGGGAAAAGAACGTATTGTTCCAATTGGAAATAAAGCTGTTGAAGCTGTAGATCACTATTTGTGTAATTTTAGGCAGGATGGAGAATCGCCATACCTATTTTTAACTCAAAGAAAAAAGCCTATTGATCGGGTGTTAGTCTGGAAGAGAATAAAATTTTATGCTCAAAGAGCTGGCATTACGCAAAACCTTTCACCGCACACTCTGCGTCACTCATTTGCAACACATTTACTAGAAAATGGGGCAGATTTAAGAGTTATTCAAGAGATGCTTGGACATGCTAATATTGCCACGACTGATCGCTACACTCAAGTTAGTCAAAAGCATTTGAAAAATGCTTTTGAAAACTTTCATCCAAGACTATAGTTTCTTCTTTAGGAGTTTGTTAACCAACTCGGGGGAAGCCTTGCCGCGTGAGAGTTTCATCACTTGGCCTACAAGAAATCCAAAAGCTTTTTCTTTACCATTCTTATAATCGGTAATAGATTGCTGATTTTGAGCAAGAACTTGATCCACTAACGCTTCAATTTCTGATTCATCATTGACGGGTTGGTAGTCGGGGTTTTCTGAAACAATCTCTTCGCAGTCTTTGCCACTCATTGAAACCATATCATCAGCCACTTTCTTTGCAATCTTTCCATTGATAATTTTTTTATCGATCATATTTACGAGTCGACCAATATTTTCAGCTTCAATTTCTGAGTCAGGAAGGTTTACTCCTGAATCTTTAAAACGACCTAAAAATTCAACAACAATCCAGTTGCTAAGAGAACGCGCATTTGAGCAAACCTTTAAGGCTCTTTCAAAGTAGTCAGATAATTTTTTATCGTTGATCAAAATATTTGTTATATCTTCAGCAATTTTAATATGCTCCATGTAGCGTTTTTTTCGTTCAAAAGGAAGCTCGGGCATTTCTTGCTGTAGAGCATCAATATATTCTTGTGTCAATAGCAATGGCGGTAGATCAGGTTCAGGGAAGTATCTGTAGTCATCTGCATGTTCTTTTAAACGCATAAGACGAATCATTTTAGCCTCAGGATCCCATCGATAGGTGGATTGCATAATAAGACTTTTTGGGTCAGCCTCTGGGTTTGACATATATATTTTAGTTTGTCGATTGACCTCTTGTTCGATTGCAAGCTGCATGTTGCTAAAAGAGTTCATATTTTTAATTTCAACTTTCGTGCGAAATTCTTTCTCTGTTTTCTTTTTAACAGATACATTGCAGTCCATGCGAAGGGAGCCTTCTTCCATGTTACAATCACAGATATCAAGATACTGTAAGATGGCTCTTATCATACTAGCAAAAGTTGCGACTTCTTTGGGGGTTGTTCCGACAAGTGGTTTGGTGACAATTTCTATAAGAGGAACTCCAGCTCTATTATAATCAACTCCTCCAAAATTGCTAAAGTGGCGACAGTTTCCAGCATCATCTTCTAAATGAGTGTGATCTAGTTCTAGAGTTTTTTCTTTTCCATCAATCTCACAAGTGACTTTTCCTCCCTTAACTATAGGTTTATCAAATTGTGTGATTTGGAAGTTTCTTGGGGCATCAGGATAAAAGTATGATTTGCGATCAAACTTTGAATAGAGGGCAACTTCTGCATTTACTGCATGTCCCCATAGAACAGCTTTTTTAACAGCCTCTTTATTTAAAACAGGTAAAGTCCCTGGTTGGCCTGTGCAAACCACCGAAATGTTTGTATTTGGCTCATCGCCAAAACTATTTGGAGCTGAACTGAAAAGTTTAGAAACTGTATTTAGCTGAGCGTGAACTTCTATTCCAACTACTGTTTCCCATTCGCTGTTGTTCATACATTCTCCTTTGCAATTTCAGGTAATTGTTCATTTACAGGACATGCTTTTTCAAAAGCATGTGCACAGCCTATTAAGAAAGCGTCCTGCATGCTCGGAGCTATAAATTGTATTCCAATAGGTTTGTTGCCTTTGCTGACGTCTGATGGAACACTTACAGCCGGGAGTCCTGAAAGGTTTGCTGTAGTTGTATAAAGATCCATTAGATACATAGAAACTGGATCTTGGACAGACCCTAGTTCAAAAGCAGGCGTTGGGGTTGTAGGTAGTGTGATGAGGTCACAGCTTTCAAATGCTTTTTCAAAGCTCTCTATGATTTTAGTTCTTACTTTCTGAGCCTTTTTATAGTAGGAGGTAGAGTGTCCAGCTGACAGAACATATGTCCCTAACAAGATTCTTCGTTTAACTTCAAACCCAAACCCAAATTCGCGTGTCAGGTCATAAACTTCATCTAGTGTAACTGCATGAGGGTCACGATTGCCGTATCGTATGCCATCAAATCGAGCTAAATTTGTAGAAGCTTCTGCAGTAGCAAGGATATAGTAAGTGGCTATTGAATATTTTAAGATTGTTAAATCGACTTCAACGATTTCAGCACCGCTTTTTTTTAGGATCTCCACTGAGCTTTCAAAAGATTTTCTAGACTCATCTGGAAGATCTTCAAGGAAAGTATAGGGAATGCCTATTTTTAAACCTTTGAAGTCATCTCTAAAGTGGTTAGCAAAGTTTTCTTTGGGATGATCTGCTGATGTAGCATCATGCTTGCAGTGCACTCCTAAAACTTCAGCGCTTAGGGCTAGATCTTTAGAGTTTTGAGCAAATATTCCTATTTGGTCGAGTGATGATCCAAAAGCTACCAGTCCATACCTTGAGATGCGGCCATATGTAGGTTTGTATCCTAAAATTCCGCAGTAAGCTGCAGGTTGCCTTACTGATCCACCCGTATCAGATCCTAAGGATAAAGGGCAAAAGCGAGCAGACACAGCTGCTGAAGAGCCTCCTGAGGAGCCTCCTGCTGTGCATTTCAAATTCCAAGGGTTATGCGTTGCCAAAAAGGCTGAGTGCTCTGTTGAGCCGCCCATTGCAAACTCATCTAAATTTGTTTTCCCAATAATAATGGCATCTTCTTCTTTCAAAAGTCGCACGGCAGTAGCATCAAAATGAGCATTATAATTTGCAAGCATGCGAGATGCGCATGTTGTAGGCTCGCCTTTAATATGAATGTTATCTTTGATAGCAACAGGCACTCCTGCAAGTTTCCCAAGGGGTTTCCCGTGCTTGCGCTTCAAGTCGAGTTCTCGAGCTTTTTCAAGGGCGCTCTCTGAGAGCACTTGTAAGAAAGCGCCGACTTTGCCATCGAGCTTTTCAATTCGTTTGAGAAAGGATTCACATATTTCTACAGCCGAAATGTCGCCAAGGACAAATGCCTCATGTAATTCATACGCCGATTTTTGATACATATTTTCTTATTCTTTTTTGATAATTGGAGGAACTTTTACCATGCCGCCCATATGATCGGGTGCATTTTTCAGAAACTCATCTCGCGGGAGCATGTCTTTTACTTTATCTTCTCTAAGAAGATGTTTGTGATGTTTATGCACAAAGTCACAAGTTGCCACACCTTCAGTGTCAACCTGCTCAAGCAAATCAATGAAGTCAACAATTCGATTTAAGTCTTGATAAAGAATCTTTTTGTCTGCCTCTGTTACAGAAATTCTGCTAAGTCGTGCTAAGTGTTCTATCGTATCATCTGATAAGTCTGACATGTTTTTTTCAATTTATTGTTAAAACCACGGCCATTATTAGGAAACAAATCTTAAAAAACAAGAAGTTAAGAGAGTCGAAGAAAGTATTTTAATCTGATTCAAAAAAACACACAGGGAGCACTTAGAGCGAGCTCCCGGCTGCCTATGGACTCTAAATTGATGTATGGCTTTTTTGGAAAAGCCTCTTGTACAAGCGTTGTTTTCTCTGACTGTCTTGGCCCAGTGACGGTTACTACGTAGTCGTCTTTAGCAAGAGTTAGTAATTCTTTTTTTATCTGTCTTTTATACATTTTACTTGATATTCGGATAATTTGAAGTGGTACTTCAAATTATCCGGAATTTGCTAAGAAAATAGAGAAAAAATTGAGCTTTAAGTGACTATTAGCTTTATATCTCAATTTCTGGTATTTGAAAGAAAACGGAGGTTTGTATGATTATAAGGGAGCGTAAAACTCAAAAGGATAAAATCCTTAAAAGGGAAAAAAGGCTAAGTCAAGATGTGAAAGAATTGGCTAATAAAGAAAAGGTTACAATGGATTTGATTGACGCTGCAAATAGCGCATCATTTACAGATGGCGTTGAGTCATTTGACTATAAGCTTAATTATGATTTTGAAGATTGAAGTAAATCACTTGCAAGCTCTGAGGCTTTTTTGCTAAGGCTCTTGCCGCCAAGCATGCGCTCAATTTCTTTTTGTTTTTGCTTTTGATTCAGTTGTTTGATAAGTGAAAAAGTTCTATTTTCTTCCTCTTCTTTTTGAATTTGGAAATGTTGATCAGCATACGCAGCAACTTGTGGAAGGTGAGTGATAACAACAATTTGTTTGTTTTGACTCATCTTCTTGAGTAACTTACCAATTTTTGGGGCTGTTTCTCCTCCAAGGTTTGCATCGACCTCATCAAAAAATAGAGTCGGAACATCTTCTAAATCTGACAAAATGACTTTTAAGGCTAGTAGGAGTCTTGAAAGTTCTCCTCCACTTACGCGATCTTTTAAAGCAGCTTTATTTTCACCAACATTTGCCTTGAGGAAAAATTCAATGGACTCTTGCCCCGTGGCAGAAGGTTTTACAAGATTAAATTCAATGACGAGTTCAGCATTGGGTAAATTGAGCTCATTTAAAAGAGTTTGAATTTGTTTTTGTAGTTTGCCTTGTGCAAGTTTGCGCATGCGCGTTAGCTCATCACAAGACGATCTAAATTTTAGCTCTCCATCTTCAATTTGTTTATGAAGGCTCTCTTTTTGTTCAGTGATTTCTTCAAATTGATTGAGTTGAAAGGAGAGCTTTTCTTGTTTGTTGATTACATCTTGAAGAGTTGGTCCATAGCGTTTACAAAGTGAGCGAAGTAACTTAAGCCTTTCATCTATTTCATGGATTCTTTCCGGGTTTTCTTCGAGAGAGTCTCTAAAATGTAAAACTGAAAAAGAAAGTTCATTTAAACTTTCAATTATACTTTCAAACTCAATTTGTATGTTTTTAAATTCAGAACTTGAGATGTTGATTTTATTTAGAGCTAAGAGCTCTGCCTTTAAAGCATCAAGTACACTTGCGTCTCTCTCTTGAAGCACATCATAGCTTTTTGAAAGAGTGTCATAGAGTTCTTTGGTGTGAGTGAGTTTTTCATAGTCTTGAAAAAGTGATTCGTCTTCTTCAAGAGACTCAACTTGGGCGGCTTCAATTTCTTCAAGCTCAGCGCTCCATTGCTTTTTTAAAGTTTTTTCATTTTCTTCTTTGTTAAGCAACTCTTTGTACTCAGCTTTAAGAGAAGACAAGTGAAAGTAGGATTCCATTACATTTTGAGTTACATGACTGTGTTGGCCGAAAGTGTCTATAATTTCTCTGTGATAGTCAGGATCTAAAAGCTTTTGAGATGCATGCTGAGCTACCACTTCCATTAGAAAGGGAGAAATCTGCTTAAGAAGCCCTACTTGAGCAGGTTGGTTGTTAATATAGGCGCGGCTTTTACCAACTGCAGTTACTTCTCTTTTTATAATGAGAGATCCTTCAGGGTCTACTTCTATTCCTGCGCGAGATAGGACCGAGAAAATTAACGTGGAGTCTTTTAAATCAAAAAGTGCTGAAACTGTAGCTTTTTCTTCTCCATTACGAATGAGCTGAGTGTCTGCTTTTGCACCAAGTATCAAACGTAATGCGTGCAAAATAGCAGTTTTCCCCGCTCCAGTTTCTCCTGAGAAAATATGCAGGCCTGTGCCAAAGGATACTTGGGCAGAATCAATTAAGATAACATTTTTGATATAAAGTTCTTTTAACATGCGTTTATTACTTGATCATAGGTCTGAAAATGCTTTTTGCAGACATTGTCTAGGCTCGCAGTTCCGTGTTTTCTTACAATGCTTATAGCTGTATCTTTAGTTTTTTGAGAAGCTCCTTTTGGTAATTCGATTTCGAGTCTCTCTCCTAAAGTTTTTAGGCTATTGAGGAATGTTGCTCTAGCTAAAATAGCTGCAGCTGCAACGAGCATATCTGATTCAGCGTGAGTCTTGAGTTCCAATTCAATATCTTTGTTTTTTTTATGCACAGCTTTTGTGATGAGAGCATCAGAAGCAAATTTATCGATGAGAACTTTTTTACAAGAAGTTTTTGTGACAAGTTGATCTGCTACTGCTGAATGCCCCCAAGCTAATAGCGTATTAAGATTCTTAAATTTAGAATATAAGTCATTGTATTTCTCAGGGCCAATTTTAATAATGTGATGGACAAACTCTTCCTTAATCTTTTTTGCAAAATCTAGCGTCTTTTTATCACTAAGAACTTTGGTGTCTTTTATACCCATGTCTAGAAGTCTTCTAATCACTGTTTTATCCCCATAGACACCCGCAATACATAGAGGACCAAAAAAATCACCTTTTCCAGCTTCATCACACCCTATATGCGCTGAAGTGTCCATATATTCTTCTGGATGACTAAAGGTGAAAGTCTTTAAAATTTCAGGCTCTAGATAAAATTCAATAAACTCTCCCATCTCTTTGCCTTGTACCATCAGCTTGCCTGACTCATAAAGGGTAACAGAAATGCCTTTTTTCTTAGCTCCGAAAATAGTGTAGGCTGGCTTTGAAAATTCAAAGTCCATCCTTTGTAAATCGTTTTGCAGTTTACTCGTTAGAGACAAATCCACTTGCGTAACGAAACATGAACTTTTTGCTTTTTTTTCATTTTTCATCGTAGTACAATCAAGAAGTTTTAAAGAATGAGAATATTTTATCAAAAGACTAAATAATTTTGCATTAATTAAATTATTGAATAACAGAGGCGCAATATGCTAGATACTATAAAGAAAATGGGTGAAATGTTTAAAGAGAGGCGCACTGAGCGCAACTTGTCTTTAAAGGAAATTGAGACAGCAACTTCAATACGCATGACCTTTTTAAAGGCAATTGAAGAAGGAGAAGTTTTTAATTTAATTTCCCCAGTCTACGCACAAGGGTTTATTAAACAATACGCCCAATATTTGGGTTTAGACGGCGACAGAATTTTAAAAGAGCAAATGCCCTTAAGAAATGAGGGACTAAAGCATGAGTTTGCTTATGGACTTGGGACTCTAGAAGTGCGTCCAACTCCAGGGCAAGGGATGAAGTGGTTCCCCAATTTTGTTTGGGTTGGCGTCGGAGCTGTAGTAATAGGTGCTGCCTGGATGTTTGCCAAATACTTGGGAGTTTTAACTTAGATAATGGGGTTAACTAAAGCAAAGAATTGGATCATCTTATATTTTCAGGGCATGATGATGGGGGTCGCAGATTTGATACCCGGTGTGTCTGGTGGGACCGTAGCTTTTATATTAGGTCTACATCCTAATTTGTTAAAGAGCCTTAGAACGCTTAGGCCCTCGGCAATTAAACGTCCAAAAACTGTGGCATGGTTTTTACTCACTGCAGTCGCACTGGGAATGGTTACAATGCTTGCTTTAGGTTCACACGCCATTTATCACTTACTCAATCATAACATCTACCAGGGATTGCTTCGCGCATTATTTATGGGACTTATGATAGGTTCAGTGTATTTTTGTATGAAGCAAGTTCATGTTTGGAATGTAAAGAAAATAGTGTCTCTCACATTGGGCATTTTAGTTGCATTCTCAATTTCTTACTTTTGCACCCGTTATTCAACAGAGCCACTCTACGATGTGCCAATAGATATTGAAGCCCCGGCAAAAGTTTTGAATGAAGCAAATAATTACGACACTCAAAATAAACTGCTTAAAAATGTTAACTGGTCTAATTTGAGAGCGCTTTATCAAGAAGAATTTGTTGATCCAGATACTTGGATCTTTAGTCACGACAATAATAGATTTTTACAGGTTGAAAGCTGTCTTGAAACTAATCCTAATCGAAGCTTTTACCTGAAAATAGGAGCTTGTGGAGCTCTTTCAATTGGCGCCATGATTTTGCCAGGCATTTCCGGCAATCAAATTATGCAAATTATGGGTTGCTATGAGATTATCATTGAAAGTATTGCAATGTGGACATCTGGGCTGTTGAAAGGCTCTGTGATCAACGCTTCTTTTTGGGTTCTTCTTAGCTTAGGTCTTGGAATTATTGTGGGTGTGGCTACTTTCTCACGCGTTTTAATTTTCTTTTATAAGAAGTATTTTTCAATGACGCTAGCAGCTCTTGTAGGTTTTATGATTGGCTCAGTTCCTAACTTATGGCCTTTTTGGAAAGTTTCATATAATATAAGCCTTCTAAAAGATCGCTACCATTTAACGCTTCAAAGAGTAAACCCAGAATTCCCAGCGCTTACTTCTTATCAAACCGGCTTAGCCCTTACAATGGTAATTATAGGCATAGGAGCTGTGATTGTCATGGAAAGGAAGTTGGCTTTCAAAAAGCTTGAATTTACTGAAGCATAAAAAAAGCCCCATAGATAAATCTATAGGGTTTTTTGTAACGTTTTAGATATTAAGGATTAATTTCTTATAAGCCTTTTTATTTCAGTGATAATTTTTTGAGCTTTACCTTCAATCTTTTGAATCTTTACTTTTAAAACTGCAGCTGATGCCGCTTTTTCTCTTAAAACAGATAATAGACCGGCTTCTTCTCTTTTTCCTTCATTTATTCCAAACAAACGTGCATTGAGAGTTTCAATTTGCTGCATAAAAACTGCAGGAACTGCTTTGCCTTTATAGTAGTCAGCATTTTCTAGCTGATTAATAATTAAAGTAACTTCGCTAGAAAAAAGTGTTATCAAGCCTTGCAGTTCAGCATCATCACTTGACATATGAATAGATTGAATTTTTTTGAACTCAGCTAAAACTTGATCTTCTAGGACTTGGTTATGTTGGTCAAATAATCGCTCTTGAAGAGATGGAGAATCTCGACCTTCTTCGACTACCTGTGGGATAGCCATAGAAATTTGATCTAGGAGGGTTTTATTTAATACTCGCTCAATCTTTTCAACAGTCTCATGTAGACGAGCTAATTGAGCTAATTGAGTTTTTAGCTTAAATGATTTGTCTTGCAATGCAATGCCTTGCTTGCCTAGTGATCTTATAGGATCTACACCCCCAGTAATATCAGTGATAGATGTTGTATTACCTACTACTTCTGCTCCTGTCCACTCTCGAGTACCTGTTATAGTTGCCATTCTAACCTTTTAATTTTTTTTCTTTTTAAATAATTTACTAATGCCTCGATAAGGCGAAAACACATACTCTTTGTCATAGTTTGTTGAAAAACTTAAAATGACAAAGCTTGCAAAAATAATCATACTTACAATCGGTGTTGCTGCTAAATTGAACATGCTGATTATGACAACTTGTCCAATAAAAAGAGCAAAGCTTAGCCACCAACCAAGTGTGATGTATTTTGTGTATTTTTTTTCTTTATCCATCTGTTGTCCCTGCCAAAGGTCGCTTTTTTTTGATTTCTAGGAAGGCTAGAGAAAGCTCTAGCCTTTTAATTAGTTTGCCTGCTTATTACTGAAGTTTCTAGGTCTACTATTTACTAAGAGGCTTCAGTATCGGTTTCGTAGTCAGTCCAAACTTCTTCAGCTTCGCTGCCTGAATGAATTTCTTCCGATTGATAACCTGTTTCAATCGAAGCCTCAGAATCTGAAAATTGATAGTCTCGAGCAATAATTAACATAAGGTCAGTCTTGTCCCAAGCTTTTTCATCATAGTGCCCAATAATAACAGGAACATGTTCAGGCTTTTCTTTAATTATAGAATCTAAAATAACAGGGTTAGCTCCCGCTTTGTCCATAATTTTAGCAAAGTGTTTTACATCACCTGTGTTTTTGAACCTTATAATGTCTTCAAGAAGAGACTGCTCTTTTAATAAGCGTTTGAAAGGTGACTCGATGGTAGCTCCTGTTTCGTCTACTTGAACTTGACCTGACATTACTGAAAACATTTTACCAATATCTAGTCCAGTCATGCTTGCAACACTCATTTGATCCGTAATATAGTCTTTAAGGATACTGAGTCTCTCTTCGGCGTTGTGTAGAGATATGTTATGCTCGCTATCCTTGGGTCCAAATTGAAGCGACTCTAGATGCTCATGCACTCCTTTTGCAAATTCTGCAGTTGAAAATGAATGCTCTAAATCAATTGCTTTAGTTTCTACAACAGGCAGGCCTTTAATAGTTGCCTGTATTTTATCCATCAATAGCTTGTATCTAGATTCTTGGCTTGATCCCACTACTCTGAAACCTTTTTCAATAACAGCATCTAAAGCTAGGCTACCTAAATGTGCACTTTCGCCGGAACCTGTGCTATATTTCTCTTTAATTTCTGTGAAAATTTGAGTTATTTTTGGAAATGCCTCAGCAGTCATTACTTTGCAATTTCCGCATATTATTTTTAGTTCCTTTCCGATTCCAAGTGGATTTTTAACCACTTTATCACGTTGAGTGTGTAAAATTGCTTGGGTCGTCATATCTTTAGTTAAAATGCTTGCTGTTGTTCCCATATTTAGGATCTCCTAATGTTCTATTAATTGTTATTATTAGTTTATTAACTTCGTCTTAATAATATCTTAATATATTAAAATTTAATTGTCAATTAAATAGTTTGATATTAGATGGGAATCGTTTTTAAAGAGTTTTGGTGTAAAATTTTTTAAAAAACTTGGTAAATGTAGAGCTTTTTTGGTTGATCTTGGGGCTTATTACTGCATGTTATTTAGTGGTCGCTGAGAGGCTTTTTCAAGTGACTCCTTACCAGAGCCTTATAGAAGGAGAATTTGGAGGGCATTACAACGCTCAAGATCTCTAAAAAGAGGGTGATTTTGGCCTTGGCGCTTTAGAGGGACTTGCAGGGGAATTAGTCATATATAAGGAGAAATACCTATATGCCGACTCAAGGGGAAAGATTAAGGCCGTAAAAAGGAAAAATAGAGGTCTTTTGCTCAGGTGTGCCGTTTTAGCTCTAAATATTCATTTAGGATCAAAAACATCAGGAATATGAAGATTTTGAATAAAACTATCCAAAAACACCCCAAAACAGCAAATAAACCTTGCGCGGTCCTAAATAATGGGCAATTTCTTAATGAAAACAGTTCAAGAGGGGCATGTTCTAGGCATTCATATAGTTTCTGCAGAAATCTTTATTCACCTCTTGCTGATGTTAATATATTTACCCGTTTATAAAGGTTTTGAGTGGCTTGAGCTCAACAAGACTAAATTTTTGGCTTTTTAATCCTTCCTAGGATAGAATTTTTGACATGAATACAGAAGAATCGATACTCCATCAAATTAAGCCTCAAAATGACGATGAACACTTTATGAAAGAAGCTCTCAAACTTGCAGAGAAGGCTTTTTCTGAAGGAGAAGTCCCTATTGGAGCCGTTTTAGTGCATAATGGCGAAGTTATAGCTAAAGGCTATAATCAAATGGAGCTTCTTAAAGATGCAACAGCTCACGCTGAGATGATCTGCTTAACTGCAGGAACAAGTTATTATGAGGATTGGAGACTGCAAGATTCTACGTTGTATTGCACACTAGAGCCTTGTTGTATGTGCGCAGGAGCAATGTTCTTAGCTCGTATAAAAAGGCTAGTATACGGTGCTCCAGATATAAGACATGGGGCCGCAGGTAGCTGGATTAACGTTTTCAAAGAAAAACACCCAACACATCAAGTAGAGGTTGTATCAGGGGTGCTTGAGCCTTATTGTGCTGATTTAATGAGACGGTTTTTTCAAATGAGGCGAGAAAAATAACTCTATGGAAGATGAAATTAAAGATCTACTGTCTGAACTTATTGTTGGGCAGAAAAAGAAACTCTTAAAAATGGGTAGGGAAATTGTTCCTCGTCTGACCGAAGAAGATGTTCTTCAACCTAATGATTATCCTGAACTTGAAAGCAACCCACTTTTTCGGTATGAAGAGGGGGTTTTAGAGGGGCTTCAAACAACTGAAATGGCTATGCTTGCCTGGCTAAAAGATAGAGTCGAGTTGTTGGGCAAAAACCTTTAGTTTTTTGAGCTTTCTCGACTTTTACGGCGATACCTTCGAAGTTTAAACTTATCTAAAACACTTAACTTTTCATTGTTTTTGATCTTATCAAAAGTTTTATCCATTGCCTTTTCTTTTCTAATTTCTTCATCATATAAATAAATGATTTTAGATGATGTTGGCTTTCTCTTTTTAGATAGGATGAAATCATCCAATTTCTGAGTAAAAGAGAATGGAGAGCGCAACGTATGAAAATAGAGAAGATAAAAGTAAGTTATTGCGGCTACTAAGATATGCGCAATAAAAGATATAAAATTGAGGTTTGCTAGATCTTGTAATAAATAAAGAATAACAAGCCCAAGTCCCATCCAGCGGGTTTGTAAGGCTTGCATAGGCATAAAGTTGACTTGACTGTTTGCTGTGCTAAATGCAAAGGCCGTAATAAGGGGAATCATCGCAAAGCTTAAGCCAAATAGCGGCGTAGAGACGTGCATAATAAGTCCCAAGAGTGATGCTAAAATACAGCCAATTGCTGGAGGGATAAAGAAAAGCTTAAGGGTTGTTTTAGGCCCGAAGTAGCGGTGCACTTTGCAACCAACAAACCAAAGTAAATACAAGTCAAAGCATAGGCTAAATAAGAAATAAAAGCTTAAGGTTCCTTCTAGGTGTGGCATGAACAAGAAAGTAAAGGGTTGCCAGATAAATCCTTTTAAAATTTTTGTTATAGACAAGCTAAAGAGTTGAACAAACGAGATGCCCAGCTTAATCCCAAGCATAGAATGGAAAAAACCAGCTAAACAGCCTGCAACTAATGCTGCTATTACTAAATATTTGATTAGTTTAGGCGTAGGCGATCTGGAATTTAAAAATGATTGTGTATAAGCCATGTTTTCACTCGGTTTGTTGATCCTATATTACACTTTTTTTAATAAAATTTCTATTAAAATAGGAATAAAAAATAAAGATTTTTTGCAAAAAAAAGACTTGATAGTAATACTTTTTTGAAATTTTTACGCCCAAGGATAAAAATTTAACTAGTTAGAATTGGCAAGATTAGTTAAAATACTCGCATTAATTAAATAACTAGGAGCCTCCAAATGAAAAAAGACACTCATCCAGAATATCAGGAAGTGTTGTTTATTGATTCTTCAACAAATGCAAAATTCTTATGTCGATCGACTCTACAGACTAAAGAAACTGAGACTTATGAAGGAAAAGAGTATCCTGTTTGCCGTGTTTCTGTATCTTCAGATTCACATCCATTCTACACAGGAAGTAATCAGTTTATTGATACTGAAGGCCGTGTGGATAAATTCCGCAAACGTTATGCAAAACCAGCCCAGAAAAAAGAATCAACTGACAAAGAAGAAAAGTAAATTTACTTTCTCTGCTCATTAAAGTATGAAACAGCGTGTGACTCAGCTCATTTCTGGCTTGGCTCAAGTTGAGCAAAAGCTAAGCGATCCTCAAATTATTTCGGATCAAAAGGAATTCAAGAAGCTTTCTCAAGAACATGCCTATTTGTCGGACCTTAAAGAGCTTTGGGAGAAATTCCTAAAGCTTCAGCAAGATCAAGCCGACAATAAGGAAATGCTTAAAGAAGAAACTCAAGATGAAGAGCTGATTAAAATGCTCCAAGATGAAATCGAACGTAATGAAAAAACAATTGAGGACATTGAAAGCAAAATTCATCAGTTGCTTGTTCCTCCAGATCCACTAGACCACTGCAACACTATTATGGAGTTGAGAGCGGGTACAGGTGGTGATGAGGCAGCTCTTTTTGTCGGAGACTGCGTTCGCATGTATAAGCTGTATGCAGATAAAATGGGTTGGAAGTATGAAGAGCTTTCATGCAGTGAATCTGATACAGGTGGGTATAAAGAATACATCATGGTGCTTAGTGGGAAAAATGTTCACAGGTACTTGCAGTATGAAGGTGGAACGCATCGTGTTCAAAGAGTTCCTGCTACAGAGTCTCAAGGTCGAGTTCATACATCAGCTATAACCATTGCTATTATGTCAGAGCCAGAAGAGGCTCAAATAAATATCAATGAAAGCGATCTTCGCGTGGATACTTATCGAGCATCTGGAGCAGGTGGTCAGCACGTCAACACAACAGATTCAGCTGTGCGTATTACCCATGTGCCGACGGGTGTTGTAGCTTATTGCTCCCAAGAAAAAAGTCAGCACAAGAATAAAGACAAAGCTCTAAGACTTTTAAAAGCTAAAATTCTAGAGCATGAAGAAGAAAAGAAAGCCAAAGAGCGCTCTGAAAAAAGAGGAGCTCAAGTTGGAAGTGGGGATCGCTCAGAACGCATTCGCACATATAATTTTTCTCAAAATCGCGTATCAGATCACAGAATTAACCTGACTCTATATAGCCTTGATCAAATTATGAACGGAAGTATGGATGAAATATCTAATGCTGTTATTGCCCACTTCTATCAAAAAAAGCTTGAAAGCGCATGATCACCATTAAAGAAGTTATTGATAAATCAGGTAGTTACTTAAACGAAAAAGGCGTTGAGAACTCTCGAAGACAAGCTGAAGACGTCATAGCCCTTAGCTTGCAAGTTCCACGAATAGATCTATATGTTCAATTTGATAAGCTTTTAAATGAGCAAGAGCTTGTTTGCATTCGTCAAAATTTACTTAGAAGAGCTAACCGTGAACCTATTGAGCATATTGAAGGAGAGGTTTCCTTTTTTAATGCGTCGCTTTTTGTAAACCCTAATGTCCTAATCCCAAGAAATGAAACGGAGCTG
Organism: Chlamydiota bacterium; assembly: GCA_022601345.1. GTDB lineage: Bacteria > Chlamydiota > Chlamydiia > Chlamydiales > JAAZZY01 > JAAZZY01. The sequence goes on along the minus strand of JAJACU010000024.1, from coordinate 14,869 downwards.
CTTGTTGCTAAAATTGTGGAAACACTAAAAAATGAGCCTTTAGAAGATCGGGTTTTGTGGGATATCGGAACTGGATCGGGTGCTATTGCAATAGCTTTAAAAAAAGTTTTGCCATCACTTACTGTAATTGCTTCTGATCTTTCGCAAGAAGCTTTGGATGTAGCTCAAAAAAATGCTTTGCATAACAACGTCGAAATTGAATTTAAACTGGGTGACTTATTTGAGCCCTATCAGGGGTGCCAAGCAGATTATATTGTTTCAAACCCTCCATATATATCAGAGAGTGAATATTTAGATTTAGAGCCAGAGGTGAAAGATCATGAACCCAAAACTAGCTTGGTCTCTGGAAAAAGTGGATTAGAGGTTTACGCGCGGTTTGCAAAAGATATAAATAAATATTTAAATAAGGGCGCAAAAGCCTGGTTTGAGATCGGATATAACCAAGGAAATGCTGTAAAAGAACTTTTTCAAGCAGCTGGACATGACAAAGTGCATTTTGAAAAGGATTTCTCTTCTAATGAAAGGTTCTTTTTCCTTGAATTAGAATAGTTTTTTTAAGTATCCTATATGCAATTTTTATAGAAATAAGACTCAGATGTTTGACTACCTATCAGATAAGTTCCAAAATGCAGTATCCTCTATTTTAGGGAAGCGCTCGCTTAATGAAGACAACATTAAAAAAGCAGTCTCAGAAGTAAGGCTAGCTCTCTTAGATGCAGACGTTAACTACAGCGTGATAAAAACTTTTGTGACCCGAGTTAAAGAAAAAGCTTTAGGTGACGAAGTTCTTAAGTCTGTCGAAGCAGGTCAGCAATTTATTAAAATTGTGCATGATGAGCTTGCAGCTCTTATGGGCGGTGAAGCAAAAGATGTTGTAATTAAGAAAAAGCCAACTCATATCATGGTATGTGGCTTGCAAGGGTCTGGAAAAACAACTTTTTGTGCAAAACTTGCTAGGTACCTTAAACACGAAAAGAAGGCTGAAAAGGTTTTACTTGTAGCTTGCGACAGGCAGAGGCCTGCAGCCGTAGAACAGCTAAAACAACTTTCAGAGAAAGTTGGGTGCGATATATTTACTGATGACGGACAAGAAAAAGCTGAAAAAGTGGCAAAGCATGCTCTCAAAGTACTTAAAGAGAAGCACTATGATGTTGTGATTTTTGATACTGCAGGAAGGCTACACATTGACCAAGAGCTTATGAAAGAGCTTAAGTCAATTAAAGGGCTGATAAAACCTGATGAAGTCCTTTTTGTGGCCAATGCAATGCTTGGGCAAGATGCTGTAAATGTCGCAAAGCAGTTCCATGAAGATATTGAATTTGATGGAACAGTGCTAACTATGCTAGACGGCAGCACGAGAGGTGGAGCAGCTCTTTCGATTGTAGAAATTACTAAAAAACCTTTGAAATTTGAGGGGATAGGAGAGCGCATAGAAGATGTGCAACTATTTCATCCCCAATCAATGGCTGACCGTATCCTGGGAATGGGTGATACCATCAATCTTGTTCGAAAAGCTCAAGAGCACATTTCTGAAAAAGATGCAAAAGACCTAGAGCAGAAACTTAAAAAGGCAACCTTTACATATGATGACTTTCTTAAGCAATTTGCTATGGTAAAGAAGATGGGGTCATTTAAAGGGATTCTTAAAATGATACCAGGAGTTGGTGGAGCTTTAAAAGATTTGCCAATTGATGAAAAAGAATTTGAAAAAAACGAAGCTATTATTTTGTCGATGACTAAAGACGAACGATTTGAAAAATCCGAAATGATTATGCCTAGACGTCGACGTATCGCAAAAGGTAGTGGAACATCTTTAGATGATGTAAACAAACTAGTTAAAAATTTTAAAAATTGTAAAAAATTTATGAAGAACATGCCGAAAGGCAAAGCCTTAGAAAAACTTATGGGAGGATTTCATGGCAGTTAAAATTAGAATGCGTGTGCAGGGTAAAAGAAACCGTGCATTTTATCGTATTGTTGTAACAGATAGTCGTGCACCAAGAGATGGAAAATACATTGAATCACTAGGATGGTACAATCCTTTTGAAGAAGATGGAAAGAAAGCCGAAATTGATGGTGAGCGTTTAAAATATTGGCTAAGCGTTGGTGGTCAGATGACTCCAAAAGTAGCTTCTATTTTTAAAAAATATAGCAAGCAAGAAGCTGTAGCTTAACAGCAAAATTATTGTAATGAAGTTTGATGTGCTTAGTCTATTTCCAAACTATTTTCAAGGACCTCTCAGTGAGAGCATGATTGCTCGTGCCCAAAAAAGTGAGCTACTAGAAATTAATTGTGTGGATATTAGAGACTATTGCAAGGACAAACACAAGCAAGCTGATGATCGTCCATATGGCGGTGGACCAGGAATGGTGATGATGGCCGAGCCTGTCTCAGAAGCGATAAGAGCTATGAAGACAAGTAAGAGTAAAGTGGTTTATCTATCTCCTCAAGGAAAGCCTTTAGATCAGAAGCTAGCAAAAGAGTTGTCTAAGGAAAAACATCTTATTTTATTGTGTGGACATTATGAAGGTGTGGATCAGCGTGTACTAGAAAGCGATGTAGATATGGAAATTAGTATCGGTGACTATGTGCTGACAAATGGATGTCTCGCTGCATGTGTGTTGATTGATGTTGTTGCTCGTTTTGTGCCTGGAGTACTAGGGCATCCTGAATCAAGCGCCAATGATTCCTTTGAGAAAGGAAGACTTGACTGCCCACATTATACACGTCCACAAAATTTTGAAGGTAAGGAAGTTCCAGAAGTTTTACTTTCTGGGAATCATCAAGAAATAGATAAGTGGAGGCAAAAAAATGCTTTTTTGCAGACACAGAAAAAAAGACCAGACTTAAATTTAGTATTAGGAGAACCAAACAATGAGTAAGAACCCTATCATCCAAGAACTTGAGCAAGTATCTCTAAAAAGTGATATACCTGACTTTAGTATTGGTGACACAGTGAAAGTGCACACACGAATTGTGGAAGGAGCAAAAGAGCGTATTCAGATCTTTACTGGCACAGTTATTGCTCGTAAAGGAACAGGAGTTTCTGAGACTTTTTCGATTCATCGTGTTGCTTATAGTGAAGGAATGGAAAGAGTTTTTCTTTTAAATAGCCCAATGATCGCTAAGATTGAACTTATGCGCAGAGGGAAAGTTAGAAGAGCTAAGCTATACTACCTTCGTGGTACTCAAGGAAAAGCCGCTAAAGTCAAAGCTAAAATGTAATGACTGCCTCTTGTTTATGGCTTAAACATGAAACAGAATTGTTGGGCAAAGGTTTTAAATGCCTTGCAGGGATAGATGAGGCTGGTCGTGGACCCTTAGCAGGCCCTGTCGTTGCAGGTTGCGTTCATATCCCTCCTCACATTTTTATTGATGGGGTTAATGACAGCAAAAAGCTTACCGAGAAGAAACGCGAAAGACTATTTGATACATTAACCACACATCCAGATATCGTCTATGGCATTGGTATAGTTCATGCAGATGTTATAGATCAGATTAATATTTTACAGGCAGCTATCAAGGCTATGGAGCTTGCTTACAAGGACATGTCAGTTAAAATTGACTACTTGCTTGTAGATGGGGTGCAGCTCCATGTCGATATCCCATCTAGAAAAATTATTAAAGGTGACACTATTTCACATTTAATAGCTTCAGCATCTATTTTAGCTAAGGTCACTAGAGATAGAATGATGAAAGAGTATCACCAAAGATGGCCTGAGTATAACCTTATCAGCCATAAGGGTTATGGTACAAAAGAACATCGCGAGGCTCTTGCTGAGCATGGACCTTGTGAAATTCACAGAAAAACATTTGAACCTATTCGTTCAATGCTCTCGCAAAAATTGGTCTTGTAAATTCAGGATCTACGGAATAATCTAAAAGAAAGTCTTTCACTTTTGAAATTTTTAGAAGAGTTTGTGAGGCATTGTTTTTAGCTTTTGATAGTGTAGTGCGGCGAAGCGACGATGTAATTTTATCATCGCAGATTTTGGCTGCAACTCCAATTAGTGTAATAACAGGAATCGCAAAAAAGCTTACATCTTGAGAGTATAAATACTTAAAGAACCCACTCGTTGGACACTTAATATTTAGAGACTTTTCAGAGCAGTTTGACGCCCAATCTGTGGCCGTTTTGTACACGGCATAGTTTAGCCAAACCGTTGTAGCAAGTAGCGTTGTTAAGCGAAGATAAGTTAAAGAATTATTTATTAATCGCATACTGCTAAGAGTCTTTTTATGGCCTTGAAAAATCTCAGTAATAGTGTCATTAATTCTTGAGGGAGGCTTTAAAGGGGCGATTCTTTTTTGACAAATTTTTTCAAGTACCGTTTCATTGGAGATCTGCTTGGAAATTTTATTATTGATGTGTTCACTTTCAACAAACAAGTAAAAGCAGAGTTTTTGCAGCAAATTTTTATTACTTAAAAATCTCTTTCTTTCAGTAGGGCTTAAAGAGAACTTCTGTAAAAGAGAGGATTCGGAATTTATTTTTTCATTTAAAATGTTGTTGCATTTTTCTTCAATATTACGAAGTTGGTAGCGAGTGAGCGATATAGCTTGGTGGGTAGTGGAAAAGTTAATCTTAGTCATTTGAAGGGTAAGTTTTTAAAAAAAAGTATTGTAAAGGATAATTAATTAGCTGTAAATTATCCTCTAACTTACCTACAGGACTGATGTATTAAAATTTTCTTTCCACATTGGATGCGCAATATTACCCTTCTCAATGGTTTGACTCTATCAATTTAACAGATAAGCGCGGCAAAGTTGAATCCCTTCAAGCTTTTTTAAGTCGAGGGTTTAAACTATTGGCTCGTGAATCCCACTCAACTGCAACGGCAGTTTTTGAAACCCAATATCAAGTTTTGTGATGCTGTAGTAGTTTGTGAGTAGCCTTTCTCTAATAGATGGCTTCTCTTCTCCCCAGCAGGTAGTAGGAGTATAATCCATTGCTGAAAGTTGCACACCCTTGCTTAGAGAGTACACAGCAGTAGGAATTGAGTATATTAAACCTAAAGCTGTGCTTGGCACTAGCGAAGAATTAGCCAAGCCATAGGCAGCTCCTGAAGTAATAACACAACCAACAACGATTTTACTAACAGCATAAGCTCTGGTAATCATTGACAGTTCTTTTAAAACAGAGATGTGCCTATCAAAATTTTCTAAAATTTGCACGACTTTGTTTGTAGGGATACTTGAGTTGTGGTTAATCAGCTCATGTTTAACAAATAAACGGTCTGATTCTGTTTGCTCCATTAGGCTTGTTAAGCTCATGGACTGGTATAATTCTTTTGTAAAAAAATTATAAACATCTTCTGCCAAAGCTGCGACACCTACATTTAGAGAAGGCTTCTCTTCTTCGTATGTTAAGATGTTAACTAATGCGCTGAGCGTACGATGTGGCGTAAAAGATTTTGGGCTTAACTTTTTGTGTGCCAAACGAGCAAGCTCAAAACAAGGAGATAAGGTTGTTTTTAGGTGGGGTTCAATAGACATTTTAAGCTCCTTGAAGACTAGTTTGTTTGTATGCTTCAATAGAATTCATTAAGTCACTTGCTTTTCTTTTAACAATTTCTGAAGTGCTTTCAAAACCATTTTTTAAGGCCCATGCAAATCCTCCACCTGTAGTTAGAGCCAGTCCTGCTAGTGCCATGTAAGGAGAAGCTGCATAAACTGCAGAACCTTCTAGCCACGCTTTAGTGCAGGTTGCAAAACCTAGCATTACGCCTGTAGTCATTGCTCCTTTAATCATGAGGCGTGACTCAGAGTCGCTCTTGTATGTCTCCAAAATATCTTGGTGTTGCTCCATAATGTCTTGAACCTTGTAAGTTGTAAGTGGTGAAGCATTGTTATGTTGCATATCCATCATAACAATTTTTCTTTCTCTATCTAACTTTTTTAAATCTTCTATTGCATTAGAGCGTTTACCTAGCTCTCCACCTATATTGTAAAGCAGCATGCCTCCAGCAACAGCTAATGAAACCGCTGCAATAGCAGCACCTGTGTTGCTTTTTTTGTCCTTTTCTCTATATGGTTTTGAGGTGTGGTGGTAGTGATCTACAACGTGCCTTTGAGGAAAAAGTATACCAAGTATTCCTGGTCTGCTGTCATGATGGTAATAGTAGCCAGGAGTGCTGTAATAAGGTGAGTAGTTACTACTTGGTTTAAACATAGGTTCAGGATCAGTAATGTCTCTGGCAAGAGCTCTTGCACGGTTTAGATAATTATTTAATTCTAGTGATTGTTGAATAAGTACCATGATTTTCCTCTAAGTTTAAATTATAGGCAGGAGTATACGCCCTTTTTATTAAGAAATTATAAAGGATAGTTTGAGTTGTTGTATTGTGTAAACACAGTTTCTGATCCAAACAGTTTGCAAATAAATTTATTGAATTTTAGGTTTTTGCAAAAGTATTAGTATTTGGATTTTTATCAGGGTTAATGAAGGTTTGGTTAAATGACTCTTAATCAAGGAGCAAAACTATATCAAAGAAGTCAAGGACGTTATAAATTTTCCTCTGTGACCAAGGCATTGACTTCTTTTAGATTAATAACCCTTATTGGACTTCAATAGTTAGGCATGTTGTATGATCAGGCTTGCCAATAGGAGAGTGACTTTGTTCAAATAAGTTGGAAAAATGCGGCTTTTCATCGCGATAATCGCTAGTTATATTTTTACAATATTGTACAATTTTTTCATTAGCAATAGATGCATCTCCAGCACTATTAATTATTTTTTCTAGTAGTTTTCTACCAAATAATGCTTTTGCTTGGTTAGCTTGTTCAAGAGCGACGAGCTTCCATGACTGAGCGTTAATTTGAAGGTTATCTAAAAGAGCGTCGAACTCATCTTGATCAAGTGAAGCTGATTCTCTGATTTTAGTTAAAATAGACTCTGGAGATTCTTTAGCATTAGGCAGTAGACCTAAACGCTCTGGATCTAAGTTATCCACAACACCATCTGTCATAAAAAACAAAATGTCTCCATGAGAACAGGGAGTTAATGAATATTGTAGATTTCTATTGTCTACTAATAGGGGAAGCGGTGTGCAAAGCCCAATCTTTCCACCTGGATCTCTTGCATTGGAAAGATCTTCCCTGGTGTCACTTGTGACTTCAGTAATAACCCCATTTTTAAATAAAAACCCTTTGCAATCGCCGAGGCTAACACTCAATAAATAGAAAGGTGTTTCACTGCTAGCACCACTTTTTATTAAAGCTGAGCACATGAAAGTTGTGGCTCCTGCATAGTTTTCATAGAAACGATTCTCTAAATGGCTGTTTACAAGTTTGCGTTGAGATGAAGAATCACCTTTTAATGCACTGATCATTGAATTGAGCTCAGATGTAATATCACCTTGATGGCGCTCTAGTTGTTCAGCGCTTAATTGTTGTGAGTTGGCCTGAATCTCTCTCAAATTAGAGATAACTTGGTTTTTATATGCAGAGTAGCCTTCTTCATGGTTCCTGAGAAAAGCATCCCAATAGATATTAAAGTGACCAGCTTCAATAGCCTCATAAAGGTATTGTGCAAGTTTTTGAACTTTGAATCCTTCTTGGTCATTGCGCAGTCTTTCTGTTAAGTGTTCCCAAAAGCCTTTCATCGCTGCTGCAGGAGCTAGGCGGCTAGATGGCTTAAGGCCACAGCCATCTGCCAAAGTTAAAATCCAGCCATCGCGGAAAAGTCTAACTTCATATCTATCGGCAATTGGGTTGTAGGGTTGAGCTTCTGGGTAAGTCGAAGTGCATGTAGCAAAAATTTTAGAGTTGCTTGTGCTGTTGTTTATATCAAAATTTAAAAAGGGTATCGCGACATTAGGTCCACGAGCAAAACCCGTTGGCGTTCCGCGGTAAACAATAATGGATTCATCAGGTAGGTCAGAAATAGTCTTAACAATAATTGGAGGTGTTGGTGTCGTTATATTTCCTACACCAATTTCTGAAGCAGAAGGGGCTTGAATTTCTTCAGGGCTTGAAATTGGGGAAGGAGTGATGAATGTCTCTGGAGATATATAAGGGTCTGAGAAGCGCGAAAATGGGTTAATTGATGGCATCTGGAAATTCTGTTTTTCAATAATTATAGCATGTTAAAATATGTACTAACTTTTAGACAAGGATTAGTTCTTGTGAAAATATGATCAAAAAGTTAAAAAGATTTTTTAATTTAGGAGGTCGCTGTGAACTATATGGCTAGGCTTGGAATCGTTTTTGTTGCTGTGATGTTTGCAGGAAAGGTGACCCCGGGCATTCTCGTGGAAGAGCAATGGTATGAATTTTTTTTGGCTCTTATTTTTGGTGGATTAAACGCACTTATCCGGTCTTTAATCATACTTAATAACTGGAAAGGGTCTTGGACACTCGTAAGCATTATGGCAGTTATACTAAACTTATTTCTATATATTTTAGTGTACGCGGGTGTGTTCTCATGGCTTGGAGTTAATATAATTGGTTTTGGCACTATTATTGCTCCAACAATTATAGTGAGCTTTGTTTCCGTATTGTGTAACCACTTTAAAGGATTTAAAACAAAAATTGAATAGAGGCAATGCTTGCTGTCAAAGAGAGTATATGCTAAAATTTTCTTCAAAAATTAGTTATCCTTTTTATGATTAATAGCATGACAGCACACGGTCGCAGTAGCCTCACAACAAGTTGGGGAATCCTTTCTCTTGAGGTGCAATCGGTTAACAGACGACACCTAGAAGTAAACTCATCTTTACCCAAAGAATTTTTGTCGTTTGACCCGGAAATCAAAAAAAAGGTGCAGAAGAAAGTTTTTAGAGGGAAGGTCAATCTCTATTTAACTTTTACTCTAAATGGGCAAGAAGAAGTTTTTTCACTTTCCCCAAATTTATCACTTGCTCGAGAAATTAAAAAGGGTTGGGACGTAATTAGCTCTGATTTAGGTATAGAACAATCTCACTTAGGGCTTACAAAGCTCTTGTGTAGAGATTCAAGTCTTTTACAAGCAGAGCTAAAAAATTCTTTTGTAACTTCTGCAAAAAATGAGATTATGCAGCTTGTTGATGAAACATTAAACTTGCTTGTTACAATGCGCGCTCAAGAAGGAGAGTTCTTGAAAAAAGATTTCACATCTCGCATTAGAAATTTAGAAAAACTTCTTAAGGAAGTCGAAGAAAACGCATCAGGTGCAGCTGTTGAAAGACAAAATAAGTTGAAAGCGCGTATTGGAGAGCTTCTTGATCAAGAGCTGGCTGTTGACGAAAGACTTCTTAAGGAAATTGCAATTTTAGCAGACAAAAGTGATATTACCGAAGAGTTTACTCGTATACAATCGCATCTAGAACTTTTTGAAAAAGTTTTAAATAATGAAAATCAAAACGTGGGTAAAACTTTGGACTTTATCACTCAAGAACTAAATCGAGAGTGGAACACCATTGGTTCAAAGTGCTCTGATAGCAAAACATCACACCTTGTCATTCAAGCTAAGAGCGAATGTGAGAAAATAAGAGAGCAGGTGCAAAATGTTGAATAACTCAAAAAAGGGGCAGGCTTTTATCCTGAGTGCTCCAGCTGGGACGGGCAAGACAACTCTTGTAGAGAGATTAACAGCAGAGTTTCCAGGTATTGTACGTAGTATTTCCTATACAACTCGCAAGCAAAGAGGGGGCGAGCAAGAGGGTAAAGATTACCATTTTGTAAGCTTTCAAGAATTTGAGCATAAAATTAATCGAGGTGATTTTGTAGAGTATGCTGAAGTTTTTGGAAATTTTTATGGCACAGATAAAGCTAGTGTGGGAAGGTTATTAGATCAAGGTCTTGATGCTGTTTTGGTTATTGATACTCAAGGAGCTCTTGAGATTAAGCCTTTCTTTAAGGGGGTTTATATTTTTATGGGACCTCCATCAATCGAAGAGTTAGAAAAAAGACTTAGAGAGCGCAAAACAGATTCTCACGACGATATTGAACTTAGACTTTCTTGGGCTCAAAAAGAACTGCAGCAAGCCCCTCACTACGATTATAACATTATAAATTGTAATCTTGAAAAAACATACAATGTATTGAAGAGCATATTTATTGCTGAAAAATACAAATTAAAAAAATAGCTTCGGAGGAAGAATGATCAAAAAACCTGATTTAACAAATGAAAAATTAACGAAACTATTTAGTAATCCATTTGAGCTTGTTAGTTCAGCAATTAATATTGCTCATCAAGTTGTTGGTTCTGGACGTGAACTTAAAGATGGAACTAACAGAAATGTAGCTTCACAGATTCTTAAAAAAATTCTGAAAGACCATGAGAGTGAAAAACAGAGCGCGGAAATGCTCGAAGCTGAAGAAAATGGGCAAATTGCAGTTGATAATGAAACTTCTGATTCTCAGCAATAAGCTTTATGAATGAAAAGATTTTAATTACCTCTGCACTGCTTTATGGAAATGGGCCGCTTCACTTTGGACATATGGCTGGGTCATATCTGCCTGCCGAATGTTATGCGCGGTTCATGCGCTTTACCGGGCATGAGGTTTTGTTCTTGTCGGGGCTTGATGAATACGGTGCTGCAATTACTCTTAGCGCTGAAAAAGAAAAGCAATCACCGCAGGCTCATGTAGATCATTACTATAAAGAAGCAATAAAAGACTTTGAAAGATTTGATTTTTCATTTGATCACTTTTCTAGGACTACATGGCCAAGACACAAAGAAGCTGTTGTCGAATTTTTTCAAGATCTAGCTTCACAAAGCTATGTTGAAAAAGTAGTCACTAAGCAGCTTTATAGTGAAAAAGATAAAAAATTTTTAGCAGATAGATATGTTCAAGGGATTTGCCCTAAATGTAAATACCAAGAAGCAAGAGGTGATGAATGCCCCAAATGTGGAGCAAGTTTTGAAGCTAATGAACTCATTGAGCCCAAATCTAAGCTCACAAAGTCCTCTTTAACGCTCAAAGAAACCGAGCATTTTTTTCTCAAACTTGACTTATTTAAAGAACAACTCAAAGAGTGGCTTTCGCAAAAAAAGTGGAAACCTCAGGTTCTGAATATGGCCAAGCAATATGTAGAAGATGCTAGGCCTCGTTGTATTACTCGCGATTTAAATTGGGGAATACCCGTTCCCAATGAAGAAGGTAAGGTCTTCTATGTATGGTTTGATGCACCAATTGGGTATATTTCGGCTGCAAAAGACTGGGCTGAAAAAAATAATGATCCCAATGCCTGGGAGAAATTTTGGCTCGATCCTAAAACAAAATATGTTCAATTTGTTGGTAAGGATAACATTCCATTTCACTCAGTATTTTTTCCAGCTATGGTCATGGGGCAAAAGAGAGCCTATAAGCAAGTGGATGAACTTCCCGCTAATGCTTTTTTTCATTACGAAGGAAAAAAATTTAGCAAGTCAGAGGGTTGGTTTATAGAGCTGGATGATTTTTTTAAGAGCTATAGTTCGGACCAAATTAGATATTGCCTTGCTGCTAATGCTCCCGAGCAAGATGATTCAGAGTTTTCTTGGAAAGATTTTCAATCCCGCAACAATGCAGAGTTGGTGGGCAAGTTTGGCAACTTCATAAATCGAACTCTAGTGTTTATTGCACAGAGGGCCGAAGGTAAAATCCCAGAGTTGAAAGATTCAACCGTGCGAGATAAAAAGTTTTTAGAAGACATCCAAGTTTTAACAGACAAAATCAAAGAGGCGCACTTTAGTTTCCACCTTAGAAAGTCAACTCAGTTGATTATGGAGTTGGCAACGTGTTGCAATGTTTATTTTGATGAGTTAAAGCCTTGGCAACTTGCAAAAGAAGATGTTGAACGCATGAAAGCAGTTCTCGCTCACTGTTTAGTAGGCATTAAAGCCTTGTCTGTTGCTGCTTATGCAATTATACCTAAAGCTGCCAATAAAATCTGGAACATGATTGGCTTTGATGATCACTTAACCTCTGCTAGTTTTGATGAGCGGTTAAAGATGCCTTTAAATGCAGGAAGCCCAATTAATAAACCTGAGATTTTATTTCAGAAGATAGAAGACAAACAAGTTCAAAAAGAGTTGGACAAACTCAAGTGCTCACAATCCAAGGACGATGATTCAATGATAGATTTTGACAGTTTTTCAAAAGTTGATCTAAGAGTAGCCGAGGTGCTTCAAGCTGAACAGTTGCCCAAAAGTCAAAAGTTACTTCGCATTGAGCTTGATGTGGGAGGTGAAAGGCGTGTGGTTGTGTCTGGAATAAAAGAGCACTATAACCCTGAAGATTTACTTGGAAAGAAAGTTATTCTTGTCGCAAATCTAAAGCCTGCTAAAATCATGGGTATAGAAAGTCAAGGTATGATTCTTGCGGCCTCAGATGGCAAGATGCTAGAAATGCCTTTGATTGAAAATTTACCATCAGGCAGCAGGGTCTCATAGTTTGGTCTCAATAACAAAAGAAAGTTTAGAGCAGCTTAGGCAAAAAGTTGACTTAGTTGACTTGCTTTCAAGCTATATGGAAATTAAGCGCAGTGGCGCCTACCATAAAGCTAATTGCCCCTTTCATGAAGAAAAGACTCCATCATTTGTAGTCCAGCCAGGCTCTTCATTTTATCATTGTTTTGGTTGTCAAGCGCATGGTGATGCAATCGCTTTTTTGATGGAACATCAGCATTTAAGTTTTACTGAAGCTGTAGAATTTTTAGCTCAAAGATATGGTGTTGTGTTAGATTACGACCAAACTGCACCACAAACTCAAAATAAGAAAAAACTTTTAGATGCTCTAGCCATTGCCAACCGATTTTTTAATAAGCAACTTTTAGAATCACAAGAAGGAAAGGAAGCTAGAGAGTATTTAGAAAAAAGAGGAATTGATCAAAGTTTTATAAAAAAATTTGAAGTGGGTCTTGCTCCAATTGACGGAAAAAAATTAGCTAAAATTTTACTAGATGAAAAATATCTAGCAAGTGAACTGCAAGAGATAGGCCTCTTTAATCAATATAATTCGACATTTTTCTACGATCGCATAACTTTTCCCATAAGAAGCTCTCAAGGTGCTGTTATTGGCTTTTCTGCTAGAGTATTTAAAGAGGGGGCCACTGGAGGAAAGTACATTAACTCTAAAGAGTCTTTCTTGTTCAAAAAATCTAATGTCTTGTTTGGGCTTAATTACAGTCGTATGCGCCTAGCTAAGGGAAAGAAGGCCTTGCTTGTAGAAGGACAGATAGATGCACTTCGCTTAATAGAGCATGGTTTAAATGCAACTATAGCACCGCTTGGAACAGCTTTAACAGAAAACCATGTGGATAAGCTGTTACAGTTAGGAGTTGAACAGGCATACCTTGCTTTTGATTCGGATGATGCTGGGATCAACGCCGCTATTAAGAGTGGGCATTTGCTTCAAAAGAAAAAGATAACAACCTGTATTGTTCCCTTGCCCGCAGGATCAGATCCTGATTCATATTTACAAAAGAATGGGGCAAAAGGATTTGCAGAACTTTTAAAACAAAAAATTAGCTATCTCGCATTTTTAATGAGGGTCTTTTCAAAACGTGTGGATCTATCAGATCCTGCTCAAAAAGCACGTGTCGTAGAAAAGATCACTAAGAATATCAGAGAGTGGGAAGATCCTGTTATGGTGCATGAGAGTCTTAAAAAAATGGCTTCAATTATGCAAATACCTGAGTCTGCACTAGGTTTATCTGAAATAACTCCTCCTCATATTTATGCAGCATCTACTGCGTCTTTAAAAAATAGCTCAGCTCCAACCCAGCAGTATCTAGAAACAGAGGTTTTAATTTGGCTTCTTCAAAGAGACTTACCCACTGAAGAGTTTTTTAAAATAGCTCAGGATAATATTTCTAAAGATCTGTTTGAAGACAGCAAATGCCAAAGCATTTATCAAATTTTATGCGATGGTTTTGCTCAAAAGTCTGCTCCAGATTCTCTTTCTTTACTTATAGAGTGTCCTGATGAAGAAACACAAAGTTTGGTGGCTTCTTTAATGGAAAAGAAAATCAACAAAGAGCATGCAAAAAAACTTTTTGTAAGTGCCTTGCAACGCTTTTTAGATCATCAATGGATGAAAAAAAGAGAATCCATTAAACTGAAAATTCAATCCGGAGTGCTCTCTGATGATCAAGCTTTAGAGCTTGCAAAGGAGTTTGATGAAATTCAAAAGCAAAGACCGCAGGTAAAACAGTAATATGGCAGATTTAATTTTATTTGATGAGAGCTGTAACTTTTGCCAGAGGTGCATCTTATTCATCCTTAAAAGAGATAAAAAGAAAAACTTTATTTTTTCAGACTTAAAAGGTCAGGCAGCTCAAAGTATGAGCGATTTTTTGCATATTTCAGACAATGAAACTATTGTTTTTATTGAACATTATAACACACAATTTCAAAGAGTTTTTTACAGGTCCAAAGCTGTTTTTAAGATTTTGTATAAACTTGGAGGGATATATAAACTAGTGGGTTGGAAATATGTTTTGCCCTCATTTTTATTTGACTGGGCATACAACTTAGTTGCGAAGAAACGTAAATGTCTGTGTAAAAAAAATGTTCCCTATAAGGACAAGCCTTATAAGGAACAATTTCTGCCGTAACTGCTTTTTAGGTTAACCTTGCGTGTTAGCTTTAGTTTTCAAAGCGTCGAGCTTCTCTTGCATCGCCTTTAATTCTGATGAATGTTGAAGCTTTAAAGCTCCATTTTCTTTCACAGCTTGTTCGAGGACATTTGCGCAATTATCTAGTTTCTCTTGCATCGCTTCTAATTCTGATAAATGTTGAAGCTTTAAATCCCCATTTTCTTTCACAGCTTGTTCGAGGACCTTTGCGCTATTAGCTAGTTTCTCATCTAGCTCTGCATTGGCAGGCTGAAGTTGGTTTACCAGTTGTTGAAGATGGCCAAGCTCTTGGATATCTTTACTCAATGCTCCAATTGTATATG
>JAJACU010000023.1 GCA_022601345.1 Chlamydiota bacterium | reverse complement strand
CATGTTTTCTTTCATTAATAAAAAAATTTAATTTTTACAATATTAAAATTTTTTATTAATTTTAGAATTTTCAGAATCCATTAAAAGTTTAGTGAAAACGGTTTGATTCAAAAGAATGAAGAAAGTCATTTTCAAATTTATAGGTCCTGGCATCTTCGAATCTGGCTCTAATGCTAAAGCAATCATTATTGATTTCTGAGCAAACAGTCTTTTCAAAAAAGGGACGATACCGAGTATAAAGAAATTCCTTTTTGCCCAGCTTTTTTATATCATATCCATATCTATAATGTTGTTTATCTGCCCATTCTCTAACAGCTCTTTCTGCTGCTTCCTCTTTTTTAGATTCACAATCCCGAATGTCGGCCTCAAGACGACGACTATTTTTTTTATGTCCCTTAAAATACTCGAACATTTCTTGGAATTTCAACCTCTCATGATCTGAAATATGATTATTTTTATCAGGATGAATCTTTGCCATTGTTTTTCTCATTTCACGGTAAGCCTGAGAAGCCTCTTTAATACCTATACAAGACATAAACGCATCTGCTGTTTGTTGTTTGGCAACTGCAATGCACTTTTCAATTCCAAAAGCATTCTCATACACGCCTTTAAAAGAGTAAGTATTTGCACAGGATAATAAACGCGTGTTTTTTGAAACAAGAGCTCCCCAGGCTTGTTCTTTTAAAGATCTGTAACTTCCAGAAAAATAGATTGATCCAGATACAATCAAAAATGAAAGCTGTAAAAACCTACGTATGAGAGTACTCTTATCAAGCCCAAGTTGCTCCTTATGGTCTCCTTTTGATTCTGCTTTATCTCCATCTATATCAGTATGAGCTGGGGGAATAGACGGAATTATTAAAGTTGAAACTTTCATTTATTATGATCCTTTTTTTAATAAAACTTTAATACATTATTATAATTTTATCAACTAAACTTTGGTTATTTCTATTAATTATAATAAAATATTTAGACCCCATATTATCAGCCAATTTTTCATCTTTATGCTTGTCTGCTCAAAGAGCATTTAGATCATAATAATTTGACTTTTTAGCCCTACCTCTAATAATTTTGCATTGAATCATTGACGCTAATGGTCTAATTTTTTAAAATCCTACCCTCTTCATACAGGGAGGCATAGCCAAGTGGTAAGGCCGAGGCCTGCAAAGCCTTTATCCCCAGTTCGAATCTGGGTGCCTCCTTCATTTTTCAACCTATTTATTGCAAGCACAGCTCACCTAACAAAGGTCGAATATCAAAAAATTCTAGGGATATGACTTATTCGATAACTTGAACCTCGAGGGCTAAGCTGCCTGAGTTCTAAGTGAGCCGGTGGCAAGCAAAGACCTTCAGAAAATGATATAAAATAAAATAAACGACAGAGATCTCTCAACTTTAAATCTTCTTGAAATGTTCTAGGGTCACTTAGCTGAGTGTTAGTAGTTTTCCTAGAGCTTAAATAGAGCGAGTAATTCGTTACTGCTTCTTTATAAAAAACTTCTTTAGCCTCAAGTCTACGTAGTTCAATACACACTTAAAAATTCCTTATTTCTCGATAGAATGAAACAAGCTCCTATTTTCCACAATAAATATAAAACAGGATTCATGGCACTCTAAAAGCTTTACTGCTAATTTATTTTCTAAATCTATTGATAAATATACTTTTTCTAAGCTATTCTTTTTTCTAATTATCAATCAAAAGGAGTAACAACGATGTCAACAAACGCAAAAGAGATTATCTTTGAGGAAGAAGCTAGAGAAAAACTTGCTCAAGGAATTCAAAAACTTGCAGATGCAATTTGCTTTACACTAGGACCAAAAGGGCGCAACGTTGGCTTAGAAAAAAGCTGGGGAGCTCCAGATATTACTAATGATGGAAACAGCATCGTAAAAGACATTCACCTTTCATGCCAATATGAGAATATGGGCGTTTCTATGGCAAAAGAAGTCGCTTCCAAGATCAAAGAGAAGACAGGAGATGGTACGACAACAGGAACATTGCTTTTGAATGCTCTTTGCCAAGAAGGTTTAAAAGTTTTAGCATCCGGAGCAAGCCCCATTAACTTAAAGCGCGGCATGGAAAAAGCGCTCAAAATCATTGTTGAAGAGATTGAAAAAAAAGCAATTGCCGTTAAAAGCTCTGAAGAAATCAAGAACATTGCTTCAGCGTCTGCATCTGGAAATCTAGAAGTCGGAGATTTCATAGCTCAAGCATTAGAAAAAGTGGGAACAACCCAAGTTGTTGCAATAGAAGAAGGCAAAGGAACTGAGACTCAGTTAGATGTTGTAGAGGGAATGCAATTTGACCGCGGCTACTTAAGCCCCTATTTCTGTAGTGACAGCGACAAGATGCTTGTTCAGATGGAAGCCCCTCACATTTTGATTGTCGACAAAAAAATTACAAATATCCAAGAGCTCCTTCCTATTTTACAAGGCGTTGCTTCTACTGGAAAAGAACTATTAATTATTGCTGAAGATGTTGAAGCTGACGCCCTCTCAACTCTTGTAATCAATAAAATTCGAGGCACTCTAAAAGCCGTTGCTGTTAAAGCACCAGGATTTGGTGATCGCAAAAAAGCCATCCTCCAAGATTTGGCTGCTTTGACTCAAGCTACAGTTGTTAGTGAAGAAACTGGCATGCATTTGAGAGACGCTACTAGCGAAGTTTTAGGCAGCTGTGAAACAGTTACGATCACTAAAGATGACACGACTATTGTTGGAGGCCAAGGCGATGAAAAAGACATCAACGCTCGCATTAGACAAATAGAACATGAAATTCAAAGCACATCAAGCTCATATGATGTAGAAAAACTTGAAGAGAGAAAAGCTAAGTTATCCGGCGGTGTAGCAGTCATTAGAGTCGGTGGAGCATCAGAGCCTGAAATGAAACAAAAAAAACAGCTCTTTGAAGATAGCCTTAACTCTACAAAGGCAGCTCTAAAAGAAGGGATTGTTCCTGGAGGTGGAGTTGCGCTTCTGCGAGCAAGAGAAGCTATTGATTCTTTGAAACTCGATGGTGACGAAAAACTTGGAGCAAAGATCGTCTACGCTGCATGTGAAACTCCAATAAAGCAACTGGCAACCAATGCAGGCCTAGATGGTCCTGTGATAATGGAAGAGGTTTTAAAAGCTAACGATAACTTTGGATTCAACATGCTTTCTCAAAAAGTAGAAGACCTCGTACAAAAAGGTATTGTTGACCCAGCAGTAGTTGTGATTTCATCACTTACCCATGCAATTTCGATTGCCGGTGTTATGTTGATTTCAGAAGCTCTTATTGGAAACGCTCCAGAAGACGAAGAAGAATCTAAATAGCTTTTCTTCAAAAAGATTTGAATGAGCCTTTCAAAACCTTAGTTTTGAAAGGCTTTTTTATTGGCAAAGGTCAAGTTCTTTGATCCAGAAGATCATCTTGTGCTGAGTTTCCTTATCATCTTCAATTTCTTTGTAGGAATCTTCAAAAGTTAATTCAGGGTGCTCACAAAACCCCTGCTTGCTCCAATAAGGCCCAGTAGATCTATATTCTTTTGGGCGCTTTGGATCATCGGCAGGACGAGCTGAAGTAAAAAGGCAAATATATTTATACTGTTTAAAATCTTTTGCGAAGACCTCTAGTTGATCAAAAAGCTTTCTTCCTACTCCTTTACCTCTATATTGCTTTAGTAAAATACTTTCTGCCAGGCAAAAATAGTCGTTTACATTACGTTTTGATTTTTGAAAAACTCGCTTAAGCTCCTTATTTTGATCCGCAAATGGGTAGCCTGTTGAGATTCCAATAACTTGGTTATTATCATAGGCTACAACAACAATAGCATTTTTAGTCGAAGCATATTTCTCCAAATACTTACATTCACATTCAAAATCCCCGTCATAAAGAAAAGGATACTCGGCAAAAATTTCTATCCGCAGCCTTGCTATATCAGGAATAAAATTTTTTATTTCACCTTCTTGATAAGAAACTATTTTGATCTTTTCAGACATGCACCAGACCCTCTAGACTGAATAATTATTATATTAACCAGGCTAGAAATAAAACTGAAGGTTCAAAAAGAGCCTTCCAAGGTTTGACTTTTGAAAGGCTCTATTTTTTTATTTTACCCTATGACTGATACGTCTGATCTTTGGTACACGTACATGTTTGTGCTTTTCTAAATCCCGATACACGATAGCATCAGTATGTAAAAGCTCATCCATCTGATCATGAACAGCCATAATCATTTTTTTCTGCCCAGCTTTTTGAGACGAGGTTTTTGGCATCTTTTGCTGCTGTTTAACCTCTTTCAAAGCTTTTTTTTGGATTATTTTCATTTGGCGGCGATCTACCTTACCCATAGCACCCTCCTTTTAATTTACTAATATTACAAATTAGTTTATTAATACAACTATTTAATAAATAAACTGGTTTTAAGAAAAATATTTATTTTTTAAAACATCTTGACTATACTTCAGAAAAAAATAAACCATTTACCTCTATGAAAATTGCACATCTATCTGATATTCACTTTTTTAAGTTTGACTTAGGAATAAAAAGCTTCTTTTCAAAAGACTTGCTTGCCACTACTAATTATTTAATTAATCGCAGCCGACACAAGATCCAGTTTGATTTAAATAGCATTCCTAAACTCTTGAAAGACAAAGGTGTTTCAAAAGTTATTATTACTGGAGACTTCACAACCACCTCTAACTTAAAAGAGTATAATCTAGCAGCACAGTTTGTAAATAAGCTTGAAGAGCTTGGGCTGGAAACAATTATTATCCCTGGAAATCATGACAGCTATAACTATAAATCAAACAAAACTAAGAGATTTTATCAAATGTTGCCTTCCTCTGCAAAGCTCAGAGACAACTCAATTGTTTGTGATGATTTAGGTGAAGGGTTTAAATATATTGCGCTTGATACCACCCTTGCGACCCCTCTTTGGTCGTCTCAAGGGCTCTTTTCTGATGATATTGAAGCCAAGCTTCTTAAGATCTTAGACTCCATGGATAAAGACCAACCTGTAGTCTTAATTAATCATTTTCCTATTGTCACTCGCAAGCATATGGTTATTCGCCATCAAATGGTTCGCTACCAGAATTTAAAGAAAATTGCAGAAAGTTACTCCAATATTAAACTTTATATTTGCGGTCACACCCACCTATCAGAGATCATCAATCAAAAACCAGCTATCCTTAACAGTGGTAGCCTGACACTGACTCAAGGTGGATCGTTTCATATTATGGATCTCAAACCTAAATCTGTACAAGTAGACGCCTATTCTCATAGAATGAATGAATGGCAGCTTAGAACTCAAAGAGAAATTCCAATAAATTAATTGATAATAAATAGAATCAAAAAAAACAGCTAATTAGTTTACTATTAATTTACTAGATTGTACAATCTATACAAGTTAATAAACTAATGAAAGGCTTATTATGAGAGTTCATCCATATTCCCACACAAATAATTGTAATCATACAAAACAAAAGAGCCTGACCTCACAAGCTGTTGTAGGGTTTTGTACGTACCTCTCTCTTGCAATAATTTCAACCATATTACAGTCCATTGCTCATGAGCAACAAAATTTAAAGAGTGGACCTGTATGTGACAGAATTAACGGTGTTCTCAATCAAACAGATGCCTGCCCCATCGATATTTTCAATAAATATATTTATAGCAACGGTGTGCTGAGTTTCTATCCATCTTTAGACTTTCTTCATTGTTGGCATAGTGGCAAATTAAATTTAACTAATACAACAACATCGTCAATAAATAATTGTAAATGCAACAGCGCAGCGCTTAAAAACTTTACCAAGCAGTCTATGTATCTCAATAAAGAACACCCTAAATACAACCCAGATCCCAATAGAAGCTTCGTTCAAGGATTTAAGGATCTTGGCATTTTATCTAAGTTAGGATGTACATTAGAGAGCAGAGTAGAGCGAGTCTGTGAAGAGGTTGTTACTGAATCGTTTCTAACTGAACAAAAATGCTCAGATAAAATCACAGATTTAATAGTTGCAAAAACACATAATGCTACTTTCTGGGACACCAACTCATAATTATAACCTAACTCCCAAACATTCGGTCTATATTAATAACCCCTATGGATTCTAGAACAACTATGCAAATAGCGGTTGGAGCAACCCATCGGATAAAAAATCTCCATACACTGTAGAGCCAAGACCAACGACTGCCGGCTAAGAACTCATCTTTCGAAATTTTGGAAGAGAGAAACCATCCACCATATATTGAGATCAGTAGCCCACCAATAGGCAAAGTCCAGTTTGCAACAAGGTATGTCATTGTATCAAAGAAGTTCTTTCCATAAACAGAGTGCCAACTAGGAAATATGCCGCCAGACCATGCAAGTGCTGAAGGCAGCCCCACTACAAAGCTTGCAACACCTGTAATGGTAACAGCCTTTTTTCTAGACCAGCTATAAAGGTCGATAAAGTTTGCTGAAACAACTTCAACAAGAGCTATTGATGAAGTGAGGGCGGTAAATGTAAAGAGTATAAAAAAACAGGTTGAAATTACAAGTGCACCAGGCAAGCGGGCAAACAGCACTGGCATAATCTTAAAAATCAAGCCTGGTCCAGCAGCAGGGCTTGCTCCTGATGAAAAAATAATGGGAAAAATCATAAGTGAGGCCATAATAGATATGACTATATCCATCGTTCCAATCACACAAGCTGTTGATGGAATATTCTCATTATGTTTCATATAACTACCGTATGTGAGGATAATCCCCTGTCCTAGACTCATCGTCATAAAAGCCATTCCAAGAGCTGTCAAAATCGCTGACGGCTTAAAGCTGGCAAAATTAGGTTTAAAGATAAATCGAAATGCTTCGCCAAATCCTGATAAAGAGGTACTGTAAATAAACAAAGCCAACAGCAAAACAATAAGCGCCGGTATCATAATCTTACTCCAGTACTCGATACCCTTTCTAATACCTTGCAAGACGACCCCAACTGTGACAGCAGTAAAAATAACATTCCAAAATAGTGTCATACTACCCGAGCTTTGAAGAATTTCAAATGCATGACCTATTTCATCAGGCGTTTTCCCCACATAAAATTGATTAAGGCACATAAACACATAGTTAAGTCCCCACCCAGCCACAACACTGTAATATGACATGATAATAAAAGAAGTTAAAACACTAAGCCAACCTACTCCTCTCCAGAAAAGAGAGTTGTGAGTCAAAGTTCCAAAAACTCCTACAGCACCACGCTGCGCTTGGCGACCCATAATAAGTTCAACGATAAAAACCGGCACGCCAATTAGAAATGTGGCAACCAAATAAATTAAAACAAAAAGCCCTCCCCCATTCTCTCCTACAAGATATGGGAACTGCCAAAGAGTTCCTAAGCCAATTGATGATCCGGCCGCGGCCATGATCATTCCAAAGTGGGACCCCCAGTGTTCTCTTTGTTTTTTCATAAGGTTCCTTTGATCCATTTAAAATATAGCAAGGGATTCTATAGAACTATGACTAAAAATTCAATCCATTAAAAAATGAACTAACTATTCAAAATAATCTTTGATACAAATATCAATTAAAATTATCAATTATTTGAACTAGGTTTAATTACTGATAATAAATACTTTGAGATAATAAAAAACCTCGCTCATGAATATTCATTTGCAAGGTTTGTTTAGGTTAAGATTATTCTTGTGCTTTAGAAGCAGACGGCTCGCCTTCACTTGCTGCTGGCCACACTAAGCTTGAAAACGCATCTCTGCCACTCTCAACTACACTTGAGCCTAATTCTCCTAGGTCAGATAAAAGACTCGCACCTCTTTCAAGTACTGTCAAAGCTAAACTTGTAAGCAACTCATAATCTCTTGCTGGAACTTCAAAAAGAAATTTGTTTACAATTTCAACTTGATCTTGTGCTTTAATTTCATCGCTTCCACACAACTTAGAGTGTGCTAGAATACTTGTCTGTAAGCCAAGTGCTTCAAGTCCTCCAGCAACTGCACCTGTTAATAGATGACCTGAGGCTGCCGCAAGAACTACTGCTGTTGTAGAGCCTAAGGCTGCAACCGCGTCAGGATTACTTTCAATTGATTGTAAAAAAAACCCGTTGCCAGCTTCCCAAGCTTCACACATGCTAGCACTAGCTGAGCTCAAACCATCTGTCACCGCTCTCATATCCATAACTTCTTCTCCTATTTTTAGAATAAAGAAGGCATGTTAGCAAGAATGAACGTATTAATTAAATCTTTAAATTAACCTGATTCATCAACTAACTCTTGTTTTGGATATTTAACGCGAGAATGCACAGCAGCTGTTAGGGTTTTGATCATAGCCTTACGAACTTTTCCTAATTCTTCAAATGTAAGAGCGCATTCTTCAAATTGACGATCTTTAGATTTTTGATAAATAATTTCATCAACTAGCTTGGTTATAGTATCCTCTTCAAGTTCATCTAATGACCTTGAAGCAGCTTCTAAGGTGTCTGCTATCATAATAATGGCAGATTCTTTGGATCTAGGTTTTGGACCACTATATCTAAATAAAGAACAATCAACTTTAGATTTATCACCTTTCATAAGCTCTGACTGCTTGTGATAGAAGAAGTAAACCAAAGTTGTTCCATGATGCTCTTTAATAATATCAATAAAGGGTTCAGGAAGATTTGCTTTGCGCGCCATTGTTACACCATCACTAACGTGATCGATAATGACCCTGGCAGATTCTTGAGGGGTTAGCAGCTGATGCATGTCTACTCCTCTTTGTTGATTTTCAGTGAAATACTGAGGGTGATTTAACTTTCCAATGTCATGATACAAAGTAGAGACGCGGCAAAATAGACTGTTGGCATTAATTTCTCTCGCTGCAGCTTCTGCAAGGTAACCTACAACAATAGAGTGCTGGTATGTCCCTGGAGCTTCGATTGCAAGCCTTTGCAAAAGATTATTGCTTGGATCCATGTATTCCATCAAAATGATGTCAGTTAGAATGTGAAAGGTCGATTCTAAGAGAGGCAAAAGCCCTGCAACTAAAATCGCAGATATTAAAAGGAAAACAAAAGATGAGATTAAATCCGTAGCAAGTGATGAACCCCAGCTCATATTGTCATAAAGATAAAAAGCAAAGATTACTATAATACTTGCCCCCCAAGTTTTGGCCATCACCCAGAAAACTTCCTTTCGCTTACTGATTCTTCTTGAAGCGGCAATAACAACAACCATTGTTGTTAGGTTAACGACCAAAAAACCCACTCGATCAACTACCAAAGTCATAGACATTACGATAGCTAAAAACCCACTACAAAATAGAGCTATGCGTTCATTAAGTAGACAGCAAAAAAGTATCGTTGCAAACGGCACAAAAAGAGGATAGCCAATATCTTCAATTAAATGACTTCCATTCATGATAAGAAAAGCTTCAGTTAGCTTTGCAAGTGCAAGCGTAAGAACCATGATGGTAATAATAAGCGACAAAAAACGGTTTGAGTTTAAAATGTCTTTATGAGCAATTCTAAAATAAACATAACAAACAAGAACTAAGATGCAAGTCATCAAGATACTGCCCACAAGTGAATATGGATTCCACAGATTGCGATGCGTATTAAGAGCTTGTTTCATCGACTGCATCATTGCAATATGCCGACTTGTAACCTTCTCACCTTGATTAATAATATTATCTCCCACAGTTACTGAAGTATACTGTTGAGGGATTTTTTGCTGCAGCACTCTCTTGAGATTGTTTTGAGCTTTGATATCAGGAACAAGTCTCCAAGTATTGGAAGCATAGAAATGAATAATATAATCTACTACAGGAACACTTACTGTAGAGTTAGCAAAAATTTGATATTCAACCTGAGCCCAAATATCATTAGGAATATAAAAAGAGTTTTCTGCAGGGTTACTGTCAGGCAAATACTGGTAATAGTCTTGAGCAGGTAAATCGGCTTCATGAACTTTGCTTATTGTTTGGCTATTGGTAAATTTTGCGAGCATCACTCCATTTTCAAATAGGTCTATAGCCTTCATCATATCTTCAAGCGAGGCGTCTTTTGTTTCTTTTCTCCATTGGTAGTTGCCAATCAAGTCTTGTTCAAGCTTTTCTCTGAGCCGAATAAGCTGATCTGGATCAATTCGATAAACTTTGTCTACATCTTTAATGGCACGTTGGCGTAAAACAAATGTAGCTTCTTCATCAGGAAAATTAAAATCTATTTGTGATACTACATAGTTTTTTGAGATACTATTAAGCTCTAAAGTATCAACAGTGACTTCTCTAAAGTGAAGAAAAATAAAGAGGCACGCTGCAAAAATTAGAACAATAAATAGGCTAATACTTTTGCTCTTATCAAAGAATCCCCTCTCTCTTGCTAAGAGAATTGAAGATTTTTTACCACTCGATTCCGACGGCAATGTGGCCTCCCTATATTGGTTCTGGTCATCACAATTATAAAAATTGAAAACATTTTAGCAAATGGAGTTAAAATTATCTTTCTTTTTTTTAATAATCCTTATCTATAGCTTTTTTTAGCATTCTGGTGGTTATTTTAATAAACTTTTTTATACCTCGGCATCATTTCTTGATTTTTTATTTATGTTGAGCTAGTTTTCCTCAGTTCACTACAACACAATTCTGGGTAAGAAATGTCAAATAATACAGAATACAAAGTTATGGCAAGAACCATGCGTCCTCAATTATTTGAAGATGTTGTTGGACAAGACAAAACAAAAATTACTTTAAAAAATGCTTTCAAATTAGAGCGTCTTGGCCATGCATATCTCTTTTGCGGTTCACATGGCATTGGCAAGACTACACTTGCTCGCATTTTTGCAAAAGTGCTCAACTGTGATGCTTCTCAAGATGGAGAACCTTGTGGAGTCTGCTCCTCATGCAAAGAAATTGCAGCAGCGTGCTCATTGGACGTCATTGAGATTGATGGAGCCTCAAACCGAGGTATTGACGATATCAGACAAATCAACGAAAGCGTTGGTTTTGCAGTTAAAGCAAATAAGTATAAGATTTACATCCTAGATGAAGTCCATATGCTTACGAAAGAAGCTTTCAACGCTCTTTTAAAAACGCTAGAAGATCCTCCTCCAAGAGTTAAATTTCTATTTGCAACAACTGAACCACACAAAATTCCAACGACAATTCTTAGTCGCTGCCAATGTTTTTATCTAGAGCCAATAACCACAAATCAAATTGCGCAGCACCTTATTAAATGTGCGCAAGCATCTAACATCCCTTTTGAGGATGAGGCTGCCCATCTCTTAGCCAAAAGAGCTAATGGTTCTCTTCGAGACGCCCTCGTTTTAACAGACCAGCTCATCTCCTACTGCAACGAGGATGTTCAATTAGAAAAAGCCATCCATTTTTTAGGCCTTTTACCCAAGTCTGAGTTATTTGAATTTGATCTAAAAGCTTCACATGGGGAATTAGAAGCTGCCTTTAACCTAGCAAAAGGCATCCTCTCTTCAGGTAAGAGCTTAGCAAACTTTCTAGATATGCTCTGCGAACACTACCGACAGATTCTCTACATTAAGATCTATAAGGGAAATCCAAGCAGCTTACAAGTATCGCAAGCTGACTGGCCAAATTATGAAAAATCAGCTAGCTGCTATAGCTATGAGCAATGCCTTCATATTATAGACCTTATTCTAGAGACTCAAAATAAGATCAAAAATGCCCTTTCTAAGCAAATAGCCCTTGAGAATCTTTTGATACAAATTGTGCGCTCTCACGCTAGAGTTTCGATAAAAAGCTTAATTGACCAACTCGACTCTCTTAAATCCAACCTAAACACAACTCCCTTAAAGCAAGAGCTGTGCAACAAACCTATCTCTACCGAGAAACCTCCTACTCCTAAATCTCCCCCAAAAGAGCCTGAATCAAAAAAAGAGTTGTCAATAGAGCTCCCAAAGGCTTCCAAACCCCCTAAAGCTGTTGCTCCTCCTACTAATTCTGATGCAGAAAAACAAAATATTTGCTACAATACAGTTATGCAATTTGCAGCTGTTGAGCTAGAAGGCTCTTTAAAAAAAGAAGGAAACTAAATGGGAAGTGGATTTAAAAAACGCAAAAAACAAATGCAAGTACTCCAAGAGCAGCTTATGCAAGCTCAAGAAGAAATTAAAAACAAACAAGTCGTAGGCACAAGTGGTGGTGGACTTGTTTCTGTTACTTTGAGCGGTGAGCACGAAATGCTTGATGTAAGCATAAAAAAAGAATGCATTGACCCAGAAGACCAAGATGGCCTCCAAGACTTAATTCGATCTGCGTATAGTGATGCTTGTAAGCAATTAAAAGATTCTGAACCAGATATGTCGGGTTCTTCTTTATTTGACTTAATGCCTAGTTAAGAAACTACCAATTATACGTATAAAAAATTTCAATTCACTCTTGTTGATCTGAAGTTAAATCTTAATCATTTCTTAACAACACACATATATACTATGCTGTACTTAATCAAAGAAGGAAATCTTTATGACAACACCTATAGATACACTTCAGCCAGCTACTAATATAGCTTCTTTGCCTAAGCAAAGCCCTTTAACTACAATTTCAAAAACAGTTGGTTTAGATTCTATCTATTCTTCACTACACTCTTTTGCAGATAGAGATTATAGAAAAAGTTGCACACATTTAACAGAAGGTATAATTCGTCTAACAGCAACAGCAGCTTTGACAATGCTTGCCATAGTTGCATCGTATGAGACTCGACATTACTATTTAAAGACTCAGCTCAATAACGTTTTATTTGATATCGACAATGCTTTAGATAAT
Source organism: Chlamydiota bacterium (assembly GCA_022601345.1). Classification (GTDB taxonomy): domain Bacteria; phylum Chlamydiota; class Chlamydiia; order Chlamydiales; family JAAZZY01; genus JAAZZY01. The sequence goes on along the minus strand of JAJACU010000023.1, from coordinate 7,591 downwards.
AACAACACTAACCTAGCAATGCAATACGCTAGAAAAATACACTTATCAACGGGCTTCGAAAAAATAGTTCGTTTTTGTCTAGGTAATAAGGATGTTGAGTGTGCTATAGAAACGGCTACAAAAATAGATGCAGGAAATAGTCGTGATCGGCAACTTTATAGAATCTTCGCACACTGCTTAATGGAAGAAAACATTGAATGTGCTATGAAAGCAGCTACGACAGATGACGATTTCAAGGATATCACTAAACTCTACTTAGGAAAAGGAAACATTGAAGGCGCTATGAAAGCTGCTTTAAAAATGTCTTCTGAGGCTTCAAGAAACCAGCAATTCGGGGATATCACTAAATACTACTTGAGGGTAGGAGATACTGAAGGCGCTATGAAAGCAGCTACGACAGATGACGATTTTGAGGATATCACTAAATTCTGCTTAGGAAAAGGAAACACTGATGGCGCTATGAAAGCTACTTTAAAAATGTCTTCTGGATACTTAAGAGCAGGTCAGTTTGAAACCATTGCTGGATATTGCATAGGGCAAGAAGACATTAAATGCGCTTTGACTGCTGTGGAAAACATAGGCGCCCTTTATAGGAAAGAACCTTTAGAGCGTTTAAATAAGCTTTGCGAAGCAAAAAACGATACAGAATGTGTTATACGAACGCATAAAGAGAAAGAGCAAGAACAAGCAAACCACAATTTTTCTAATGAATCTGCTGGATTGGAAACATTAAAAATACTCGGTATAGATAGCGTGTCTTTATTAAGTAGCATTCCTGATGACAAAGCTGAAGATGAACAATTTATAGAAAGAAAGTGTGCTAAAGTTTTAAGAGTAATGCACCCTGATAAATCAAGTACTTCGGGAGATGCTTTTGTAAGTTTTGTGAAGATGTGCACCAATGCAGTTATGGCTATAAAGCAATAGTTCTCAGTAATAAAGCTTAGCTTGACTTAATGCCCAATTAATGGCCCGATGTGTTGAACATCTTGAGGAATTAACTTCTCGTATTCTTCATTAAGCTTTTGTTGAATTTCTTTATAAGAGCTCATTTTCAAAATAGTCTCTGCTAATTGACAAGCAGAAATAATGCTTGTTCTTCTAATGGTGTTTTTCACAATAGGAATAAATCGAGCTGTGCAAGAAAGCTCGTGCACTCCTAATCCAAGTAAAAGTGCAGTGAACCTAGGATCAGCAGCAATCTCGCCACAAACAGACACTGGAATCCCATTGCGATTTGCTTCAATTACAACCATTTTAATCAAACGAATAACGCTTGGGTCTGCAGGGTTGTATAGATAGCTCATCATTTGATTGCTTCGGTCTACTGCAAGGGAGTATTGCACCAAATCATTCGTGCCGATAGATAAAAAATCACAGTGCTTTGCAAATTCATCGCAGGTAATGGCAGCTGATGGAATTTCAATCATGCACCCAATTTTGATATTTTTGTCATATCGTATAGACTCTTGGTCAAGCTTTGACATCTCTTCTTGTAACAACTTTTTTGCTTCTAAGAGCTCAAAGGCACCCGAGACCATCGGAAACATCACTTTGACCTGTCCAAATACACTAGCTCTCAAAATGGCTCGTAACTGCACCCTAAAAACTGTAGGATTTTGAAGCATATACCGAATTGCGCGACATCCTAGGAAAGGATTGGCTTCTGCAACATTAAGAAAGTCGCCAGATTTATCTCCGCCTACATCAAATGTACGAATAACAATCGGAAGCCCATTGGCTGCTTGAACAAACTGTTTATAAATTTCAAACTGTTCTTCTTCTGTGGGAAATCCTTTTTTATCTAAACAAATATACTCAGAACGAAACAAACCAATTCCATCTCCACGGTACTTATGAACGAGCTGAAGTTCATCTATCGCTTCAATATTTGCACTTAAGCGCACTTTATAACTATCGGGTGTTTCAGTTAAAAACTCCCCAGCCTGGCTTAGGTTATCAAGGTAAGCTCTAAGTTGGTTTTGCAAATCTCGATAGGATAAAAGAGTCGCAGAAGTAGGATTTACAATCACTTCTCCACTTCTTCCATCTATAATTACAACGTCTTCTTTTTTCAACTCAACTTGTGCCAAGTTAATATTGGAGACGTATGGGATTCCACGCGAACGAGCCACAATTGCTGCGTGCGAAGTTTTCCCTCCCATTTCTGTAACAAATGCCCCTATATGAGTTCTTTTAGCTTCTGCCGCATCTGAGGGAGCTAAATCCGTTGCAAAAACGATTGCATTTTCTTTGACTTCTGCAAGTGATAGTTTTACGGTTTTTTTAAGGTTTTTTAAAATACGTGCTGCAATATCTTGAACATCTCGTATTTTTTCCCTGAACATTTCTCCAGTAAGCTTAGCTAGTTTTTTTTCATAGTCTCTAATAAAGAGACCAAAAATATATTCAGCATTTTTTTTCTTTTCTCTAATAGCCTCTTCAAGCACAGTAGTTATCAACTCATCTTTCATGATCTGAATATGAGTTTCTAAAATCATCACTCCATCTAAGGCTCCATCAAGGTCTAGCTGTTTCTGTAGGTATTCAACCTCTTTTTTACTTTTCTCTAAAGCTTTTCTATATCGAAGCACTTCGCTCTCTACCTCAGAATCCGATATAGAAAATTCAGGAATTTCATTTTCAAAAAAATTAAATAAAAATGGAGACCCAATTGCAATTCCACCACAAATTGGACTCCCCTTAAGGCGAATTTCATGTTTATGATCTAAAATGGCCATGATTAATTTTCCTAAAAAATATTTTCAATCGTTGTTAAAAGCCCCTTTAAGGCCAAGTCCGCATCAGAACCTTCCACTTTAACGCGGATCAAAGTATTTTCTGTAGCCTCTAAAAGTAAAAGGCTCATAACTTGTTTGGCATCTACAGTAAGTGAATTGCAACTGAAAGTCACCTTAGCTTGAAAACTTTGAAGTGATTTAGCAATGGCAGTGGCTGGACGGGCATGTAGACCTAAATTATTTTGAACTAAGAAAGCATGTTCTAAAGTCTTCATTGAGTTCCCTGTTCTTGACTAAATTTCTGTGCAATTTGGCTGCGTTGGCGAGCTCTAAAATCTTTAGCTGAATGGTAGCCCATTTTCTTTAAACGAAAGTTCAATGCTATAGTTTCAATTAGAAGAACGACATCCCTACCTGGTTTTACTGGAAGAAGTGAGTAAGGCACTTGAATTCCTAAAATCTCGGACTTGCTATCTTCAAGGCCTAGTCGGTCATAAAAATGATTCTCATTCCATTCTTCCAGCTTTATGATAATATCAATTTGTTTCTTGTCGCGTACACAGTAGGCTCCATATATATTAGCTACATTGATAATTCCAATGCCTCGTATTTCCATATGGTGGCGTGTAAGTTCTACTCCTTGACCCTCCAAATAGCTTCCTTTACGCTTTTTAATCCGAACAACATCATCTGAAACCAGTCGATGGCCTTTCTCAATTAGACCCAACGCTGTTTCACTTTTGCCAACCGAAGAATCCCCTTCAATTAAAACACCAACATCATAAACTTCAATAAAAGTCCCATGGCGAGAAGCAATTGGGGAAAACTCTTCAGAAAGCACAACTAATATTTTACTCATAGCTTGCGTTGCGGCATCTGGAATTTTAAAAACTGTTATATTTAAGTTACTACAAACTTCTAACAATTCCTCAATATGAAAATGATTATGTGAAACAATTACAGCAGGAGTACGCTGTGTTAAAATAGCGGCAATACGCTCATAGCGCAACTCTTTAGAAAGTGTTTTTAAATACTCGACTTCAAGTTGCCCAAAAACTAAAAGCCTCTGATCATGGTAGTGACTTGTAAAACCTGTCAGGAATATGCAGGCTCTATGAATCTCAGGGATGTTTATTTGCCTTTGCAGCCCTTTCTCTCCAACAACGATCTCAAGATTTAAAGCTTCTTTGTACTTTTGATACAAGTCTTCAACTAGGAACATTTGGTGATAACTCCCGATAAATAAGCTATAGAGATAAACGATTTTTCAAATAAATTCAACAAATAACAGTTATTTCTATATATTAAATAAAATACTAGCAACAGCTTATATAAAATTAACTAGTAATATGTTTTAATATAATAAACTCTTTTTTTCCTTGTATATTTGCCCCTACTATAAAAAATAAGAATATATAAATTAACACTACATAAGAAGGCATTACTGGCACACGAGTGCAGTAATCAATTGACGTCGGGATCCAATAAATTGCTTGAACCATCTTTTCAGTAACAAACCCTACATAGTACAAGCCCAATAAAGGTAGCTTTGGAATGATCAAAGAAAGAGCTAAAAAGCTCATAAATCCAAATAAAATTAAACTAACACCTGCAGGCACAATCAAGTTAAAAATAAAGCCCATCCAATAGAATTTATGAAAATGAAAAAGGCTAATTGGAATAGCAGCGATATGAACTGCACATCCCAGCGCAATAGATTTGATTACACCTTTATCCACAAATGACTTCGGCACAAAAATTTTCTTTAAAAAATCGTAGAAGGGTGCGTAGTAAATTAAGATTGCAAATGTAACCATAAAACTAAATTGAAACCCTAGATGGGCAAGCATAAAGTGGTTCAAGGTGAGAACCACAATCATTGCAATGCTAAGTATATTTACAGAGGTCACTAGACGATTTTGGTATGAGCTCCACAAATAAACTAAGGCAACCACCCAAGCTCGTTGCAGCGAAGGCCCGTAACCTACAAAAAAATAAAACAGACTGAGTAAAACAGCTAAGCTTACCAACCTAAATTTTAATGGAGTGAACTTCAAAAGAAACGTCAAGAAAAGAGCGAGCAAAGCAAAATGAAACCCTGAGATTGCTAGCAGATGATTTAGACCAAATCGACTAAAGGTATAAGATAAAAATGTGTCTTGAAAATCTCCTGTAGCCATGCCTACAAGAAGCACCCTAGCATTTTTAAATGGAATATGTTTATGAACAAATCGGCGAAACTTTTTTTTTGACTCATATCGGCGCTCTGCCATACTCCAACTTTTAGCAACTCTTTCAAAAGAGGCATCTTTGTCTAGCTTTAGCTTATAGCCGTAAAAATCACTTTTAATCAGTCTTGCTTCAACCCAGTAATCACTATTGGCTAGAGGCCTCTTAATCGGCTTGGGTAAATATAATGTAAAAGGCAATCTTCTGAAGGTTTTTCCACTTTCAGCCTTAAACTGCTCTACTAAACCCTTGTATACCCAGCTCCTTCCAAAGGTCGATGAGACAAAATTTACCTCATGTATATGAATTCTAGCCCTTCCCTTTTCATCCTCAATAGAAGAGATATTGCCAATATAAAAAAACAACGCAGCATAAACAAAGGTGCAAAAAGGCAATAAATAAGAAAAAAAACGCTTTTTCCCTATGACAACAGCCCATAAGATCCCTAGCCACAATATCTTTAAGCCGCTTAAATACAATGCTATAGATAAAATTAGCCCGCTAAGAATTAGAACTGAAGGATGCTCAGAAATAAAAAGATTAACACCATCTCTTACTCTTAGTATTCTCTTGAAATCCATTGACATTTTTTAAAATTTAGTTTATAATATGACTAGTGGAAGTTATTAAATAAAGATCAAATTACATGGCGTCAATATCCTCTCTAAAACAACCAAGTGACCTGGAAAAAGCTTTAAAAGAGAGTAGGGCTACGCACACTGCTCACCAAAAAAAGCTATTAGCAAGCGAATCAGATTACAAAAAAGCCATTGAAGCGAGCCTTGCTGGGCTTGAGGCTGTCAGCCCGTCTAGTGGAGGCCTGCCAAATATTGGCAATTCTTGCTATTTGAACTCTTTAATTCAAGCTGTCTTCAAACATGGATCAAGCTATAGATCTGCTTTAGAAGCAAAGGCAAGTGCAGTAATTGTTGAGACTACGAGTCAACAACCTAGTGCTATAGGGCGTGTCCAAATCCAGAAGACCCTTCAACAACGTGCCAAGCTACTTCTAACTATTATTCAGCTTTCAGAAAAAAAACCAACTAAAGATGAGCCTATCCAAAAAATACATGAAACCCTTTCAAAAGCTCTTAGGATTTTTGTATCTCAACTCGCAAACTCATACCCTCAATACGCTTCGGGACAACATGATCCAGGTGAAGCGTTTTTTGCATTAACTAGCTATTTAGATATTGAAGTTGATTTACCCAGAGTTGAGATTCATACACACCTTCAAACAAAATCAGGAGAGCATTCACATTTTAAAGCTGACCCTGAGCAATCAGCGATGATTGTTCTGGCAAGTAAAGAGTCACGTTCTCTCCAAGAAGCTATTGATAGTCAATTTATGAACCCAGAACTAATGCAAGGAGATTGTCAGCTCTACACAAGTACGGATGAAACTAAAAAAGCTGATGGATACAAAACAGATTTTCCTATCTGCTGCAAAGATTTTGCTGATGAAATTATTATTCAAGCTCCGCGGTTTGATCAAAAAATTATACAGTCTACATCACTTTTTTCTCGGGAAGCTGGTCCTGCTAAAGTTGTTAGGGAAAAGAGAAACGCTCCTATAAATTTTGAAGACAAAATTGTTATTCCGATATTCGATATTAACGGAGCTTGTGCAGTAAAGAAAGTTACTCTTGAACTCGTATCAGTTATTGGACATCGATCCAAGTCCAAAGATAGTGGCCATTACGTATCTTACGTAAAAGCAGAGGATGGTAATTTTATTCTTTATAATGACTCATCAAAAACAACTCTTTCTAGAGCAGAGGCCAAAAAGAGAATAGCTTTAGAAGGCTACCAAGCTGTCTATAGAAAAGTCAAAGAAGAGGTTGTTGAAAGAGAGCACTTATATGACTTTGGATCATTAAGCAGCAGAGTTTTGAATTTCAAATCTCCATCTATACAAATGGAAGAAATTAGTATTGATACTTTTGAAGAACTTCCTTCTTTACAGCAAGCACCACAAGAACCAAGTCTCATGACCTCAGATGAAACCTCCTTATCAACTAGTTCTTCAGAATTAGAAGATGATTTTCTACCTGCTACTGCTTTGAGTCCAAAAAGTTTCAAAACCATTTCTTTAATAAGATCAACTCCAGCAGTTATAACAACTCTTGTAGAAGAGGCTTTAAAAGAAGCTCCTTTACTCCCAAAAACCTCAAGATCCATGAAAGGTAGAGCTCGTCGTAGAAGACATCGTGAAATAGAATTTTAAAAAAAACTCTATTATTTTCTTAAAATAATAATTCTTAGGACAAAAAAATTATGAGTTTTGGTACAATGCTTGCCATTGACTTTTAGTCATTGATCTTTTTAAATATCTCGTCTGATATGTGGCGATCATAGCTCAGTTGGTTAGAGCGCCGGATTGTGGTTCCGGAGGTCGCGGGTTCGAATCCCGTTGTTCGCCCATTTTAATTTTCAAACACCTAAATAATTGATAATTAGTGAAAACATCGGTAATTTAACGGTGTCACTAAATTTGTTTCAAAATCCAGTGAAAATTTCGTTTATTTGTAATAGAATTTCGGTTATTTAATAATGATAATGCCTCTAAAAGGATAAACATGGCTCGCAAAAAAAAACAACCTGACGAAGAGATACAACCT
>JAJACU010000022.1 GCA_022601345.1 Chlamydiota bacterium | reverse complement strand
TATTAGCAGAGCAGAGAGTCGCTGCAGCTAAAACTATTCAAAGAGCTTTCAGAGGCTTCCAAGCTAGAAAAAAGGCTCAAGTAAAGCTTGAAAGTGCTGTTGAAACTATTCAAAAAGCTCTTCCAGGCTTAAAAGCACAAGCTGCAACAGAAAGAGCACAGGCTGCTTTTGAAGCAAAAAAAGCTGCAGTTTGGACAACTTCAATGGCTGATGTGGTTTCTGGGAAATCTAAAAAACCTGAAACTGTATTAACAGAGCAGAGAGACGCTGCAGCTAAAACTATTCAAAGAGCTTTCAGAGGCTTCCAAGCTAGAAAAGCTCAAAAAGCTCAAGAAGCTCAAGTGAAGCTTGAAAGCGCCGTCGCAGCTAAAGTTGTAGCTCCAAGAACATTTATCTCTTTTGCATCTGCAATGAAAGCCCCAGTGCCAGTGGATCATGATAGAATTGCTAGAGAGCAAGCTGATGCCGAGCTTACAGAGCAGGCTCAAAATCTTCAAACAGCTATTCTAGCAGCTAGAATTGTAAAACAGCTTCAGTTAGCAAGGTCTAATCACCTTGGCGAGATTCAAAAGTTTGATCAATCAAGCTTAAGACACGTAACAGCTGAAGATATCTCTAAATTACAAGTAGCTAAAGAAGAAGCTAAAGAAGCTGAGCGCGTGGCTTATATCAGAGAAGCTAATGCTCCGGTAATGAAAGAGATAAAAGCTCGTAAAGGTCATAACCCTAAGACAATACCACTCAGAGAGCTTGATGCATCTTTAACTCCTCTGGTACATGCATACCTTGGAGAGCTTTCAGAAGCGGATGCTGCTGCAGGTAAGGACCCTGCTGTTATTGAAAGAAGTGTCAATGCAGCTTTAAGAAGGCTTCCTACACTGAGTGCTGACAGAGCTTTGAAGCATCTTGCTAGGAAAGTTGAAAGCAACATCATTCAAGCAGAGAAAGCAGAGAAGTCTACTGTAGGTAAAGTTCTCAGCGCTATAACACTTGGATTGTTCTAACCATCAAAACAATACATAAGCAGCTCTCTTGAGCTGCTTATTTTAAAGGCTCCATTTTTGCCTCTTTTACTGCCTAGGTCAGCTAGTTTTGCTAGCTGATCTTTTTTATATTCTAAGCCTATTTCAATTGCTGATTTCCAACTTCATATTATGATCAGATCAATTTAACACAGCTAGTCTCCTTTTATGAGACATAAATCTCATCTTACTTAAATTAAGACATTTAAGCAATTAACACTTAGACTTCTCGATTTCAAAAAAAAACTTAAAAAACAAAACCTTAGCAACTTAAGTCATTGAAAAGTAATCCCAAAATCACTATACTTTACTTAATGAAAATAAGTTGGAGGCAAACAACATGAATTTACAAATCAGAGCACAAACAAGCGGGCTATTTGCTCAAGATTTAAACACAAATCAAGTTAAAGACCCAAAAAAAGACAATGCAGATAAGACACTTTTTAATAGAATTGATCAACTCGAAGGCCACATTACTTCTAGAAAAGGCTTTGATGATACTGACTTCAAAAAAATGGATAGCAACACAGAGCTACTAAGCTCAATAATAAATTTTGATCGCTCTAGTTTAAAGCATGTTGAAACTCGCAATAGAAACCCAATTATCAACGCATATTTAAGCACATTAGTAAAAATGCACCTCTCTATGCCTCTGATTTTAGAACAAATAAAACACTTTCCTAAGCATCTAGACGCTATAGCCTTTATCGCAGAATACCGAGTGCGATTTCTTTGCAAGGACTTGACTTTGACTCCAAAAAATTTACATTCCGAGCTTACAAAAGTAAAGCTAGAAGTAGAAGCCCAAACTAGAGACCAAGCTGCTCGAGTTATCCAAAAGGCATTTCGCGCTTCAAGACCCAAACCAAGTGCATTTTCTAAAGCACTATCTCAATTAAAATCATCAGCCATTAACACAGCTGATACCGTTCTACGTTGCTTTGTTGCATGTGAACTTACATTCATAATGTTATTTAGTCGTTTTATTGTTGGAAAAGAGTTTGGCAGATAAGTCATAATCTTATCTGAGACATAATGAGCTTGATCTTTGTTCCCAAATATCTAGGTGCGAACCTAAAGATTTTCCATGTAAATGAAAAAGCCCAGAAGGCCTAAACATCTTTAATCGCAGAAATTGTATTTAAGCAATTCTTACAGGCTGCTTACTTAAAAGATCCCACATTTCTACTTCTTTTGCATCCTAGCAGACAAAGATCTAGAATTGACAAGCACATCCTTCTTATAATCAATCACTAAAGAAGGTAGCAGCTTCCTTTCAGACGGAATTAAAACCTCAAAATACTAAAAACAAGCGACTTACAATAAAATAAATCCTTGATCTTTAATTGAAATCATGGTATAATGGATATAGCCGCCAGAAGGAAACACACCCCAGTAAAGGTCATGGTAATAAAAGCAGTTATACAGTCTAAAATGTTCTCTAGTCGTCTCCACTTGATGGATTCAAAAGACCTTGGCACCTCTGATCAAGAACTTGATTCTAAAAAAGTAAAAAAATCAGGAATCCGTGTTGCAAATTGGTTTCAAAGAAAGTTTGGGAAATCTACTAAAGTTCAAATTGGAAACAAGATCTATCATCTAAACACAAAAAGTTTGAATAAATACATTATTCGAGCTGCAGGATTATCGAGCTTACAGAGCACCGATAAAGCTGTACAACGAGCTGCTATGGGTGCTTTTGCAAAAATTTCTTCTGCAAATATATTGGCAAAGAACACACCTGCGCGAAATGGACTTTTACTCCTGCAACATGCCCAGATGATGCAACTTAGAGACAGGGACCCTGATGGATTGGAGACCTCGACAAACTTGCACATACCCTCAATAGGGCAATTTGTAATAGATGGAAAAACAACCTCCAAACCCGATGTTTGGGTAGATTTTTTTGGAAAAGAAGTAGAAACATTTGAATCTATTAAAAGCGAAGAGCTAGCTGCTGTTAAAGCCAAAAAAGCTGACGCAACCTTAATGCAAAAGTTTGAAAATACTTTGGATCAACTCATAGCAAGTGAAAGCCACATGCACTATCACTTTACGGGTGAAAAACGATCTCGAATCCTAGCTTTTGTAGCAAGCTTATCCGATGAACATATCGCAGCTCTTACAAATCAAATTGCTTCATCGATCCAAATTATACAAGAGACAAAGTCCTTTGTAGACCTTAAAATTTCAGAGAAAAAGTTAGCAAAAGAAAAAGAATTTTTAGAAACAGAGCTTATTACCTTTGCTAGAAGACAGACTGCTAGAGAATTAGATGAAGCCATATACCAAGGTATTTGCAACGTTGTTTTTAGAAGTTCTGATTCTGCAACTCCTGTAATTGCTCTTGCTGAAATTCCTGAATCTTCTATTGTCTCACTTGATAGAATCAATCCATCTTTAGCGGCAAAGCTTAGAGCCTATAATCGCTCGGTTGAAAAGTTAAAAAAAGCACACAAAGACAATGAAAGACTATGTGATAGTTATGAAAAAGATCTGGTTGGTCACGGTCGCCTACATGCACATTATGCGGAATATGAAACTACTTTAAAAGAGCACTTCAACGCAGGATCCGATATTAAAATTAAAACAGCTGGCTTAAGCTTTGATGGGTTTGTTGCTCAATATGGTTCTATGGGCATTGATAGATTAAGCGCCGAAGTCTCTAGGTTAGAAAGTGAAATTGAACACCAAAATATTTTTATTAAATCTCCTGAAGCCCAAGATCATATTGAAACAACGAATGCTTCTATCTCTGAGTTACAAGAACAAGTTAGAGTTTTGAAGGCCAGTTATTCAAAAGATCACATTAGAAGGGTTTTAGCTGAAATTGATGAAGAGTTGGGTATTCTTAAGGATCAAAAAAATAAAGCTCTCATAGCTCAAGCCAAACAAAAAGGAAGCTCTTTGAGCTCACTTAAAAACATTAATGATAGAATAGCTGATCTTGAAAGTAGAAGACGTCTCTATACTATAAAAGATAAAGAAAGAGCTGTTGCTGAAATTAAAACAAGGATCCAAGCTTTTAAAGAAGAGCTCCAACTTCACCAACATAACAAAGACATTGAAGTAAAAGAGAGAAAAGCAAAGCTATCCCTCTATAAAAACATTCTTAAATCTCTAAAGTCCCTACTAACTTCAAAAGAAAAAGCTTTTGCAGCTGATGCCAAAAAATTTGCTCAAAAAGAAGGGCTCAAACTAAAAGCAGGATCAGAAAGAAGTGTTTTGGAATATATTAGGGACAAGTTAAGTACAGCTAGCTCGACTATTCTAGAGCTAACTCGATCAAAAGAGCTTTTAAGAAAAGACCAAGAAGAGGCTCAAAGCGCTTTTATTGTGACCTCTAGAGACTTATTAGCCAAAGTCAATGAAGTGCGCCCTATGCTTTTGACCGATGAGCTTCGAGATGAAATTGCCCTAAAGCATTTAAAAGTCAGACAAGAGCTTGACACTGTTAGAGAAGAAATACTTACTTTAAGCCTTAATGAGGACCTTCGCCACCTTATCTCTTCCAAGCTAGGAGAATCTGCTTCAATAGACGAAGCTTATGCTTACGCTAAACGTGCTCAAATTATTAATAGAAATTTTCTATACTTAGCCGTTGATGCACAAGAGAAATCTGAATGTGAACTTTTTGCTGTAAAAGCAAAAACAGACAAAGAAATTGAACAGCTAGAAAAAAAACTTTCTAAAATAGGCGCCACCTATAATTTAAAATCTGATCTTGCCCAAGCTCTAGTTTTTGAAGGAGCAAAAAAATCGATCGCATCCAAAATAGTTGGGGCAAGAACCTCAGAGCAGCAGGCAAAATACATCAAAGCTAGGTTTGATGTGTTTATAAGAGATAACACCCCAAGAATGAAAACAGGTAGCTTTTCATACAGTGATGTAGATAGTGCCATTTTTTCAGATTCAATGCATAGTTTTTCTGAAACCGATAGTCTAACATCATTTTCTGAGCTTTCACTGGGCTCGATATCTTCTACTTTTGATTCAGAATCCTCAACTTTAGACAGCCCAAGTAGCGTCAGAAAAGAAGCAACAATGGCAAACCCAATTTTCCAAAGACTGTGGCTTGAGGCTGCAAATAAGTCAGCTCTAGGAGTTTCTAGTCCAGGGCAACAATTTATTGGAGAGTTAGATGGGTTTGACGCTAAATATTTTGCTCATCCGGATGAAGAAAGAAGGTTATCTCGAGGTAAACACCTGCCTCTTCTCACCGAAGAAACAGCGGCTATTTTAGAGGTTTTTGTCAATGGCCATGAAATAACAGGAGTCCACTTCAATTACAAAGTTATGAGTGAATTTATCAGAAAAAGAGATTTTGCAATTGCCAGTACAATTAAAGATGAAAATCTCAAAATGACGCAAAAGGAAAAATCACTTTTTATAGTAGGTTCAATTTTAGTCAAAGGACTTGAAAAATCTCCTGAAAAAGTAAGGGCTTTCAAAAAAGCCCTTACTGCATTCTTACCTGACTATAAAGATTTTCTTGTAGATCGCAAACTGATCAGCGCCTAATTAATATCTTTTCTATATTTGTAGCTAAAGATTACTGGATCTTTTGAAACCGTATTTTTAGCAACGTCAACTTTAAATAGAAGTTCGTGAGAGTCTCTTTTAGAAATTGGCAAAGATGTATTTAACAACTCTACGTCTCCGTAAATATGCTCATGTAAGAAAACACTTTGATCTTCATCAGAGCTGTTTGTAAGCTCTACTTTAACTGTAACTTCATGCCCAATAACTTTACCTTTATCATCTCTAATATTTACTTTTGATGATTCACGCTTTGTCATTAAATCAAATGATTCTCCAGTAACAATATCTAAATCCTCACCTTTGGGAGTTTGATTAAGGGTTTGCCTTCCAATAAAATTAACAAGGCTATCTTCCCTGCGATAGACTCGCACTTCCCCGCGGGGATAGGCATGACCTAAGTCTCCTTCGAGGCTATTATCTAAGTGATAACACACATTTGGGTGTTTCTGGGCATTCTGGTGCTCGTAGGAGTGAAGAACATACCTTTTAGCAAGGGAAACATCCTGAGGGTCATATAAACGAGTAGAGAGCGTCTCTTGCGACTTAAGACTTACTCTATGAGGAATGAGGAAGGCCTTTAAATCTTGCCAGCTCTGCTCAATTGCTGCTTTTGGAGCACTAGATGCACACATTGCCCTCATCTCATTGAAGCAAGGTTGAGGACCTGGGTTGCCCCCAGTGGTTTCATTTAGATCTCCGCCGACAACTTTAACCATAAGGTCTTTCAAATCAATTTGTGAGCTATTGGTAATAGTTGCCTCTGCGACCCACCGACCTTTTAGCCCTTCTTGAGTTTCTTCAACAATCAAACGATATTCTGCAGACCATTTAAGAGCATGGTTTATGAAAATCATTTGACCTTTGATGTCTTCAGGGCTTTTATCTGTTACGTACTTTGCGTTATAGTAAGGTTTTACATCCATTGCCTGATCTAGTCCCTCACTAAAGATAAAAGACACTTTGTCTCTAGCTACAAATGCAAGAGCAGATCCTTGGTTTCCCTGCGTCAAAAGAGTAAATTTTTGTCCATCGTTTCCAAGCAGTTTTCCTTCAAGTTCCCCATCAGCTGTGTGAAGAACCACCTGTTTGCCAACTAAAGAATTGAAATAGCCACTAAGATTAAACTGTTTTATTGAGCTTATTTGAGTTGCAATTTCACCTTTGGCCTCATCTAGATGAATAAAGTTTTTATTGGCTCCCAATCCAAACAATACAGGTTGATAGCAAAGCTCAGTCTCTGGTGAAGTAATCTTAGCTGTAAAATAGTCCGAGAATTGAGAAGTGTTGTGATAAATAGTCACTGCCGTGTCTTTTAAAACATCTAAAACTACTTGAGTGAGTTGATCTTTTTTTGGAGAACAATCTAGAATTCTTCTTGTATCTACTGTTTTTTGCACAATATCGTTTTGACTAGCTAAAACCTTCATTTTTACCTCTAGGAGTTAAAGAAATTTTTAATACATTGTATTATAACATGTTATAAATATTAAAAACTATTTTTTTAGCTCTCCTGAATAGGAATTGAAGGATCCTCCATAAGATGGTTTTTCTTCCAAGTTCCATTTCTGTAACGTAGCAAATAAATGGCTAGATCAAAAAAACAATAAATGGCCATTAATAACCAAACTTGTGACTCTGAAATATTAAAATTACTAGAAAAGAGATAGACAGGCATAAGAAGCAGCACCCATGGGGCCAGCGATCCCACGCACATTATAAACCTGGTATCAGAAGCTGCTGTAAGCATGCCCACAACAATCCAAATCATACCATCAAATAAATAGGCTGCGCACATATAGATGCCACCTATTTTCATCTGCTTGATAAAGTAAGGGTCAGTTAAAAGAAAGTTATCAGCCTCTCCAATAAAAGCAGAAAAAATACTTGTCGAGCCAAACATCAAAACAACTGTAACTACAGCCGCAAATATTGCATGAAGCTTAAAAGATGCAATTAAATGTTTCTTCACATAAGAGTGTTGAGAGGCGCCAATTAAATTTGAGCATATTGCAGTAACGCCTTTTGAGATCCCTTCAACGATAAAGTATAAAATCATATAAACAGTATTTAGAAGTACTGCTATTGTCAAATAACTTGCTCCAAGCTTTCCCATTATTTTAAGAAAAATAAAGAAGCAAATGTATTCTGATAGGTGTGCAAAAGATGCTGGTATTCCTATTTTAAGAGATCTGATAAAAAGGCCGGCTTTTATTTTCCATTTTCCAGTTCCCTTCTCGCTTCTATTTTTTTTGCTTATAAAAACTAAAAATAATGCCCCTATTAAAATAAACTGAGAAATAATTGTAGCCGTTGCAGCTCCCTTAACTCCCATTGAAGACGTTAAAGGAGTGCCATAAATCAAAGCATAGTCTAAGAAAATATTTGCAAGGTTTGCAAAAGCCACTGTAATAGTAATTATGCGCACTTTACCTTGCCCGATGAAAAAACCCATAAGAGCCTGATTGACGCAAAATGCACTCCCAAAATTAATAATCGTATAAAAATATTCTAAAGCATAATCAGCTCGTGGAGTACTTTTAAACAAATAGGGTCCAAATATGTAACCACATAAAAGAAACAATGGAATCATGAATATTGAAAACCATATCATCTGCCAAGCGCAAGATCCCATTTTATTGTGCTGACCCAAGCCATGGTAGCGACCTACAAAAACTTCCGAAATGCCCGCAACAACCATTGGAAGCACAAAAAATGAAAACGCAGCTGACCCTGCAATACTTGAAGCATTCATTGCCTCCAGTGAGTATTTTCCAAGCATTAGCCTATCTACAACAATCATCATGCCATTGCAAACTAATCCAAGAATTAAAGGCCAAGATATTGTCCATATCTCAGAAATGGAACCTATAGGGTGTGACGTAATCTGGTATGATGGTTTTGAATTCATAGTTAGACTCAATCTCGATGTATGAGAATCCTTGTATAATTGCAAGCCATTACATTTATTGAGATCACAGGCATTGTAGCTCTGAGTAACAGTTTCAAGCGAGGGATTTGTTTATTCAGTTAAAATTAGCAGCTATAGGAGACCTCAGGTTTTGATTTTTTAAATGAATTACTATAAAATTTTTGCAAACTATTTTAACAAAAAAATTTTATGACAACACCTACCTTAACGAATACCTCTCTTCCTATTATTAGTTTCCTCCCTTTTAAAGAGGGACTTCGCACAATAAAAGATCACGGCTATTCATACACTTTGGAAAAAATTGTAGATTTTATTTTAGGAAACAATCGCTCGATTGCCCCTTACACAAGAGACGAGTGTAAGCGTCTATTGCAAGACGCAAAAAATATTCATGGTGATTATGATAAAACGTGCAAAAATTATTCGGGAAAAACTCCTATTGCCTACATGACAGCTGGAGCTCCTGGAGCAGGGAAAACCACCTTAGTTTTGGAAATGATTAAACAAGGCTATATAGCAAAAGGGATTCCTTATGTGGATCCAGACGATGCTCTTAAAAAGATGCACTCTACATACTCACAATCAATATCAAAAGACCTAGGCCCCGAACCTCGTACAGCAAATCAAGAAGCTCATTGTCGTTGGGCATCAACAAAAGCAAAGCAATTAAGTGAAGCTTACAAAATGTGGCAAGCAGGCTCAAATGCAATTGTGCACACTTATCTACCCACAGCTGTTAAGCTCAAGAAGTCACATATTTTTGGAACAACAGCTACTTCTGAAACAGCGGGGCCATATCTAGATCTTCTTAAACAAAACGGATTTCAGACTCATATGATTTACGTCTCTGCTCCTGATGCAGTTAGATGGGAGTCCATTAAGCTGCGTGATAAAAATTGTGTACAAACTACAGAAGAAGATATCCGAGTTAAGGGAATTAAATTACCCCTGCAAACCCAAACCTATTTTACTCACGCAGATGTTATTGATTTTTACTGGCGCAGCAAAGTTCAATCGGCCCCACAACATGTTGCGACCTGGTTAAGAGAACCAAAAAGGACACAAAGGTCACCTTCAAATTCACAGCATTGACTTTGAGGCTTTTGTCAATTACCACGATTCCACCCTTTCAGAAGAAAGTAACTTGAGGTGGAAGAACATTACTTCACCTTACATAACAAACTAATCATTAAGTCGAGTTTTGTTTAACAAGCAATTTCTCTAAATGCGAGGTAAAGCTTCGCCTTTTACTTTGCTATTTATCCAACTTTTAAAATAGTCCTAAGTCTCAAATCTAAGTATTAGATGTGAAATGCTCTTCTAAATGTTTATGTTGCTCGGGAGACCACGCAGGGCTACAAGAAATTATGGCCTCAAAGTCCCCTTCTAAAAAGTACTTTTGATTAGGGTGTATAAGAAACATATCACCTTTATGAATCTCATACTCGTCATCTTCAACAACAACTTTCCCCTCTCCTGAATTAATGAAAAGGATCTCTTTGACTATCTCATTTGAGACATACCCAGATGAAGGGTATCTCCCCTTTACTTCCACAAATGCCACATTAATATCCGTATCCTCAAAGGGATATTCATATACAACACATTCAGAGGATTGGTCATGTGTAACTCTATCTTTTTTTCGTATCAGCATTGCTCTCTCCATACTTTTTCACGATTTAGCTCATCAACTGCCTTTAATTTTAAACCGATCAAACTTTTTAAACAAACTCTTTAGACAATGCCACCTCAACTTAACTCATAAAAAAGTTAGGTGCATTTAGTGCGCCTATAAAGAGCTAGTTTTGTTTATTTAAGTACCTAGCTAAAGATGCTTTATGCCAGTCTTCATAGACGCAGCCAGAGCCTGTATCTACAAACCTACTATCGTTGGTTAACTCTGAATTTGAGTGAATACGGGTATCCATAGGGGGCTTAAAAAAGAACGCAAAATTAAAACGTTCCAGGCTTTTTGTATCAGAGGGTTTATCTACTCGGTGCCAAGTTGCACGCACGGTGTCATTCAAAATAAGTTGAGCGGCCTCGCCCACTTGAAGCAGCAATGTATCTTCCTTCACTTGAAACTTTCTATACTGCCCATCAACTTTCACAAAAAGACCTGCCTCTGGCGGCTCTTCGACCTCTTTTCCTTCTTTAAAGTATGCGGGTTTTATTAACATCCCACCCAATGAGTGACCCACATGCTCACTACACCAAAATTTGTTTGGATCTTTTGGATCACATTCACTGTAATAAAGCATTCTTCCAACTTGAGAAACACCTTCTAGAGTAGGAATTTGAGTTCCAGGGCCCACTAAACCAATTAAGTGCAAAGCAGCCTGACCTACTTCTGAAACTTTTTCTCCTAAGTCTAAAAAAGCTGATTTTAAACTTGTCTGCTGTGGCCAGCGGTTCTCAGACCGATCTGGAATAGTTGCATAAAATGAATTTTTGCTTTTATCAACATACCATGTACCTTCATACAAAAATTGGTCGCCACCTTGTGCATACCCAAGAAAACCCCATGGTCCTTCATCCGTAGGTGCATTTTGAAGTTTAATTATTTGAGGAAGCCTGGAAAAAGCTAGTGCTTCTTGAATATATCGTGTTCTTAATTCTGAAAGTCCTGGAACATTACTAATTCCTGCTGCTCCAGCTTTAGCTAGTGCACTGAGTAAAAGCTTTGCAACGCCTAAGCTCTTGTTTTGAACTAAATCGTATTGGAAGATTTGAAGGCCTTGTGCAGATGGATTCAGCTGAGACGCTAATGGCGGTGTTTGTATTGAAGAATTTAATGGTGCTTGACAAAACATGAGCAACTCCTGCTTTTTAAGATAAATAAACATTAAGTTTTCAAAAAAGGTATTAGACAACAAAATTAATGTCGAGATATTAAAAGCATATGAGGTCTGTTGAAGGAGCAATTCATTAATATCACTAGGTAGCTCTTAATCTATGAACGAACCAAGTAAGATATCATTCAAATGTCAATGGGTCACCTTATTTAACCTCACTACTATCAAATCTAAAAATAATTCTCTTAGGTTGCTGCTTATCAAAATCAATTAACTTCATCTCTTTTGTGAAATGCCCATGAGTGAATTTTTTAATGACACTCTCCCAAAATTTAAGTGCTGAAGTATTCTCAGGTATCACAGAAACCTCCCATTTACCAGGATGTCGATGCCATACTTTCTCTGCAGTCATTTTACCAATGCCGCACCCCTGATATCTTCCAAGTATAAAAAATTCTCCCATATTCCAATCTGAATCTTCGCTAGTAGTAGCTTGATTTAGCAAAACAAATCCTGCCACATCTTCGTAGACATTGACTAAATAAGCTTTTCGCGAATCTTCTTCAAAGTAATTTTTAAAACTAAAACTTTCAAATAAACCATCTGTAGGCAAACACCAGTCAACTGAAGTGTGGCCACATTCTTTAGATAAGTCATATACATAAAATCTTGCCATGTTTTGTATCATGGGGTATGCATCAATACTAGCTGGCTGTATGGTAACAGTAGATTTGAGTTTTTTAATAAGTAAATGATGTGGTTTTTTCAAGCCACTACAATCTCCTCCCATAATAAAATCAGCGATATGTTTAAAACCTGCTTTCTCATAAACCCGTTTTGCTCGTGGGTTGTCAATCATTGGATCAATAAAAAATGTATCCGCTTTTTCATCAAACTCATTTCTGAAAAACTCAATAAATTCAACCAGAGTTTGCGCACCATACCCTTTACCAAAATATCTGATGTTGCCAATCATATAATCTAAACCGTAAGTGTTGCCGGTTTTTGATAAATGAGAATGTTTGAGTTCTCCAATATCGTCTTTGATTGTTTCCTGGATTGTCATCAACATTGCATAGGGTTTACCACATGCATGCGCAATCCAGTAAATATATTTACCATCACAATATGTTGATGGCCGAGTACGGCCTTCTAAAAAGTTTAAGATGTCTTCTTTGTGATCTTGAGTATTATCCCAAAACTCCTGTACATGAGGCTCCTGTAACCACGAAAAAATAACTTCTTTATGAGCAGATGTCGCTTGTTCAAAAATAATTTTATTTATCATAGTCAGACCTAAGAATTTTCCACTTGATAGACTCTCCTAGATTTTTGAGAAAAGGCATGAATCTAAAAAAAGTGGACTGTAGCAATAAGGGCAAAAAGTAGCTTTTAAATCGCGTTCTGTATTTTTTAAGGTAGGAAGATATTTTTTACCATATTCAAAAGCTTCACAACAATTTGAACATTGCACCCAATCCTCATCTATAGCAGTGAGCTTTCCAACTTGGCTCTTTTGCTCACAGTCGATTAAGTACTCAGATTGCATCTGGATCAAGGTTTGCTCAATACCTACAATTTCATCTTCGAGATGCTGCTTTCTCAAGGCACTTTGATTGTATGCTTTTTCATCTATGATTTGATTATGAGAGGAATCTATAGATCCTGCAATTGAGTTCATAAAATTAATCCAACCCTCAGAAGCATTCTCTGATGCAGTAACAAATTGATCGATCAGCTCAATAAACTCTTTTCGCGTAAGTTTTTCTTGTTTAAATAAATTTACTTGCTTCGAAAAAGCTAGGACTCTTCTCAAGAAACCAGGATCTAACATAGTAGCCTTTTTATATGAAAAATGATATAGTAAGCTGTCTACAGTTAATTTTAAAGGCTGAATAAATGTGGACTTAAGATATTTGCTAGAAAAAGCTAAGAGCGGGCTGCTTGAAGATTCAGAATTGGCTTTTGTTGGCAAAAAGCTTCAGCAAGAATCTAAAAAAGAGGTCCCTTCAGATGATCTCTATACACTCATTCACATCATTGGCAAAGCTGATTTTCAATTCGAAGATGGAGTAACCTACTGCTGCGAGCCGAAGCGAGCAGGTCAATATAGACCCATTCTAGAAAAGTTTTTGAGAGACTCAAAAGACCCTGATATTGTTTCCATTGCTCTGCAATCGCTTTGTATATATTGGGATAAATCAAAGCATTACCTTAAAGAGATAAAGTCTTTTATTGAAGGGGTAGATTGGGATGAAGATCAAGACCTTCTTATGATTGCGATCAACATTGCTGGAAATTATCTTAACAAGACTCCTAACGAAGAGCTTTATCAACTTCTTGTGAAAACTTTAGAAAATGACAAAAAAAAAGACCACTATATTACTGAATGTTTAGTTAAAGCCATAGCCAAATCTAAAAAATCTGTTTGACAAACAGTCTTATTGGCCAAGGTTGGAAAAGACATATAATTTTGCTAAAACTTTTAGGTGTTTTTGATTCAAAAAAATCCCTAGATAATGATGAGAAGGACATAAATCTTGTAATAAGCTTTCCTTTGATCCCATAGGCAGAAAGCATTTAGGGCAATAGACAAAAAACGATTTTTCATTTGATAATTTCGTAAAAAGAATCTTTTCTTCTTCTCCATTAAAGCCATCTACACACTCTGGGCAATAAATCCAGCTCTCGTTTGTGACTTCAAGTAGAATGGGCTTTATTTTTGTCGTCTGAAATTGGATCCGCTTTTCAAATGCTTCTTT
>JAJACU010000021.1 GCA_022601345.1 Chlamydiota bacterium | reverse complement strand
TGCTGTAATTTCTTTTATACATGCCAAAACAACATTTAAAGAGAGCTAAATTTCAAAACATTGAACAGTCTTCCCTTCGTATTTTCCAGTCCCAGGTAAGCTATAGCTAAAAACAGTTGAAATGCGATCCCTCTTTTCACCCGCAATATCATTTGCATTCATTGAAACTTTAGGGTCAATCATACTTCTTTTAAGCATGATCTCAATAGTAGGTCTCAAGACAGGTTCCAAAACATAATTTCCTTGAACTCTTTCCACTTCGAATCTAACCTTTGTGTTCGCAGGTGTTCGTTGCGATCTAAAAGCAAATGCTCCCTTCAGCAGAAAAATCACCTACAGGTTGGTTTAGACCGTCATTTGTAGACGCTCGTCTATCTGGATATTTCATTGTTATTTCATAAGTGTCATGATTTCTTCTTGCTTCAGTTGTAAATTGTATTGATAATTCTTGAAATACACTTGATAGAGTTAGAGGTCCGCAACTTGTAGCGCTTGAAAGTTGATCCACAGGCAAAGCAACCTTAGATAAATTAACTACAGCACGAGTTCCTCTAAGATCACTCAAACTTACCTTGCCTGGATTCCCATCAACTGAAAAAGGAGTTGATTGACTTTCGCTTGCAAGTGTTCGTGATCCTGTGTCATACACAGTATCTCCAGCATTTCTAATTGAACTCATAACATGTCCTTTTTTTAGATTATTAAAATAAATTGAGCAAAATAGACTATTCTAATGAGTCCATTCAAAACAAGGTAATTTTAAAAACAACAGACAAAAGAGTCATGAAATAAAGATTGCATCATTAGATTATTCTTTATCTCTGAAAGAAAGAACAAGACTTGTAACTCCACTTACCGCTAAAAGAAGAGCTAATATAACTAAAACCACAGTAAGAAATTTAGTTTTAGCAAAAATTGCCCAAATAGCTACAGCCACCATTGCAATAAGTATAATTGCCCCTAAATAAAGTAAAAATCGATTGGGTTTATTCATACTTTTCTAGATGCCCTTTTTTCAAGTATTAAATCAAGCTGATTATTTTACACTCTTAAAATCAAATAAAGTTGGCTCTTAATCGTTTTCAGCTGTAAGATATCCCAAGTTAGTTTTGAACCTTTTTACAAACCTGCTTCGTAGAGCCTTTAAACAAAGGTCACCTATAAAGATATGAATGCAACAGCAAAAAAGAAATATTTTTCAGAACCTATAAAAAAAGCTTTGGGTCCCCCTCCGGGTTTTTCAACAGGCCTAGAGCTTTCACCCCAATTAACCCTTAAGTTGAAACAATTTATTGAAGAGCAAGAGCGGTACTCCTGGATTGAAAACAACTCAACAACTGTAACGCGCAGCACCATTAACTATGGCTGGAATTATGTAGATATGGAAAGGGGGAAATTCCATTTTGTTGAAATTCCTTCAATACTTTACGAGGTTCGTCAGCAACTTGTCACATCTTTTTGTGAAGAAACTTTAAGTTACTACTCCCCTGAAGACTTCGACAATATAATAGTAACTATCTATGATCCAGGCCAATTTTTAATTCCCCACTATGATGTAGATAACTCTGCAAACCCTCTTACCAAACGTAATTTTTACTTTGAAGAGCCAATACTTGGGCTAGTTGTTGAAGCTGATCCATCCACAGGATTTACTTTTTATCATCATGAAGGAGAAGGTAGACCTTCTCTAACGGCAAAGCCAATTTACCAAGTTCCTGAAAAAGCAGGCACCGTTTTTTTAATTCAAGGGCCCTCTCGCCATGCTCCTTATTTTCATGGAATTCCCCCTACAAAAAGTAGACGAATTTCTGTAACGATGCGACGCACAGTTCTACCTGGAAAATAAAAGTTTTTTAAATCCTCTTTACAATCATTCTAAAGTTTATTTAACCTACCCCCTTTAAATACTTAGTCATTGAGGTGAACATGATATCCAACATCAACTCCAATCAACTACAAGCTAAAGTTTTTGATTTTTTGGACAAAAAGATTGAATTTCCTAAGCAAATTCTAAAACCCAATAAAGTAAAGCAAGTCTCCGAATCTTTAATTGAATTTAAGCCTGGAGAAGATACTTCAGTTAAAATTGTAGCTTTAAAAGCGCCCGTTGTAAAAATACAATCACTTATTTCTGCTACAGCAAAACTTGTTATTGATACAGATCTTTTGATTATTGATGGAGGATATATCACTCAGCCCAAAGATTGGGACATCCGCGCAAAAGATATCCATTTACTCAATGTGAGCGAAAAATCCCAATGGATTTCTTCTTTGATTCAAAACGGCTCCATCCAAAGCTCCACATTTAACAGCCAAGCAGAGGTCGACTGTAATTTTGACATCCCAGCAGGACCAAACCTAGACGATCGCTTCAGCCAGATTGGAGACGACCTTAAAAAATTCAAAGACCTATTCAAAAACTGGCGCTAAAGCTTCTATTAAGAAGCTATGCTACAATCTGCGGGCTTGAACTGCGTTTGAGCCCAATCATTGACAAGTGCTGCCCAATGCTCTACAGCATTTTCACCTTCGACAATTTGCCCCCCAGATTCTGTAATATATCCAATCAATTGAGGATTAATTTTTGTTGCCAAGTTCTCACCCTGTCTAAAATCAGAGCGTAGGGCAAATATAGGCCCAAATTCCTTAGCTGCATAATAACCAATTTCACTGGCAACACCATCGTCTACTGCATGTCCACCATCTAAAATAGCAAGCATGCAACTAGACTCTTTCATAAGGTTATTGTTGAAACCAGTAACTGTATTGTTAAAGTCTTTCCAAAACTCGACAACTTTTTCATGCTCATGAAGTTTTGAAAGCTTTTCAAAGTTTATTGTTTCTCCACACAATACAATAGGGTCCAAAACATTAATTCCAGCTTCTTCTGCTTTGGGTTTAATTAAATTTTCTAAAACAAACCTTCCAGTCTCTGAAAAACCCAATTGATTTGAAAGATACCCGTTAACTACCATCGTATAACTCCTGTTTTCAATATACTTCGAATTTCAAAACTAGATTATAACGTCTTCTAAAATTTTAATAGGAATAAACATCTAAATCAGGGTTTCTTGCTGATTGAATCAATGGGCGCAGGGTTGCTTAATATTTGTTTTAATCAACCAATAGTTGACCGGGTAGGTTGCTAAAAGGCCAATAGTAAGACCAATTTGCATCATGAACCAATAAATTGGACTTGATGCATTCAGAGCTCCATTAAAAATAAAGTGCACAGCTAAAAGCCACCCATACATACCCAGCTGAAAAGAAGTTAGAGATAAGACATCTGCCTTTACAGCATCTTTTGTAATTTGCCAAGTCGAGAGATTTGGCTTCATTGGAGCAATATTAAAATACTGAAAGATAAAGCCAAAAATAAATGCAAAGCCATAGTCTATAAAGTAAGAAGCCCATATTGTGTGACCCAGTATTGTTATAGCCGCCCAATAAATCATAACTTCTGAAACAATGTCTGCAAGCCCACACCCTGCACCGCAGTGCGTAGAAGAAATGTAGATATGAACCCACGCTGGCTTTGTTTTTGCGCCATTTTTTAAGTGAGCGTGATCTGAGTGTTTATGTTTTTTTTCCTTTCTAGACCTGCCGTATTTAAAATACATGAATAAAGCAAGAGGACCAGAATATAAGGCAGTAATGGGCCAGCAGATATTCATAATAGGCATGCCTTGGTAACGCCCCATGTTAATATCTACGTAAACAATAACAGTAGACAAAAGACCCATGGCCAAAAACACCCAAGATACTATCTGAAGGACACTCATATTTATTTCTCTTTTTCCCAATTAGTATCTAAATAAATTAAAATTGTCAAATTAGCTTAGAGCATGCTCTAGACTATTGTCTAAAATCACTAGACTTCGTATAGCTAGGTTTTACACAAAAAAAAGGTTTGTATGTTCTCTATTTTTTTATTACTCGTTCATATTACATTTTCTCTCTATCTCTTTGGGGTCATCTGGTTTGTGCAGCTTGTTCACTACCCTATATTTTTATTTCTAAATTATGATTCAAATCACAATCCCTTTGTTTTTCATCAAGCTCGATCAAGCATAGTGGTATTGCCGGCAATGGCTCTGGAGCTCGTTTCTATTGTTGTTTTGATGTTTATTCCCTATCCAAATTATATCATTGTCACAACTCTTCTGGTCTTCACTTTGCTCATATGGCTTGCAACCTTTACAATGCAAGTGCCCTGCCATAAAGTGTTAAAAGCTGAAAAAGATGAGAAAGTTATCAGGCGATTGATTTGGACCAACTGGTTAAGAACAGGGCTGTGGACTTTGAAAGCAGTCTACATTTTCTTTTTACTTTGGAACCTTTTAAATGATGCCCTAATTGTCATTTCATAATTTTTTATTTAAAAAAATATTTACCTTGGGCTAGACTCTCTTTTTTAAACTATAAATCAGAGCCTAGCTATGACAACTATTGCAACTGCAAGAGACGTGAGCATCCAAGAATCTACGATCCCTCTAGTATCGCCTACAACTATTGCTGAAGTCGGAAATGACCGCACCTTTCCAGTAGTCATAAATTCTCAGGCAGGACTTCAGGGAGCTCTAAAAGATCAGCTAGGGCTGCAGCTTGCAGTGTTGTTTCAAGATTTGTTTCCTATTAGCCAAGACTTTGAGCAAGAGACAGCAGTAATTACCAGCCAGCAAATACTTGAAAGTCGCTCTAGTGTTTTAATTGACGATGTGCTCGCTATCAAAATGTCAATACTTACCATCAACCAAGTTGTTAATCTTGCTGCAAGTCGCATTCCATCAGGATTTACCATTGGAGGTCCCCAAACAGCTGCCCCAACCATAGCAGGACTTGATGCAGTGCCCAACTTAAACCCAGTATTGCAAACAGTCAATAACTTGTATCTTGATATTATAAATGGAGCCTTTGAAACAGCTCAATCTGATTATGCGACTCTTAGAGACCAGTTAAGGCCTAACCTCAACATCTAATTCCAGAGCCTTTTTTACAGCAACAACAAGCCGCTTTAAAGGTGTTATAGCTTCAAATTCTTCAATACTTGCCCACTTATACGCACTGTGCTCTTCTGATAGCACAACTTCCTTTGATAAATAGTTCGCTCTATAGACAATTAAAAGCATTGGCGAGCCAAGTCTTTTGCTCATGTAAAGATCAACGGGGCGCTTCTCGACTTCCACTTCAAGAGAACACTCTTCTAAAATTTCACGTTTAACAGCCTCATAAGGGTCTTCGCCAAGGTCTACTCTACCTGATAAAGTTTCCCAGATATTTGGACCTGCAATTTTTTTTGCTGAACGCTTCATTATTAAAAATTTATCTTCTTTTACGATTACTGCAATAACTGCAACAACAAACTTTTCTGAGTCATCATTCATAAAAAATCCAAAAAAAATTACATATTTAGAAGCCCTATTTTAACATGTTTTTAATATAGGCGACACTTATAAAATGCTTTCTCTCAAATCGGGTTTCTTTTAGTATGCGCTAAAAACAAACACCTAAGCTCTACTGTGAAAATTAGCAATATCTACTCGCTTAATATAAATACAAAGCTTGATCTACCCTTGTTTACGACTCCTATTTCAGCCGGTTTCCCATCGCCTGCAGAAAGCCATGTAGACAGAAAAATTGACTTAAATCAAGAGCTCATAAAAAACCCTGCTGCAACCTTTTTTGTTCGCGTCGAGGGAGACTCAATGCTAGAGGCTGGGATCCTCTCTGGCGATGTTTTAGTTGTTGATCGCTCTATTCAAGCAAAAGATGGAAAAATTATTGTTGCTGTTGTAAATGGTGAGTTTACGGTAAAAAAAATTAAAAAAATTAATAATAAATACTTTTTGGTTCCAGAGAACAAAAAATACTCGCGTACTGAAATTACTAAAGAGATGGAATTTTCTATCTGGGGGGTTGTACTCCATGCCATCCACAGTTTTTAAAGGCTATGCCCTAGTTGATTGCAATAGCTTCTATGTCTCTTGTGAAAGACTTTTTAAACCTCATTTAGAGAATAAACCCGTTGTGGTGTTATCCAATAACGATGGTTGTATTATTGCCAGATCCAATGAAAGCAAGGCCCTAGGAATTCCTATGGGTGCGCCCATTTTTGAATACCGCTCTATTATTGAAGCACATCGCATTGAAATGTTCTCTCCAAATTTTAGCCTCTATAGTGACATGTCTGATCGCGTAATGCAGCTGCTCTATCAGTTTTGTCCAGATATAGAAATCTATTCAATCGATGAAGCCTTTATTCCTATAACAGTGCAATCTAATGATGACTTGAGTCAGCTTGTAAAAAAAATTAAGCGTTGGACAGGCATTCCTGTTTCAGTTGGAGTTGGACCAACTAAGACCCTAGCAAAAGCTGCTAATTTTTGGGCAAAAAAAAAGGGCTTAAGCCTTTTTTCTTTTACAGAAAATCAAAATCACATTCTCAAAGAGATTGATGTTGGAGATCTTTGGGGTGTGGGACGCAAGGTCAGCAAAAAATTAAATGGCTATGGAATTTACAACGCACTGCAGCTAAAAAAAGCCTCTCATGAATGGATTCGATCTAAATTTAATCTACCGGGCTTACGCACTCTTTTAGAACTTCAAGGACAATCATGTTTTCAAACAAATGTAAGCAGCGACTATCAAAAATCTCTAACTTACTCCAGCACTTTTGGAAAACCCATTGAAGATTTTGAGCCCTTAAAAGAAGCTGTTGCCCACTACACGACGCAAGCGGCCTGTAGACTACGCAAGAAGAAACTAACAACTCAAATCATATCTTTATATTTAAAAACGCAAGACGCAGCCTTTCAAAGTTCAATATCCCTTCCCTGCCCTACAAACACAACTCCTGTTTTAATAGAGGCAGCGCTATCCCTACTAAAGAAGATCTTTAAAAAGGCTCGATACAAAAAAGCAGGTATTTACTTTTGGCAACTCTCATCTTCCAATTACCAACAGCTGGATTTAAGATTTAATGAAAACCCAAAAAGCCTTCAGCTTATGAGTGCGGTTGACCAAGTAAATCTTCGCTTTGGCAAAGAAAGTCTTTTCTACTTAGCCGAAGGGTTTTCAAAGCCTTGGATTTCTAAACGAGATAGACTATCTCCAAGACACAGCACAAGTTTTGATGAGATTTTAAATATCAAAATATAAAACAATCTTGAATACAATAGGATTTTTCTATAACATTTTTTAAAACTTAGCATGAGAACACCATGAATAGAAAAGATCTTCTAGAGGCCATCGAACTATATAAAAACTCAAAATGGTGCTCAGAAAATGACATTGAGCTTGCTCATCAATTTGTAGATTTCATCAAAAAAAATGATCGATGTTTTCAAAGAGAACTTTCCCATGGGCATCTTACGGCTTCATGCTGGCTTTGGAACTTTGATCAAAGTGCTTGTTTATTTACCCATCATAAAAAGTTAAACAAGTGGCTTCAACTCGGTGGCCATGCAGATGGACACACTAATTTGCTTGAAGTTGCTATTAAAGAAGCTCAAGAAGAGTCAGGTCTATTAGAAATTGAAGCTCTCTCACCTCAAATTTTTGACCTTTCCTTGCACCAAATTCCTGCAAATCGATTTGAATCTGCCCACCTTCATTATGATGTCCGCTATCTGTTGCAAGTCAAGGTGGACAGACCTTTTATTGTTAGCTCTGAATCTTTTAACTTAAAATGGATAAAGCCTGAAGAATTTGAAAAACTTGATCTTGATAGCTCCATTTTAAAGATGCAGCAAAAGATTTTACTATAAAGTTCATAACCTCGACCACTGGCCAAGTTCAGCTTCTATCTATAAAACATCTTTAATGTAGTGTTAAATTCAAAAGGATTATAATCTTTAGCTAATTTCTTAACTTTAATGTCATAGGACTTAGTATGGCTTCATTATCATCTCAACGATTACCCTACGGCGCAGACAGACCCCTAAAAATAACTTCAAGCGATACTGTTGCAACTGAAGGCTTGACTGAAGATAAAACTCTAACAGGGGTAAGAATTAGCGCAACTATTACTAGAGGTTTTGGGGTTTCTCTCAAAGCCCTCAGTCAAAAAACTTTTGCTGAGCTTGACCCGTTCCAGCTCGAAATTAGATCCAGCAAAGAAAAAGAAGAAGAAGATGCAAAGGCTGCGACTATTTTTAAAGGCCGATTAACTTTTCAAGACGAAACTTCAGAGAAATCTAAAGACTCTTTACCTCCAAATATCTATTTGCCAACTAATAGCACTCTTTCTTTTGCCATAAGCACTAATTATGGTGACGCGTCTCTAGAGAGCCATAAAAGTTTTAATCCTGAAAGTTCATTAAAGCATATTCGCATAGCTTTAAGCTTAGCAGAAGAGGGTTTTGCTTTTCAGGTAACGCCTATAGATTTAAGTGCAAAAAAGGAGTCTGGTTGCCTTTCAAGATTTGCTACAGAGATCGCTAGGGTTGCCGATGAACTTGTTGTTGGTTTTTCAACTAAATTGCGAAAATAACAATGCTTTAGAGTCTCGAATTTATAAGCATGTGACTTAAAAATTTAATTACACATGTCTAAATTTTAAGGTTGCCTCTGGATCGTCTTTTAAAACCCTTTATAAAAAAGCTACAAAAGAGTATCAATTACACCTCTAGTTTTTATAAATATAGGATACTAACATGGCTCAAAAAGCAATTCGTGAATACGATGCCAAACGTCTTTTGTCTCAAAACTGGGAAAAATATTTCCAAAAATTTAATTACAACTTTCACTGCGCCCTTGTACACAACGGGCAAGAGCTTAAAGATTTTTCACATGACTGGCTAAAGCAGCAAGGACTTGTTGTAAAACCCGACATGCTTTTTGGAAAAAGAGGTTTAAATCAACTGGTCTACCTTCAAAATAAAAAGATCGGCGATGTTGATTGTGCTGCAGCTTCAAAGTGGATAGACGAGCAAATCAAAGAGCCTAAAACTTTAATTTGTGGAACAAGAGGCATGCTCAACACATTTATTGTTGAGCCCTTTACCAAACATGAGCAATCTGAAGAATATTACATCTCATGTACTACTGAACCTGATGGAGATATTTTGTATCTTTCAGCACATGGTGGAGTTGAAGTTGAGCAAAACTGGGACAGTGTAAATGAAATTAAAATTTCTCTCAATTTGTCAGACGATGAGATCCTAAAGTTAATTTCTAAAAATATTCCTATTGAGGTTAAGCAAAAAGAGAAACTCAGTGAATTTGCCCTATCATTCTACCAGCTCTTTAGAGATCTGCATTTTTGTTATTTAGAGCTAAACCCTTTTATTTTGAGAGATCAAGACGTCTACATTTTAGATGTTGTAGCAAGAGTTGACGACACAGCTCGCTTCTTAATGCAAAACACTTGGAAAGAATTAGAATTTCCCTCTGCGTTTGGTGAAAAAGAAATTACTGAGATAGAAAAAGGTATTGAGAAACTAGATGAAAAATCAGGAGCAAGTCTAAAACTTTCTGTTCTAAATCTAAATGGAAAAGTTTGGATGTTAGCAGCGGGAGGAGGAGCTTCTGTGGTTTATGCAGACTGCATTGCTAATCTCTGGGGAACCAACGAGCTGGCAAACTATGGAGAGTACTCAGGAAATCCATCAACTGAAGAAACCTACTATTATGCCAAAGGTGTCTTAGACTTGATGACCCGAAGAAAGGACCCTCAAAATAGAAAGAAAATTCTTATTATTGGTGGAGCAATTGCAAACTTTACAGACGTTGCAAAAACCTTTGATGGCATTATTAAGGCTTTCAACGAAATGCATGAGAAAATGAGAGAAGTTGGTGTTCAAATATATGTAAGACGTGGAGGGCCAAATTATGAAATAGGCCTTAAAAATATTGAAACCGCAGCAACTCGCCTCGGACTATCTATTAAGGTTTACGGACCAGAGACACACCTTACAGATATTGTAAGGCTTGCACAAGTAATGCAAAATGAAGGAGTAAATGTATAATGCTTTTTGAAAAAGACACTCAAGCCATATTCTGGAACAACAACCCAAAAGCTATTCAAAGAATGCTTGATTACGATTACCTTTGTGGCAGAGACTCTCCTTCTGTTGCTGCAATTGTACATCCTTCAAAACCAGCTTCTTTTCAAAAGTTTTTTATGGGAGCTAAAGAAATTTTGATCCCTATCTATGCTTCAACTGAAGAAGCTATTTCGTGTCACCCAACAGTAACAGCTTTTTTGAATTTTGCATCATTTCGATCAGCCTATGAAGTAACAATAGAAGCTTTCAAATACCCCTCTTTAAAAACATTTATGATTACAGCAGAGGGCATTCCTGAGCGTCAAGCAAGAGAGATTGCTCTTACCGCAAAAAAAGAAAACAAGGTGATAATTGGACCTGCAACTGTAGGAGCCCTCACTCCTGGCCACTTTAAAACAGGAAACGTTGGTGGCACTATTTCAAATATCTTAAAGACAAAACTTCATCGTCCTGGATCTTGTGGATTAGTCACAAAATCAGGAGGGCTCTTTAATGAGCTTGCAAATATTATTTCGCTAAGAACTGATGGTATTGCAGAAGGTGTAGCTATTGGTGGTGATCGATTTCCAGGCTCATCTTACCTTGAACATTTAATGCGAATGGAGAACAACCCTGCTATTAAATACATGATCGTTTTAGGTGAGGTTGGTGGAACAACTGAGTATGACATTATAGAAGCTGTTGAGAAAGGTCTGATAAAAAAACCTATTATAGCTTGGTGTATTGGAACAATTGCCAACCATTTTGATAGACAAATTCAATTTGGCCATGCAGGAGCCTCAGCTCAAAAAGAAAAGGAAACAGCTGAAGCCAAAAATAAGGCTATGAGAAATGCGGGAATACACGTTCCAAAAACCTTCAATCACCTGCCGGATGTTATTGAAGCTATTTACCGAGATCTTTCAGCCGAAGGCATCATTCAAGAGTCTAATGAGGAAGATACTCCCAATATTCCCGAAGACTATCTTTATGCCAAAAAAACAGGTAAGGTTCGTAAACCTACAAGCTTTATCTGCACAATTTCAGATGACCGAGGTGAGGAAGCTGTATATGCCGGGCATCCTATTAGTTCCCTTGCAACGCCTGACACAGGATTCTCTATAGCTGATGTTTTAACATTGCTTTGGTTTAAAAAGCGCTACCCTAAGTGGGCTACTGATTTTATTGACACTATTATTAAAACAGTTGCAGACCATGGGCCTGCAGTTAGTGGAGCTCACAATGCAAGAGTTACAGCAAGAGCTGGAAAAGATCTTATCTCTTCACTTGTTACCGGGCTTTTGACCATAGGACCTAAGTTTGGCGGGGCAATTGATGGAGCTGCACGACACTTTAAAGAGGCTCTCTCTAACCAAAAAGATCCTAAAGAATTTGTAGCTGAGATGAAAAAACAAGGCCTCCCAATTCCAGGAATCGGTCACCGCGTAAAATCACTTCGCAACCCTGATTTGCGAGTAGCCTGTCTAAAGCGTTTTGCATATGATACTTTTCCAAGTACATCACTAATGGACTATGCTCTTCGCGTAGAGCAAATAACAACATCCAAAAAAGAAAACCTTATCTTAAATGTAGATGGCATCATTGGTGTCTTGATGGTGGATATGTGGAGAAACTTAGGCTACGACGAAGAGGAAATTGACCAATTCATAGAAGCTGGACTGCTCAATGCATTTTTTGTAGTTGGACGCTCAATTGGATTTATTGGTCACATTTTAGATGAGAAGAGACTCAATATGCCTCTTTATCGTCACCAAACAGATGATATCCTATATGATGTTAAAGAAGCTGAGCCTGTAGAGCATTAGGTAAAAGCAATTAATTTCTACTTATTTTAGAGCTAAAACGAATGTTTTGGCTCTTTTTTACATCTAAAGCTAAGTTTTTTAGCCTCTATATATACTATAAAGATTCGGTGGGCTCTTCAGGTAACTTGTCTTCAATAACAGTTTCATTTTTTTCCGCCTCAATTCCACCAGCCTTTTGCTGGAGGCTCTGTTCAATAGATTCAACTTGTGAAGCCAAATGAACTTCATCTTCTGCTCTTGGATCTAACTCTGAGATTTTTGGCGTTGTCCTAGGTATTGAGCGGTAGCTTGACTGCTCATTTAATGGAATAGGTCTTCTGGAGTTTTTTCTCCACAAACCAATTGCTCCAACAAGAGCGGCAATCACAGAAAAGTATAGATACAACCCTGAAGGTCCGATAACATATATTGAAACAGGCGCAATTAAAGGTCCGATAACACTGCCTACACCATAAGCTACTAAAAGACCTCCTGTTGCAGCAACAAGATCTTTAGGGTCTAGATAATCATTAGTGTAGGAAATGCTCATTGGATACATAGTGAATGAAAATCCACCAAACAACACAGAGAGAACAAAAAGAATTTCTGTAGTAACGAGAGAGGCTATTGCCATTAAAAGGGCAAGAGATGATGTTATAAAACTTACAGCAATAAGTACAGAGCGCCTGTTTATTTTATCGGATAAGCGCCCCAGTGGCCATTGAAGAATAAATCCTCCAATAATAGTTACACCCATATAAACAGCCACATCACTATTGTTCATGCCAATTTCATGAGCAAAAACTGGAGCAAGCCCAAAGAAAGCTCCCATAATTAACCCCGAACCAAATGAAGATAAAATCCCAAAAGTAGAAATTTTTAGAAGTTTTAAAGGACTTAAAAGAGAAGGTTCTTCAATTGTTGGAGATTTATATTTAGTCAGAGCAACAGGGACCACCGATAGAGAAATAAATAACGCTCCAATACTGAAAGGAACTAGGGAAAGAGGGGCAATAGCACTAAGCAGAAACTGCCCGCCAGCTTGTGCTGCGTAAAAAGCAATCATATAGAAAGACAAAATGGTACCCTTTCGCTCTTTTCCTCCGACCATTAGCAGCCAACTTTCTATAACAATAAAAAGACCTGCAGTAAAAAATCCCATTAAAAAACGACCCAAGATCCAAAGAGCCGGGCTGACCATAAGCCCCATTCCAAGAGAAATAGCTCCCGTAAGAGACGCAAATGCTGAAAAAGTCCTAATATGCCCAACTTGAGCAATAAATCTTTCTGCTCTTACAGATCCAAGTACAAGCCCAGCAAAATAAGCCGCTGTCACTCCACCTGTAATAAAAGTGCTGTGGCCATCAAGAGTGAGTCTAAGAGGTACAAAAGTAGAAAAGAGTCCTACTGCAATCATAACAATTGCAAGACTGAGTAACGGTGATAAAATGCTCTTAAGTAACTTAAACATACTTTTTATTTAATACTGGCCTTGGCCTTCCTTGCTGCGTTTCTAATAATTTCAGGAAGAGCGGGGTGGATATATATTGTACGCAACATATCCTCTAAAGTGGCTTCCATATTCATATAGGCTATAATCATGTGACACATTGTTGTGGCTTGTTCACCAATAACGTGCCCGCCTAATAGTTTATGGGTTTTGGCATCAAAAAGCAGCTTGACTAGCCCTTCTTCTTTTTGCAAGGCCATTCCCATGGCGCTATTTTGATAAGCATTTAAGCCAACAATATACTCTGTGCCTTCTTGTTTTAGTTCTCTTTCAACTTTTCCAACTCCTCCTATTTGCGGCCAAGTAAAAACTCCGTACGGCACAGGAGGGTATGAAACAGCTTGTTTCTGATCTCTTTTTTTATAATGCTCTTCAAACAAATACTCGCCTTCAAAATTAGCAGAGTGCCTAAACAAGTTACGTCCGATAATATCTCCAAAAGCAAAGATGTTAGACTGGCTTGTTTCTAAATGCTCATTAACTTTAATAAATCCCCGCTCGTCGACATCGACACCCGTTTTTTGAAGATTTAAAGTATCACTATTTGGCAGCACCCCAGCAGCTACGAGCAAAGCTTGAGCTTCCACTGTTTGACCATCACCTTCTATCGAAAAGCTTTCATTTTGATACAGGACTTTTTCCGGATTCATTTTGACAACATTAAAGCGTTTTTCAAATATTTTTTGAAAGTGCTCTTGTATGGAGTCATCTAAAGTTCTCATAAATTTGCTTCTAAGAATAAAGTGAACTTTAACTCCCATTGCGTCAAGGTAATGCCCCAATTCACAGGCAATATAACCTGCTCCTAAGATAGCAACTGATTTAGGGAGCTTTGTTGCACGCAATAGCTCTGTTGAAGTTATATACGGTGAGCCTTCTAAGCCCTGAATATTGGGGATATAAGGTCTTGCTCCTGCAGCAATGAAAATCTTGGAGCTTTTAATGAGCTGATTGCCAACCTTTAAAGTGTAGCTATCGACAAACTCAGTTCGACAAGTGTATAAATCAATATTTTTGTGCTTTTCATAAAGAGGATAGATGCTCTTAGATTCATCATCCACAGTTTGGCTGACATACGTAACTAGCTTATTGATATCAATGTGAACTTTTCCATCAAAATTTATGTTATAAATATCACTCTCGCGCATTTGTTGTAGGACATCAGCGGGATGTATAAGCATTTTAGAAGGAATGCAGCCTCTGTTAAGACAGGTGCCCCCCAATTGAGCTTCTTCTATCACGGCCACATGAAAGCCTTCGTCTGCAGCGGGCCGAGCAATCTTTAGCCCAGCTCCTCCACCAATAATAATGGCATCGTAATTTTTCATATTTTGGGTTTTAACCGTAAAAGTTGAGCAAACAGTTTAGCATGAAAAAAAATTTACTTGTAAAACGAAATAATCAAAAAAGCACTCTTTTTTTTCATAAGTTAAACAAACAAGCAGCATATAGGAAAAAAAATTAAAAATACAATCTTAGCTTTAAAGAGCTTTCTTTAAAATTGTTTGCTTTTTTAATCCTAAAAAACATAAAAAAAGATTTTACATCAACTCAAAAACAGATCAGAGAAATGGAAACCGAAAAGATCTTCTTAGAGATCTCTATTTTATTGGTTTTAAGTATTTTTAGCAGTAAAGCTTCCTTAAAGCTAGGCATTCCATCGCTTATTTTATTTTTAATTTTAGGCATGCTTGCAGGCTCTGAAGGTATAGGTAGAATCCACTTTGACAATACCTGGGGAGCTCAATTTCTAGGAATCCTGGCGCTGGTCTACATACTTTTTTCAGGGGGTTACAACACTATATGGGAAAACGTACGCCCCATTGTTGGTAAAGGGCTTTCACTCTCAACCATTGGGGTACTTGCAACAGCTTTGCTTGTGGGTATTTTTGCATATTTTATTTTAGACCTCCCCTTTCTTGAATGTTTGCTGTTTGGATCAGTTGTTTCTTCTACAGATGCTGCTGCAGTATTTAGTATTTTACGCTCTAAAAAAATTGCTCTAAAAAAGAGACTCGGCGCCCTTCTTGAAATGGAATCTGCAAGTAATGATCCAATGGCAGTATTTTTAACCATAGGTCTAATACACATCCTACAGCAAAGCGATTTATCAGCAGGTAAACTTATTTTTCTATTTGTAAAGCAAATGGGACTTGGGCTTATTTTGGGCTATGTAATGGGTAGAGGGCTTGTTATAGGTGTAAATCACCTTAAGTTAGAGTATAAAGGCCTATACCCCGTTTTCACCGTCTCCTCTGTTCTTCTTTGCTATGCTATAGTTACATATGTTGGAGGTAGCGGATTTTTAGCTGTATATGTTTCTGGTCTAGTTCTAAGTTATCACAATTCACTTCACAAGCGCAGTTTAAGGCAGTTTCATGTTGGCATCTCTTGGCTGATGCAAATCTCAATGTTTATAGTTTTAGGACTGTTGGTTTCACCAAAAGAACTTTTAAACATTGCTTGGACCGGCCTTGCTTGTTCAGCTTTTTTAATGTTTGTTGCAAGACCTCTTAGTGTTTTCATTTCAATTCCATTTGTTATGACCTTTAAAGAGAGACTTCTTATCTCCTGGGTGGGGCTACGAGGAGCCGCGCCAATTATTTTAGCAACTTTTCCATTAATGGCTCAAATTTCTGGAGCTAGAATTATTTTTAACATTGTTTTCTTTGTTGTGCTCTCCTCAATCCTCTTACAAGGAACAACCATCAGTAAACTTGCTAAAATGCTTAGTCTGCAAGAAGAACTTAAAGAAAGCACCCAAACAACCCTAGATGAGACAGCAACACACAGTGAAAAGGGAGATGAAATGCACATGATTGAGCTTTCTATTCCTGAAAATTCTAAATCTATAGGAAAAGAAATTGTCGATCTTAAAATTCCAAAAGAGATCCTTATTGTTTTAATCACAAGAGAGGGTCAGTATCTAGTTCCCTCAGGAGAAACAGTGATTCAAACAGACGACAAGATCTTAATGCTAGTTAACAAAAACACTGTTAAAGAAGTCGAGCCTATTTTAATTTAAAGCCTATGAATAAAGTAAATATACCTGCCCAACAACTCAACAAAACAAGCTTTCCTAAGATCTGCATTACCTATGATCGAATAGCTGACAGGCTTACGCAGGTTTTTTCACCAATAGAGCTAAAAGAGTACCTATTTCTTTATGAGAAGTCACAAGAGAACCCTAAGAAAGCCCTCAAAGATATTATGAACTTCCAAAGAAAGCACCCCGAGCTTCCTGAGGTGTACAATCTTTTATGTTACACACTTATAAGGCGAAAAAAAATCAGGAAAGCTGAAAAGCTTGTTGAAGAAAACTATCAAAAAAACCCTCAATATTTATTTGC
This sequence comes from Chlamydiota bacterium, assembly GCA_022601345.1. Lineage (GTDB taxonomy): Bacteria > Chlamydiota > Chlamydiia > Chlamydiales > JAAZZY01 > JAAZZY01. The sequence goes on along the minus strand of JAJACU010000021.1, from coordinate 8,933 downwards.
TCGAATTAACTATGCAGACCAGTGCCTAAGAAAAAATAAGACTGCAATGGTTTCAGAAATTTTTGAAAATAAAAGCCACCTAGATCAGCTATATCCAAGCCGTAAGTTTTACCACTATTCAGAACTACTAGGCTTTATTTGCCTTATGGGATTTTATTATTTGAAACTTGGAGAAAGAGAGTTAGCAATGGATTATTGCGCCTATGCAAAAATTATTGATCCTGAAGATGACACTCTTGCACTACTTGAAAAAAAGCTTCACAAACAGAGCTTTATTCAAACTATTATGAAAGCGCTTAACCCTAAAAGAAACGGCTAGAGCTCATAAGCTTCTTTAAGTTTGTCAGCACCTTCTTGACAAAGATCGATTCTCGCAAAATTTAAACACCCTCTATTAGAAAAAGCTATTGCATCTTTTCCTTTTTCGATTTCAAAGATATGCTTTAGATGTCTAATCCTATTTTTTTCACAGTAGGTTTTATTTCTTAAAGGTGAGCAGTGTTTGCCCTTGCTATCATAAACTTTGCCCTTTGCAATATTTTCAACGGTGCAGTTTTTCAAAGGAAGAAAACCTTCAAAACTCTGGTTATCAGCAGCAAATGAAGTTCTATACGCTGCAGCTAGAGGGTCATTTACAATCCATTTTTTGTAAGCATCATCAGCTCTTTGACTCAACTTCAAAATGCATTCTTTTGAAATATCGTATTGAGTTACAGGGTAATCTTTAAAGTAAACCTGACAAAATTTAGAGATCTTCTCTGCTTCAGAATTTGGGACAAAAGAGCCATGGCGAAGCACTCTGCACGCAAAATTTATATTTGGCCCTTTAAACTTTGAAATATCAGAAGGTTTATTATTTGCAGAAAAAATAGTACCTAGCAGGGGTTTGCAAGCAAGATAAGTTGCACCTGTAAAAAAACAAAGCTTAGTAGCACCTATTACCGTTGAAACAGCAGCTTTTTTTACTCGCAGGTGCAAAATATGGTTTGCAGCATTAAAATAATCATTAAGACCTGTCATAGAAAAAAAGATTCTTTTAGCTGGGTATAGCAAAGCTGCAGCCCCTATGAATGCAATGACCATAGAAATTTCCTATCTTAAAGAGATTGTTAAACTGACAATTTAAAGAATATACAAGAGTCAAATCAATAAAAATAAATATTTAATTTTAGCTGCTTGAAGTCTAAAATGCTTATTTCATATAAATGTGCATTAGTGATAAGCTATTGCTCATTATGAAGAAGCTACACCGTGCCAGATACGATAAAAAAATTGCAGGAGTTTGTGGAGGACTTGGGAACTATTTTTCGATAGACCCCGTCTTTATTAGACTGCTTGCTCTTTCTCTGTTGTTTCTCACAGCGGTTCTCCCGGTTCTTATCATTTACTTTGTAGCTGCGCTCACCCTACCGGTAGAGCCCCCAAACACCCCTGCCTTTGAATTTAAGCGATTTTATAGGTCAAAAAATGATCGTTTCTTAGCGGGGATTTGCGGCGGGCTAACAGATTTCTTTAAAATTGACTCGTCGGTAATTAGATTAATTACTGTAGTACTTACATGCCTCACAGGCTTTGTGCCTTTGCTTATAGTCTACTTGGCGGGTTGGGCAATCATTCCTGAAAAAAAACTATAACCCATTAAACTTCCAACAACAATAAATTTATATGACACCAAAAGAAAAGATACGAAATATTGCGATTATCGCGCACATTGACCACGGTAAAACAACTCTTCTAGACGCCCTGTTAAAGTTTACAGAAACTTTCAAAGAACACGAACAAGTTCCTGACCGCATTATGGACTCTGATGCTCAAGAAAAAGAACGCGGTATTACAATTTTAGCTAAACACACAGGTGTCTTTTATAAAGATTACAAAATTAATATTATTGATACTCCAGGTCACGCAGATTTTTCAGGTGAAGTTGAGCGTATTCTTGGCATGGTCAATTCTGTGCTTCTATTAGTAGACGCAAGAGAAGGTCCAATGCCTCAAACGCGTTTTGTGTTGAAAAAAGCCCTGGAAAAAGGCCTAAAGCCTATTGTCATCATTAATAAAATTGACCGCCCTCATAGTGATCCAGATCGCGTGTTGGACGAGGTTTTTGACCTCTTTATTGAGCTAGGAGCAACTGATGAGCAAGCAGATTTTTCTTATTGCTACGCATCAGCTATTAAAGAATATGCAATGCTTAAAATAGATGATGAGCCTAAAGACTTAGCACCTATTTTTGAGATGATTATTAAACATGTTATGGTCCCTCAGGGTGAATCAGACGCACCTTTCTTGATGCAATGCGCAACCCTTCACTACGATAAGTATTTAGGGCGCTTAGCTACTGGGCAAATACTTAATGGCTCTGTTAAGCAAAATGATGATGTTATTTACGTAAACAACAAAGGTGAAGAGAAAAGAGGCCGTATAACTCGCATTCAGACTTATCACGGCATCTTGAAGCAAGATATGGAAGAGGCTTCTAGTGGAGATATCGTCTGCCTTGCTGGTATTGAAGATGTTCTTGTAGGTGACGCTATTTGTAGCCCTAAAAAAATTGTACATATGGACCCCATTAATATTGATGAACCAACAGTGTCGATTGACTTTATGGTAAACTCTAGCCCATTCTCAGGGCAAGATGGAAAATACCTTACGATGAACCGTATTAAGGATCGCCTTCAAGAAGAGAAAAAAGCTAACATCTCCTTAAAAATTACACTTGATCCAAGTAACCAAGACAAGGTCACAGTTGCAGGACGTGGAGAGCTTCACCTTTCAGTACTTATTGAAAATATGCGACGTGAAGGATTTGAGATGAGCATTTCAAAGCCAAAAGTTGTTATTAAAGAAATCGATGGAGAAAAATGTGAACCTCTAGAACGCGCTTATATTGAAGTCCCTGAAGACTGCAGCGGCACTATTATTGAAGAGCTTTCTAGACGTAAGGGTGAAATGCAATCTTTACAAACAGATGAGCACGGAAATACACAACTTGAATTCCTAATCCCAACGCGCGGACTTATGGGCTGGAGAGGAAATTTCCTTACTAAGACTCGCGGGAAAGGAATTTTAACTTCTATTTTTCATTCGTTTGTTCCTTGGAAAGGAGAAATTGCTCACCGTTCCAACGGGGTTTTAGTTTCAATTAACCAAGGTAAAAGTAATGCTTATGCATGCTACAACCTTCAAAGTAGAGGAACTTTATTTCTTGGAGCTACTGAGGATGTTTATGAGGGCATGATTGTAGGAGAAAACACTCGAGCAAACGACCTTGTAGTTAACGTCACTAAAGGAAAACAGCTAACTAACGTACGAGCATCGGGTACTGATGAAATGATTCAGCTTACTCCTCCAAAAAAACTGACGCTTGAGCAATGCATCGATTACTTGAATGATGATGAACTTTTGGAAATTACTCCAAATAATTTACGTTTGAGAAAGATTCATCTCAAAGAAAACGATAGAAAAAGAAATCGCTAAACACCTGCTATTTTAGAGGCTCGCTGGAAGTTTTCTTGATGAATAATTTGAAAAGATCCCTGAGCGAACTTATAAAAGGTTACTACACCTTTATGCATGGAGACTTGTGCTACATCAGGTGATTTTGCATACTTGCCATCGCGCCCTCTAAAGAACACCGTAATATCAAGTTTCTCAGAGGTAAAAGGGTAAGTAGCAAGATCACCTTTGAGGTATTTATTGTTGTTTACATCATCTAGGAAGCGATCAGTAATTTTTACAATAAGCAATCGAGCATCGTCAATATTTACAGAAGATTTTGAAGAATAGAATAAGTTGACTTCTTTTATTTTATCTTTGCCAAGCTCAACAGAAGTTGTATAGCTTAGCCCCTCGTCTCTATCAACTTGATCCGAAAAGCTTTTAATTACACGTGAAATTTCATTGCTAACAGCTCCAATTGTTCCATAAGACAAAAGACCTAAAAAAACTGCTGCAGTAAAAAGTTTACTTATTTTCACCTTCATTTTGCTCATCCTCTTTTTGTTGGCCGGGCATTCCAGCTGTTGCTGCAAAACGTAGACCATCCTCTAAACTCATATCAATTTTCTCAACCATAGACATGGGAACCATAACAGTTACCCCTCCTATTTGATAACTCATAGGAATATATACAGCCACTTCACCATCTACCCCTATTCCTTTTGGCAAATCATCAAAAGTTTCTCGAGAAACAAGACCTAAAATTTTTACAGCACCAAATTTAACAACGACTACTGATGAATTCTTTGACTTATTATCACTTTTGAAAAAAGAAATTAAATCAACCATTGACTGATAGATTGTTTTTACAAGGGGCATTTTATTCATTATCTTTTCGAAAAGCTCATGCGCTTTTTTGACAAGCCAATTACTCATCAAAACACCAATAATGAAAATAACAATTATAGCTAAGAGAAAGCCTAGCCCAGGAAAATAATATTTAGGTCCGAAAACATCAATAAACAATTGTGAGAAAAAATTATCGACAGTATCAAAGAGCCAAATAACTATCGCGATTGTAATCGCAATCGGTGTGATGGTAAATAACCCCCGAACAAACACCTTCTTGATCATATGGCCTCCTTGTATTATTCTGGGGATAATCAATCAGGCATTATAAATGAAACAAAAAAAATATTTTGCAGGTTTAGTTTCAAAGATTAGCCATCAAAGAGGTGCAAGGCCTTCAGAGAAAATGACTACAGCTCATCACGATAAATTTGCCCAACAACTGAGCGGTAGCACCCTTTTTTTATGGCATCAGAAACAACTCTATCTAATAACTTCTCTAGCTCTTCAAGGCTTCTATTCGAAGCCAAAATAGCAAGAGTTCTATTGTCTGCGAAGGCAATTTTTCTAGCTTTTTTCAAGCAGACTGGCATTTGTTGCAAGAGATAACCTGGAACTTGTGATAGCTCTGAATCAGACCAATCTAACAAATGGTTCTCGATAAGGATATTATTACGTATAACCAAAGAGCCCATCCAAATATCAAATGACTCAGCAAACATGGGTTCATTAGTGTGAATGTAATGCCTAATAGCGAACAGATGATGCCCACCGCATTGATAAAAATTTGCAGCAGTATTTGCAACGCTACCCACTAAAGTTATGAAGCTAGATTTTATAGGGTTTTTCCACGCCCAGTTCAAAGGCCGTCCAATCATTGGGAGGTTTTTTCCTGGAACGTTTGCAGGTAGGCTTAAGCTAGGAAATAGTCTTGAAGCAACATCAACTGCACTTTTTATTGCCGTTGCAGTCGGTAAGAGGAATCCTGAAAGGGCTGCTGCTCCCCAAAGGTTGCAAACCCCCCTAGATAAATGCTCTTGTTGACTTGGATAAACAGATTTATTTAGGCCTAACGGGTAGCTGAGTGTATTATTCAAAATTGCTGGCATAATTCTTCCCCTAGCTTAATTGACCATACTTTAAAGTTATAAGCATACAAGAATCAACATTTTAAAGTAATCAAAACACACGTGTTCATTTGAATATAAAAGGCCTAATAAAAATCCAGCCAACTCAAAAGCTGCATGCTCCTTCTTAAAGAGAAGGACATCAACTAATTGAATTTAATCTACTTGTAGTCAAAATTTTTAGCGAGCTCCAAAGCCCTTGAATTAATAAGTCGTTCTTTTAAAACAGGCACAACAGATAGCTGCTTAATTTTTGTATGAACCTCTTTCATGGGAATGGTGTTAGTTACTACTACCTCTGAAAACTCTGAGGCTGCCAATCTATCATAAGCTGGTCCTGAAAAAACAGGGTGAGTAATGCAAGCAATTACTTTATTAGCACCCATTTTTTTTATCTCTTCACCGGCTGCAACAAGGGTTCCAGCTGTATCACAGATATCATCTACTACAATAGCATCACAGCCCTCTATTTGACCTAAAAGATTAGCAGATTCAATAACTCCAGCTTTGGCTCGTTTTTTGATGACAATTGCCATTTCTGCATTAACACCTCTTTTCTTAAGGTTAGCTTGCAAGGATAATGCTCTTGAAATAGCTCCTGCATCAGGTGCTACCACTACAGGGTTATGCAAAGGTTTGTCTTTAAGGTAATCAGCAAAAATTGGACAAGAGTCTAAGCTATCTAGTGAAGCTTGATGAAAAAAACCTTGTATCTGCTTAGAATGTATATCTATGGTCACTACACGGTTGATGCCTGAAGCCTCTATTAAAGAAGCGACCTCGGACGCTGAGATGGGAACATGCTCACCCCTATCTTGCCGAGCATATCCGTAATAAGGAATAATAGCTGTGATCTTTTCTGCATGCCCTCGTTTAAGAGCTCTTGCCAGTAGAAAAAGTTCCATAAAATGATCGTTGATCGAACCTTTGCCAGTACCGCAAGTAGACTGCAGAATGAAGACATGTCTATCTTCAACATTGTCATGAATCTTAATAGAGACTTCTCCATCTGTAAAGCGCTTAACACTCGAGTTGCCAATGGGGATTCCAAGTTCTCGTGAGAGTGTTAGCGCAAGATCTTCTGAAGCCCCTCCAATAAACAAGTAGGCATCGAGTTGTGCAGTGATTAAATAAATGACGAAACAAAATATTGAGAAAACAGTTTTCATATCCAGGTCCTTTTAAGTTTGGCAAGTAACCTAGCAAATTTTATTTTTTAATTGTTAGCTAAAAATATTTCTTTAACCTTGTGACAACGCTATTGGCCAATTACAATGTCCGTTTGTCCATACATAAGAAACGCTTTATACCAGAAATAACACTACAGAAGAAAGATTAAATCAAGCTTTTAATACAACGAATCTATCAATGAATGCTAAGAGAAAACATGATTATTTTTTTAGGGGTTTTCTCAATTCAGATTTAAAACCACAGCCTTTTAGCAAAACAGGTTCTCTAAAGAAGTGTTGTTTAGGCCAATTACGGCAAAGGCCTGGACGAAGGCGATATTGACCACATGAGCCATCTTTTTTTAAATAGCGACAACCCATCACTTTAGTCACTTCATTATCTTCAACAAAATCAAAATCTTTAAAGTAAAAACCCAGTACTTCTGTTTGCCATAAAATATATAACTTTGAAAAAAATGTAAGCCTTCCTTTCTTAGGCCATCCTAAATGAATATAGTTGCAACAAGAGCCTCTTTGTTTGCACGAGCCTGTTATTTTATATCTTGGACGCATAAAAAATAGAGTCATTCTATGCGAAAAGAGATCTATCATCATAAAAGGATAAGCAATAACTCTAAGAGGCCAACGAATAAAAGGTGAGAGCTTCTGTTTGGGAATTGCATTTATGCTTGGTTGAAACATTTTAAGTTTTTCTGTCATGTAAGACATCAAATAAAAATACAACAATTAGATCAAGAAAAAACTATTGGAGATTTTGTTTTAAGTGAAACATTTTTTCAAGTTCACCAAACTTTGATTTCAAACCTTCAACTTCTATGTGAACGCTTGTAATCTCTGTTTTAGCAAGGTCTGATAACACCAGATGTTGCAGTTGGTAATCTCTTGAAAAATTCGCGTATTTTTCAATTCTAGACCTCAATGAATCTGTTTGAGCTTTAAGCTCAAGACTCTTTTCTCTAAAAATTTGATCAAATTTGTCGCCAAATTCTTCTAATTTTTCAGAATACTGTTCTAAAAGCTCTTCTAGTTCATCAGGTTTGGGAAAATTAGACATAAAAACCCCCTTGTCTTAATATGACGCAATAACTTTTTTCAATATAAAGATCAAGATATTGCCCTAATGAGAAACCCAATAGACCACATAGAAGAGCTTTTGATTAATAAACTTGAGCCAACGCGCCTTCTAATTGACGATAAAACTCATCTACACCTCAACCATGTAGGACATGACTCATCTAAATTTCACCTTAAAATTGAAATAGAGTCACCGATCTTTGTTAACAAAACTAAAATGGAACAGCACAAGCTAGTTATGGACATATTAAAACCATACCTTAAAGAGCAGCTGCATTCAGTGTCCATTGAAACAAAAATTTCTAGAGATTAGAGGATATTTATGAAAAAAATTGGATACGTTGTTTTAGCTTATGGGGCCATTGTATTTTTTGGCGGTTTAATGGGTTGCTTTATTGCACACAGCATCCCCTCACTTATTGCTGGAGTGGTTTTTGGAGGGCTAATATCCCTTAACGCCTATAAGATTTTAAAAGGCAATGTAAAGGGCCTGACGCTTGCATTAATCCAATCCATAATCCTTGGCAGCTTTTTTCTTTATAGACTAAAGATGACAGGTAAAATGTTTCCAGCAGCAGTTATGATTACAATTAGTTTTCTTGTTGCTATTGTTTTACTTATGGCTCACCCAAAAGAAGTTCCTTCTAAAGAAAAATCAACAAAAGAATAGGATTCCTCAATAATTTTTTTCCTTTTCACTAAAACTACTCATGTAGTATAAAGCTTGCCATAAGAGCCAAAAATTTAATTGGCCATATTATTTTAACTTAAATACTACATATGTAGTAAAAAGGAGAACAATTATGCAAGTACACAATCAAACACAAACCCATGTTGACCAGCTAACATCCTTTATACAGGATTCAAATGTTGATGTGGAAATGAAACTTCACAGTGGGGAAAAAGTTCCTGTTAGGTTCTTAGTGTCAGGAGATGTCATTGAAGAATCTAGTGTTGTACATACAATAGAAGTTGCCAAAACTATCTTTTTTAAAATGGACGCTAATGGACCTAGGTTTAAAGCTACTGAAAGTGGCCCATGGCAAAGTTTTGATAAAATATTTACAGGCCAACTTAACGCAAGTATGGAGAAGCCAAATAGCGAGGCTAAGCTTAAGGCTGGAGTTTCTCTTGAACTAAATTTTAGAGACTAGTTTAAAGCTGAAAGGAGGCAGTTCTTTCTGATCAACAAACAGTGTCTTTGAATTTCAAAATGCTTTTTTTATCAACTATGAGTTGCTCATGTATGTTTCTA
>JAJACU010000020.1 GCA_022601345.1 Chlamydiota bacterium | reverse complement strand
CTCCTTATAGATTTTTTGCAGGTTCTCCACAGCATTTAAGAGGTTATGCTTATCAAAAAATCAGCCCCCTTAATGCAAATGGAAGGGAAATTGGAGGCCGCTCTAAATTTTTATGGAGCATTGAACCTAGATTTATGATACTAAAATCATTTGCTGTTGTTGGCTTTTTTGATGTGGGTAATGTTTATTTAAGCTCATGGCCTAAATGGAGTGATGCTTTTGTTAAATCATTGGGCGTAGGGGTTCGATATTTTTCTTTTGTTGGGCCATTGCGCTTAGACATTGGCTTTCCCTTAAACAAAAGACGCAATGTAGATAGTGATTACCAAATTTATTTTAGTATAGGACAAGCATTTTAAGTTAATATGAAAAGAAGTTTTTGGAAAAAGTTTCTTAGGGTTAAGATCACAGTAGTTGCTCTTCTTTTTATACTGGCTGTTGCCGCTTTGCAAACTCCTTGGTTTAAAAACCATATCGTAGAAAAAATTTCCACAGAGCTTTCAACTCTTACTCAATCTGAAGTGAGTGTAGATAGCTCAGAAGGCTTTGTGCCTCTTTCATTCAATCTTTATCACATCAACTTTATGCGCAATGGCAAGGTGTGGCTTTCAATTGAAAATCTAAGCTTGAACCGCTCATTGCTTTACTTTGTATTTTGGAAAAAAAAGGGTATAGATCTAAGTATTTATCAAGCCAACTTATACTCAATTCCTGATTACAACCCAGAAGAAAAGCTCACTCAATTCTCGTGGCCTAAAAGCCCCCACTACACTTTAAATATCAAAGTAAATGGTCAAAAATTTAATATTGCAGAGAGTGTTTTCAATCAAAACCTCCCCTCTGATTTACACTTTAAAATGAACTTTTATCTGGGAAGAAATGGAAAAGTATTTAGCCTAAAAAGTTTTTTTGAGTCGGAGGCTTTAGATCAAGCCTCTTTAAAATTTAACATTCGCGGGTATCAAAAACAAAATATTGTACATATTGATAGCGAGTTAAAAGATCGAAGCCAAACACTAAAGAGCTTTTTTAAAACTTTAGACCTACCTCCAATTGAAGCAAGTGTTTCATTATCGGGAGCCCCAGAAGCCTATTTGGCTTTTCTACAAAAAGATCTTCATACAAATGGTCTTTTTAGAGGCTCACTTAAAATTTCAGCATTTCCAAGCAACGAAAATTCATTACTTTGGAAAGAGCTCTTAAACGACAATAATCTACAGACTAGCGCCGAGTTCTATTTTGACAATATGGGCTTGCTTATTAAACACTCACATATTCGCGGGTCAAACATTACCTTAAGTGGATCAGGGGGGCTATCACGCCAATACGATTTTAAAGAGACTTACTTTGAAGGCATGTTGGACAATCTTAACTTTACAAAACACTGGCTCAACGATCCCGTTGAAGGGAAACTTGGGGCATTAGTAACTTTATCAGGTGAATACAAAAACCCTAAAATTAATCTAAAATTAGAATCTGAACATCTTGCCTACAAACATTTTATCGCCCGTCAATTTCAGTCTGACATCTTGATCGAGAAATATAGCTCACAATATGTAGGCGACTATCACCTTACAGCCTCTCTCAATCAGAGCTCTTTAGAAAGCACGGGCAGGTATACCTATTGCGAGCTAAATCACTGTGATTTTGAAGATGTTTCAATTAAATATGGAGCAAACAGCCTCAATGTGCATTCCTTTAAAAAAATTAAGGATATCTATCAGAGTCAACTTGATTTAGACTTTAAGCAAATAGCTATTTTTTCACCTCTGATAAAAAAAGAAATCCATGGAAATATGAAAGGCAGCGCTGCTTTAGATATAGACGTGAGTTCAAAAGGCTTAACTCAGCTTGCACAAATAGATGTTGAAGGCTCTATTTTTCAATACTCCCAGTTTAATCTAAGTTCTTACTCCATTTCGAGCAAAGGAGAAATTAACTGGAATGAACTGAAGGATTACCAAGGAGAAACAAACCTTTCTTCAGAGCAATCTAAAACTAAGAACCTTGATTGGGACTCTCTTAACATTTATTTAAAAACCTCCCCTAACAACTATGACTATAAGCTACAAACAAATGGAGATTTTTCTGTTCTATCGTCAGGGCATATAGAAAAGCAGGACCAGTTATGGCAAGCCAATGTGAGGCAGTTCAATGGCTCTGTAGATGGTGTGCGCTACAATCTAATTCACCCTACTACATTAGAATATCAAAAATGCCAAATTAACTTTACACCCCTTTTGGTTAAAGTAGGAGATGGCCAAATATATTTAAATAAAGACTCAAAGGATGATTCGGCTCAAATTGACTTAAGGAAATTTCCTATAGAGTCACTAACCTACTTTATCAATGGCTTTGACGTTAGAGGCGTTGCCTCAATGAAAGGGACTGTTAATCAAATTTCATCTCAATCTCAAGGATCCATGACAGCTCAGTTTTCTAATCTCAGGGTTGAAGACTACCAAGAGCGTAGCCCATACACAGGACGATTAGAGTTGACCTTGAACAAGAAAAATCTCGAGGGCAACTGTTACCTATCTAAAAACCCAAAAGACTTTGCTCGCGCAGAAATTAAACTCCCTGTAAGCCTCACGCTTTTTCCTTGGAAATTCGACCTTGATACAGGCTCAAGTGCAAAAGCAAACATTACCTATAAAGGAAAGATCAATCCATTTTTACAGCTCTTAATTCCACCCAATCATTTGGTGGAAGGGTATGCATCTATAGATATGCAAATGTCAGGTTCTTTGAAAGAGCCTAATATTAAGGGCCAAGCAGACTTTTGCAAATCTTATTATGAGAATTTGTTCTTGGGACTCGTTTTAAAAGACGTTGATCTTAAAATGGTGGCCAAAGGCAAAAGCTTATACCTTGAAAATCTGCATGCCTATGACAGCGAGAATGGTCAAATAAGTGCAAGTGGAAAAATAGGGCTTAGCTTGAAAAAGCACTTTCCATATCAAATAGATTTTAATATCCAAAATAGCCAAATCCTTCAGTTTGACTTTTTCAGTGCTAGCCTTTTAGGCAAAGGGCGTTTTGAAGGAGACTTTAGAAAAGCTTATTTACAAGGTAAGTTTGATATGACCCATGCAGAGATCAACCTTCCAAATTCCTTTGGCACAACCTTGCCAAGACTCGCTGTAACCTATGTCTACCCTCGAAAAGAAGCGTCATGCAGTGCAACTCAAAGAGCTACAAGACCTCTACCTGTCTACTTTGATGTTGATTTAAACGTTTTAAACCAAACTCTCATCAAAGGCAGAGGTTTAAATACTTCTTGGGCAGGAGACGTTGTTATTAGAGGATCAGACTTACATCCTATTTTCAAAGGAACACTACATAACCAGGAAGGGACCTTTGACTTTGCAGGGCGCCTTTTTGAGCTTCAAGAAGGAACTATTAATCTTGATGGACGCCTCTCTAAAGACACTTCGATCAACTTGTCAGCAGCTAACCAGATTAACCAACACAAAGTCTTTATTAACTTGAAAGGGCCACTACTAACTCCTCATTTATCTTATCGATCAGAGCCATCATTAAATCAGAAAAAAGTATTATCATTAGTTTTATTTGGGCAAACAGACGAAGAATTAAATCCTTTTCAAGCTGTAGCTCTCACTCATACTCTGGCCTCTTTAGGAGGTGTCTACAGGGGCCCTGGAGCGATTAATAAACTTAGAAAGGGCATTGGATTAGATCAGCTTTCATTAGGCTCTTTAGCTCATGACAATAAAGATTATACAACGATTCAATTGGGTAAATATATCTCTCGAAGTATTCTAATTACGTTAAATCGGCCAATTACTGCAGACCCATCCCCTTTTGTTGTTACAGCTCAATTTAGAGGAGGTTTTCAATTCCAAACGTATTTTGATCAGTCAGCAATATCAAAGCTTATGCTCCAGTGGCGCTTTAGTTATTAAATAAATCTTTACGTCTGTAGATTATTGATTAAATACGATATAATGCTTTCTAAACTCATTACCATTAGGTCAATATGTCGATTAAAGCCTCTCAATTATTTTCAAATTTTAACAACCAAAATGCTGGCGTTAACAGATATAGAAATGAACTTTCCAAAGCTAATGAGACCTTAGACTTTGCTCGTAATGCCAAAAATGAGATCGAGCAAGCCATGCATTCTCAAAGCGTATTTAATTGGGAAAATGACCCCAGGCGTGAAATACTTGAGAAGCTCTACAGTTTAGAAGAGTTTCAAGGTTTAGACAAAAGCTATAGCTTCACGAATCCTCAAGTAGCCCTTCCTCTAATTCAAAGACTTGAGCAATACCACAGTGATTGCATACACCAATTAGAGCTAAAGAAAAACATCTTTGCTGAAAAAAAGTCTGCCCTTCAGCAGAGCCATAATGAGTTGATCAATATTATCAACGATCTAGGCCGCGTAATGTCTGTTCTAACTCGATAGTTACGTTTTCTTTGTCTTGCCCTATATTCTTCGATGAAATAATGTCGCGATCTAGAGGAGGATATATGTCAGAGCCTAAAGATCACTTCAATTTCATTCACAGAAAACTCCCATCTGATAAAGACCGAGCTGAGAAAGATTTTATTTCTGCATCAGGCATGCAAGGAGAGCTTGTTGAAAACCTAAAACTTTTAAAAGCTCTGATCCAAAGCGAGAAAGTAAAAACTAATTTGCTAAACTCAGATTTGACTGCTCAAAAAAATCAATCCCCTCTTGAAAAAGTACAAGAGACAATTATTGAAGAGCTTTCGACTTTAGACATAGAGAAATTAGCTCTTTTTGATATGTCAAAAAAGTATATTGAAGAATGCTTTGAACTGCTTATTTCTGCTTGGAGACGTAAGATTCAACACAACTATCCACAAACTCTAACTTTTGCGCATATTAGATTTTCAAAGGTCTCTTTTAAAGCGTTTATCATTGCTTTAACACTTAATGTCACCTTAAAAGCACTGCGCCTAGAGTCCTGTCAATTAGGACCATTTGAAATCAAACTGCTAGCCGTTTTAATTAAAGTGCACCCCGCATTAGAATTTTTGCACTTAGACCACAATCCTGTCGAGGATGAAGGGCTCTACTCAATTATTGCAGCCCTAAAAGTTAATACCCAAATAGAACACCTAAGTCTAATAGACACTCAGATAACTGACGAGGGAGCTTTGCAACTCGGTCCATTGATTTTAAAAAGACCATTTAAAAGTTTGCATTTGGAAAAGAATAAACTTACAAAAAAATCCCTCACAGAACTTCAAAAAGCTTGCGAGGGATCCTATAATATACTTACGTACGATGAACCTATTGATTAGCGACAATCCCTTCAAGAGGTATTTCTACACTTGCAGCAGAAAGAGGTTTGGCAAGTGACTCTCTTTTAACAGAAGTCGGCTCTTCAGTTTGCATTTCAGATTTAGCTACAACAACAGCGTCAATAAGCTTCTCAGCAATCTTGTTTACTGTGGCAACAATATCTCCTTTAGTCGCAGCAGAGAGAGCATGAGCATTCTCTAAAACTTTAAGCAGCTCATCACAAACTGTATCTACTCGTTCAAATGCCTGGTCAATACATTCATTAATTTTGCCCTGGGCTTGAGAAATTTTTGCATCAACATCTATAGGTTTGCTTCGAATGTACTGAGTAGCTTCTTCTGCTTGCTTTTCAATAAGTACAGGGTTTTGTGTTGCTGCTTTCGATAAAACAACCGATGCGGCTTTGCTAGGTACTGTAATCTCATCTAAAGCCTGGTCTACATCGTCTTTATCGCAGTCTGCTATCTCTGCCACTTCAGGCTCAACTAATGAAAAGCTTGGCTCTTGAGTTAAAGCTTCAGTAGCTTCTTCTAAACGAGATCGCGATACACTATCTTCATGTTGCATTTGTTCAGAAATTAGTGAAACAGATGGTTCATCTAAATTTTCTAAGCTCAGAGATGGATCTGCATTTTCAACAACAGGTTCTTCTCTGGGTTTTAATGTGTCTGCAGCAATAGAGTCTATTGAATACTCAATTAGTAAATCAAGAGCGCGGTCGGCGAAGGCCTGTGCTTCTGTATTACGGTTTAAGTTCAGTATATGGTGAATAATGCCGCTTCCAATATCTTTTCGTCTATTTTCTTCTAGAGTGGATGACTTTGCATCTAGTGCATTGAAGACTTGCTTCATCACATCAAATATATTTTTCACATTGATGTTTTGGCCTTTGTAATCTTTAGCGATTGTTTTAGCAATATCTTGAAGATCTTCAACAGTTACACCACCGTTAATAGTTTCGCCATCACTCGAAAATAAAGCCCGACCCATGTTCAAGTTTTCACTTATTCGCATTATATTACCTCCCTGCTAAGAGTTTATTATTAAAAAAAAGAATGTGGATTCTACATCTCAAATCAAAATGTGTAAACATTAAAAAAACCTAGAAAAAGATTTCTAGGTTCTCTTCAATAAGTCGTAACTTTTAAAAAGGTGTAAACTACACTTTTTCGCCTACTTGAGAAAGGGCTTCTTCGCTTGCCATTACTTCATCTGGAGTTTTATTAACTTCTGTTTGAGTTGCTAAAACATCAGTTTGAGTTGTTAAAACATCAGCTTTTGCTTCACATTCTTTTTTTGCTGTTTTTGCTGTAGTAGTTGTTGTTGGATTTTGTATTTGCGCAACATTTGCTGGTGTAGCCGCTTGAATTCGTGACATTTTTTTCTCCTTTAAATTTGGAATTTATTAAAAATTGAGCATTGAATATCGAATATATACAGATTTATTGGCAACAATGATTTTTAAAAACAACCTATTAATCCTTGACTTTTAATAGTTTTTTTGCTATAATTTACTCATGGGATTTGAAATTTACTTAAAGAATATAAAAAAATTAGCTCAATCTTTTGGGTCTACTCAAGCGATTGAACTGGATGAAGTTTTGGGGGTTACTTTTATTTGCAACCACCAAAACCCTATCATGCTAAATATCAATTACGATCTTAGCGAAAATACCTTAATCATTGATACGCTTTTGGCTACAAACATGCCAAGCTCTCGCTTAGGGATACAAACCATTATGAACCAGCTTATTGGGGATCTTTTGACCCAAAAACGATCTATTGGAAAACTCATTGCTATACCCGAAGATATGGCTGTAAAGTATGAAAAACGAGTTAACCTCAATGATGAGAAAGGTTTCGACTTAGCTCAGTTCATTCCAATATTTATTGATGAAGCCCTTAATTGGAGGCGCAAATTCAAAGAAGTTTCTTCAAAGAATAAGGCTGAATTAACCTCTAAACCTAAAGAAGTGGTTTCCTTCCAATATCCATAAATTAACATAAAACCAGCTTTTGAACACTAAAGTGCTCACGCCAAACTGCATTCAAAGCAATTAAATCTTTTTATCTAGCTCATTGACCTGAAATGTTCCTATTTCGTATACACCGGTTTAGGAGGCGGATGACTTTATGATTGAATCATCCCTAAGACTTTTAGAGTTAATAGGAAAGTACATGATATTGACAGGGAGAGTGCTCCATGTATCGGTGCGTCGTCCCCCTAACTGGAGCTTGATTCGCGACCAAATGTACAATATCGGTTTCCTTTCCTTTGGAGTTGTTGCAATTACTGGGTTTGCAACAGGGCTTGTTTTATCAGCTCAATCCATTTTTCAATTAACAGACAAAGGTCTGGCTGCTGTCACTGGCATTATGGTTACAAAAGGCATGATTACAGAGCTGGGCCCTATATTAACAGGATTCATGGTCACAGGGCGTGTTGGAGCTGCTATTTGCGCTGAACTTGGTACAATGAAGGTTTCAGAGCAAATTGATGCACTACAGTCAATGTCAGTAAACCCAATGCGACATCTAATAGCCCCAAGGTTTATTGCAGCTATTGTGATGTTTCCTATTCTAACTGTTTTCAATGTACTAATGGGTGTTTTTGGAGCCTACCTTTTGGCTGTTTATTTTTTTGGGATGCCTCCCATGACCTTTCTATCCCCTCTTCCAGACAACATTGAAAATTTTGATTTTGTAGTATGCTTTGTAAAAGCCATCATTTTTGCAGTTATTATTGTCACAGTCTCTTGCTTTAAAGGCATGAACACAAAAGGTGGGGCTGCAGGAGTTGGATCTGCAACAACTAACAGTGTTGTATTGAATTACTCTATTATACTCATTGCAAATTTCCTGCTAACTTTAGGATTAAATCTTTTCCACTCAAAATTTTGGGGAGGCGGTTTATGATTAAAGCAAACAAGTTATGCAAAGCCTACGATGACATTGTTGTTCTCAAAGAGTTTGACCTAGAGATCAAAACTGGAGAAACCTTAGTCATTTTAGGGCGATCAGGAGTTGGAAAAAGTGTCTTTTTAAAACATGTTATTGGCCTTGAAAAGCCTGATTCAGGTTCTCTTGAAATTGACGGTGTAACTATTTCTGATTTGAGTGGTCCACAGCTTTATCAAGCCATACGCAACACCGGCATGCTCTTTCAAGGAGGAGCTCTTTTTGACTCGCTTACTGTGATAGAAAATACTTCTTTTTACCTTGATCAGCATGATGACATCGATGAAAAAGAAATTGAAGATCGAGCAGTGAAAGCTCTTGAAATGGTTGGGCTCAAAGGAACAGAATATAAAATGCCTTCTGAGTTATCTGGAGGTATGAAAAAAAGGGCCGCTCTTGCTCGTCTTATAGTTTATCGCCCACAAATTCTACTCTATGATGAACCCACTACAGGTCTTGACCCTATTCATGCAGCGCAAATTAGTGATTTAATCGTAAAAACGCAGCATGAGCTTAAGGCAACTTCAGTTGTAGTCACACATGATATTCCATCAGCGATAACTGTTGCAGATAGAGTTGCAGTGTTACACGAAGGGAGAATCATTTTTATTGGTGATAAAGAAGAATTCATCGGCTCTAAAGATGAAATGATACGCGATTTTTTAGAAAAGGCTATTCCCAAAGGAGTAAACCCATATGGATAAAAAAAGACTCCCTGGGAAAATTAGAACAATGATTATTGGAGCTTTTACAGTAGGTGGCATCGCTGTAGTTGTTTGGGCAATCTTTTTCTTTAAGCCTTCTGTTGGCGACAACAAGCAACGCCTTACTGTTCGTTTTGCAGATATTGAAAGCATCGATATTGGGACACGAGTTACCTATGCCGGTAGACCGGCAGGAGAGGTTATTGCGATCAACCAAATTTTAAATGCAAGAAGCAAACAACCTGATAGTTTTGGGCTCCCCTATTCTTATGAAGTGATACTTGCCCTTGACTCATCAGTAAAAGTATACAGCACAGACTTAATTGAGATGCACACTTCTGGATTATTAGGAGAAAAGTCTATTGCAATTATTCCTCAGCCATTCCCGCCTGGAGAAACTCCCAAGCTTATTATGGGTGGAGTAATATACGCTCAATCCGCTGATCCTCTCGTAGGAACTCTTAAAAGCGTCGCAGAAGCTGCAGCCGAAGTTACACGCACACTTGGAATTGTTTCAGAAATTATAGAGGACAATAAAGATCAAATCACCTCAACTATTCAAAACTTTAGCTCAACTCTTGAAGAGGTTACGAATCTTGTTTACCAAGCCAACCAACTTGATATTGTAGGCTCTTTTAACAGAGCTGCTATTGACATATCTAAGATGATGAATAATACAAACCAGCTAGTGGATCAAGTTCGTTCAAGCAATATAATAGATAAAGTAGATAGTGCTGCTACAAACTTAGTGTATATTACAGAGCAAATTTCAGATGGTAAAGGAACTCTTGGAAAACTTATTAATGATCCTACCATTTATTTAGAGGCTGTGGGGCTAATTGACAGAGTCAGCACACTTATCTACGATCTAAATAATTATGGACTGCTATTTCACCGTAACTCACGCTGGAAAGCAGCGCAGCGAGCAAGAATCCAAGCTATTGACTCTCTTCAAACACCTGATGCATTTAAAAAAGCATTTGAAGAAGAGATGGATCAAATCAACCAATCTCTTGATAAAGTCAGCGATATGATAGAAAAAGCTGAGATGGGTGATGAAGAAATAGTTGACAGCAACGAATTTAAGAAATACTTTTATGATTTATTAAATGAAGTAAATCGATTACAAAATTTGATAGAACTCTATAATCAAAAAGTAACTCAGCCCTCTTAAATGAACGAAGAAAAAAAAGAATATTCCCAGCTTACTAAAGGTACATTCCTAATTGCCAGTCCAGAAATTGAATCAGGCATTTTCCATCGCAGTGTAATACTGCTGTGCGATCATAACCTATCGGGCTCACTAGGTCTCATTATTAACAAAGATATTGATTTTGAAGTTGGTGAGAATATCATTGAACTTGAAGACCTATCTAATCCCAATGTTGAGCTAAGAGCTGGTGGCCCTACTCAAATGAACCAAATGCTTGTCTTACACGACAATGCCATTGAGCACTCTACGTCTATCGTTGAAGGGCTATCTCTCGGCGGAGATTTAGAATTTTTACAAGAAGCCCTGCTTGACTCTGAAGGGCCCAAAATTCGCTTACTTTTTGGATACAGTACATGGGCAGCGGGTCAACTCGAAAAAGAGTTCCTCAACGGACAGTGGTTTGTCTGCAAAGGCTGCGCTCGACATGTGTTTGAAACGGATGTAGAAAATATTTGGAGAGAAGTATTAAAGGAAATGGGAGGGCGCTTTGCGTCCCTCTCCATGATTCCAGATGATCTGAGTTTGAATTAACGTTTTGAGAACTGGAAGCTCTTACGTGCACCTGCAAGACCGTATTTCTTACGTTCTTTCTTACGAGGATCTCTTCTAAGAAATCCAACAGCCTTTAATTCAACACGACGTTCTTCAACTTCTTTAACAAGAGCTCTTGAGATTCCAAGACGAGTAGCAGTAGCTTGAGCTTCAAGTCCCCCACCTTTTACTCGAATCACAAGGTCATATTGACCATTGAGATCAAATAGTTTTAAAGGAGAAGTAATAGTTACTTGTTGCAAGTCTAATGGAAAATGCTTATTGAATTCTCCACCATTAACTTTAATTTTTCCAGTACCTTTGCGTAGTCTTACTGAAGATACTGCTGTTTTACGACGACCAATTCCTATAATTTCTTTGTCTTTCATTTTGTCTCCTAGATTTCGACTGCAATGGGTTTTTGAGCAAGTAAGTTGTGTTTAGAACCTGCAAAGATTCTTAATTTTTTAATTTGTGCGCGCCCTAGTTTAGTTTTAGGCATCATCCCTTTAACAGCATGCTCTAAAATACGTGTAGGCTTACGCTCTTTCATCATGCGGTAAGGAACTTCTCTTAATCCACCAATGTGTCCAGTGTAGTGGCGATAAACTTTGTTTGCTTCCTTTGCCCCTGTTACTGCGATCTTTTCAGCGTTGATAATAACAACCCCATCACCAGTGTCTACGTTTGGAGTAAAAGTAGGCTTATGCTTTCCTCTTAAAATATTGGCAACTTCTGTCGCTAGGCGACCTAGAGTTTTACCTTCAGCATTCAGCAAGAACCACGCCTTTGGGGTCTCATTTGGTTTTGCCATGTAAGTCTTTTTGTTCTTTGATGTCATATCGCTTCCGCATTTAAAAATTTTTGCCCTAAATTTTAACGATTTTGACTAATTTTTGCCAAGGTTTAAAAATTAAAATTCACACCTAAAATTCAAAATAATAATAAATTGTCTAAAAATAACTCCTCAATGCATAATCTACCGGTATTATGGAAATACCAATCTCAATACAGTGGCCACAACTTGCCGGGTATACAGTAGCCGGAGCCTTGGGTCTGCAAGGTGCAATTTGCGCTAAGAACGGCGTCAAACAAATTTTAATTTCAATTTGTGGAAATTCATCTTTAACAGATCGAGCAACACATGCGGAGTCTAAAAATGCACTTTCGAGTATAAAAAACTTTTGTTTTGGAAACGCCTCTTTCTCATCAAGAGCAAGCCTTCTCAAAGAAGGTGTTGAAAACATAGCTCTTGCGGGCATCTGTGGACTTGTTAGTCTCGTTGTCTTTTCAAAGGGACTTGCTCCTGCTCCTATTTTGGGTCCTCCTCCAATGAGTGAGGCAGACTTTCAAAACGAGAAAAAAACCTATTCCACTATATTTAAGCAAGTAAGTGACATCTCTCAAGCCGCACGTGAGAAAATTCACTTCTTTCACTTTGTCTCTGACTACTCTGTTAGCTCTTCTTGCGCTGATTATTTAAAAAAAGACTCAACTTTTTCACTTAGCAAAATGCCCAAAAACCAACAAAAAGAAGTCTATTATTGTTTGAGAGGGCACATTTTATACTCTGTCGGAGAGAGCGCATACACAAGTACTGAAGAAGTACAAAATTATATTGAATCTTTTAAAAATAGAGCACAAGAATTAGAACAGATGCGAAACAATGACCTTACAGAACGGTCTCTGACTCTCTCTCGAACGCCTGCCACAAATTCAAATCAAGTAAAAGCCGCCGCTCTTGATGAATACAGAAGAAATATCTTACCAGATCTTTTTGCCGAACAATTTAGTTATGCCTTCAATCAATTTGAACCCCTTAAATTGAAATCAGAGAAAAGGTTTGAGCACTTTATAGAGTCTAAAATGAAAAAATACTACGGACCATTTGTTCTAAACCTAAATGAAGCTTGCGACAAACATTTAATTGAAAACGCTCCTTTCAAGACTGGATTTGAATCAGACTGCGATCAGTATAATGCCATAAAGAATGAGCGCGAGGTTGTAAAAAACTACGAAGAAGGCTTAGATTCATTAAGACTAAGGGATGATTACACTAATGCTAGAGTGCAAGTGTATGAACCTATTTTAGACACCATACAGTCCAAACCTACTGATTTCCAACACCTTGAGTATGGATTAACAGCGAGTCAGTTTGAAGCTTTTAAAGATCTTCACTCTAAATACAGAAACAACAACAAGACCCACCCATAAATCCCCCAGGTTTTGCAGACCCTATAAGTATATTTTTAAACTTCTGAAAAAACTTTCATATACACCTTAAAGTTAACTACTTAAAATGGTCGTGACGCCTTTTTTTTACTAAGAAAAACTTGACATTTAAAGAAAATTCTGCTATAATTAGTCTATAGGAAGATAATAATATACACAGTAATAAGGTAAATTATGGGTAGAATATTAAAAAGAGGACAGGCACAAAGCACTGCCCTAAGAGATCAATTGAAAAAGCTAGAGAGTTTTGACTCAAAAAAGCACTTTTTAACTGTAAATGGAAAAACGAAAGAAATAACAGTTATTGAAAAAACTGGCCTTCATCAATTGATGCACAAATTTGGCTGTTTTAAAGCTGATACGGTAATGAAACGCTTTACTGAACTTGGTAAAGGGTCTCAAAAAGCCATTGTATCTCAAAGCACAGCTTACAGAAATTTCTTGAATAAGATGCGCTCTTCAAATGGCAAAGTGACTAAAAAAGCGACTTTTATTGCCGATGCGATGCTTGACCCAGCGAAAACTAAAGCAAAAGTAGCTTCTGTGCTTAAAAGTGAAATTTCGAAGCAAGCCAAATTGAGTAAAGAATTTTCGCCTCGGGGAGACTTTACTAAGGAGCAGGTTAAACGTTTTGATAAGGCTTGCGAGAATATTGCACTTAAGTTAGTCGAGAGAGGTATCTACAAAACAGATGAGCAGCTAAAGAAATGCGCAAGCGGGCTTGTAGAAAAAGCAAGAATTGCGAGAAGAAATCATTTGGTTTTAGCTAAACAATACAATGTAACTCCTGAAAATTTGAAGAACATGGCCTTTGAGATCTACAGTAACTTTAGACATTCATTGCCTAAATATCTCGAACAATATCTTGATGAATGTTATGTACCTAGGATAATTACTCCTGAATCGACAAGAAGGTCTAGAGGAACATGTTTAGAGTCCTACAGCAAAAGAAGATCTTTAGAAAACTAAATTAGGTCGCTTTAAAAGTAAAAAAGCAGCTAGGTTCCTAGCTGCTTTTTTTATTGACACCCATAAAACCTAAGCCTCTCACTTTAAGTTGACAAATGTTGTTTTTTCTGCTACAATTAAAGAAGGAACAACGGAGAATACAAATGGCAAACTCAATAGTAGAGCAACTAAATAAATTTGAACCCAAGAAGCATTTTATTAGGTTGTCTGGCAAAGAGAGCATAAAAGTTGTTAAAAAAACAGGCCTCAGAGGACTGTTAAATCGAATTATAAGGAAGTTTTGCCCAAAGCAGTTCAAAGTCCAGAATGTCGCACTAAGAGTACTTGAAAAGTCTTCAACAATACCTGCATTGAGGAACTACTTAACAAACAATCCTCGCCACAAACAGTTTTTTAATAAATTTCCAAAAGATTTAACAAGCAAAAAAGTTCAAGAAATGGGACTTACAAGAAAACATTCCCCTCATTTCCAGGAACTTAGTGAGCAGAGCAGAATAATTTACACTCAGTACACTACCACTCTAGGGTTTCTCTAGAAAAGCTTTCTAGATTATCTGTCGCCTCTTATCTGACTGCATGACTAAGCTACACTACACGCAAAGCTCTTAATCAAGAGCAAGTTTACCGGTTGTACCTTGTTCAGGAGATGGTGGCGGTGGAGGCTCTGTAGGAGCCAGTTTCTGAAGTTCATCAACCCTTTTAAGCTTCTTACGCTTACTCTCTGCATCCCAGCCACCTGATACGATATTACGCACATCTTCAGCATCTAGCGTCTCAAACTCAACAAGCATGTCAGTCATAAGCTGAACTTTTTCTTTGTTTTCTCTAACGATAGTTAAAGCACTTTGATAAGCTTCATCCATCATTTTTTTCACTTCAGAATCAATGACTTCTGCAGTCCTATCAGAATACTTCTTCTCGTTCGAGCCCATTCCAGGATAATATTGATTAGCTTTAGATTCATCAAGCGCAACATTTCCAAGTTGGTCGTTCATTCCCCAACCACAGATCATATTACGTCCAATTTGAGTTGCTCTTTCAATATCGTTTTGAGCTCCTGATGAGATGTCCCCTAAAAAAATCTCTTCTGCGGCACGTCCAGCAAGCAAAACAATCAATTGATCATAAAGCTCTTTTTTCCACCAACTAACTCTATTTTTCTCTGGGAGAAAGTGAGTTGCTCCAAGAGAAAACCCACGAGGTATAATTGTTACCTTATCAACAGGATCAGCATGCTTTACACAAAGCGCTGCAACAGCATGGCCTGATTCATGTACTGCAGTGTTGTATTTTTCTTGCTCTGACAACTCTAGGCTACGTCTTTCTTTACCATAACGTACTTTGTCACACGCCTCAGAAGCATCAGAGCCTGTCACAGCTGCGCGGCCTAATCTAGAAGCTATTAGTGCTGCTTCATTAAGCAAGTTTGCAAGGTCAGCTCCTGATGAACCTGCTGTCCCTTTTGCAATCGACATCAAATCAACAGATGGGTCCAATTTAATTTTACGTGCATGTACTTTTAGAATTTCATAACGTCCTTTAACATCTGGCAAGTCAACGACTATTCTTCTATCAAATCTACCTGGTCTAAGTAATGCTTTATCCAGAACATCTGCTCGGTTGGTTGCAGCAACTAGAATCACACCTTCATTGGAGTTAAATCCATCCATCTCAACAAGTAGTTGGTTAAGAGTTTGCTCACGTTCGTCGTGCCCCCCACCAATACCTGCTCCACGATGACGACCAACAGCATCAATTTCATCAATAAAAATAATACAAGGCGCTTCTTTTTTTGCCTGTCCAAAAAGATCACGAATACGGCTAGCCCCTACCCCCACAAACATTTCAACAAAATCAGAACCTGAAATTGCAAAAAATGGTCGGTCAGCTTCGCCGGCAATAGCCTTGGCAATTAGTGTTTTACCTGTTCCCGGAGGCCCTATGCATAAAACACCCTTAGGAATACGTCCACCAAGAGCTGTAAACTTAGAAGGCTCTCTTAAGAAATCTACAATTTCTTCGAGCTCCTCTTTAGCTTCGTCAATTCCTGCAACATCAGCAAAAGTAACTTTACATTCAGTTTTATTAAGTTTTTTGGCAGTAGATTTTCCAAAGCTCATAGCATTGTTTCCCATGCCTTTCATTTGGCGAGAGAAAATAAACCAAAGCAGCAACACCACTAATACAACCGGTAAAAAGCTAAAAATATAGCTAAAGTAATTTGGCGCTGGCTCTTCACTTTTAAAAGTGCGTTCAAGCACAGTGTTGCGCGGCTGATCCGGAGCTTTGAAAGCATACCCTTTATTAGTTGCAAAACCGTCCCACTCTTGCTGGGCATTTGCAAACCAGTGGCTGAAAACTTCTGGGTCTTGCTTCTCTAATGCCCTAGTTGAAAGTTCTTTGTTATCAAAATACCAAATAACATTTGCAACAGGCTGTCTAGCTTTATCGAGTTGCTCTTGATTTTCGCCTAGCTCAGATGAGTAAATATTGAATTGGTTAAACTCTTCTTTATAGGAGCGAACACTTCTTAATTGTGATAAATGCGTGTGGTTTTCAAATTGATTAAGCTGCGCTGACACAGCTTTAAGTTGAACCATTGCACTTTGATAAACTGATAATTGTTCAGCTGTACTTGCAGATTGAGCCTTCAAAACACTATCACTCATGCTCTTAAGCTGCTGCTTCATGCTTTCACTTCCAATTCCAAGAATTGGAGATCTAAAATTTTGAATTAAAGTAGCTAACTCAGAGCCGTAGACAGCAACTTGGTCACCATCAGTAGCATCAAGCTTAGCAAGCCTTGAATCTAAATCTTTAACGCTTAGAACATCTCTATTTGAAAGATCTTGAACAACGATGCGATTTACACGCTCAGGTGTATCATAGATTCCCCCAACAACTACATAGCCACTAGCAGGAACTGCTACTCCTGAAATTTTCAGATACCAATCAGCTGCATCTCTAACTCGCTGCTCTTGGATTCCTAATTCACCGCTAATACGCCCCTGCTCACTAGTAAGTTGATGATTCTTATTTAGTAATTCTAGAAAACGAAACCTTGATTTTCCCTCAGGTGTAGTAGTAGATCTAAATTTTCCACTAAAAGTAACTAAGTTATCGTTTAGAGACGTCTTTCTGTTTTCTTCAGGATGAATCAAGTTCAAGTTTACCAAATGTTCCAGCTGATGACTGAATGAAACCTTTGCGGTTTTTTGGTTGGTAAAGTTCTGGATAACAAACACTATAAAAATTGCAGCTAAGATAAATAGAAAAAAGCTGCCGGGAAAAGATCTTTTAGGGGGATTATTGTTGTTTTTATTATCGTCTGCCATAACTCTCTTATTGGGTGATAAGCCTTCTTAAAATTTAGCTATCTCGAACTTGTCATTATTAGTCAAGAACACTCTTTTTTCTTCAAAATAAAAAGAACTACTCCAAAGAAATAATCATCAAACTTTTGTGTATATGCAACTTACGATTACATTGATAGCTAACTTTGCTCATTATGTCAAAGAATTGAAAGGATTTCAATCCTTTTTGCTCTCTTAGAGAACATTTGATTTAGTTAAGAATTTTTATGAAAAGCTTTTGACGTTTAAAGAGCAGTTTCGCATTTTTTTTGATAATTTCTTTATTAGCTTTTTTTGTTTGAATCAGCTCAATGGCAGTAGAAAGCTCCGAACGATTCAGTGAAACATTATG